>CAWJBS010000055.1:0-8563 GCA_963840845.1 Bryobacterales bacterium
GCGGCTTCCATGCGGCTCTTGCCCATCTCCATGTGCCGCACAATGTTTTCGAGCATCACGATGGCGTCGTCCACCACAAAGCCCACCGAAAGGGTCATGGCCATCATTGAAAGCATGTCCACGGTAAAATCCAACAGCCGCATCGCCGCAAATGTCCCCAACAGCGACAGCGGCACTGCCAGGCTCGGAATCAATGTCGCCGAAACATTCCGCAGAAAGAAGAAGATCACGCCAATCACGAGCGCGATGGTCAGCAGAAGCGTCATCTTTACGTCTGAAATCGATTCACGAATGTTCTGCGAAGCGTCGAACGAGCGCCCAATTTGTACGCCAGCTGGGATGCCTTGTTTTAGGACCGGTAGCAACGCTTTCACTGCATCCGCTACCGCCACAGTGTTCGCACCCGGCTGTTTCTGGATCGCCAGCACGATGCTGGGCACGTCGTTGTTCCAGAAGCGAGTTTTCTCATCCGACACGCTGTCGTAAACATGCGCTACTTCATCTAGGTAAACCGGGCTGCCATTCTTGTAGGCCACAATCAGATGCCCAAACTGCGCGGCGGAGGTCAGTTGGCTATCGGAGGAAACGGTGTACGCTTTCGAATACCCGTACAATGACCCAGCAGGCAAATTCACGCTGCCCGAACTCAAGGCCGCGCGAACTTGTTCCAGATCGATCTGTTTTGCGGCCAGCTTTCCTGGATCAGCCTGTACGCGCACGGCATATTTTTGCGCACCGAACACCTGCACCCGTGCCACACCGCTCACCATGGAAATACGGCGCGCCATCAATGTCTCCGCGTATTGGTCGAGCTGCGAAAGCGTCATCGTGTCCGAGTGGGTTGACACGTACATGATGGGCTGCTCGGCCGGATTCACCTTTGAATAGGAAGGAGGCGCCGGCATATTGGTGGGCAGGTTGCCTTGCGCGCGCGAAATGGCCGCTTGCACGTCTTGCGCCGCCGCATCGATGCTGCGGCTCAAATCAAACTGCAGCGTCACCGAAGTCGTCCCGAGCGAACTCGACGAGGACATGCTATTCAAGCCTGCGATGGTTGAAAACTCCGATTCTAAGGGAGTGGCTACCGATGCGGCCATCACATCGGGGTTCGCGCCTGGCAATGACGCGCTGACCTGGATGGTAGGATATTCAACCGCCGGCAGATTGCTGACCGGCAGGGCAAAATAACTCAGCAATCCGAACACGAGGATTGCCGTCATCACCAGCGTTGTGGTGATGGATCGACGAATGAAGAAATCAGTGAAGAACATCTGAGATTTCCTTTAAGACATGCACTTTCGCGCCGGGCATAAGGCGCATCTGCCCCTCAGAGATTACCGTTTCACCCGGCTTTAATCCGGAACCGATCACCGATTCTTCGGCGGCATTGTCAGCCTTGTAGATCCGCAAAACATCAACGGGCCGCATGGCAACACTTTGATCGGCATTTAGAACCCAGACGTATTTGCCTTCTGGACCGGTCTGAATCGCACGGCTGGGCACGAGCAGACGGCCACGCTCCAGGCTCAGCCTAGTTTGGACATTCACAAATTCGCCGGGCCATAAGGCATGGTCGGCATTTTCAAACTTCGCTTTGATTTTGATCGTTCCCGTCGTCGCGTCTACTGAATTATCGATGAACTGTAAAACTCCGTCTTTGCCGGAAGCCATCACTTTCAACCCTTGATGAAGTTGCGGCAACAGACGTTCGGGCACGCCAAAGGTTACGTAGATGGGAGACATTTGCAGCAGCGTTACCATCGACGCATCGTTGTCTTTGATCAGGTTGCCCGCTTTTACATTAATGGCGCCCGCTCGACCACTGATCGGCGCCAAGATGTTCGTGTAATTGAGTTGCAATTGCGTTTGTGCCAGCCGAGCACGGTCGGCGCGGAGAGAGGCCTCGGCGCTCGAAATGGCCGCTTTGTCGGCCTCAAGCGAGGCTACGGCCGTGTCGTTTGTAGCCACAACCTGCTCAGTTTGCTCTCGCGAAAAGATGCCTTCCTTGGCCAGTTCCACGCCGCGGTCGGCAGCGGCTCGCGTTTGCTTGATTTGCGCTTCGTCTTTGGTCACGTTTGCTTTGGCTTGCTCTTCCAAAGCCAGATCTTTCGCCACGTTCGCCTGCAGTTCGGCAAGCTGGCGGTGGATGGGTTCCGGGTCGATCTCAAAGAGCAATTGGCCCTTGGTCACGTTATCGCCTTCTTGGAAAGCGACTCGCAAAACCTGGCCTGCGACGCGCGACTTCACATCCACGCTAGCCATACTTTCGACGTTTCCGACGGCTGAAATATCATTGGGAACATCCGCCTCAGTCACGGCAGCGGCGCGCACGCTGGGCGCTTCCATCATCATCGGATTCATCCCGGCTTGCTGCTTTTTTGGAGCGCAGCTGGCCAGCAAGACAATCGCAAGCGGAAAAATTTTTAAAGATTGTGACACAGGAGGATTCTCTCTATGTTCCCATAAAGACATGTACGTGACGGTTCCAGGGAGGGTCAACCTTATTGGTGAGCACATTGACTACCACAATTTGCCAGTGCTGCCCATGGCCATTCAGAGGCGCATCCGTATCGACTACGCAGCGATTAACGACCCAGTGGTGCGCGCTCGCTCGCAAAGGTACGGAACAGCGGAAATCGATGTGAAAGGCGAACTGAAGCCCGAGACGGGTGGCGCTTGGACCAACTACATCAAGGCAGCGGTGGCCGCCGTCCGGGGCCGCTGGGAAATAGCGCAAGGCATTGAAGCGAAGATCACTTCCGACCTTCCCGCTGCCGCGGGTCTATCGTCCTCGTCGGCGCTGCTCACCGGTTTCGCGATCGCGCTCCTGCGCGCCAATAGCATAGAACCGACCGTTGGCGAGTTGATGGAAGTGCTGCCGGATGGGGAGCAATTTGTTGGCACGCGCGGAGGGGGCATGGACCACGCGGCGGTCTTGGCTAGCGAAGCGGGCTGCGGCTTGCTGGTCGATTTCGCGCCGCTTCACCTTACAAGTGTCCCGATACCGGACACTTGGCAGTTCATCGTGGCGCATAGCCTGACGACTGCCGAGAAGTCGGGCACGGCACGCGAAGCTTTCAATTTGAGGCGTCGCGATAGTCAGAACGCACTTGAAAAGACGCGCGCCGGACTGTCATTAACCAGCGACGAGGCGCGAGCGCTCCGGCATGTCGAGAGTGAACATCAAAGAGTGAAAAGTGCGGTGTGCGCGTTGAAGGGCGAGGACAAACAATGCTTCGGCCAGCTACTATGCGACTCGCACCGGAGCTTGCGCGACGATTTGCGAGTGAGTTGTGCGGAGTTAGATGAGTTAGTGGAAGATGCTATGAATCAGGGTGCAATAGGCGCGCGACTGACAGGGGCTGGCTTTGGAGGCTGTGCCATCGTATTCTGCGAAAAACATGACCGCCACCGCGTGGCTCAGGGATTGATGGACGGTTTCTATGCCAAACGCCCTGGTTTTGAACGCGACAGTCACTTGATCTTCGCTGAGCCTTCGGCGGGAGCGCTGCATGGGTGAATCGATCGAGAAAGCAGTCATCCTTGCGGCGGGCCGCGGTACACGCATGGGAGCGATGACTCAATCTGTGCCTAAGCCGATGCTGCCCGTGCATGGCAAGCCGATGGTTGAGCACATCATGGATCGCTTAGCCGAAGCAGGCATCAAGCAATTCCTGATTGTAATCGGATTTCAAGGCGAACTGATAAGAGAGCATTTTGCCCATTGGCGATGGCCGGTAGAATTTCTTTTGCAGGAACCCGTGGATGGCACGGGGCGCGCCGCGCTGCTGGCCAAAGGATTCTCTGAGTATGACGCGTTTCTGTTAACTTTTGGCGATTGTCTGTGCGCAGGCAGCGAGTATGTGCGAATCAGCTCCATTTTGACGAATCACCCAAACGCAGCCGCAGCATTGGCGGCCAAAGAGATCGACGACCCTTGGCAAGGCGCCGCCATATACGAAGACGGCGGACGGATTACGCGCATTATTGAGAAGCCGCCGAAGGGCACATCCGCAACCCACTGGGGCAGCGCCGGTTTCTACGCATTTCGGCCCGTGATCTTTGACTATCTGTCGCGGCTAACTCCGTCGGTTCGCAATGAATACGAGATCACCTCTGCATTCGAAGCAATGCTTGACGATGGGCGGGAACTACGAATCTCGCCAGTCATGGGAGATTGGCGAGACGTCGGCCGCCCGGAAGACCTTGCCGCTGTCAACCGATAGTTGGTTGCATCTTGTGTTATAGTCCCCTGAAAAGGAGAACGCGCACATGCCTACCGCCGAAGAATCTCAACAGAACCGCTTACTCGCCTTTGCGAACGTTTTCAAAGGTTACATGGGCGTTATGCCGATCGTAACGGCTGCTCTAGCCCCTATTCTGACAGCCATCAACGTGATCCCCACTTACGAATCGCTGCGCAAGCCGCTCGCGACGATGGCGGCATTTCTCGGCTTTCTATTGTTAGCGTGGTTGTTTTATGTAAGAAGGACGCTGGCCTTGGGCAGTGTCACCAAAGGCTATCGCGTCTTCATGAATTTGTGCCCATTGGTATTGGTGATGGGCAGTATCTTATGCTACGTTTCCTACACCAACACCATGGACAGTTCGGTGAGCGAAGTGCGCAAAGCCAACCCGCAGTTAACTAAGCGCGCCATGGTAGTCGGCGAGTGGAGTGACGACAATACCGTACCCCACTCGGTTTCGCTGCAGTTTCTTTACCTTGGCATGTTCTTGCTTGCCGAAGCCGCCTTCGTCATGATGGCCATTCGCGAATATGCGATTGACGTGCTGCAAGTGTCGGAACAACAGTGGATGTTCGGCGAGCAAGCCGGTACGGGTTTGGAAGTGAAAGCTAAGGCCATTGCCGCTATGGCGGGCCGATAGCAGAGCTTCGTCGCTTCTTCGCCTCACTAGTGAGTGGAAGTCTTGTCGGCTACTTTGTTGGCACCCTTGGCGGTAGCCTTAGCCGCCTTATGTGTCCCTTTTTTCACGCCGTGCGCAGTGGCTTTGCCGGCTTTCTTGACACCGCTCTTGGTCTTGGATGCGCCATCTTTAGCGGCGTCTTTCGTGGCTTCGCCCGCAGTCTTCAGGTCGTCTTTGACCTGTGTGAAAGCCGGCGCGACGACGCCAACCGTCATAGCAATTAAAAGAACGATAGTTTTCATTGTGCTTATCCCCTGCTTAGCTAGACCCGATTGAAGCCCAAAACATTGCATCCATCAGTAGTTTTTAGGGGCAATCTGGGAATTTCCCTGCGGATTCCCTAGAGAGTGCGTGGCTCGGCGGCCCACATTGCATATAGAAGCCACCGATGATGTTCTTGCGATCAAGCGCCGCGATCCGAATCGTTGCCCTTCTCCCCGTGCTAACATTGCCGGTTTCGTTCGCCGATCAACGAACAGCCAACTGGCAGGGAGATTTTTCACCGTGCAATCAGAAAATGGAGTTGTTGAAACGAGACGCGATGAACCTGGGAGTGAAAATCTCCACGTCGAACCCGGTTCTGGCGCACGAATTCCGGCAAGCCCTGAATTTCTGGTCAACCGTGGTGGATATGCACTGGCACGAAGACGCCTCGGATTCCTGCGCAATGCAGCTGGTGGATGGGACGCCGGCTATTTTGAAAACAAGCATTGTGGCTCGTTCGCAATTCACCGAGTGGGACAACTTTCAGGGTTGGATCGCGTTCAATCCGAAAGCGCCCTTGACGAGCACCGAACTGTATCTAACGGCCGTGCATGAGATTGGCCACATGCTGGGGCTGAAACATAATCCGAGCATTCACTCGGTGATGTATTATCTGGATCTGGAAGGGACGGAAGTACTGGATCAAACCGATTTGGCCACTCTGGCCGTCCGCCACAAACTCCGCATCGCTTCGCTGACCGAACCCATCACTGTCGAACCTTAAGTTTTGGTTTGCTGGTGTTTTTTGAATAAAAGGGGAAATCGCGTATCCTTATATTCATTCATGATTCTTCATCCGATCGATTGGATCATCGCAGCTATCTGCCTGCTCATTTGCTTCGTGCCCGCTCTCGCCTTCGGCAAACGTTCCGGAAAAAGTACTTCTGAGTTTTTTGCCTCGGGCCGTTCGGTGCCTTGGTGGCTGGCCGGCATTTCGCATGGTGGCCACTACCTTTTCGAGCGATACGCCGAACCTGGTGGCGAATATCGTCCGCACACAGGGCGTGGCCGGAAACTGGCAATGGTGGGCGTTCACGCTGACCGGCGTCTCGACGGTTTTCTTCTATGCGCGACTGTGGCGGCGATCGGGCGTGCTGACGGACCTAGAATTCTACGAACTGCGCTATTCGGGCAAAGCGGCCGAGCGCGGTGCGCGGATTTCGCGCGGTTTATCTGGGCTGCTTGTTCAATTGCATGATCATGGCACGGTAAATCTGGCGGCGTGCAAAATCGCCGGCGTGCTGTTCGGCTTCGAGCCGCTGGCAGACACTGCTCTCCGTGGGACTGCTGAACGTGATCTTCGCCGCGCACTCCGGCTTGTGGGGCGTGCTGGTGATCGACATGGTGCAGTTCTTCATCAAGATGGGGGCGGTGATCGCGGCGGCTTACTTTGCGGTTGAACTGCCGCAGGTGGGCGGGCTGACGGGCTGGTTGACAAAGTTTCGCATTGCAAGGGCCCGGGGGGTTGCACTACTTGAACATGCTGCCGGATTTCACGAACAACTGGGATTTGGCGCTGGCGGTTTTCATCATTCCGTTGACGGTGCAATGGTGGTCGGTCTGGTATCCGGGCGCGGAACCGGGCGGCGGCAGCTATATAGCGCAGCGGATGCTGGCTTCGAAATCGGAGAAAGATTCGCTGGGCGGCGTGCTTGTTCTTCAATCTGGCGCATTATATTTTGCGGCCGTGGCCCTGGATACTGGTGGCGCTGGCATCGCTGATCGTTTATCCGACGGTGGCAGATATTCACAAGGCGTTCCCGAACGTGGACCCGAGCCTGATTGGTCCACGATATCGCGTTTCCGGCGATGCTGCGGTTCCTGCCGGCGGGATGGATCGGACTGATGGTGGGCGGCTTGATCGCTGCGAATTCGTCGACGATTCTGAGCCATCTCAATTGGGGCGCGTCTTACTTGGTGCACGATTTCTACAGGCGCTTTTTCGTCGGAGCGAAACAGAAAAGCACTACGTGATGGCCGGGCCGATTGGCCACCGTGCTGCTGTTCGTGTGCTTTCTGCGGCGCTCGTATTTGCTCTGCAAACCGCCAAGAAGAGTTTTATTTGATTTTGCAGGTGGGAGCGGGAACAGGGCTGCTGTATTTGATGCGCTGGTTCTGGTGGCGGATTAATGGGTGGTGCGAAATCGCGGCGATGTTGAGTTCGTTTTTGATTTCTTTGGTTTTCTTTGTGATGAAGCGCCAAGGGATGGAAATCGCTACCGACCGGCAACTGATTTTCACGGTGATCGTCACGACGATTTGCTGGGTGGCGACGGCGTACCTCGGGCCGCAGACTGACAAACAAACGTTGATTTCGTTTTATAAGAAGGCGCAGCCGTTCGGCCCCGGTTGGAAGGCTATCCAGATTGAATCCGGTCTCTCGGATGCGGAGGTAGCGGAATGGAACAAGACGGACAACATTCCGCTGGCAATGGCAGGCTGGGTCACGGGGACGGTCCTGATTTGGTGGCGGTTGAACTGATCCCAAAGGAAGGTCCACTGCGTCATGAGATGGGAGTTATAGGAGTAGCCTGTGTTGTCGGGCATGGGCCATGGCAGGAGCTTGCCCGCCGAATCAAGCTGGACGGGGCGTCCCGCGATGGTAGTCGGTTCGATATTGGAAATCACAGGGAAGGGAGCTTGGGCGGAAAGAGACAAAGCGACCGCTACGAGGAGGGTTAGGTATTTCATTTGAATGACTCGGAGATCGTCAAAATAGCCCGCCCGGCTCGCCAAAAATGTGATAGTCTGGCCTGCTTGAGGTTGGAGGTTCTTTCATGCGTCTGCATCCGATTAGTCTTGCGCTTTTGCTTGTCGGGGCGCCAGAGACAGCTCTTCAGGCAGATTCAATTTACAAACTCGTGATCTTCGGAGACAGTCTCTCCGATAACGGGGTATGCGGCCGCCGCGCTCGCATGAGCCCGTGGAAGACCCTGGGCAACTACGCCGCGAATGCGTTCACTGATGGTCCTCAAACCGTCCCTGCAACGAGTGGACCAGCCGGCGGACTCTGGATCCATCAATTTGCGGCTCTGCTCGGATTGCCCGATCCCCAACCGTTCGTGGTGAATACGCCGCTGGGTCCAACAGGCGGGGTCCTCTCCGCAAATGGCTCGGCTACTAATTTTGCAGTTGCCTCCGCTTTAGCAGGTAACAATCCAAGTTTCTCTCCCACTAACTATTTAAATCCGGCCAAATCCACAGGTTCCAGGGACCACCAACCAAGTGGCGCTCTTCCTTTCATTCAACGGCGGACAAGCTTCGCCGGAAAATCTCTATATCTTTTGGGCCGGAGCCAACAATATCTATCAATCTTTGGGCAGCGTCTCTACTTTTGTCAAGTTCCCGGCTATCGCCAAGTATGTGGCGACGT
>CAWJBS010000056.1:0-11921 GCA_963840845.1 Bryobacterales bacterium
ATCTGCTGTGAAATCGGTTGGGCCACTGACATCGACAACGGCTTGGACTTTACTGGAGAAATGAGCGAGAGCCGGATCTGCATTGTTACGCGTGTCTTCCATGCCCAAAAGAGCGGCGAGTTGAGCACCTGCTGAGTGGCCGAAGGCGCCGATGAGTTTTGGGTTAACGCCGTATTTCGCGGCGTTCGCCCGCATCCAGCGGACCGCACATTGCACATCGTCTAACTGAGCGGGCCAACGGTTTTGAGAATCGTGGAAAAGACGATAGTCAACCGCAAAAGCCACGTATCCATGGCGAGCAAGAAATTGGCCCATGGTTCGCATATTGCTTTTGTCGTAAGAGGTCCAACCGCCGCCGTGGAGCAAGATGATGGCCGGCCGGGGCTGGGCGCCAGGAGCGGCGGGACGATAAATGTCGAGATGCAGATCGATGCCGTTTATCGACTCGTAGGTGATGTCTAGATCGGTAGTGACCGATTCGCTTTCTGGTGGTAGGGTTTGGGAACTGCCCTGAGGGACAAAGAGGATCAAAAGAAACGAGACAAACGCGCAGCGCCGGCACATGCAAACAGGATACTGCGGATTTACAAGCGTACGATGTTAGAGGACCGGAAACCTTTGAGGGCGTTACGCGTGTCTACGATGACTTTGCTTTGCTGCACGACTTGCGCGTAATCGACACCCGTATGATCTGTGACAATGACAACACAATCGGCGGCGGCAACGGAGGAAAGCATTTCCTGACTGTGGAGGACACGGTCACTCAGGTGAACACTGGGGACGTAGGAATCGGAATAGGAAACCTGACCGCCTGAACGATCAAGCAGCATCATGATATCGAGCGCGGGCGATTCGCGAACATCATCAATGTCGCGCTTGTAAGCAATACCGAGGATGTGAATTTTTGAACCGCGAACGGATTTAGAAAAGTCGTTGAGCGCGTCCTGAATTCTCTCGACCACAAATTCGGGCATGCGGCCGTTGATGTGGCCGGCCAGTTCGATGAAGCGGGCTTCGATGCCGGCCTCTTTACTTTTCCACGAGAGATAGAAGGGGTCGATGGGAATACAGTGGCCGCCGAGCCCCGGGCCCGGATAAAAAGGCATAAAGCCGAACGGCTTGGTGGCCGCGGCGTCGATGACTTCCCAAACATCAATGTTCATGCGCGAAGACATGATAGCCAGTTCGTTGACGAGGCCTATGTTGATCATGCGGAAGGTGTTTTCGAGAAGCTTCACCATTTCCGCCACACGCGTGGAACTAACGGGGACGACCACTTGCAGGGCTTGTTTATAGAAGAGTGCGCCCGTATCGGTGCAGGCTGGAGTGATTCCGCCAACGACCTTGGGAATGTTGGCGGTTTGAAAATTCGGATTGCCGGGATCGACGCGTTCGGGCGAGAAGCACAAGAAGAAGTCTTTGCCGACTTCGAGACCGGAGGCGGAGAGCTTGGGAAGAAGTAACTCATCGGTTGTGCCCGGGTACGTTGTGGATTCAAGCATAACTAAGAGACCCGGGTGGATGTATTGAGCAATGGATTCAGTAGCAGCCAGGACGAAGCTCATGTCGGGATCTTTGGTTTTGCGAAGCGGCGTAGGAACGCAGATATCGATTGTGTCGAGACTGCGAATGATGGAGAAATCGGTTGTGGCGCGCAGTTTGCCGCTTTTGATGAGGGGGGAAAAAGTGGAGTCAGGAACGTCTTTAATGTAGGAGTGGCCCGCGTTGAACTGATCGACTTTGGCTTGCTGAACGTCTATTCCAGTAACATCAAAGCCTGCTTTTGCGAATTCAACGGCAAGGGGAAGACCAACATAGCCTAGGCCGAGTACGCCCACTCTGGCCGTCTTGCCGCTGATTTTGCTGTGCAACTCCGCGAGCACGGAGGAAGCGAGGGGTGCAACTTCTTGACTCAAATGTTTAGCCGTTGAACAGAGTTCAGTATATCAAGGGTACGGAGGAAGCCTAGCTTCGCGAGGAAAGGAACCATTGATAGGTGGAGCGGATGCCGGTATCGAGCGAGATGGAGTGACGCCAACCGAGGGAGTGAAGTTTGCTGGAATCGAGAAGCTTACGGGGCGTGCCGTCAGGTTTGGAGGGATCGAAGAGGATTTGGCCCGGGTAACCGACGATGGAGGCGATGAGAGTGGCGAGATCGGCGATGGAGATATCGTCTCCGACACCGACGTTGATGAACTCTTTCTGGTTGTAGTTCTGCATGAGAAAGACGGCGGCGGAAGCGAGATCGTCAACATGGAGAAATTCACGTTTGGGAAATCCGGTGCCCCAAAGAGTGACCGATGGCTGGTGATTCAATTTGGCTTCGTGGAAGCGACGAATGAGCGATGGGAGGACGTGGGAGGTTTGGAGGTCGAAGTGGTCACCAGGGCCGTAGAGATTCGAAGGCATCATTGAGATGGCGTTGAAACCATATTGTTGACGGTAGGCTTCGCAGGCTTTGATGCCGGCGATTTTGGCAATGGCATACCATTCATTGGAAGTTTCGAGGGGACCCGTTAGGAGGTATTCCTCTTTGAGTGGCTGCGGGGCGAGTTTTGGATAGATGCAGGAGGAACCGAAGAAGAGGAGTTTAGAGGTTTGATGGCGATAGGCTGTGTCGATCACGTTGGTTTGGAGAACGAGATTGTCGCGAATGAATTCGGCGGGATAGGTAGTGTTAGCTAAGATACCGCCGACTCTGCCTGCGGCCAGAAAGACGAACGCAGGCTGCTCTTTCGCAAAGAATGAATCAACGGCCTGGGGATCAAGCAGGTCAAGCTCGGCGCGCGTTCTGAGGATCAGATTTTGATAGCCGCATGATTGCAGATGGCGGGTGAGAGCAGAGCCCGCAAGCCCGCGATGACCGGCTACGAAAATGCGAGAGTTGACGGAGAATTGCATCTACTGCTAAGGATAGTCGCAACGCTAAGATGGTTGTACGATGGCGAAAATTCTGGTAACGGGCGGGGCGGGCTACATTGGGTCGCACACGCGCTACTTCTTGGAAAAGCGGGGGCACGCGACGATCGTGCTGGACAATCTAGAGCGTGGGGACGCGCACACCGTTCCTGCGGGCATGTTGCGGCAAGTGGATTTGCGCGACACGGGCAAAGTAAAACAGATTCTCGAAGAAGAAAAGATTGAGGCAGTGATTCACTTCGCGGCATACGCTTATGTGGGGGAATCGACCGAGAAGCCGGAAATGTATTTTGCCAACAATGTGTGCGGGTCACTTTCGCTGTTTGAAGCGATGTTGGAAGCGGGCGTGAAACGCGTGGTGTTTTCTTCGACTTGTGCGAGTTATGGGATTGTGAGCCAGTCGCCCATTAACGAGAATTTTCCGCTGGCACCCATTAACCCGTATGGCGAATCAAAAGTGATGGTGGAGAAGATGCTGGAATGGCTGGACAGATTCCGGGAGTTACGGAGTGTGCGGCTGAGATATTTCAATGCGTGTGGAGGCGAGCCGGGGAGCGGGTTAGGAGAGAAGCACGATCCGGAGACTCACTTGATCCCACTGGTATTGAAGGCCGCAGAGACAGGGAAACCGGTGACGGTGTTTGGGGATGACTATGCGACTGCCGACGGGACTTGTATCCGCGACTACATCCACGTGAGTGATTTGGCGGAGGCGCACATCCTCGCGGTGGAGTATTTGCTGAACGGCGGAAAGAGCGACGTCTTCAACTTGGGTACAGGCCGCGGGCACTCGGTGAAGGAGGTGCTGGCGGCCGTTGAACGAGTGACTGGAAGGAAGGCGCCTTACACAATGGGCCCAAGGAGAGAAGGCGATCCACCGGAATTGGTAGCGGATGCCAGCAAGGTACGGCGCGTATTGGGGTGGGCAGCAAAGAGAGGAGATCTGGAGGGAATTGTGAGAGACGCGTGGGAGACGCGGCCGAGCTAATGCCTGTGTGCGGGCAGCGCCATCTGAGAAGCAATCCAGTCGTACGTTTTTGCCATACCGTCTCGGAGTCGGATATTCGGCTCCCAGCCTAAATATTGCCGGATTTTGGTGTTATCGCTATTGCGGCCGTTGACACCTTTGGGTGCGTCTAGCTTGTAGCGCCGGTTCACTTTGATTTGTGCGATGTCTTCGACGATATCGACGAGTTGATTGATGGACACCAGTTCGCTGCTACCAAGGTTCAGCGGTTCGTGGATATCGCTTTCCATGATGAGCTGAATACCTTTCAAGCAATCGTCGATATACATGAAACTGCGGGTCTGGTTACCGTCGCCCCAAATTTCGATTTCGTGGTTTCCTGAAGTTTTTGCTTCGTTGACTTTGCGGCAGACGGCGGCGGGGGCTTTTTCGCGGCCCCCATCATAGGTGCCGAGAGGGCCGTAAACATTGTGGAAACGCGCCACGCGGCATTGCAAACCGAAGTCTTCTTCAAAGTGACGGCACATGCGTTCGCTGAACAGCTTCTCCCAACCATAGCCGTCTTCAGGCAATGCGGGATAGGCGTCGGCTTCGGCAAGCGGGGTAACGTTGGCAGATTTTTGCTTGTCACCGTTGTAGACACAAGCGGAGGAAGCAAAAAAGAAGCGTTCAATTCCCGCTTCGCGTGAGGCAAGCAACAGATGCGTATTGATCAAGACACTGAGCATGCATAGAGCTTTGTTGTTTTCGATAAAGCCCATTCCGCCCATGTCTGCCGCCAAATTGAAAACGACGTCGCAGCCAGCAACGGCGCGGTCGCAAGCCGCTTTCTCTTTCAGATCGACCACCACATTTTCGACGCCCGGGGTATGCTGATACCACTCGTGGACGGGCTTGATGTCAACTGAACGGACCACATTAAAACCTTGCTTGTGGAAATGCTCGACCAGATGTCCACCGATAAAGCCGCCGCCGCCACAGACTACGATTCGTTTACCGGCGAGCGAGAAGGGTTGATTGATTTTTGTTTGCGAATTTGGATGACTTAGCATATTTGAGTTGGGATTTACTTTTCGTATCCTTCGGCGTTGTTGGCCTTGGACCAAGCAAGAGACCGGGCTTGATCACGCTGCGCCTGAACGGCGGCTGGAAGAAGGCTTCGTAGATCGCGGTCGAATTGATTCAGGACGATGTCACGCGAGAAATAGGCTTTATAAGTTTGGAAGCAGCGTTGCTGGAGCGAGCGCAGGGGCGAAGGATCTATCGCGAGCGTGCCGAGTTGCAAGGCGATGGCGGATTCACGACCAGGAGAACAGACCCAACCGAGATCGAACTTGCGGATGATCTGAGCCACGCAACAGGATTCGCTCCCAATAAACAGAACGGGGCGGCCAGCAGCAAGAGCACCAAAGAATTTCGAGGGGACAACGGTGCCGGTCCACTCGGAGCGGAGCGAGACGACTTGGATATCAGCACAGGCGAGGCGCGCTTCCAACTCATCGGCCGGGGCAAACGGAGCGAACGAGATGTTGTGGTCTTCGGAGTTGAGCGCTGCTTTCAACTCGGCTACACGATTCCCGCGGATACCGAAGGAGAAATGGGCGTCTACGTTTCTTAACAGGCGGGCCATGGTTAGTAACTCAGCGAAGGAGTGAGCGCGGCCGAAGTTTCCGGAGTACATGATGCCGAGCTTCGACACGCCAAAGACTTGCCTGCGTTGGTCGGAATCAATAGGAGGAACGGATGTGGGTTCGACGAGTGCCCAGGGCCATAAGCGTGTGCGGATCGCTTTAGTTTGGTATGCAGACAGACGGGATGTCATACAATCGCCGATGTCCGCGAGCAGGTCAAGGCGACGGTAGGCAGAGGACATGACGCGCTGGATCAAGCTGAGGAACAGGCCTGGCTTAAGGATGCCATCGGCGACAGCGGCCTCGGGATAAAGATCGAAACACCAGTGAGCTAGGAGGACTGAGGGGCGGAGGAACTTCCATGTAATGGCAACGGAAGCGCTGAGAATGGGATCGGTGCCGATGATGACTGCGTCGGGCTTATTCGTGAAAGCTTTTAAACTCCAAGCGACAAGCATCCATAAGGCATTGAGCAGGCGGCCCCAAGCCTTGGCTTGAGGAAAGGCTGGACGCCAAATGCGCTCGATGAGCACACCTTCGACTGAGCCCTGTTTTGGATAAACCTCATCATTGCGGCAACTGTGAACACAGGGCATTGCGGTAACTGTCCAACCGCGTTTGACCAAGCCCGTTGCAAACTCGGTTAGGTGGACCGCGCTGACGACGTCGTCTGGATGAAAGTACTGATAGAAGACGAGAGCGGATGGCATGATTAAGCGTGCTGGGCGAAAGCTTTGGACTTGGTCGAATCGGCGTTTTGAAAAACGCGGCGGCGAATGAATTGAGCGGGGTTGCCAGCGTGAATTTCAAAGGCTGGAATGTCTTTGGTGACAACACTGCCGGCGGAGGCGATGGCAGATTCGCCGATCTCGATGCCGGGAGCAATGAGACTCTTTGCACCAATCCAGGCACCATCGCCGACGGTGATCGGTTTGACGATTAAGCCAAAGGAAGGATCGGACCAATCATGATTGCCGGTGCAAAGATAGGCGCCTTGGGAGATGCACACGTTGCTACCGATCGTAATAGGGACAAGGTTATCGATCCAAACGTTTTCACCAATCCAGGTATGGTCGCCCACTGTAAGGTTCCAAGGGTATTTCACTTGAACGCCGGGTTTGATCTCGACACTGCTGCCAACCGTAGCACCAAAGGCGCGGAGAAGCACGCGACGCAAGCTGGAGAGTGGGTTGAGATTCGACCGGAGAATGGGAAGGCCAAAGAAGAACCAGATTGATGCGATCAAGAAGCTGCGACCCGGCTTGTACCAGGAATTGTCATAGGTGCTGAGATTGGGAAGCGACATGCTATTTACTCAACTACGCAACTTGGTTTTGGCCCGGCACCCAGCATCCAGGCATAGACAGAACGAATGTCAGCGGCAATTTGCGGCCAAGTGAAACGCTTCTTGGCGAGGGCTAAGCCGGAGGCTCCCATCGACTCTCTTTCCGAGTCGGACATGGCGAAGAGCGTTTGGAGGCCCTCGGCAATACTGGCGACAGAAGCTTCGATCAGTACAGCGGCATTTAAGGAGAAGCCCTCAGGGAGGTTGCATGCGGGAGTCATGAGCACCGGCTTGGCGTGTGACCAAGCTTCCAGAACGACAATAGGAAGACCCTCGCTGACGGATGGGAGGATAAATGCGTCGCAATTCTGATAACAGAGCGCCTTGTCTTTGCCGAAACGCGGGCCAGAAAAATGACTGATGATTGAGCGAGGGTCTTCAGTTCGTTCTCATGCCCTCCTTGGTCCCAGCCTGCGATAGCCAGGGTCCAGTTGGGAGGAGCAGCAACCTGATTCCATGCCTTGAGGAGATTTACGAGACCCTTTTTAGGATGGAGGCGACCTAGGTAGAGCAGGACTTTTTGACCGGATGGGAGTTGCGGCCAGGGAGACGGGCCGGCTTCTTTGGAAGTCGGGAGATCGACGCCGTTCGGAATAATGCAAATTGGGTTGCGGAGACCGAATTCGCGAACTGAATCGTGTTCGTTTTGGGAGAAGACCTGAATGCAGGCGGCGCGGTTCAGGCACCTGCGTTCGTATAGAGCCAGTGCTATGCGCTTTTTCCAACCGGAGTTACGGACTGCCCACTGATCGAGCATGCCGTTAGGAGTGATGAGATATGGACGTTTCCAGCGCTGCACCCATTTATTGACAATCAGGGAGTTATGCGTCCAAAGCGCATGCATGTGGAGCAAGTTTGAATCGTTGGCCAAGACGGCTTGCTGCAAGCCGGACGAGTAGCGGAAGGAAGCAGGGCGACCAGTCGACGGAAAATATTGAGGTTGCAGCGGACCCCATTCAGGGAGGTCTGCTTGGGTGTGTTCGTCTTCCACTCCCAATACGTCTACCGAGGTGTCTGGAATATTGACAAGCGACTGCGCGAGCTTGCGCTCGACCTCAAAAATTCCGCCGAGAGTTCGGGATATGGAAGGACAGACGAAAGCTATCCTCACTTTGTCACCGGCTTCAGTGACTGAATCAATCGGATCAGATGGCTGGCCCAGTTTTCTGGAGAAAATATTTGAACTTTGCTTAGGGAGGCCTGTCTCATTTGAGCAAGCTGAACCGGAGTGAGGGACTGAATCTTGAACATGCACGCGGCAATCTCATCGGCGTTTTCGGGGTCGAACAGGTAACCGTTCTCTCCTTCGGAGACAAGATCTTCGGAGCATCCGCAGCGATTGGAAATGAACACTGGGAGGCTTGCGGCCATCGCCTCGTTCACAACCAGTCCCCAAGGTTCGCTTGTGCTCGGGAGCACGAATGCCTTGGCGAAAGCGTAGTAGGGCGGCAATTCATTCACGGTTTTTCTACCAGCAAAGTGGATGTGCGCGTCAATGCCAAGCTCTCGGGCTTGTGCGGGAAGCGACTCGCGAAGAGGGCCGTCGCCGGTCAGAACCAAATCGAAGATTCCGCCATTCTCGCGATATTGAGCGAAAGCCTTTAGAAGAATTGCTACATTCTTTTCCGGGGCAAGGCGTCCCACATATAGGAAATATTTGGAGGGCAGGGAGAAATCAGCGGGCTGTTGAGTGGCGCGCAAAGCCTGAGTAGAGGAGGCGAAGAAATCATTATCAACAACGTCATAAAACGGGGCCGTTTTTGCGATAGGAAAGCGGAGTTGTTCCAGATACCTGATTTGTGGTTTGCCTGCCACATTAGCGCCGTTGTAAAGCGAGTTGACCAGGAGGCTTTTTATTTTTTCTTTCCATTCATAACGTCGGTGGTCAACGGCAGTGCTGTCCGTCATGAGGATGCGAGGAACCCGACGAAAGCAGCCCCATAACGCGATGAGAAGCGCGACGGGATTGGCGTAGCCGGGAATTACAACACAGGTGGGCCTGATTTTTTCGAGGTTTCGCCAGCAGGCTCGAAGTAGCTTTCGAACAGACTGGTCCTCCCAAGCGCCGTTGGACAAAGTGACGATATCGAAAGGAAGACTGGAACGGTCAATGGCCCAGCCATAGAGGTTTTGCGCGGATGCAAATTCGATTACCGTGAGATCGGTCTGAGCAGCGAGGGCCTTCGCGCGGGCGATGTGATAGGGACCGAGATTAATCCAACACAGGACCGTTTTTCCAGAGAGGCTGCTAGACATGCGGGCTTAGGTGACGGGGCATGAGTTCGGGACAGGTAGAGCGATTGATTGACAATCCGGGGCGGAGTCGATTCATAAACCAAACCGCCAAAGAGCCAAAGATGAATGTGTACAAGGTGATGGTTGTGATATCGCGGCCGAGGTTGAAAGTGAGGATCAATCCGAAGCCGAATAGCATGAAGTCCTGTCCACGGAGATCAAGACGCGCGAGAATGACAACCCAGATGCTCATGAGGAGCGCCGCGAAGGGGGGCCCAAGAATGGGTCCGAAACTCACAACACCCTGGCCGATCATCCCCGTGGATATGGTGGCGCCTTCGCCTGTATTGGAGCCGACTTGACCACGAGCGACGGAGTAATCGAGAGTGGGTGTGGGCTTGCCCGGCCAAAGAGCGCGGGGAATTGGGCTGACAAGTTCAGCAAAGTAGAGAGAGCCCCAAGGCGGCCGAAAGGAGCCGTTATCGGTCAGCGTGTTCACCCAACAGAGCTCCTCAAACATGTTTAAGCCTTCGTGGTGAACGCTGGCATTTTCGGCCAAACTTAATCCCTTTTCCTTGAGTGCCTCCGTGATAGTCATGTTGTGACGATTGGCGATCACGAAGCCGAACCAAACATCGGTCAAGAAAAAAAACAGAGCCAGTACCATGCCCTTTTGCAGCCATGATCCGCGCATGCGCAGAAGCACCCAACTCAGAAGACCCGGCAATACAGAGGAGAGCATCGAATTTCTGGTACGGGCGAAGATATAAAACGGCCAAGCACACACGCATGCGGCGAAGGCAAGCGTGCGAATGCGCCGGTTGGTAATGAGAGCTGCAGAAATTCCGAAGGCAGCGGCAGTAAAGAGTTGTAGATTCGCAGCGAGTGCCAGTAGAGAATCGAATCCACCACCAAGGCGATCACGTCCCCAAGGGTCTAGTTTGAGATCGAGAAATGGAAAGAAGTAATAGATTACATCCGCATGAAGGCGGATAGTGGCGATGACCGCAAGAACGAGCCAAATAAACAAACAGGCCTCGAAAAGCATGGTGAGGCGTTGCTGCAAAAAGGGGTCGTCGACTCCGTCACGGGCTACTTGGCAAGCGGTACTAGGTTGATTGAGATAACGCGCGTTGATAGTTTTGTGAAGTTCCGGAGCTAACAGGGTGAAGACTGTCACAAAGAGGGCGACCTGCCACCAGGCATTCGTAAGAACATTGTTGCTGAAGGTCTGAGTATAGTAATCGTAGCCGTTGTAAAACATGTCAACGACATACCAAACAGTTGTGGTGACAAAAACGGCTAGCATCGGTAAGCCGATGCCTGAACGGACTCTTTCTACTGCGAAAAAGCTTCCGGCAAGCAGCATAACAATCACCGACCAGAACGAAAGCGGCATGTTGAGGAGCGTTTCAAACATGAAAGAATACGGACCGTGAAGAATTCAAGCCCGGCAGTTCCGCGCTTAACTTTTGACGAAAACCAGACCACGGGAGACGCCTGGCACAATCACGAGCAGCGCTGCGAACTGCAGAATTACCAGGTAAGGTTCGGGAAAGACCTTCGAGCTTTGCGATTAATTCTTCAATGTCGCCGGGAGAAACAAGATAGACGCCATCTCTCTCTTCTCCCAAATCCGGGAGCGCGGTGTTCGCTGTTCCAAGAACTGGGCAGCCTTGCGCTAGCGCTTCCAAATAAACCTGGCCAAAGCCTTCCACCAGAGATGGCATAACAAAGAGAGTGCTGCGGGCAAAGGTGCTTTGCAGTTCAGCGGCAGAAACACCGCGAATCAGTTGAACACGCGGAGTAGAGCGAGCGAGGTGCTCCAGTTCCGGATCGAAGAATAACCGACAGATAAGAGTCAGTTTGCTGGTAGGAGGCAGGGTCGCTCGTTGCCAAGCCAGCAGCAAGTGATGGAGACCTTTGCGGTGCATGCCATTACCGATGAAGACGGGGTTGAAAACATCGGGAAGTGGCTTAGCATCTATCTGGGGGTGGTAGCTCGATGCCATAGGGCACGACTCGGCAGATTTTCTCATCGGCTCCGGCTTCAAGAAGAGATCGCTTCGTAAATGTGCTGGCGCAGAAAATGAGATCCGCGTGCTGCCAGCAGTCACGCTCACGTTGGAGAAGATGTTCAGGAAAAGTTTGGGTGGGCGCGCTTGCTGCCGACTCGAAAAGATGAGAATACAAACTTCTATCCGCAGAGAGGATTCGCTCTTCCAGGAGCGGATGCGGATGGTACTGAAACAGAATGCGCCGGGGCGTATGGGAGTACCGATAGCGAAACGCCTCCCACGCATACGAACTGTAAAGGAATAAATCGGCTTTGGAGTGAGCTGCGCGGCGTGCCGCCGCAAGGGCAAAATTTCGATCCAGCTTCGCCCATGTTGTTAATCGGGGAAAGCCGGACTTATGGCGGATTTGCTCAATGGCGGTCGTACCCCAGAGGCAGCGGACTCGATCAACTGGAATGCCGGAGTCGGAACGAAAGCTGATATGGCGATTTACCGCGGCAGGAGTTACTCTGGCCACAGTCTCGCAGCCACGGCATGGCGTAAGCATCAGTGATGAACTGATCGAGCTTATGAGACTCTGCCAGGGCCAGCGGCACCTGGTATGAATCACGACGGCCTCGAAAGGCGCAAACATACTGCGGCATTTAATTCAAGACTTGGAGGCGTTGAGCGAGCCACTGAGCGCGACTCGTCCAAGTATGGCTCCGGCGGACAAACTCAGCCTGTTTCTGGGCAGAATCTTGGTCGCCAAAGTTGGAAACGGCGGCGATCGCACGCTGAATTTGGGAAACTGCCTCGTCTACTGA
>CAWJBS010000057.1:0-15062 GCA_963840845.1 Bryobacterales bacterium
TGCGTTGGGTGGACGGTTCGACCATTGGCCGCCCACAAGCCATTTTTGAAATGCCGCAAGCGTTCGAAGTGCCGGCGTCGGGAGTCATGCCGTATCAATACGTAATTCTGCCAACGCATTTTACGCGAGATAGTTGGGTGCGGTTGGCGGAGGTGCGCGCGGGCGATCGCGTACATACCCATCACATTGTGGTGAGCGTGCGCGAGCCGGGTTCCGGTTGGTTGGCTGGGAGCCGGTGGGAGTGCCGTTTGCGCTCGATCCACATGATCACGGCGGAGGTTTGCCGGGTGAATTTCTGGCTGGTTACGGTCCGGGAAATCTGCCGGAAATGTTAGCACCCGGCCAAGCAAAGTTGATCAAGGCGGGTAGCGATTTAGTATTTCAACTCCACTACACGCCGAACGGTGAGCTTGGACATGACCGCAGCCGTGTGGGCCTGATCTTTTCGGAACGGCCACCGAAGCAGCGCGTGCTGATGCTGGCGGCGGCGAATATTCGTTTTCGCATTCCGCCTGGCGATGCCGATTATCAGGTTGATGCGAGCGTCACGTTGCAAGCGTCATGCACTCTGGTATCGCTGCTGCCGCACATGCACTTGCGCGGCAAATCTTTCGAGTTTCGCGCGGTGTTCCCGGATGGCCGACGGGAAGTGCTACTGCGCGTGCCGCATTACAGTTACCACTGGCAGATCTCCTACTACCCAGACAAGCCGCAGGTGCTGCCGGCCGGCACGGTGATCGAATGCACTGCGCATTTTGACAACTCGGCGGCGAATCCATTGAATCCCGACCCTTCGAAGAGCGTACGTTTCGGTCCACAGAGCTGGGATGAAATGATGATCGGCTATTTTGAGGTCGCTACCGACCTGAAGAATGGCATGCGGGAGTTGCTAGTCCCGCGCCAGATGACGTCGCGCGGTCACGCTTCAGCGTTCTAAATGAATCCAACGTTTGATGTCGGGTGTGAACTCATGGAAAAGATTAATTGCGCCATCGATGAGGATGGTGTCCGAGCCTGCTACGAATATCGATGAACCTTTGTGATACTGATCAGGCCACCACAAGCGGGAAACGGCAGCCGCTCCGTAGTCACCGAAAAACTCGCTATAGGCGGGCATCATGCCGCCATCGTCGCTGTGACGCCAGACGGTATGCAAGAACGCATCGCCGGCGCGCGCACCGTAGCTGCGGTGCTTTGATCGAAAATAGCGCGTGTCCTCATGATCGATGGCCTGTACCGGGGCCATGATGCTGCGCTGCACAAAATACTGCCCGACGTGCGAGGCATAACGTTCGGAAAAAGCGCCCCAGCCTTGACCCCATTGATGCGGGCGATCACGCTCCTGATCTATGGCGGCGCCAATTCCGGCGAAGATAAAATTATCCACTTCAAACAGGTGGCGCGCATCGTACTTCAATTTCTCTTTGACAGTCATTCCCTGCCATTCGGTATGCGCTTGATCCGAGGCGAGTTGCGCGGGTTCTGGCGGTTGCTGGGCGAACGCCCAAGCACACGAATACAAAAAGACTAAAGAAGCCCTAAAGACCATATATAGGTTGGACGCGCGGAAGGGAGCATTTGGCGGCTGGTGGTTCTTCTGGGTTGACATTTACGAGGTGACGCCTTTTCTTCGCCGCGAGTAGTTGTGATTTCTCGCTTTTCTCGGAGAGAGACCTTGTCCGACCGGCACGTATACCACGTGGCCACTGCCATTGTTAGTCAAGAAGAGGTATTGCACTGGCTTGCCCTGCGCCTGGTGCCCGGCTTGGGAACTGTTGGTTCGCTCAAGCTCTTAGATAAGTTGAAATCGCCGCAAGCGATCTTTCGCGCCTCGGCATCGGAGTTGGAGGGTGCCGGCATGAGTCCGGCGCAAGCGCGCAACATTGCGTCGGGCTGTTCGTTCGAAGACGCGATCGATCAGCAAAACAAAATGCTGAATGCGGGTGCGCAACTGATATCGATTCAAGACGCGCGTTACCCGCGGCGTCTGCGCGAGATTTTCGACCCGCCGATTGTTCTCTTTGCGATTGGCCGCACTGAGATTATGCCCAGCGCTTCTATTGGCGTTGTGGGCACGCGCAATCCAACGCCTTATGGGATGGCGGCAGCGGAGCGCTTGAGTGCGGATCTGGCGCGCGCAGGCCTGACCATTGTGAGCGGTATGGCGCGCGGCATTGATACTTGCGCGCATCAAGCCACGCTGAAAGAAGGCGGAGATACAATCGCGGTTTTGGGCTGCGGCGTGGATGTGGTTTATCCATCGAACAACCGCCGCCTATACGATGAGATTGCGAAGAAAGGTTTACTCCTTTCCGAGTTTCCCATTGGCGCGCCGGCGTTCCCGCAGAACTTTCCGATCCGTAATCGTATCGTTAGTGGATTGTCCATTGGCGTGCTCATTGTGGAGGGAGCGCAACACAGCGGATCGGCCATTACGGCCAAGCTGGCGATGGATCAGGGCAGGGAAGTTTTCGCGGTTCCCGGTAATGTAACGTCAAAGATGAGTTGGGGTCCTAACCTATTAATAAAGGATGGCGGCGCGAAGCTGGTTCAGGAGTGGAGCGACATTACAAATGAACTGCCGGCGACGGTGCGGCGCGAACTAGTTTCTAAAGCTCAACAGAAAATGTTACTTGACGGGATTGACCCCCTGCCGGAGGCCCAGGAAGGGGGTGCGGCTGAGGCTGCGGAGGAGCCTCAAAAGGCGCTTGGGCGCAAGTTACTCAATACCTTGCAAGTTGATGAACCTAAACAACTTGATGCCTTGCTTGAAACTTTTGAAGGAGTTTCCTCATCTGAGTTGATCAGCGCCCTGTTTGATCTGGAAATGAATGGGTTGGTTCGCCAGCTTCCTGGAAAGAAGTTTGTCAAGGTGTGGTAAAAGGGTAGCGATCTCCTCTGTGGGCTCTATGGGTTGGCCCGAACTCGAAACTAGTCGTTAAATATAGGTTGAAAAAAACATCGGTATGTCAAAATCTCTCGTCATCGTTGAATCCCCAGCGAAGGCGAAAACTATTGGGAAATATCTAGGCAAGCAGTTTGTCGTCAAAGCCTCGTTAGGGCACGTGAAAGACCTGCCCAAAAAAGATTTGGCTGTGGATGTGGAGCACGATTTCACGCCGAAGTACGAAGTGATTGAGGGCAAGAAAAAATTAATGGCGGAGTTGCGCTCTGCCGTCAAGGACGTGGACAACGTCTATCTGGCGGCTGACCCTGATCGCGAAGGCGAGGCGATTTGCTGGCACCTCCAGGAAGAACTGGAATCAAAGAAGCCCGGCAAGCCTGCGTTTTTCCGCGTGATGTTCAATGAGATCACGGCGAGCGCCGTTCAAAAAGCGTTTGAAAAACCGCTGCAGGTGAACATACATCTGGTGGAAGCGCAGCAGGCACGCCGTGTGCTCGACCGGCTGGTGGGTTACAAAATTTCGCCGCTGCTGTGGGACAAGGTGCGGCGTGGCCTTTCGGCCGGACGCGTGCAAACGGTGGCGCTGCGGCTGATTGTGGAACGCGAGCGGGAAATTCGCGCGTTCATCAAACAGGAATATTGGACCATTGACGTCGCGTTGAATGCCAAGAAGGCGCCGGTATTGACGGCGCGGCTGAACCGGCGCGCCGGGGAAACCCCGCAGGTGACCAACGAAAAAGACGCAACCGCGATCGTGGAAGATCTTGAAGGTGCGGCTTACGTCGTCAAATCGGTTGCGACGAAAGAGAAGAAGCGCAACGCGGTGGCGCCGTTTATCACCTCAACGCTGCAGCAGGAATCTTCGCGTAAGTGCCGCTTTAGCGTGAAGCGCACCATGATGCTGGCGCAAGGCTTGTACGAAGGTAAGGAAATTGGAGCGGATGGCGCGACGGGTTTGATTACCTATATGCGTACCGATTCCACACGTGTTTCCGACGATGCGTTGGCCGAAGTGCGCAGCTTCATTAGCGAGCGCTACGGCGAAACGTTTGTGCCGAAAACGCCGAACGTTTATAAAACCAAAAAAGATGCGCAGGATGCGCACGAAGCCATTCGACCCACCTCGGTTCTTCGCACGCCGGAGATGATGGAAAAGTTTTTGGCGGAAGACGAGTTGAAACTTTACCGCCTGATCTGGATGCGCTTTATCGCATCGCAGATGAATCCGGCGCTGCTGGATCAAACCACAATTGACGTGAGCGCCGAAGGCAAGAGCAAGACTCCTTATATTTTCCGCGCCACTGGCAGCGTGCTCAAGTTCGAAGGCTTCCTGAAGGTCTACGAAGAAGGCAAAGATCAGAAGGACGACGAAGACGAAGACCTGAAGCACAAGCTGCCGGCCGTGACCGAAGGCGAAACACTGAAGTTCAAAGAAATTCTGCCGGAGCAGCATTTCACCGAACCGCCGCCGCGCTACAACGAAGCGACGCTGGTGAAGAAGTTGGAATCGGATGGCGTGGGCCGTCCTTCGACATACGCTTCGATTCTTTCGACCATTCAGGACCGCGAGTACGTAAAGAAAGAAGGCGGTAAGTTTGTTCCCACTGAGTTGGGAATGGTTGTAACCGACTTGCTTCTGGAAAGTTTCAACGACCTGTTCGACGTGACCTATACGGCGCGCATGGAGCAGGAGCTTGACGAAATTGAAGACGGCAAGTTGGAGTGGCGTGTGGCCATGGCCGATTTCTACGGCCGCTTTGAAAAAGATTTGGAACATGCCGCGCGCACGATGACCGACATCAAGCGCATGGAGCGGCCCACCGATTTCGTTTGCGACAAATGCGGCAAGCCGATGGTGATCAAGTGGGGCAAGCATGGCAGCTTTATCGCTTGCACTGGTTATCCGGATTGCACGAACACGCGCGAGCTGACGGTGGATTTGCCGGATATTGATAAGTCCGGCGCCGATTTGGGCGAGCAGGATGCGCAGGAATATTGCGAGAACTGCGGACGGCCCATGGTGCTCAAGAAAGGACGCTTTGGCACCTTCTTCGCTTGCTCCGGCTATCCGGAATGCAAGACCACCAAACAGATTGGCGGCGAACAGCGCAAAGATAAACCGCTGGAAGAAAAATGCCCGCAATGCGAAAGCAACCTCGTGCAGAAGTACGGGCGCTACGGTGAGTTTGTGGCTTGCAGCAACTATCCGAAGTGCAAGTTCGTGAAGCAGAAAACCATTGGCGTGCCGTGTCCGAATTGTACGGAAGGCGCAAGTGGTGGAGCGCCGTTCGAAGCGCGGGCGCACGTTCTTTGGCTGCAATCGTTACCCCGAGTGCGATTTTGTGGCGTGGGGCAAGCCCATTCTGGAGAAGTGTCCGGATTGCGGCAGCAGCTATCTGATTGAGAAATTCCTGAAGGCCGGCCCGGTGGCGCAGTGTCCGAACAAGGAATGTAAATTCAAGCATCCGATTGAAGTGCCGCCTGAAGTGCGCGCAAGAAACAAACGTGGCATAAGCAAATGTGGGATCATTTCCAAAGAGATCCCACATGAAACTTCTTAAGTGTTTTGTATTAGTGGCTGCCGCGACGACGGCCGCATTCGCGCAGAATCCTTTGACGCGTCAGCCAGGCTGTGTTTTACCGGGCGGTGGCCAACAACGTGGTGGCCGCAGCCGAAGATGATGCCCGAGGAGAATTATGCGTTCAAGGCGACGCCCGACGTTCGCAGCTTCGGACAGTTGGTGGGCCATACTGCCGACGCACAGTATACGTTCTGTTCGACGGTTGCTGGTGAGAAGCCGCCTGTTTCGGACATCGAAAAGACGAAGACCAGCAAGGCTGATTTGGTGCAAGCGGAAAAAGATGCCGTGGCCTATTGCAACAAAGTCTATGCGGGCGATGACGGACGATCAGGCAGCGGCGCTCGTCAAGATGATGGGCCGCGATTGGCCGAAGCTACCGTTCTCACGCTCAACACAGCGCACTTGGACGAACACTATGGCAACATGGTGACCTATATGCGTTTGAAGGGGCTTGTTCCGCCCAGCAGCGCGCCGCGTAAGCCGATGGCCGCTCCCGCCAAAACCAATTAACGCCGCATGCGTTATTTTGCTTTGAGTCCTGCTAGCTGCGAGTAGTCTTTTCGCGGCTGGCAGAATAGAAATCGAAGTCAATGCGAGTCAGGTGTGGACCGATACCGGCATTGACCTCCACGCCGGTGACAGCGTCAGCATTAACGCCATTGGCAGTATTCAACTCGACTATTCGCACGTCGTAGGGCCAGAAGGTGCGCCGCGTGGTTGGGGTGATCTCACTGCGCATTATCCGGTGATCAATGCAGGCCGCGGAGCTTTGATTGCCCGCTTCACCAACAATCCAGCAGCGCGGCCGTTTTGGGTGGGCCCGTGGGCGCAGCGGAACGTGCCGGTGGCGGGCCGACTTTATCTAGGAGTGAATGAGCCTGAAGGACAAGCGGGCGCGGGCAGTTTTCATGTGACGGTGCAATGGTCTTCTGCTGTGGCGCCACCCGTTGCATATTATCCCGTGTTTCCGCAGCAAATGCTCGATAGCATTCCACTGCGCGACACCGATATTGAGGGCAATCTAAGCGACCGCATCAATTTTATCGTTGTGGGCACGCAGGACAAATTGCAAGCGGCCTTATCGGATGCTGGTTGGATGATGGCCGAGAAGAACAAGAAGGACGCCATTTTACATGGCTTGGCGGCGTCGCTGAATCATGAATCCTATGTGTCGATGCCGATGAGCCCGCGCGAACTTTTTGGACGCACCCAGGATTTTGGCTATCTGCAAGGCGATCCGATGAAGGTGGTGATGGCGCGCCATCAATTCCGGATTTGGCAAACGCCTTATACGCTATACGGCAAGCCGGTGTGGGCGGGTGCTGGCGCGCATGACGTCGGGTTCGATAAGAATTTCAAAGAGAATGGCCTGGCACACAAGATAGACCCAGCCACCGATGGTGAGCGCGATTATATTGGCCAAAGTTTTCAGCTAACGGGTTACGCGGTGAAGGAAGATTACATGTTGCCGAGCAATCCAACGCAGGAAGCGAAGACGGCCACTGGCGGAGGATTTATTTCCGATGGCCGAACGCTGATTATTTTCTTGCAGCCTTAGACGACCGCGTCGAGTTCATTGTTGTTTCCGAATTACTGCGAGGCGATTGCTCAAGTCGAGGGGGAGCGTCCTCTCTATCTGCGGAGTAATTAATCCCACCTGATCCATATCTTGAATTTGCACTTGATCGCGCAAGCGATTCGAAGATAGTTTCATGCTGACAAGATCGGCTACCGGAATCACCCAAAAGTCGCTGTCATGAAGTCTCTCGCGCACCGGCGCCAGTTTCGGATTAGGATGAGGCTGTTCTGGCCGGGTTTTCTCGCCGGCGAAAACAAAGTGGATAGGATTGTTTTTGTCTCCTTTCCATAACGGCATGTCCTCACCCGCCGCGTGCCGAAATACAAAGCCATCTGCTTCGGCGGCCCCCGCTATCCGATCCAAATCATCCCTTCGGATGAGAAGATCAATGTCTTTGGTGTTTCTAGCCGCTGTTTAGTCCACCTTGTTTACATGAACGAACACGGCCATGCCGCCCACCAACTCATATGAAATGCCAGCTTGTTCCAATACCTTCACGATTCGGTCGAGGGTACCGACCAAGGCAAACACCGGTTGCTCAAATAGCAGATTGACGACCTTTCCGCTGCGGGCTGCACCATCGACAAAATCTTGAAAGCTGAGCATAACTGCGTTGCCACCATTATTAAGTAGGTGTTAGACGACTTCGGCAGGCGTGGAAGAAACGGTAATCTGTATTTTCTTTTCGCCTAAATACTGATGTCTTGGCCGTTAGGTGAATGGTTCCCGCTTGTGCTTTTGTTTTGATCCACACTGCGCCTGCTCCGCCTACTAAGCCGAACGGATTTTCGCCGATGATTTCGCCGGGGCCATCGATTGTTAAACTCACAGAGCCGCTGGCAAATTGCTGCGTGTTCCCATAATCGTCTGTGACGCGCAGCAGCACCCGCGTGACGTCGCTGCCGTCGCCGAGGAGCGTGACATCATCCGGCTCAACGGCGAGCTTCGCGTCGATTCCTTTGCCCGAATAGGTCTTAGTGATGGCCAGATTGCCGCCGATGTAGCCTTCAATCTTCAAATCGCCCCAGGGATCGAGCGGCAGATTGCTGAGGTCAACCATGAACGGCGGATATTTCAGATGCGCGAACGTTTTCCGGTCGGGATCGGCTTCGGTATGTAAGGCGCCGCCAATGTAGACTTTGAGGTGCTCGCAATTAGAGCAGACTGGCACAATGCCGGGACCGCCCGCGGTCGAGTGGTCGCCGCTCGACCAGTTGAAAGCAGGCTCCAACGACGACTTCTTCTGCCGGTTCACACTGCGATTTGTAGAATCCCGCCGGCTGCTTTGGGGATGCGGAAAATATCGGAAACGCCGTGGTAGCAAATGCGGTCGCCCGAGCCGAAGTTGCCGTGCGTGTTGTAATCGAAGGCGCACCAGCCGATACCGCCGGCGTAGCGCATCGTCGGAGGCGAGTTGATCATGCACGCGCGCGTGGCGCAGGGTGTGCTCGGCCACGCGCTCCACTTGATCGAAGCGTCTTGGTGGAGAACATGTGGCCGTCGAATTCGGTGTTGAGATAGAGCGGATGGTTCGGCGCCCTCAGCGGGAAGCCGAAATCGTTCATGGTGAAAACGTCTTCCAGCAGTTCGGAATCGTAAAGATAGCGGATGCCGCCGGTTTGTCGCGAAGGGTCGAGTTCGTGCGCGGTCTTGTTGGTGCGCGTATAGAAATCGTGATTGTCTTGCGATTCGTTGATGCGCACGCCCCAGAGAATGATGGACGGGTGGTTCCAATCGCGCTTGATCATGGCGGCGACATTGCCCACTGCCAGGTTCTGCCAGTCGTTTTCGCCGATGTGCTGCCAGCCGGGAATCTCTTCGAGCACGAGCAGGCCGAGCTCATCGCAGGCATCCAGGAAATGCCGCGACTGCGGATAGTGCGAAGTGCGGACGAGGTTGAGTTTCAGTTCTTTTTTGAGGACCATAGCATCACGATGTTGCGCGCGTGCGGGCATAGCGCCACCCACGTAAGGAAATGTTTGGTGGCGATTCAGCCCACGCAACTTGATGTGTTCGCCGTTCAGCATGAAACCTTTGGGTGTGAAGCGCGCCTCGCGAAAGCCGATACGGGTGCGGAATTCGTCGGTTCCGTATTTGACGACTACGTGGTAGAGCTTCGGGTTGGAAAGGCTCCAAAGTTGGATGTTGCCCAGATTCGACAGAGTGACTTCCGGCCCTTTGCCAGTGGCGCGTGGCCAGCACATGTTCGCCGTCGCGCAATTCGGCGGTGATCGAACCACCGGCGCCTACCAGTTCGCAGCGCACCAATACTTTGCGATCGGTGCTCAAAACGTTCAGCGGTTGCGCGAAGACGTTCTCAATGTATTCGTTTGGCACCACACGCAGCGAAACTTCGCGATAGATGCCGCCGAACGTAAGGTAATCGATATTGCCGCCAAACGGTGGGATGTCGGGACGTTCAGAGGAATCCAGTTCCACCGCGAGCACGTTATCGCCGTTCCAATTAAGATGGGGCGTGAGATCGAAGGAAAACGGTGTATACCCGCCGCGAAATTCGGGAAATTTGTGGCCGTTGATGGCGACCGTGGATGCGTCATCGCGCCTTCAAAATCGACAAAGACTCGCTGGCCTTGGCCGACGAGGGCACGCGGAAATGACGCCGATAGACAGAGACGAATTCGTAAGAGTAATCGTCAAAGCTGTGCCACGGAAGCGTCACATTGGTATGGGGCAGCGTGACTTTCGTGAAAGTCGAATCGTTAAAATCGAAGCCGTGGCGTCCGCTGTTTTGCGGCCGCCAAACAACCAGTCGCGATTCATAGGATAGATTCGGCGCGAAGTCGTACTGGTTTCGGCAGAAGTGATTTGAGGCATCAGGGCGATTCCGGCGACTGAGCTGGCAAGAAAATCTCGGCGATTCATGGCTGCCTTCAGAATACAGGAAACGCCCTTCCGTCATCGTTATTTCGATGGTCGAAATCTTCCATTTCGAAGGAGTTTCGAATGACGGCGCGGAGTTCTTCGAGCGAACTAATGTGCCCGCTGCCCATGGCCTGTGTGAGCGCGTTGCCGGCCGCTGTAGCTTCGGCGGGTCCGGCAATTACGGTGCGGCCCGTAACATCGGCTGTAAGCTGGTTCAACAGCGCATTGCGCGACCCGCCGCCGATGATGTGAATCACCTCGAGCTTACGGCCGGTGAGCGATTGAAGTGTTTCCAGCACTTCTTTATATCGAACGGCCAAGCTGTGCAAGATGACGCGGGTGATGGACGGAATATCGGCGGGCACGGGCTGGCCGGTTTTTTAGACAATAGTCCTTGATTCTTTGCGGATGGTTGCCGGGCGAGACAAATTCGTCTAAGTCCAAAACAGTGTCTAAGTGTTTCGCTTCTGCGGCGGCGGCCGTGAGTTGCGCGTAAGTGAATTCGTGACCTTCGCGTTCCCAGGCGCGTTTGCACTCCTGCAAGACCCAAAGGCCCGGAATGTTTTTCAGAAAACGATAGAGGTGCTGCTCGCTTTGCCCAAAGCAGTATCTAAAGAGACACGTTGGAACTTTTGAAGAGGTAAATTGGATTGCACTCAAAATGTATAGGTTCCTCCCCTGCGCAAATAGGGCGCCTCTAAAGTAGTTTGATTCTTGTAATGTCCAGAGTGCGGCAGCGCCAGTTGCCAACCAATCATTTGGTTGGTAGATTGAGTAGTTGAAGTAGCCCTGTGGTATGTATGTCATCTTGTATAGCACGGCGCTTGTGGTCGTGCTAAAATGGAACCAGCCAGTAGTTTGGCTGTAATTTATTACGTAAATGAATCCGTTCGGTGACTCTGTTATGAATGCGGGATCCGAGATGTTGAGCACGCCAACTGTCCCGTGCCTTTGCAAGCTTACGGTTGTGTAGCTGTAGCCTGATATGATGGAAGCCGAGCTGCCGCCATTTATGGTGGACGTTGTTATTACGGAGTGGCCATTTAGTACAAGATGACCTCCACCCTGTATGTTTATTGTGCCAAAGACAAACAGGTTGCCCTGCAGGGTGACTACCTGGTTTATGACCATAGCGCCCTGGCAGGTGCCGCCGATGGGGTTGGGGAAGTTTGCGCAGTTTGCAAGCACGGCATTGACATCAGCAAAATTCGAGTTGATGTAGATTATTGAATTTGGAGGATACGTTGTAATTATTACATTGTAGTCAGAAAGCTCGTTTGCGGGATTTACAATCGGGTAGGTGATTCCGGCGGCTGTGGTTATTGAAGTTGCGCCCGACCTTTCGTCGTAGGTGACCACGTTGCCTAGCGGGTTTGGAGTGGTCAATGTCTTAGGCTTAATCTGGTAGGGGAATTCGTTTATGACAGAGTTGTAGGTCGTTTGCGCAGTCGAATTCAGAGGTATCTCCCCTAGTTCGCTGTAGCCAGGTGTGGTTGAGAAATTGGCCAGGAGGCCGCCGCCGGTATATAGGCTAAATGGTATTACAGGATTTGATATGTCGTTGAATACGTTGTCGGTCGTTGCGAAGTTGTCCGGATTATAGATAGAGAAGTCCAGGTTGAGGAATGATGCCGGGGAGAACTGGCTGTAGGTAGAGGGGACGGCTGCCTTGTAAAATATGTACGGGTAAACAGTTATGTTCTTGAATACTATGCCATTGGTGGTGTTGGCGGACAAAAGCAATGATTGGGACTGTATTGGTACCATGTAAGTTATGTGCAGAATTGACGGATTTGCTATAGGGTGGAGAGGACTTGGTAAATCGTTTATGTCGACCGAATTGACTAAACCGGCATAGAGAGGCAAATTATTATAAGTTTGGCCGTTGTACCTTGCGGTTGAATTGTACCCGATCTTTAAGCCATAAGATCTTTCCGCCAGATCCAGTAGTGCTGCAGCCAGGCCCACCTGCGAGTATTTGTTGGAAACAGGTGCCACTTGCGCTCTGAGTGCTTGCAGGACTGTAAAGATAACCACCTGCAGAGACGTAATTGTTGGTCGTGGAGGTGGTGTCATTGAGTATTGTATTGTATACGGGGATCGGCACATTTGTATTCTTATCGTGGTGACATTTGAGTGGACATTGAAGCCATAGGTGAATTCACAACCAACAGGATAAAGTCCAAAGATAGGAATACCCTCTATTGATAGGTATCCAAAGTCCATCCCCTGGTAGTAGCTTTGCAGGTCCTGCTCGTGGGTGAAGTTCAAGTTTACATAGCTGAGATTTGCACGCGAGAAATTAGTGTACTCGATCCACCAAGTGTAGATTCCCCTCTGCTCGGTAGAATTAAGATTTTTGAAGATGTAGGATTCTGTGTTGTAGTTATTTGATATGTTGAATGCGCTGCCATGTACATCCGACATTCCTATGTAGCCCAGGTTGGTTAGATTGCCCCTGGAAGTGTTGTAAAGCGAGGTGGATGCAGAGGCGCTGGTTGGCAGATCCGTCTGTGTATACATCAAGTATGTTTATGAACCAACCCGCGTCATAAAAGACCACGTCAGTTTCCAGCGTTAGTGTGGTGAGCAGAGGGAGTCCACTGGCCAAACATTCATTTCCTGCTATGTAGGTGCCAGGAATTGTGATATATTCTAATGTGTTGGTCGGGGTCGGATCATATGGACAGGTGATCAGGTAGGGAGTAAATTGATTGTTGGCGATAATCTGAGTAAGCATTACTGGTGTAGGTTGTGAAGGAAGTATGTCTTCCTTTGTTATGGAACCATTGCCTGCCTGAGGGAAAAAGGTGAGCCATGAAGTGGAGTTAGAAAATAGCAGTAGGCATAATCGACGCAGATACATGTCCATGCACCGAATTGATAGGGTATTGGACTTCCATTGGTAGCTGCTCCCGCACCAGCTCCGCCATCAGAGCAATCACCAACGCCTGTGCCGGTACCGCCTCCACCCATACCGCCTAGACCTCCGCCTCCACCGCCAAAGCCCCGCCGCCGAACTGGGCAGAAGGAAGTTTTGACATAGGAAGGATTAGAACCAGTGTAGCAAAAAGGCAAAGCAGAATAATATGCTTGCTATAGAGGCCAAAACCCATCAAATCATGTTTATATTGTTTGAAAATGTTTAAAAGGGCTTGTTATTCCGCTAGCGCTTCCTTTTGAACGATAGAAGCTCAGATGCGGAGCTTTCCATCTGAATACGGGCTACATCCTGCTTGCGCCTTAAAGCGCTCAGCACCGCCTCGGCAAACCTTATGCTCCTTGTTGCGTCGAACATCTCGACCATTTTTGAGTAGTAGTAATCGGCTATTTTTATGTCAGAATTAGCAAGCGCTCCTACTATTTCTCGCTTTAGCTCTCCAAAGACATCCATTAGCCCCATGAGGTAGGAATCGCCGTCTATCCCCACATCAGCTACAGTAGGTATTTTGTGATCCACTTTTATACCGAAGAATATCTTTGCCTCTGCAAATTCCTGCTGGGCCTGCTTTGTATGGTACTCAAATTCCTTGTGGCTTTTTAGGGCGCTTAGCATTTCGGTCACCATTTTCAGGCCAGCCTTTGCACCCTTGATGTCATCGTTATGGAGCTTTGTTATGATCAGACTAGCGCTTCTTCTAGCTTCTCTTGATGAATCCATCGCAAGATCGAACGCCTTTTGCTTTGCAATTAGGTCGCTAGAGATTTTTGATACATCCAACTCCAACCCTGACATAAATCACAGGTGCATGCCGTGATGGAAAATATATTGTTGTGCGTATCCGCGGTAGCACCCACTGTTCGGTGGCAAAGTCATGGATCTCGGCTATCTTCTTAGGCTTTCCGCCAAAGTAAGCCTTTTCCATTGTCCGCTTGACCCAGACGTCTATTGGGAAGGCTTCCAATCTTCCATAGCCCATGAGAGCAATGCAGTCGGCCACCTTGTCTCCGATGCCGTGGATTTCCATTAAGCTGTCCTTTAGCAATGGGTAATCCTTCCTGCCCAGCTGTTCGAGGTCCATGTTGTTGGTGCAGTACTCTGCGGCATGCTTTATGTATTCGGCCCTAAAACCCAATCCGCAGTTCCTAAGCTGCGATACTGTCGCCTTAGAGAGCTCTTCGCTGGTCGGGAAGCGTATTGAACCGTCGGCATTGGTCATCCGAACGTTTTAACCAGTGTTTGAACATTCTGCCTTATCCGCTTGAGGTTGTTGTACTGAGAGGTTATGAAGCATACAGTGGTTTCCCAAGGGTCGTTCTTGGTAAGGCGCATGCCGCTATAGTTAGCTATTGCCGCATGCATGAATTTGTCAGTGTTTATCTTTTTGTAGATCGCACTTAGGTTCTCATTAAGGCGGAAGCGCTCTGCAAATCTGTCGAGCTATCTGGCCTGCCCATCCTTATTTGAACCGTAGTCCCCTCTGGCGATTTGCCATAGGAAAATAGAACCTTGCCGCTTTTGTCGACGTAAGAAAAGCGTCCTTTTTTCCAATCATAATTGGCTAGGAAGGTAAGCGGCTGGCCGCTCTCAATCGTATGCTTAAGATTGAGATTCCTTGCCCCAAGCTCATTGCTGCTGTTGAATCTGTAGTCCACCATCCAAACACATCAATTACACTAATAATGCTCAGATATATAAGACGTTTTATTTACTACGAATTCGGTCAAGTTGGATATTGCTATCCTTTCCTGGCCTTTTCCATCCCTTTCTCTGACGGTAACCGTATTAAATTCCTTTCCAGAAGGGTCAACGCTGCTAAAATCAACGGTTATGCAAAATGGCGTTCCTATCTCGTCTTGCCTTGCATATCTTCTGCCTATGGATCCGGCTTCGTCAAAGAAGACCTTGAATTTCTTGCTCAGTTCTACCCTTATCGACTCGGCAGCAGCAAGTATCTTCTCGTCTTGAAGAGGCAGCACGGCTGCGGCGAACGGGCCAAGCCAAGGCTTGAGCCTAAGCACTTGGCGTTCCTTGTCATCTTGATAGAACAAATCAATCATAGCCCAAACATTCCTGTCAACACCGAAACTGAGCTCTAGAACGTGCGGGATTACATTCTCACTATCCATCTTGACAGAAAGGTCCTTGCTGGAGCCCTTTGAATGGCTTGTT
>CAWJBS010000058.1:0-39822 GCA_963840845.1 Bryobacterales bacterium
TTTGAGCAAGGACGAAGTGGAGAAGATGGCGCGCGACGCCGAATCTCACGGAGCGGAAGACCGGAAGAAGCGCGACGAGATCGAAGCGCGGAACCGTGCGGACGCTATGACTTACAACGTAGAGAAGATGCTGAAGGAGCATCGCGAAAAGATCTCCGACACCGATGCCAAGCAAGTGGAAGCGGCGCTCGAAGAGGTCAAGAAGGCGATGGCCGAAGGCGGTCTGGACAAGATTACGTCCGCGACCGACAAGCTCACCACGGCGAGCCACAAACTGGCCGAAGCCATGTACAAGGCCGGCACTCCGGCGGATGGATCGGGCGGCGCACAGGGCACGGCGGGCGCGGGTCCAACACCCGAGCCGGAGAAGCCGAAAGACAATGTCGTTGACGCCGAGTTTGTAGACGTCGAAGACAAGAAGTAAAGAGTAGTTAAGCAGTTAGTTAGTAGCGATAGAGTGTGGGCGGCGGTTTTTTGGATAAGATCGCCGCCTACACTGCAAGTTACGTTACGCATCGGGAGGGGTGCGCACGTAGGGCTCGGTGGAAAATCAAATGCCTTCAGCATCCAAAAAGGATTATTACGAAACGCTAGGGGTAGGCCGGAGTGCGGACACAGATGAGATCCGCAAGGCGTACCGAAAGCTCGCGCGCAAGTTCCACCCCGATTTAAATCCCGGCGACAAGGCGGCTGAGGAACGCTTCAAGAAAGTGCAAGAGGCGTACGACATTCTTAGCGACGAGAATAAGAAGAAAGTTTACGACCAGTTCGGATTCTATTCGGACAACATCCCGCCCAACGGCGGACATACTAGTTCATCAGGACCGCAAGCCGGCCCGAATTTCGAAGGGTTCGACTTTGCGGAGTTTCTGCGGCAGCAACAACAGGGACAGCAGCGTGGCGGGCCTACGATGCCCGGCTTTGACGATGACCGCAGTGGCAGCGGGGCTGGTGGCTTCCGCGATATTTTCAGCCAATTCTTTGGGCGCGGTGGCGCTGGTGCGGCTGGCCGGCAGGCCGTGCATCCGGAACGCGGCGCGGATTTGGAATATGGCCTGAATGTGGACTTCTGGCAATCGATTAGAGGCACGCAAGTCCGGCTGAGTATTTCGAGGCAGGAGACGTGCGAGGCTTGCCATGGCAGTGGATCGTCTGGCAATGGCGTGGCGGTGTGTCCGGAATGCGATGGCAGTGGCACGGTGACGCAGATGGCCGGGGCGATGAAGTTTAATCTCACGTGCAACCGCTGCGGTGGAAGCGGACGGTTGAAGAATGCGTGTCCGAATTGCCGCGGCGAAGGACGCATTAGCCGGCCTGATTCGGTAGAGGTTCGCATTCCGCAGGGTGTGGCGTCGGGTTCGCGTTTGCGCGTGGCGGGTAAAGGGAATGCGGGTACGGGCGGCGGCGCAGCGGGCGATTTGTACATCACCATTCGCGTGGAAGAGCATCCGTTCTTCAAGCGGGACGGCGACAACATTGTGATTCAGATTCCGCTAACGGTGAGTGAAGCGGGGCTGGGCGCGAAGATTGAAGTGCCTACAATTGACGGCCGCGCTTTGCTTAAGATTCCGCAAGGGACGCAGAGCGGGCAAAAATTCCGGCTGCGCGAAAAGGGTGTCTTTAACGGACGTAAGAATACCCGCGGCGATGAGATTGTGGAAGTCTTTCTGAAAGCGCCGGATGTGCACGACGAAAAGACGCGCGAGTTACTTCGCGAACTAGCGCAGATCCAGACGGACGATGTGCGATCGGACATTTGGGGTAAAGTGACACCCGCGGCTTAGTGGCAAAACATGACGAAGAGCAAGAGTAAAGCGGCCTACATGATTTCGGCAGTGGCCGAACAGTATGAAATCCATCCGCAGACTCTGCGGCTATACGAACGTGAGGGGCTGTTGGCGCCTTCCCGGAGCGATGGCAACACGCGTCTGTATACGGACGAAGATCTCGAGCGGTTGGAAGTCATTTTGAAGCTGACGCGCGATTTGGGCGTGAATCTGGCCGGGGTTGAGATTATTCTCAACATGCGCGAAAAGATGGAAGCGATGCAGCAGCAGATTGAAGGCTTTATTTCGAACCTCAATCAGGAGCTATCGAAGCGCGCGACGACGAAGCCCAAGGAAGAAGACCGCAGCCTGATGCCGGTGATTCAAATCAGTTCGCTGACGCGCGCTGAGGGGAAGAAGCCGCCTGGCGAAACGAAGCGCAAGGGTTGGCGCGGTTAACTACGCAGTCTTCGTTCACAATAGAGTCAGTGGGCATTAAGAGTATTTGTGTTTACTGTGGGTCGAGTCCTGGGAAGCGCGATGTTTACGTAGAGGCGGCGCGAACGCTGGGACATACGCTGGCCGAACGCAACATAGAAGTGGTTTACGGCGGCGGGCGGCGCGGCCTGATGGGCGCTTTGGCCGATGCGGCGCTGGCTGCCGGCGGGAGAGTGGCGGGCATTATTCCGCAATCGCTGGTGGATGCGGAAATTGCGCACCGAGGGCTAACGGAATTGCATGTAGTTCACACCATGCACGAGCGCAAGGCCGAAATGACGAGGCGCGCAGATGCTTTCCTGATTCTGCCGGGAGCGTGGGGAACGCTGGATGAGTTGTGCGAGGCGTTGACTTGGGCGCAACTGGGCATTCATCACAAACCGTGCGGGCTTTGGAATGTGGATGGCTATTACGATCTGCTGCTGCAGTTCCTGGAACACGCGGTGGCCGAACGGTTCTTGAAGGCCGAAGACCGCGACCTTTTGCTGGTGAGCCGAGAGTTGCCCGCGCTGCTGGAGAAGATGGCCGCATTCCAGCCTCGCTACCGCCCCATCAATAAGTGAGATGCTCAAATGGGGAGGGTTGCCGTGATTCACTGGACCGGCCGTTTTGCGATTCTGCTTCTCGTTTTTGCCTCTTTGCCCGCGTTTGGGCAGAAGGCACCCACTGCGGGTGGCGGTGGCGGGAGCGCGCCAACGTCAACGGGCGGCAGCACGCCCGTGGGCAATCCGACGCTGAGCCCCAATCTGAACCCAAACAATACGAACAATCCCAGTAACGATCCGTTCGCGAGCCAGCCGATTTTTATATCGGGAAAAGTGATGTTCGATGATGGATCGCCTGTAAATAAAGACGTGCGTATTGAACGCGTGTGCGGTGCGACGGCGCGCACGGAAGCCTCAGTAGATACGAGCGGCCGATTTTCTTTCGAGGTCGGAGGCAACACACAATCGGCGAGCATCATGATGGATGCGTCACAATCGGATTTAGGGTCGGGCTCACGGATGGGGTCTGGGCCGCAGAGCCAAGGCGCTTTGGTGAGTAACACAAATACCGGCAATTCGCGACGGCTCTCGCCGGAGATGGCGTTGTGGGGATGTGAGTTGCGGGCGGCCTATCCAGGTTACCGGTCGGACGCGGTTTCCCTTGCTGGCCACAAATCGATGGATGATCCGAATATAGGCACCATCATTCTGCACCGTCTTGCGAATGTGGAAGGAACGACGATCAGCATCACCACGGCGGAGGCGCCTAAATCCGCGCAGAAGAATTTTGAAAAGGGTACGCAGGCGGCTCGCAAGAATAATTGGGGCGACGCGGAGAAACGATTTTTGGCGGCTACAAGCGAGTATCCGAAATACGCCGTAGCGTGGTTCGCACTGGGACAGGTACAGGAGCAACAGAATCGGGCGGCGGATGCGCGCAAGTCTTATCAGGCGGCGATTGAGGCGGACAAGCGCTATGTAAGTCCGCTGGATCAGTTGGCGCTGCTGGCGGCGCATGAAAGCAACTGGCCGGACGCGGCGCGGTATAGCAAGCAAGTGATCGATCTGAACCCGGTGGAGTTTCCGGAAGCGTATTGGTACAGCGCGGTTGCGAATTACAATCTGAATCAAGACGCCGAAGCGGCTAAAAGCGGCAAGGCGTTGATCAAGTTAGATACGCGGCATCGCTTTCCGGAAGTGAACCGGATGATGGCGGAATTGGCCCTCCGGGGGCAAGATTTAACGGCGGCTGCGGAGTATTTAAAGGCCTATTTGGGGCAGGTGCCGAATGCGAAAGATGCCGATGTGCTGAAGCAACAATTGCTCAAAATTGAGGAAGCCAACGCGGCTCCCAAGCGATAGTTGTCTAATAGAAGGCGATGAAGAAACTCCTGCTCGCCGTTCTTTTTTGTACCATGATGTGCTTGGGCGCTGATTCAAACGCGAACTGGCAAAAAATCCTGGCGGAGCGCATTCCCGCCTACGGCCACCGCAACTGGATTGTGGTGGCCGATTCAGCTTATCCTGCGCAAGCGAAGGACGGTATTGAGACGGTGGTGGCCGATGCCGACCAACTGCAGGTGTTGCAAGTGGTGATGGCGGCGCTGGCGAAATCGAAACACGTAACGCCGATTATTCATACCGACCAGGAACTGCAATATCTGGATGACGCGCAAGCGCCGGGTGTGGAAGCCTACCGGGACAAACTGGCAGCGATGTTCAAGGACAGAACCGTGGAAGCGATGCCGCACGAAAAGATCATTGAGCGGCTGGATGAAGTGAGCCGGACATTCAAAGTGCTGGTGATTAAGACGAACATGACGGTGCCGTACACGTCCGTCTTCTTGCAATTGGACTGCGCGTATTGGGGTCCGGATGCGGAAAAGGGCTTACGCGCCAAGATGGCCGCGGCCGGAGTTCGCTAAGCTACTTGGGCTTCTGCTGCTGGCGGGCGGCGGTAGAGGGCGGCACGATGCCGACCGACCGCATGTAGCCTACGATATTGCCGTAGATTTCGTTGTTGTGAACGGCGACGTGCATGAAGGCATAGGACAGTTGCGGGCTTGCGATGATTTTTGCGTCGTCGAGAGTGGCCAGCGCGCTTTCGCAATACGCGAACGAATCTTTGAGCGCTTTGCTGATCTCGGCTTTGTCTTTTAGACCCTTGACCAGTTTTTGCGCCTCGGGCGGAGCTTCACCTTTGAGAGTTGCGCAATCCGCGTAGTTGCGGTCTGCGGAGTGAATGAGCCATTCGCCGAAGGACATCTGGCCAGGCGTGAGTTGGAAGCTATATTTTTCGGCGGGCATGGCTTCGGCGCTCGCTTCCAGATTCTTGCGAATGCCCGGAAAATAGCGTTGCGTCATGGCGGTAGTCAGGTTTGTTTGTGCACAGACGACGCCGGCGGCCAAGCACATGCCCAAGAGAAGACGAGTTTGCATGAGGTCAATCTTATCGCGTGGGTTTCCAAAAGGAATCGCCAGGGCGGAAAAGGATGGACGCGGCCATGAGCGAGGCTGTCATGAGTACCACAAAGGTGCGGATGGGCGAGGTGATTTTCTTGAGCAAAGTCTTCTCAGGTATGACCATGTCGGCTAGAGCAAGCCCATAGAAGAATATCTGTCCACCGACCATTAACCAATTGAGCGGTGCGGGCAGGAATGGTGCTGTGAAGATCATCACCAGCAAAGCAAAGGGCACGAGCAAGCGGCCGAATTTGTGGGAGACGAAGTGAATCCACATGCGGTTTTGGGGAGTGAGGAGCGCCGGGAAATAGCCAATCACTTGATAGACGCCGGCGAGCGTTCGCACTTTGCGGCGGAATTCAGTATCGAGCGAAGTGGGCTGATCGTAGGCGCGCGCTTTGGAATCGAACAGCACTCGATAGCCCTGAAAGAAGGCGTGCAGCGGTAGGTACATATCGTCAAGCAAACAGCCAGCGGGCAGAGGTTTCGCTAAGCTGCGACGCATCGCGTAGATACAGCCTGTGGCGCCCAGAACCGAATCGATTTTGCTGAGCTTGATGCGGATCGATTTTTCGTACTTCCAATAAAGACCGACGTTGGCCTCGGCAAGGCTGTCGCCCTCGCGGATGATGAGCTCGCCGCTGACGACGCCGATGGTGGGATCGGCGAAGTAGGAAACCAGTTCGCGCAGGCTACCGGAATCGAGCGGTTGCCGCACGTCGGTAAAGAAAAGAATTTCGCCTTGCGCGCGTTCTAAGCCAGCGCTGAGCGCCAGAGCCTTGCCGCCTTTTGGAACTGGCAGGCACTCGACGCCGCGCGCGGCGAATTCCTGGGCGATGGGGACGGTGGCGTCAGTAGAGCCGTCAGAAATGACGATGATGTGGAGCAACTCAGCCGGATAATCTAGGGCCAGAAGGGAATTAAGCTTATCGCGCAACCAGCGTTCGCCGTTGTGGACGGCGAGGAGAACAGTGACGCTGCGGGGTTCGAAACGCTGCACGGGTTCCACGTGTTTCCCCTTGGCGAGAATGTCCAGCAAGATGCCATACCCGATCAGCACCCAAAACACTAAGGCAAACGCGAGGATGAAGAGAATAAGGCTAATCACTTCAATTCGGCTCCGAGCCAGCTATCAGCAGTTCTTCGAATTTCTTCGCCACCGACTCTGAGGAGAAGTTGTCCGTCACGAGTTTCAGCGCGGCCTGCGCAATCGTTTGGCGGGTGGCGCTTTGCTCGAGCAACTCAACGCATTGATCGGCGAAGGCTTGCGGCTCATCGGCGATGCGGATATCGTGCGGAGCGTGATAAACGAGGCCTTCGGCACCAATGGTGGTGGAGATGACGGGTACTCCAGCAGCCATGGATTCGTACACTTTGAGGCGCGTACCGCCGCCGATGCGCAGAGGAACGATGGATGCTTTCGAATGCCAAAGATAGGGACGGACATCAGGGACGGTGCCGGTGACGAAGAAGCGCGGATCGGCTGCGGAAAGCGCGAGGGTGGCCGGCGAGGGGTCTCGGCCTACGATGGCGATAGAACAATCAGGCTTGCGCTGGCGGATGAGCGGCAGAATGTTCTTTGCGAAGAAATCCACACCGTCTACGTTGGGCATCCAGTCCATGGAACCGACGAAAACTAAGTCTGCCGCGTTGGCAGGGGGTGGCGGCAGTTGTGCGGGCGGGGCGAAATAGGCGAGGTTGACGCCGGTAGGCACAGCGGCCACTCGTTCGACTTTGAACAACTCTTGCATCGTGCGAACATCAACGTCCGAAACCGCAATGATGGAGCCAGCGGCCCGGCAAATGCGGCCTTCATATGTTTCCATGCGGCTCGCCTGGGTCTTCAGATACGCGCGTTGGAGTGGACCGGCGGCATGCTCCACGTGACGACGCCAGATCATGGTTTCGACGTTGTGTTGGAAGAGGACGAGCTTGGAAGGGTCAGGAAAATGAGGGGCGGGGACTAGGAAATCGCAAACCAGACGGTCGAAACGCTCTTTCTTAATGAGGTCTGCAATGCCCATTGCCATGCTTGGCGAATAGAAGCGGCTCACGGCCAGAGGCATATCGGAGAAAAGCCCGGCACCCAGTTGCAAAGCGAATGCTAATGACCGCTTGCCTGGAACGGCGTGAGGGTAGGCGTAAGATTTGCTTGAATACTCATGTGCGCGTGCCGGACCTTCTGAATTCGGGTCTTGCGTAAGGGCGGCGTAATGCACCTCGTGCCGCGTGTGCAGGGCGCGAACGATTTCGAGCGTACGAATCTGGCCGCCTTTATTGGTTGGGTGGAGAAAGTTAGGGTTAACCCAAAGGATTTTCATGGAGCTAGCGAATTGTGAAATAGACTTATCGGCCGATTTGGTTTGGAACTGTTCGGCTCTATATCTATAGTCGCAAGAGGGGTATGTTGTTGATCGCTCGAAGGATCGGTCTAGGCAGTCTTAGCTAGACCTCTGCCTCTTCAAGATCTCTCACGTCTTGCATTGTCACCGGGCGGGCACCTGGCTTATGAGGCAGCGCTGGAATCACGCGTATTCGACCCTTGGGATTGGGCATCAGTTGCAGTCCCTGACGAGCAAGATCAGACAACACGCGGCCTAGGCTCTCCGCACGTTCTTGGGCGAGATCCCTTGCCATTCTCAATACGTCGTCATCAAGATCAATAGTAGTGCGCATAAAGACCTTTTAAGATCATGATGTGGTAATGCATCGGTCGTCAAGCTCCACGCAGAGATACAAGGGGTAGCTCTACCTCATGAAGCGGGACGTATTATAAGGTCAATGAATTTGCTTCTGTTCGGCTGGGTCGCCAGCGCACTGATGTTCGGTCAACAGAATCAACATTCTCCTCACGATCATCCCTCCATGCCCAATTCCCCGTCGTTCGCTCCGTCATTGGAGGTGCACATCAGTCGAACCCCGCCCGACGGTCCAGTGAATACCATGGTGGAGACACAACAGTATTGGGCGGTATACGGCTACGGATTGAAGGCGATTGTTTCTTTGGCTTGGGCTATGCGCTACAACCGGATTTTTGTAGATCCAGGGTTGGATGCAACCACGTTATATGACATCGCCATCGTACCGCCTCATGAGCTAACGGAAGAAGACAGATTCAAGCTGGTTCGTGCGGCTTTAGAAAAGAATCTGCACGTCCACATCGTGAAAGAAAAGCGCAGTCTTGAGGTGGATGTTCTCACGGCACCGAATGGCAACGCACCAGGCTTGCATGAACTACCACAGGTGCAGCCGCCCCCAGGTATGGGCGTTGTCAGCGGCAGCGGCTGGGTGGAACCAACCGGGAACTCCAGGGAAGCAATATAGTGATGGGCGATTTGTGCGAGGTGACGGAACGATTCGAAAATACCTTAGTGGTGGATGAAACGAATTTGAAGGGCCACTATTCGATTAACGTTAGCGGCGACGGGGATTTTCGCAAGATGCTCAAAGAGCAGCTTGGACTGGTGCTGACAAAGGGCAAGCGCGAGATTGATGTTTTGCGAATTGAAGCCAAGTAGGTTAGCGATATTCGTCTTGCAGCTTATTCAGCGCCTCAGAGCCTGGGCAAAGCTTTTCAAAGGGCACTTTGGTCAGCGCGGCGTCGGGCGTATTGCCCATCTCATGCATGTCTGGCACACTCTCATCTACATAAAGAATGCCTGTCAGCACTTCGCCTTTGGATTGGCGCTCCTGAAGATACGCCATCACGCCTTGACGGTCCTTGGGGTCGTAGCCAGGCGGTACGGTGCGGAAGTGCAGAACACTGCCATCATGCATCGTAACGGACGTAACTCCGTTGCCATTGAGCTGCGCAAGAATTTCAGATGTCTTTGGAACGTAATCCGTCTCGGTCGCGCGCGCTTCATGGCGGCGGGTGTATTGATAGCTCTTCGTTGAACCTTCGTGATCGTTAAATGTCACGCAGGGCGACACCACATCCACCAGCGCGAGGCCGCGATGCGCAAAAGCGGCTTTGAGAATAGGAACCAGCTGTTCTTTATCGCCCGAAAAACTGCGTGCCACAAACGTGGCGCCGATGCTGAGCGCCAGCAGCGCCGGGTCAATCGGAGCCATGCGGTTGGCCTCGCCACGCTTGCTCTTGGAACCGATATCGGCCGAAGCGGAAAACTGGCCTTTGGTCAATCCGTAGACACCGTTGTTCTCAATCAGGTAAACCATCTTCACGTTACGCCGGATGGCGTGGCACATGTGACCCAGGCCGATAGAGAGCGAATCACCATCGCCGGAGACGCCGATATAGGTGACTTCGCGGTTTGCTGCCGCGGCCCCGGTGGTGATGGTGGGCATGCGGCCGTGCGCCGAATTGAAGCCGTGAGCGCCATTCACAAAATAAGCAGGCGTCTTCGACGAGCAACCAATGCCGCTCATCTTCGCCAGCATGTGCGGTTGCATCGACATCTCCCACAGCGCCTTGACGATGGCGGCGGTGATGGAATCGTGGCCACAGCCGGCGCACAGCGTGGACATGGAGCCCTCGTAATCGCGAATGGTTAGACCAAGTTTATTCCGTTGTAAACTCGGGTGCGTCGCAATAGGTTTCGCTATCGATGGCAATGGTTTCTCCTGACGCTTCAATGGCGTCCACTACTTGACTGGCGCTGAGCGGAAATCCGCCATAGAACAAAATAGGCTTGAGCTTTTCTTTTTTAACGCTGGTTTCGAGCGTGAGTAGCGACGTGAGCTGAGCGTCGCGATTTTGCTCAACAACGAAGTTCACTGAATGCTGGTTTAAGAATGTCTCCACGCTTTTGGCGAAGGGAAAGCCGCAGATGCGCATGTAATCGGCCTTAATTCCCTTTTTTGCCAGCTCGGCGATGGCTTCTCGCACCGCCAGATCGCAACCACCCAACGTGACAATGCCGAAGCGCGCTTGAAAGGCAGTTTGCACTTTGGGTGCCGGTACAAAATCAGCGGCGGCGGCATGCTTCTTAGCTAATCGATCTATGACTTGTTGATACTCCGCCGGCACTTCCGTATAACCGCCGAACTTATTGTGGCCTGAGCCGCGCGTAACATAAGCGCCCTTGGCATCAATACCGGGAACCGTACGAGGCGCCACAAAATGCTCGTCTTCGTCGGCGTAGCGGAAATATTTCGGCAGCTTTTTCAGGTCTTCTTCATTCAACACACGGCCGCGATCAGGCGTATACGAATCGTCCCACTGCAGCTTCGGGACCACCCAATCGTTCATGCCAATATCCAAATCGGAAAGCATAATGACGGGCGTTTGGAAACGTTCGGCTAGATCAAACGATTTCACAGCAAATTCAAAACATTCAGCGGGGTTTGCCGGAAAGAGGAGGATGTGTTTGGTGTCGCCGTGGGATGCGTAGGCACAAGAAAGCAGGTCGGACTGCTGCGTGCGCGTCGGCATACCGGTGGACGGACCTACGCGTTGGACGTCTACCACGACTGCAGGAATTTCGGAATAGTAAGCCAAGCCCAACAACTCACCCATCAGAGAAATGCCGGGTCCGGCCGTTGAAGTAAACGAGCGCGCACCATTCCATGAGGCGCCAATCACCATACCGATGGCCGCGAGTTCGTCTTCAGCCTGAATGATGCAGTAGTTATTCCGGCCGGTCTCGGGATCTTTGCGGTACTTTTCGCAGAACTCTTTGAACGCATCCATTACCGACGTAGCCGGCGTAATGGGATACCAAGCCGCTACCGTGGCGCCCGCGTAAACGCAGCCCAAAGCGGTGGCGGTATTGCCGTCAATCAGAATCTTGTCGCCGTTGGCGTTCATCGGCTGCAAGTGAAAGGGCAGGGGACACGCGAATTTTTCTTTGGCGTAATCGTAGCCGATTTTTAGAGCCCGCAGATTCAAGTCGCGCACGTTCTTCTTTTTCTTGAACGTTTCGTCAAGCAAATTTTCGACCGTCTTCACGTCGATTTCAAGCGTTGCCACGAGCGCACCGGCGTAGGCGATGTTCTTCATTAGAGTGCGGTCACGCGGATTCTCAAACTGCTCATTGCACATTTGCGCGAAAGGAATCGGCATGAAGTTGACGTCATCGCGATAGAGCGATTTGTCTAACGGCCACGACGAATCGTAAAGCACGTAGCCGCCCTGACGTACTTCCTTGATATCGCGCGCATAGGTCTGCGCGTTCATCGCAACCATAAGGTCGTAATTGAGCGCGCGCGCCGTATTGCCTTGTTCGTTGACACGGATCTCATACCAGGTGGGCAACCCTTGAATGTTCGAAGGGAACAAATTCTTGCCCGACACGGGGATACCCATGCGAAAAATCGCCTGCATCAACAAGCCGTTGGCGCTTGCCGAACCGGTTCCGTTGACATTCGCCAATTTAATGGCGAAATCGTTTACACTGCCGCCAGAGTTTCGCTGCACGCCTTCACGCCCGCATATGGAATGATGAGTTGGAATTTCTGCATGTCCCACGCCGCCGTGGGGCAGCGCTCCGCGCACAGGCCGCAATGGACGCACACATCTTCGTCCTTCGCCATAATGCGCTTGGTTTGCGGCAAGGCCGCCGATACGTAAAGATCCTGTTCCGGATTCAACGCCGGAGCCGACAACCGCGCACGCAGATCCAACTCGTCACCATCGCGCGTAATTGTCAGGCACTGTACTGGGCAAATATCCACGCACGCATCGCATTCGATGCATTTAGGCGCGGTAAATACGGTTTGCACGTCGCAGTTCAAACAGCGGCCTACTTCGGCCGCCGCTTGCTCCGCCGTGAAGCCCAGCTCCACTTCGATATTCATCTTGTCGAAGCGTTCGACCAAATCGACGTGCTTCATCTTCTGCCGCATCGCCGCCGAATAATCGTTTTTGTAACTCCACTCGCTGATGCCCATCTTCTGGGTCACCAGAGTTCATGCCCTTGGGCGGACGCGCCGTTAGCGATTCATTCTCACAATAGTTGTGAATGGAAATCGCCGCTTGGTGCCCATGTTCCACCGCCCAGATGATGTTCTTCGGACCGAACGCGGCATCACCGCCAAAGAAAACGCCTTGGCGGGTGGATTGAAATGTCTTCTCATCCACTAACGGCACTTCCCACTTATCAAACTCAATACCCAGGTCGCGCTCAATCCAAGGGAAGGCGTTTTCTTGACCGATAGCCAAAATGACGTCGTCAGCCGGAAGGAAAACTTCGCCGAGGGTTTTCGATTTCTTAGCGCCCGCGTCCCATTCGAGCTTCTCGAACGTCATGCCTTTCAGCACGCCGTTTTCAACCACGAAATTCTTCGGAGCGTGATTAACTAAAATTTCAACGCCCTCTTCTTCGGAGTCTTCCAGTTCCCATGGCGAAGCCTTGAAATACTGCCGCGGCCGGCGAGCCATCACTTTAATATTCTTGCCGCCTAAGCGACGGGAAGACCGGCAGCAATCCATGGCCGTATTTCCAACGCCGATAATCAAAACGTTCTCGCCAATTGAAGTAACATGGCCAAACGCTACGGATTCAAGCCAATCAATACCTATATGGATACGGCTGGCGGCATTGCGGCCTGGCACATCCAAATCTTTGCCGCGCGGCGCACCGCTACCAACAAAAATGGCGTCGAACCGCTCGCCCAAGAGCGCCTTCATGCTTTCAACAGGCGAGTTATAGCGAATCTCGACGCCCATATCAAGGATGTAGTTGATCTCTTCTGTGAGCACTTGCTCCGGCAGGCGGAAAGAAGGAATGTTCGAGCGCATCAGTCCGCCCGGCTTATCCTGCTTCTCAAAGATCGTTACCTGATAACCCAACGGCATCAGGTCGTTCGCCACCGTCAATGAAGCCGGACCTGCGCCCACTAAGGCAATGCGCTTTCCATTCTTCTGGGCGGGCGCCTTGGGCAGTAAGTGCTTCACTTCGTCGCGATGATCGGCCGCTACTCTTTTCAGGCGGCAGATCGCTACGGGTTTGCCGTCTAGTCGACCGCGGCGGCAAGCGGGTTCGCAAGGACGGTCGCAAGTCCGTCCAAGAATGCCAGGGAATACGTTCGATTCTCTATTTGTTAAATAGGCTTCGGTGTACCGGCCTTGGGCAATCAACCGGATATACTCCGGCACATTCGTATGCGCAGGGCAGGCCCACTGGCAGTCTACGACTTTATGAAAATAATCGGGGTTTTGAACGTCAGTCGGTTTCACGCAGACCTATGACCAGCGGTACTTGGCTCGTCATTCCATTCTTCTTTTGCAGGAATTATATCAAGCATGCGACAGAGATCACTGAAATGTCAGTGACGGTTGTCATAATATGTACCTTTAGAACAAAGTCCGGAGGCTCAGTTTGCCCGCAATACTTGGAACTCCGCGCGAAACGTTTCCTGGCGAACGTCGCGTAGCAGTCGCACCCCGCCACTGTGAAGTGCTGCGAAAAGCAGGAATCGAAGTGCTTGTTGAGCACAATGCTGGAGCAGCGTCGGGCTACCTTGACGAAGTCTATGTGGCGCGCGGCGCGCAAATAGTAGACCGGGCCAATTTGTTTGCCAACTCAAACTTAATTGCGCAAGTGCGCTCGCTGGGCGCTAATCCAGACGCGGGGCGTGCGGATTTGACCATGCTGCGCCCCGGCCAAGCGGTGGTGGGTTTTGGCGAACCACTCACCGCTGGCAAAGAGGCCGAAGATTTGGCCGCCGCAGGCGTTTCGTTTTTTGCGATGGAGCTGATGCCGCGCATCACGCGCGCGCAAAGCATGGATGCGCTGTCTTCCATGGCGACCATCTCGGGTTATCGAGCGGTCTTGATGGCCGCCATGGAACTACCCAAAATGTTCCCGATGATGATGACAGCCGCCGGAACTGTGGCGCCCGCAAAAGTTTTCATGTTAGGTGCGGGCGTAGCGGGGTTGCAAGCCATTGCCACTGCGCGCCGCTTGGGCGCAGTGGTTTCCGCTTATGACGTGCGGCCAGTGGTGAAAGAGCAAGTCGAAAGCGTGGGCGGCAAATTCATCATTCTTGATGTGGATTCGAAAACATCGGAAGACAAGGGCGGCTATGCCAAGGCGATGGACGAAGCGTTCTATAAGCGCCAGCGCGAATTGCTTACGGAAGTGATTCGTGAACAGGATGTGCTTATCACTACAGCGGCTGTACCTGGCCGCAAAGCGCCCATCCTGGTAACGCGCGATATGGTCCTCGCCATGCAGCCCGGCTCGGTGATTATCGATATTGCCGCCGAACGCGGCGGAAACTGCGAGGTGACCAGTCCTGGTGAAACCATTGTGTTGGAGGGCGTTTCCGTGCTCGGCCCTCTCAATGTTCCCTCCATGGTTCCCTTCCACGCCAGCCAGATGTATTCCGCTAACGTCACCGCCTTCGTCAAACTGCTGTTTAAAGACGGCGCTCTCAACATCAATCGGGAAGACGAAATTATTCGTGAAACGCTGGTGACCTTCGAAAACAAAGTGGTGCATCCGCGCGTTCTAGAAGCGGTGCAGCAACGTCAATTGGGCTTATCAGCAACCGGGAGATAAATATAAATGAACAAATACGAAATTGCCATCTGGGTTTTCATGCTCGCGGCGTTTCTAGGGTTTGAGCTAATCCGCCGCGTCTCGCCGCTGCTGCATACGCCGTTGATGTCGCTCACCAATGCCATCTCGGCCATCGCGGTGGTGGGCGCCATTTTGATCACGGGCGCAAAAGATGCTTCCCTGTTCACTCGCGCGCTGGGCTTCATTGCCGTTGTGGCGTCCACAGTCAATGTGGTGAGCGGCTACTTGATTACCGACCGCATGTTGAAGATGTTCAAAAAGCGCGCCGGGGAGAAACACTAAATGGACTCCTTTTTTCCGATTCTTTACATCCTGGCTGCCGCGGGTTTTATTCTCGCCATTAAATGGATGAACTCGCCCGCCACCGCGCGGCGCGGCGTTATCGTCGGCGAAATCGGCATGTTATTGGCTGTAGTCGGCACGCTGATGCGCTTCGAAGTTGTGAACTATGAGTGGATCCTGATCGCGTTTTTCGTTGGCTCGGCGATTGGCGTGCCCATTGCTTACATGATGCCGATGACTGCGGTACCGCAACGGACGGCCATTTCCCACGCTTGCGGCGCGCTGGCTTCGGCGCTGATTGGTACCGCCGAATATTACCGCCATACGCCCAACGGTTTTGTGATGGGTGCGCTAGTGTTGGAAACGCTGCTTGGCTTCTTAACTTGCACCGCGAGTTTGATGGCCTTCGGTAAGTTACAAGAAATTCTGCCGACGCGGCCTATGACTTATAAAGGGCAGAACTTTGTGAACCTGGGGATCTTTGCTCTGGCCGTGGTGGTGGGCATCGCGTTGATTGCCGATCCGACACGCAGCTGGCTTTTCCCAGTCTTAGCGGTCCTCTCCCTCATCTTCGGCGTGTTGCTGATCGTGCCCATTGGCGGCGCCGATATGCCAACAGTGATCGCGCTGCTCAATTCGTACGCCGGGCTCTCGGCCAGTGCTATGGGGTTTGCGCTTGATAACAAGTTGTTGATCGTGGCGGGTGCACTTGATGGCTCATCCGGTTTCATTCTTTCGGTGATTATGTGCCGGGCCATGAACCGCTCGTTCAGCAACGTGTTGTTCGGCGCATTTGGAACCATTCAAACCAGCGCGGCGAAGACGACAGAGAAGCCTGTGCGTTCGGCGTCGCCTGAAGAAGCAGCGGAGATTTTGGATGCCGCGCGCAGTGTGGTTATCATTCCCGGTTATGGCATGGCCGTGGCGCAAGCGCAGCACAAACTGCGTGAGATGCACGACATCCTTACCAAACGCGGCGTGGAAGTGCGTTTTGCCATTCACCCTGTTGCCGGCCGCATGCCGGGACACATGAATGTGCTGTTGGCCGAGGCCGACATTCCTTACGACAAGCTGGTAGAGATGGACGAAATCAACTCTGATTTTGCCCGGACTGATGTGGCGCTTGTTATTGGCGCAAACGACGTAGTGAATCCTGCGGCCACCAACGATAAAACCAGCCCCATCGCCGGCATGCCTATTTTGAAGGCGTATGAAGCCAATACGGTGATGGTGATCAAGCGCAGTATGAGTCCTGGTTTTGCCGGGATCGATAACGAACTCTATTACATGGATAAGACGTTGATGCTTTTCGGCGATGCCAAGTCTTTTGTCGGGAGCATTGTAAAGGAACTGAATGCCGTGGGCGCAGCGGCGGCGAGTGCGGGCTAACCGCGGGTTGCTTTTGGGCGCTTGGTCCTTACCCTTGTCGTGAGAGAATCGCGCTAAGGCCAAGTCCTAATCAGCGATGTGGACCAATTCGAAAAAACCGTCAACCGCCAATCAGCGCCCCGCGTTCGTCAATACCGCCGAGGCCTTCTGCTCGCACATCGAAAGCGCCGCTACTTTCGACCGCGTCAGTTTCATTCCCGTTTGCTTCGTGCTGATTTCGCGGTTGCTCTCTGAAGTGATCGAATTGCCCGAGTCTGCTGGGCAACTCGATACGCATAATGTGGCAGACGAGCGTTATAACGAAATCGTCCAACTTCTTAAAACCAACCTGCAAGCAGGCGATTACTACACGATGATGCTTGATCCCTATGAGGTTGCCTCACAACCAGTGGTGGGTTCCGTGTGCGGCGATCTGGCCGACATTTGGCGCGGTTTGAAAGATGGTTTGGAAGCGCTGGGCCAGGGTAGTTTGGAAAACGCCACAGCTCAATGGCGTTTCTCGTTTGCCAACCACTGGGGCGATCAGGCCACCCAAATCCTGCGGCCGCTCATGACAGAGTTGCTCAGAAACGGCTGGCAAGCGGAAGCTAGCTAGGCAGCGGTCGCGGAAGCCTCGCTCAGTGACCGTCCAGCAGATTCATCTTTCTTAAGAGTAGCCCAATCAGCGCGCCTTGCCGGTTGGTCCTTGTTTTGAACATCGCTTTTTTCAGGTGGCTGCGCGCGGTATGAACACTTACGTTGAGTTCTTTGGCGCACTCGGCAACGCTCTTGCCGGAAAGCAAAAGCTTCGTAAACTCCACCTCTGCTGGGGTAAAACGGAAAACCTGCTTCAAGTACTCATTCACTGGCAGCCGGCGCGGCTCCAATTCTTTCTGAATAGAAGGCTCATGTTCGTTAACGCGCGTTCCGTCCGGCAGACGGGCCGCCGCTGGCAGCAATAGCAAACCGCGGCTTGGGCTTTGCGGCAGCGGACCGAATAACAAGGCATCTTCTTTGGAATCCATTGAGCGAGTCATCTGCTCTAAATAGCGGCTTTGACTCCACTTTAGGGACACGCAATGTAGTGCGAAGCCTACAACAAAGTACTTGTACGGCTGGCCCGGTACCCTCAGCGCCCATTGGCGGCGGATTTCTTCTTGCGGCCCGAGGCTTTCACAGCTTTTGCATCGGTGGCCGACCAGCGCCCCAACCGGTAAGTACGGCTGAAACCGCTGGTTGTGTTTGATACCGTCACTGAAATGGAGCCGCCGGCATCGCATTCATACAGCTCTTCGAGACGCTGACGTCCCGCCGAAAGGGAATGCTCCACGGGAAAACCTTTCAAGTCGGGCCGCTCTTGTAGCGAGGGATCGAAGGGAAAAAAGATTTCGTCCCACATCGTCACTTCGCCCGTGGGTCCGCCGTCGTCCGCGCGGTGGCTGCATTCCATAAAACGGAAATGGCCTAAATTGTGAACCGGCGAATATTGCCGGCGGATCGCTAATGGCGGCGCGCCCGCAGGTGGCAAACCGAGCCCTTTGGCGAAGAGCGGGTCAAACACGATGCGCTTTCCCGAATCGGCTTCGCGCCACACGCCAAAGTAGCGGGCTAACCGTTCGCTGAGTTGATATGTTCCCGGTTGGTCGGCTTGAATGGCCAAGCCAATCGCGGTGGCCGAGCGGGTATAAGCCGAACGCTGCACGCGACGGCCAAATTTCTCACGCAGCACTCTGGCGACCAACGGCAGTTCGCTACCGCCGCCCGTCACATACAGCGCGCCAAACTCGCCGGAGTGTTTGGAGAGTAAATCTTCTGCGGCGGCTATCGTTTCTTCCACCAAGGGCTTAGCTAGATCGTAAAAATCAGCCACTTGCACCACCACACTGCCCCACTGCGAGTTGATAGGCTCTAGATCGATGGAGACGCGCCGGGAATTCGGATTCAACGTCTCCTTCTTAATGCGGCATTCATCGAGCAGCCAAAACCACCCGGCTGCCGAAATTTCGTCGCGCGCATCCAGACTCACGCCCGCTTTGTCCAGCGCCAGATCCGCCAGGATGTGATCAAAATCGTCGCCGCCAATGGAAGGGATGCCTTCCGTAGCAATGACGTGGTGCACGTTTTCATCAAGCGTGACCAGGGAAGCATCGAATGTGCCGCCGCCCAAATCGTACACCAAAATCGTCTCTTTGGAGGCTTTGCCCTGACGCTGCCGGTGGCCGAATTCGATGCTGGCGGCACTGGGTTCGTTCAAGATGCCGAGTACTTCAAACCCCGCCGCGCGAAATGCTTCAACCGTCAGAAAGCGCTGATTACTGTTGGCGTGCGCGGGCACACCCAGCATAATTTGCAGCGGCTCATCCGGCGGCAGCGTTAGATTTGAGGCCTGCCGCAATTGCAAGTTCAGCGCCTGCGTCAAACCCTGCAGCAGATGATTCAGCCGCACATGCTGGTTTCCCAAATCCAACTGCGTCTGCGGCCCCGCGTCTTCAAGCAAGCGTTTGATGGAGCGAACCACTGTCCACGATTCGTCACCTTGCTTTTCCCAAGCCTGCCAGCCATAGCGCCGCTCTTCGCCACGTATGGCAACTAAAGACGGATACCAATCCGGATTGGTCCCGTCAGGAGATTCGAACGAAACGAGCGGATAGTTGCCGCGGTCGGCGGCGGCAACGACAATCCGATTCGTTCCGAAGTCGATGCCCAACTTCATTCTCCTTTAGTGTAACGGTCTCGCACGCCGGCTAGCAAAACCTTCGCTCTATTACGGCCAAACTCTAATGGTTTGAGCTTATTTTTCGCGCTCGGGTTAACCTAGGATCTAGGCAAAGGAGTGTTTAGTAATGTCATTGACTGCAAAAACACGGCAAGTGGGCAACGTATCGATTGTCGATCTGAACGGTAAGATCACGTTGGGCGAAAGCTCGGGAGTCTTGCGCGACGAGTTGAATTCGCTTTTGGCGATGGGCCGCAAAAATATCATCATCAATATGGCCAACGTTTCTTATGTGGATAGCGCCGGCTTAGGCGAGCTCGTGGGCAAGTACACCACCGCCACCAACCAGGGCGGTTCCATCAAGCTGCTCCATCTGCAAAACAAGATGAAAGATCTTCTGCAGATCACCAAGCTGCACACCATCTTCCCGATTTTTGAAGATGAGAACGAAGCCGTGGCCAGCTTCGGCGCCGGAGCCACAGCTTAACCAGTCCTACTGAGTGCTGCGATGGGGCCGAATGCGGTAATCATTCGCGTTCGGCATCCGAATCACTTTACACATCTCAAATAAGCGGGACCGGGCGCGTTCGCCTATCCGCTCTTCGAGAGTGGTTTTAAAGCGCGGCGCCGTGGCCACGCCGCCTTTATCGATTGTGGCGCCACCCATGTCCGGATCAGGCAGGTTGGTCGTTACGATTGTTGGTTTCTTATGGTTGCAACGATGCGTCACAATCGCCGTCACCGTATCCTCCACCCAATCCGTTACGCGGTGCGATCCTAAATCGTCCAATAGCAACAGTTCGGTTTCAAGCACGCTGCGGTAAGCGTCGCGATTGGCCGCTCCCAGCGCCTCGTTGTAGCCCGAACGAATGCGGTCCAAAAGATTTTGGTAATCGAAGAAAATGCCTTCGTGTCCGCGTGCCATCAGCGAACGTAGCGCGGCCACGGCTAGATGCGTTTTGCCCGTGCCGGGCGAACCTACCAAAAGCAACCCTGGCTTAGCGGTCGTCGGATAAGTGCGCGCGTATGAGGAAACCGCCAGCATTACGTCTGCTAAGGCCCGTTGCAAAACGGGATTATCAGTGGGTAGCAGGAAAGTTTCGAAGGACGCCTGCCGGTAATTAGCCGGAATGCCCGCGCGCGTTTCGGCCTCTTCCACCTGTGTCTCGGCGACGCAAGCACAGCGCGTAGCCGACGAAATGCCCTCGCTTTCGCTGACTGTCCAGCCCGTTCCTCCACAATGTTTACAATCCGCGCGCGGCATCTCTGCTTCTTACTCCACCACAATCAAGGTTTCGCCGGCCGCCACCGTCGCTTCTTCTTCCACCGAAATCTTCTTCACAATCCCGCTCTTGGGCGCTTTAACCTCGTTCTGCATCTTCATGGCTTCTACCACAATTAAGCCTTGGCCCACTTCCACGGCGGCGCCCACCCGTACCAGTAATTTGACGATTTTGCCCGGCATCTGCGCCCGAATGACAACCGGGCCTTTGGCCGCCGTTGCGTCGCTGGTCGCCGCGCGGTCGCGCGTATCGATGATCGAAAGTAGCCTCGGCCGTCCGTCGTTACTGACCACTTCAAAGCCATCACCTTGCGCCGCCACGTTCACGCGAAAGCTCTTGACGCCCACCAGAACGGAGAAAACCCCGGGCTTCACTTGCTCAACCGATGCCGACCCGGGAACATCATCAAAGATAAACTCCGCGTCGCGAAGCTCAAGCGTGTGGCTTTGGCCTTCTATCTCAACACTGAATTTCAACGCAATAGCCCTCGTCTTCCGCTCGTGCGCCAAAGCGATGCCGTTTCGTGCGCAGGCGCCGCTGTTTGGGCTTGCGCCGCCAGCTTCGAAACCGCCAACACGCTGGCTACGGCTGCATCCGCGTTCGACTTCTGCGGTTTGAGCTTGCTCATGAATCGATCCAGAAATCCTGTATCCAGATCGCCAGCCACCCAACCGCTATCAGCCATGAGTTCAGCAAACAATCCAAGATTCGTCTTGATGCCGAGCACTCGATACTCCGCGACCGCGCGTCTCATGCGCTCAATAGCTGAAGCGCGCGTGTCACTCCAAACTGTGAGTTTGGCTAGCAGTGGGTCGTAGTCGAGCGGCACCGTCCAACCTGGATAAACTCCGCCATCCACACGTACGCCGGGACCGCTCGGTTCTTCATATTGCGCCAAACGGCCAGGGCTCGGGAAGAAGTTGTTAGCTGGATCTTCAGCGTAAACACGGCATTCGATGGCAGAACCGGTCCAGCGAATGTCCCCTTGTTTAAGCGTGAGCTTTTCGCCTGCGGCAATGCGGATTTGCCAGCGCACCAAGTCGATCCCCGTCACCCACTCGGTCACCGGATGCTCCACCTGCAAGCGCGTGTTCATCTCCAGAAAATAGAAGTTGCCGCTTTGATCGGCCAAAAACTCCATGGTGCCCGCGTTGGCATAGTTGACGGCGCGCGCAATCCGCAAAGCAGCCTCGCCAATCTGCTCACGCAGTTCGGGTTTGGCGAGCATCAGCGGCGATGGAGATTCTTCCACCACCTTTTGATGCCGCCGCTGGATGGAGCATTCGCGCTCACCTAAATGAATAAGATGTCCGTGCTCGTCGCCCAAAACTTGCACTTCAATGTGGCGCGGACGCTCAATCAGCTTTTCCAGGTAAACTTCACCCGACCCGAAAGCGCGTTCGGCTTCGCTGGAGGCGCTGCTCATAGCGGAGGCAAGTTCCGATTCCGCATCAACCCGCCGCATCCCTTTGCCACCACCCCCGGCAGCCGCTTTGAGCAACACCGGGTAACCCAGTTCGGCGGCAATCTTTCGCGCCGCCTTCGGATCGCTAATGCCTTTTTCGGTGCCAGGAACCACCGGCGCACCAGCCGCGATGGCCACTCGCCGTGCGGCGGTTTTCGAACCCATTTGCTCAATCGCGCGCCAATCGGGGCCGATGAACTTGATCTTCGCTTTCCCGCATGCTTTAGCAAAGCCGGCGTTTTCACTCAAAAACCCATAGCCCGGATGGATGGCCTCAGCCCCCACATGTTTAGCCGCAGCCAGGATCTTCTCTTTGACCAGATAACTCTCGCCTGAGGGCGCCGGTCCCACGCAAATCGCCTCATCCGCCATTTGCACATGCAAAGCTCGCCGGTCAACATCCGAATAGATGGCCACGCTCGCGATGTTCATTTCCCGCAACGCGCGGATCACGCGAACGGCGATTTCTCCACGGTTAGCGATCAGAACTTTACGGAACATGGGCGCGAGAGACTCCGACTTTGTTGTAGCAGATGGCAATCAGTCTTTGTATTCCACCGAGACCAGAATAAGACCACTCGGTGGCAGGCGGGGGCCCGGATTTATTCCGCAATTAGGCTGCAGACGAGCCAGCAGATCCACATTCGTCACGTTGCCTTTGCCTACTTCCACCAGCACGCCCATAATATTTCGCACCATGTGCTTCAGGAAACCCGAACCCGTTACGCGGTAAATCAGCAATTCGCCCGCGCGTTGCATCTCCGAACAAAAAATAGTCCGTACTTTGCTGCGCTCCTCGGCATCGCTGCTATCAGCCGCTGCGAACGCGCTGAAATCGTGCTCACCCACCAGCAACGGAGCCGCCTGGATCATCGCCTGCTCATTCAATGGATACGGGTGGTGATGCACAAAACGCTGCACAAAGGGCGAAAAGACTTCCTCGCGGTGCAGGCGAAATTCGTACGTCTTACGCACGGCGTCGAACCGCGGATGGAACCCGGCATGGACTTCGCGCACATTGTTGATACGAATCGTAGGGGGCAAAAGCCGGTTCACCGCGCGCCGAAAGTTGTCGGTCGGAATTGGGTTCTCAGTCGAGACGGCGGCTACCTGCGCTATGGCATGCACGCCCGCGTCGGTGCGGCCCGAACCGGCCACAAACACGCGCCCCCCTTCCAAGCTGCCAATTGCTTCTTCCAGAACGCCTTGAATGGTGAGCAATTCAGGCTGCACTTGCCAGCCATGAAAATCGGTTCCATCGTAAGCGACATCGAAACGCAGTCTGCGCATGGCAGAACTCTAAGAAACTGGTTCAGTCCGGCGCGAACCAGGCTTCACCACCGGTACGCCGTCTTTGCACAACGGGCAGTCTTCCGGTTGATAAGCAACCGCCTTGAGCGATTGCAGCGCAACTCGCGGCACACCCACATCCGCTCGCCCGTTGCTGCGGTCTATGATCGATCCCGCGGCCTTTACTCTGACGCCATAAGTCTCCACTACTCGAATCACTTCTTTCGTGCTGCCGCCGGTGGTAATCACATCTTCAATCACAACCACACTCTCGCCCGGCTTGATATCAAAGCCGCGGCGCAGCGTCATGGCATTCGAATCCAGATCGCGTTCCGTGAAAAGCGAGCGCGCATTGAAGGCCCGCGCCACTTCATGGCCAATCACAATGCCGCCAATAGCCGGAGCAACCACAACCTGCGGTGTCTCGCCGCCCAATAGGTGCTTGATCTGGGTTGCTAATTCCTGCCCCAGTTGTTCGGCATAGGACGGATGTGCTAGAACCTTCGCACACTGCAGATACTCGTTGCTATGCAGCCCACTGGTCAATCGGAAGTGGCCATGCAGATACGCTCCAGTTTCTTCGAACAGAGCCATTACAGAAGGTTCCATCGCCGTCAGGATAGCAAGTCGCGGCCTTTCACGGGTTGGGAAAACGGTCATTGCCGTCCCAGGAGTGAACAGCACTCTAGGCCGTCAGGCTTACATCCCTTCTGTTTTCAACTACCCCCGAATGGCGCTCTTTTTGCTATAGTTATGAGCCGTTCAATACGTTACTATGGGGTTGCACGCAACAAATAACGGAACTTCGGCTCCGCAATCAACGTTCTTCGTTCCAGCAGGGTTAGTCTTGTTGAAACGCAGCCGCTGAGAGCGCAGGCGTGCTCCTGCGTTGTTATTACTGGGGGTCTTAAGTAAATTCGAATGAGACGATACAAAGCACTCTTGTCAATGCTTTGCAGTTTTATGTTGGTGATGGGCACGCTCAGTGCGCAGAACGCCATTCAAGTGGAGCCGTCAAAAGGCATCTTCGGCTGGTACCGGCAAAGAAGTGTTGCGCCCATCAACCTTACGAACTCCAGCCGCTTGCAATCTTTGATTCGCGCCGGCAACTTATACCTGTCGGCGCAGGATGTGATCGCGCTGACTCTTGAGAACAATCTCGATATCGAAATTCAGCGTTACGGCCCGATCCTGACGCGCGAAGTGACTCGCCGTGCGCAAGGCGGCGGCGCGCTTAGACAGGTCGGGGCAGGCTTGGCCGCTGGCCCGACGAGCGTAAGCTTGACGGGTGTAAGCGTCAACTCGAGCGGCGGCGGCACTAGCGCTAGCGGCGTCAGTTCCAGCGGTATCCTCACCCAGCTTGGTCCAGCCATCCCTAACCTCGATCCGCAATTTTCCCTAGTGGGCCAATACGCTCACTCAACCAGTCCACAGAGCAACACGTTTCTTACCGGCACTACCGCATTGGTCTCAACTGTCCAAAGCTATCAAGCGCAGTTTTATCAATACAACGATTTCGGTACTTACTATCAATTTACTCTCGCCGCCAGTCATCTTAAATACAACAGTCCTTCGTTCACTTTGAACCCGTTCACGCAAGGCGACCTCGATTTTCAGATCACCCAGAATTTGTTGCAAGGGTTTGGCCGTCCCGTTTTAGGCCGCAATATCCGGGTTTCGAAGAACAATGAAAAGGTTTCCAACCTGCAATTTAAACAGCAGGTCATCACCACGGTTTCGGCGGTCCTGAATCTGTATTGGGATCTGGTCAGTTTCAACGCCGACCTTAAAGCCCGCAAAGACGAATTAGCCACCGCGCAAGCGTTGTTCGATGACAACCAGAAGCAAGTGAAAATCGGCACTTTGGCCCCTATTGAAGTGACGCGCGCCGAAGCGCAGGTTTATGCCAGTCAACAAGACTTGCTTATTTCGCAAACCAATTTGCTGCAGCAGGAAACCGTTCTTAAGAACGCCATCAGCCGCAATGGCGTCGCGAGTCCAGAGCTTGCGGACGTTCACATTGTCCCGCTCGATACCATCACCGTTCCTCCGAAAGACGAGCTTGATCCTATCGATCAGTTGGTGCAGGAGGCGCTCACAAAGCGCATCGAGATCGCCCAAGACAAAATCAATATCGACAGCAACGCGATCAATTTGAAAGCCATTCGCAATGGGTTGAAACCTACGCTCCAACTATTCGCCGAATTGACAAACAATGGTTTGGCGGGCAGCGCGAACTACCTGGCGCCGGGGACCGTCGCGCCGCCGTTCCTGGTTGGCGGAACGGGCACACTTTTTGAACAAATTCTTCATCGCGATTACCCGAACTACTCAGCAGGCCTGTCGCTTAATATTCCGCTACGCAACCGCGCGGCGCAATCGGATTACGTCACCTCCGCGCTGGAACAACGCCAAGCAGAACTCTCATTACAGAAAGCCGTAAATCAAGTGCGCGTTGACGTACAGAACGCGTTGATCGGCTTACGCCAAGCCCGCGTACGCTACGATTCCGCCGTCAAAGCTCGAATTCTACAGCAGCAGACATTAGATGCCGATCGCAAGAAATACACCCTGGGCGCATCGACCGTTTTCCAGGTTGTGCAAGACCAGCAGACCTTAGCGTCCGCGCAGAGCACCGAAGAGCAATCGCTCGCTAACTACAGCCATGCGCGCATTTCGTTCGACCAAGCATTGGGTACGACGCTTGAGATCAATCACATCTCGATCGATGAAGCCTTGTCAGGCCGCGTGATGCGACCTTCCGAGTTGCCAGCGAATCTGCCGGCTCCTGCACCCGTCCAACCGGAGCAAAAGCAATGAGACGCGCGCAGCAGTGGATTTCTCTCGCGCTTTGCGTGCTCTTCGCCGCACCTGCGGGTTGGGCACAGCAATCTCCACTCGGCCCGGTTACCCCGCCCGGCGGTGCTTGGTTCCGTTATAACGCGCCGGCCATCCCGGTCTCGCGAATGGCGAACAGCACTCGCCTCCATGGCTTGATTCAAGGTGGAAAGCTCTACCTGACATCCGAAGATGCCATCGCTCTTGCCATCGAAAATAATATCGACATCGAGAGCGACCGTTACAACGCGCTAATCGACACTTGGAACTATACTCGGCAACTGGCTGGCGGACCGCTGCCCGGCGTACCGAGCGGATCGTCACAGGTTGGCAGCGTGCAGAGCGGACAAGGCGTAGCGGGCAGTCAGGCCGCTGCTGGCGTCAGCAACAGCGGCAGCAGTAACGGCGGCGGTGCCGGAACGAACTCGACAATTTCGCAAATTGGTCCCATCACGCCCACGCTCGATCCTTCGTTCCAAAGCTCCGAAATTTTCTCGCATACGTCAAGCCCGCAATCGAACGCCACCCAGAGCCAGATTTCTAACCTGATCGATAACACTCGCAACTATCAGGAAAGTATCAACACCGGCTTCATCACCGGCGGCAAGGGCAGTATCACGTACTCAGACTCGTATCTGAACGAAAATGCCCAGACCGACATCTTGAATCCGCAAACCGGCGTGGCGCTGTCCCTGAGCGTGCAGCACAGCTTGCTGAACGGCTTCGGCCGCGCTGTTAACGCGCGCAACATCACTATTGCGAAGGCCAGCATCGGCATCAACGATTTCACTTTCAAAACGCAGGTTATCGCAGTCGTCGTTGGCGTGCTCAACGGCTACTACTCGCTCGTTTCTGATTATCAGGATCTACGTGCGAAACGCGAAGCCCTCTCTGTAGCCCAGCGCTTCTTTGAAGACAATAAAAAGCAAGTACAAATCGGCACCATGGCTCCGCTCGACGTGACCACAGCCGAAGCGCAAGTCGCCACCAGCGAGCAAGATTTAGTAGTCTCCGAAACCACGCTCGAACAGGATCAGGTTAGCTTCAAGAATCTGATCAGCCGTAACGGTCTCGCCGACAAAGAACTGGCGAGCGTGGAAATCATTCCGCTCGACCACATTGATGTCCCGGAAAAAGAAACGCTTCCGCCGTTCAAAGAGGCTTTGGCCATTGCGATGACCAACCGCGCAGACCTGGAAGTCAACCGCCTGAATCAAATCAACGCGAAGACCAACCTCCTCGGTACCGCCAACGGCGTTTTGCCCCAGTTAATCGCTTTTGGTTCGGCAAAGTCGCAAGGGCTATCCGGAACGCCGCATACCGTTTTCGCGGGACAAGTTCCGCCCGGCTTGCCTTTCACAATCCCTAACGGCTACGAGGCTTGTCCAGCGTCGTACGGCCCCCGCACCATCTGTGAAGTGCCCAACCCATACTTCGTTGGCGGAATCGGCACAGCGCTCGGACAGCTGGCTCGCCGGGATTTTCCCAGCGAAAGCGGTGGGGCTTACTTTGGCCCCACGCTACGCAACCGCCAAGCTACCGCCGACCAAGCCATCGATCAATTGGGTTATAGACAGACCGAACTGGAAAACGAGCGCACCATCAACCAAGTAGGCGTTGACGTCTCAAACGGCCTGATCGGTCTGCAACAAGCACGCATTCGCTATCAGGCTGCCGTTAAGAACCGCGTCCTCGAAGAACAACTGTTAGATGCCGAACAGAAGAAGTTCAAGCTAGGTGCTTCTACTACCTATAACGTGGTCACGCAGGAACGCGATTTGGCAGTCGCCCAAGCCACGGAAGTGTCTGCCTTGGCGGGTTACAGCCAAGCTCGCATCCAGCTTGATCAGACTCTCGGCACCACTTTGCAAAACAATCACGTACTAATTGACGAGGCCACCAGCGGCCATGTGGGGCGGCCGTCGCAACTGCCGGCAACACTGCCAAACGTCCCGTAATCAGGTTTTGCCGGGTAATCTTATCCTGCTCGGTAAAAAATTCTTCCCGGCTGAATGTGCTGCCGCTCTCAAGCCATTGAAAATAATAGGGCCACTGTTTGGCATTGAAGATGCCTCATAAAGGCCAGTAACAGAAAAAGAGAGAGCAGCTCAGGGATTGAAGGTTGTTCTGCACCACAATCCACGACACACAAATCCAGCCTGTTAGCTTCTACCTAAAATCCTCTTAAAGCCCACCCGACCGATTTCTCCTGAGCTGCTCTCTCAAATCCCAGCAATATGTTCGGCAATCTGCCTGCCGTGAAATCTGCCATTCTCAATAAAAATCTCGTTCGTATGGGTTCCAGCCACGATCACGCCGGCCAAATAAACGCCCGCGCGTTCGCTTTCGAGCGTCACCGGATCCGTAATGGGTTTCGATGTATGCGGGTCAAGGTGGATGCCGTGCGCGGCCATGAACTCAAAATCCGGGCGGTAACCCGTCATAGCAAATACGAAATCGTTCTGAATCGTCACCTCGCCCAGCGGCGTTTCTAAAACCACATTGTGCGGATGTATCTCTTTCACCGTGGTGTGGAAATAAGCTTTCACTTCGTTCGCCTTAATGCGGTTTTCGATGTTCGGCTTAATCCAATATTTAACGTTCTTATGAATACCCGCTTCGCGAACGGCCATCGTCACGCGCGCACCCGTTTGATGCAACTCCAGCGCCGCGATAGCCGCTGAATTCTTTGCACCCACCACAAGCACGTCGTGATTGTAGTAAGGATGCGCTTCGCGATAGTAGTGAATCACCTTGTCCAACTCTTCACCCGGCACGTTCAGCTCGTTCGGGATATCGTAGTAACCCGTTGCCAGAATCACTTTGCGCGCACCGTAGATCTGTTTCTCCGTACGCACCGTAAAGTGGCCATCCGTGCCGCTGAACGCCAGCACCCGCTCATACTGATGAATATTCAGTTTGTAATGATCGGCCACGCGCCGGTAGTATTTCAGCCCTTCCGTCCGCCCCGGCTTTTCATTCAGCGAAGTCATTGGAATATCGCCGATTTCCAGCAACTCGGGCGTAGTGAAAAAGACCAGATTGGTCGGGTAGTGGTAAAGCGAATTGACCACGCAGCCCTTATCAAACAACACCGGTTTTAAACCGCGCCGTTCCAGTTCGATGCCGCACGCAAGCCCCGTCGGGCCCGCGCCCACGATGGCCACGTCGAATTGCTCCACTACAGCAACGCTCCCACGCGTTCATAAAGGCCGGCCAGTGCCGCCGGTAAAGCGGCAGCATCTTTGCCCGCTCCTTCCGCCATATCCGGACGGCCGCCGCCCTTGCCGCCAATGGCCTTGGCCACATCGCCCACCAGTTTGCCGGCTTGCACCTTGGCTGTCAGATCTTTGCTAACCGCTGAGATAATCGATACGTTTTCGCCGTTGACCGACGCCAGCATGATTACCGCGCTGCCCCACTTGTTGCGAAGTTCATCGGCCATGCTGCGCAGTTGCTTGGAATCCAGACCCTCCACGCGTTCAACCAGCACAGTCACTGCGCCAAACTTCCGCCCACTGAGTTTTTCAATCTGGTTGTGCGCCACTTGCGTCTTGAGCTGGTCCACCTGCCGCTCCAGCGTCTTTTGCTGTTCCAGCAGTTTCTCAACCTGATCCAAAACGCCCGTCTCCGAAGTATTCAGCAGCTTGCCAAATTTGTTGAGCTGGCCCGTGGCTGATTGGAAACGCTCCAGCGCGCCTTCTCCCGTCACCGCTTCAATGCGGCGAACCCCAGCCGCGCTGCTGCCTTCGTAAATGATTTTCATCAGTCCGATATCGCCCGTGCGCTTCACATGCGTACCACCGCAGAGTTCGCGGCTGAAATCGGGAATGCTCACCACCCGGACATTGTCGCCATATTTTTCCCCGAACAGCGCCATCGCGCCTGTAGCAAGGGCATGCTCCAGATCCATCACGTCGGTTTTCACCTCCGTATTAGCCATGATCTGCTGATTCACAATCGTTTCCACTTCCCGCAATTCGTCTTCCGTCATCGCGGCATAGTGGCTGAAATCAAAACGCAAACGGCCGGGCTCCACAACACTGCCCGCCTGTTTAACGTGCTGGCCCAGAACTTGGCGCAAAGCGGCGTGAAGCAGGTGAGTCGCTGTATGATTGCGCATCGTGGCGCCGCGCGACGGCTTGTCCACAACGCCAATAAGCTGATCGCCCGCTTTAATGGGCCGCAGCACGCGAATCTTCTGCGCCATGGCCGTGGGCGCCGGTTTATAAGTGCCCTCCACAATCGCCACCCGTTCCCGCGTTTCTGGATCGAGCAAAAGGCCCGTATCGCCCACCTGCCCGCCCGATTCGGCATAAAACGGAGTCTTGGCAAAGACCACTTCCGCCTCACCATGATCCACACTCGAAACGGCTGCCTTGTTGACGATCAGTTGCACCACGTCAACCGGCGATTCTAAAGTCTCGCGGCCAATAAATTCCACTGGCGCAAGAGCTTTGTAAACATCGGCAATGTGCGCTTTGTCTGCGCCTTTCCAACTGGCGCGCGAAAGCGTTTTCTGCTTCTCCATTTCCTCGTTGAAGCCAGCCTGATCGATCTGCAGACCGAATTCGCGCGCCATATCAGCAATTTCGCGTGCCGCCGGTATCTTGTACTGCTGATGCGGTCGAAAAAGAAAATCGACTGCAGGGCGTGGTCCGCTGCCCATCAGTTGCAGCAGTTGCCCCCGCGGGCGAAGTGCAGGAACGCCTCAAGATTGGTAAAGGCGTCGAACACCACAAATAGCCCGGTGAGGCTCAACAGACAGATAAGGAACGTCCGCAGGAACTGGTTGAGCAGATCGCAGGTCGATGATGCCATCGGCTGGTCCTGGCAGAGGCTTATCCAGCAGGGGGAAACCCTTTCCCGCTGCTGCGCGATAATGTAACGACGCAGGTTACGGTATTCAGAGGTTTTGAGTCAAGGGCGGGTTTTTATACTGCTCACGGCCAAGATTGGGACGAGTTGCCTTGTTTTTGCGGTTCGTACAATTTTCAAAACCTGCAAAGCTACTTTGCGAAACTTGTAGAACTTACAAGTGTTGGCAAAACCTTTAGGGGCATCTTCGCAGCCGGCAACACGGCCGTGCGAAGCAGGCAGCCGGGTATATAACTTATTTCGCTATCAGACACATTTCTTCGCGGTTTGGGTCTCGATCGCGGCCGTGGATTCCGCTGCTTGGCACACCATTGGCTTGGGCAGGATTCCCCCAAATCGTCCCACCATCCCACCCCTTTCCCACACCCCTGGCCAGGACTTCATGGCTGCAATTCAATCCTCTACCACCCTCTGGATACTTATTCTTCTTCAAATTATTGGTTTGGCTAGCACTGGATCGCCAGACTGGGCGAGGGATACCCCTTCCAGACATCTTACCAGTGGTTGTTCTTCGGATGTCTTATCCTGGTTGGCTTGGCCACCATGGTCTGTTTCCAATTGGTGCCTGGATTCTGGCTTGTATCCGCCGGCACACTGTCTGTCATGGTGCTGGCCGCCGCCTGCAACTTCGGGGCACAGCGTGAGGGCGAGAGAAGGCTAAGGAGACCATCGTACTCCTCACGCTCCGCGTGAGGTGGGGCGGGAGCTTCTGTACTCCTCACCGCGTGAGGAATACAATGGGAAGTCCCGCATTTGTTGCTCTGCCAAGTCCTAAAGGACGCGAAACGCGGCGATACGCCGGCGGTTTGCGCGGCTTTTTGCTTGCTTTTCCCTCCAACTCTCCCCTCGGCGCCGTTACTACTCCCCCACATTTCCTGCCTTGTCAAGAACCAGGTCGCCTGGTGATTCGGCGAGGCGGAGTTTATGGCTAAAGTGTCGTCATTGAGATGCTCTCAGAGCTAGAAAAACAGACGGCCAAGCAGCCGCGATGAATTGCCATAAGATTTTGCTGCGCAATGTTTTGCATCATTGATCCTACAGACCGGAAGTCCACTACGACCGCCAGAACCGGCAAAATCAAAAAAAGCTTCCGTTCGACACAATCGTCAACCGAAACCTCTTATCTAGGCAATAATCGGACACGGACGTTGCCAGGGGGGTAACACCGCTAGTCCGGAACGCGAGGTCTTCTTGGGCAGTCGTGTCGGGAACCCTCCTCGCGGCGGCCAGGGCGATTCTGACCCAAGAATTCACCGGACTCGGACCCAAAGGAGGGGAGGAAAAGCATGCGACGTTTCTTAGCAAGTATCGTGGCTGTGACGGCCACGCTGGTGCCCGTCCTGGCGTTGGCTGGCAACACAGACAAGGAGGTGGCCGAAAAGATCGCCCAGCATCTCCGTCAGAGCGGCCAGCTCAGCCATTACAGCTGATTGTGGTGAAGTTTGGAATTGGGACCGCCTGTCTTCAAGGGCAGGTGCGAAACAAAGAACAGGCCGCAACAGCCGTCAAGTTCGCCAGAAATCGAGCCGGCGTGGAGAAGGTGATGCCCGAACTGACCGTGTTGTCGGCCGGTCCGGCGGTTGTCACTCCCATGCCTCCCCCGATTCCACACGCCCGCCCTCAAATGGCAAGAGATGAATCTGATGAAGAGTGGGACGCTGTTGACGGCTGCCAAAATGCGAGATCCCAAGCCGAATACAGAATCCAAGCCCAACATGTTCACCGAAGCGTTCCATCGCCTGGCTGCCTTGAACCCGCTGCGCGGGGCGTCGGAGAGCCAAGCGAAAGAAAAGGCGATTGCGGATGACGATACCGCTCCGCGGCCCTGCGTCCAGCACCGTTGCCCGCCTCCTTTACCCCCGCCAATGCAGAGCGTGTCGCCGCCACGGAACCAGTGGCAACGAACGTCGCCCCCCAGCCTATGACCCAGGGGGGAGTGTCTGCAGCCGCGCCTCTAAGACAGGCAACCCCTATGCGTCAACCGATGTCTATGGTTGCAATGCAACAACGAGAGCTTCCACCCTGCCTCCGGGTAGCGAATCTGCTCCCCCGCCGCCGGGCCGCCAGCTCTGGTGTGCCCGGGAGGTGCAGATGCCGATGTATGCCCCCGGCGTTGGCGGTGGCCAGGCCCCATGCCGCTTCGATGTACCCAACATGCCGAACTATGCTTGGCCAAGCTACTCACCTTACCCAAACTATGCTTCCGTGACTTACCCACGGCGGGGCGCCCACCTTGGCCATACATCGGCCCCTTCTATCCTTATCCGCAGGTCCCGTTGGGATGGCGGAAGGTCACGCTGCAATGGGATGTGGGCTGGTGGTTCCCTGAACGAATCCTACGGCTATCGCAGCCAGATGAACGGACCCCTGCGGGTGCTTCCGGCCGATACTTTCCAGGTCGCCAACGCGTGGATCAGTGCCAACCCCCAGGCTCAAGGATGCGCAGGGCGATCAACGTCCCGATCGGCAACGGCAAAAGCTGGTCATCGTGCGCACGGAGGTCAAAAAAGGCGGCCAGGCGCCGGAAGTCTCCAGCGACAATGACGGCAATCTGCGCATCACCGCGACCGAGGTGCGCTTCGTGACCTCCAAAGACCGGCAGTACTATCCATCGGCTATCTGGAAGCGGGGCGGCAGTTCGTGCCCCTGAACCTGAGCAAGGGTTTTATCGTCGATGACTATGTCAAGGGCGACAACACCCTGGAAGACTGGGTCTTCCAGGTTCCGGACGACGAAACGCCCAGGCTCATCGAGATGAAGCAACTCGGGCGCACCGGAGATTGACCGGCCTATTGCGAACCACACCCTCCCAGCCCCTCGCGCCGGGTCTGTGCGCATCCGTGGTTCAAGGAACTCGGCAGCTTCGACGTGACGTTCTCCCCGCGGATCAACACGGTCCTCAAGGCCGCACACGTCTACATCCTCATGCCCGACGCCATTCGCGCAGGACCTGCCGACCTCCCTCCTGCGGGCGGCACACGAGCACAATCTGGATTGCACAGAAGGAAAGTCAGCAACGGCAGTGGCGGATGGTCAGCCAACGCCAAGCCGGGCGTCCCCCAGCCAAGGGCTGTTCAACGTCGCCGTCCATTGGGGGCAAAGCGCCCCTGACCGACAAAGATGAGACTCCCGTGTACTGGGGCACCATCATCCCCGTCCTTCTGGGCCAGGCGCAGCCGGATGCCGATCTAAATTTCACAACCTTCCTCCTTTCTTTGACAACGACATCGTCAACATCTGGAAGAACACGCACAAGGGCAGCCTGATCGTCGGTTTCGCCGAAGCCAACCCCGACGGCAAGGCCGACATCGCCAAGATCAGCCCCGGCCGGCATGTGGTCGTCATGACCATGCTGACCGACCGCGGCTTCTTCATCTGGGACCTGGAGAAGGATTTCGCCAAGTCCGCCCCCAAAGAGCAGTTCACGGCGGCGGTGCCGGGGCGGGACAGTCCGGCCAGAGTCCCACATTCCAGATCGATCTCGACGCCAAGCCTTGATTCCGCCCGGCCCCGAGCCATATAACCATTGACCTTTCGTTCCGGGTTGGCCCATCGCGTGATGGCCCCGGCCCGGAATCCCTGACCCTGTCTATGGGGGAACCAACATGCCCGCCGTCCTTCCGTCCTTGCCCTATGCCCACGACGCCCTGGAACCGGTCATCGACACGCTGACCATGCAAATCCATCATGCCAACGCATCACCAGGCCTACGTCAACAACTTCAATGCCGCCATCGCCGGCAAGGGGGACCTTCAAGAGCGCCCCGACGACCTGCTCCGCGCCCTCCCCGGCGTGCCCGAGGACATCCGGCCGCCGTGCGCAACAACGGCGGCGGCCACGTCAATCACTCGCTGTTCTGGACCCTGCTGGCCCCGGCCGGCAAGGGCGGCGGCGGCGAGCCCTCCGGGGCGCTGGCGGACGCCGTCAAAGCGGCCTTCGGCTCGCCGGCCGACTTCAAGACCAAATTCCAGGAGGCCGGCACAAGCGTTTCGGTTCCGGCTGGGCCTGGCTCATCGTCAAGGATGGCAAACTGGCCGTGACCTCCACCGCCAATCAGGACAACCCCATCATGCCCGACGCCGTGCTCACGCCCACCGGCGCGGTCTCCGGCAAGCCGATCCTCGGCGTGGACATGTGGGAACACGCGTACTATCTGAAGTACCAGAACCGCCGTCCCGATTATCTGGCGGCCATCTGGGGCGTGATCAACTGGGCCCGCGTCGCGGAGCTTTACGCCGCGGCCAGATAGGGCCGGTCCGGCTTCCGCCATTCACTCTTCATGTCGCGGTTCATGCCTGCGGCGCAACGGCGGCCGTCGGCGTCGGAACGGCGCGGGCCGCTCTGGTTCATTTGCGGCTATGGGGCCTCTCCGCTCCGTCCCGCGGCGGCCATCCCGGTCTCATTGTGCCTATGGATTCAAGTAAAGAATGCGCGGCTCGGCCGGCGGCGCGATGGTGCCGCGCCTCGCTCTTGTCGCCCGTCTTGAGCGTTCTTAGAAAGGCCTCCAGCGCGGCGGCCCGCAGGTTGACCATCGTGGTGGGGCTCGAGGGCCCGTCCAGCGGCAGGCCGGTGATCTGCACGCCCAGTTCCAGCATCCGCCCGTTGCGCAGAACAGCCATCGCCGTCACCGCCCCCGGCCAGAGGGCGGCCACGCGCGCCGAAAATACTCGTTGTCGTCCAACGGAACGTCGGACGGAAACCCCATCCCCCCGATGGCCACGATCCGGTCGCCGTTCCGCAGCGTCTGCGCGCCGGAAAACCCACCTGGATTTCCGTGACCATCACCGTCATTGTCGGACTGGATCTCCGGCTTCAGTTTCACCGCGTCCATTTTGAACTTGATTCCCAGCATGCTCAGGCTGGGCTCTTGAAACCATACCCCCAGCAGGCTGGCCTTGGTCCTTAGCATCGTCCGCGGCTTGAGATACAGATGGGCCGCCACCTGGGTGAGCCGCTCGATCGCCTCGGCATCCGTTTCGACCGCCAGGGCCTCGACCACATCCTGAAGCCTTGCCGGCGGCAGCCGCAATGTCGCTCGCTGGCGTTGTCGCGCACCCCAAACTCCGGCGACCGTAGCGCGTCCACCAACGGCTTGATCGGACCTTGGATGTCCTGGTCGTTGGCAAAGCCGTCATTGACCACGGGCAAGGTCGGGACTTCGTCGCGTGGAACCACCGGCGGCATGGGGGCGATGGGGACTTGGATCTGCGGCGCAGGCCGGCAGAACCTGCGCCGATGCCGCCACCCCGCCCAGGGCCAAAGGCCCACACCCAACACTATCCAGCCGGGGCGTGCCATAACAGCGCCTCATTCAACGCGATCCCCTATTAGACCATCCAAGCCCCCGCGAGTTCCACCCCCTTCCCCATTTTCCACTTCGTTTTTTCGCCCTCAGGCTTTCCCGGTCCGCGGCTTGGGCGTTTCTTCCAACTCCGCCGCCGCATCCGGGCCGCTCTCGTCCTTGGCGAGGATTTCCAACTCCCCGGATGCGTCCAAATCCAGAATCCCGGTCTCGTCTTTCCTGGACGCGTCGGGCGTGCCCTGCACGCCTTCTTCAACCGGTGCAGGGTGGGACGGCCGGCTTGATCTGTTTGGGCGACCCGTTGATCACCATCGTAAAAATCACCGGTCCGATCGTCAGGGTCTCTCCGGCCCCGATGGGGGACTCCTGAACGCGGCTTGGCGTTGACGTAGGTGCCGTTGGAACTTCCCAGGTCGCGAACGGTCACTTTGTCCTTGTTGACGGTCAGCTCACAATGTCGTCGCGAGACCATGGCCAGGGGAATCTGAATGTCGCATTCCGTATTCCGTCCAACGATGGCCCGCGTCTTGGTGAGGGGAATCCCGGGGGCTCTCCCTTTTCCGTAAACATGACCAGAGCCATCGTCATCACTCAACCCTCACCTGATCCGTGGGCATTTGCGGAGACATGCGTGCAGGCCGCACAGGGACTACCAGCTCAAGTTAACCAGACGCGGGATGAGGTTCAAGCGAAATCCCGGGTCGTTCCGCGGCGCGGCGCCAGGCGTCGCCGGCCGGGCGGCGCGTCTGCTACAATGGGTCGTATGTCGTCCCTCACTTTTTTGCCGCAGCATTCCGCCGGGCTTCCCGCTCCGCTGGCCCGGCAGGCCGGGTGTATCGAAGCTTTATATGTACACGTGCCTTTCTGCGCCAGTAAATGCCATTATTGCGACTTTTATTCCGTAGCCGGACACCTCGATCAGTCCGGGGCCTTTCTGGAGGCGCTCGCCCGCGAAATCGACCTGCATCTGTCCTTCTTTGGCACGCCGCGTCCGCGCACGGTCTTCGTCGGCGGAGGCACGCCAACGCTCCTTCCGGCCCGCGTTGCAGCGGCTTTTGGAACTTCTCCGCGGCCGCTTTGACCTGTCCGGGGTTGCGGAGTTCACGGTGGAGGCCAATCCCAACACCTTTGATCCGGAGAAGGCGCGGGTATTGGTTGCCGGCGGCGTGAATCGCATCAGTTTTGGCGCCCGAATCCTTCCATGCCGCGGAATTGCAGATTCTGCAGCGCGATCACGATCCCGCGAGCGTTCCGGAGGCGTTGGCCGCGGCACGTCAGGCGGGACTGGCCAATCTGAACATGGACCTGATATTCGGCATTCCCGGCCAGACGCCGGCGTCGTGGGACTATTCCCTCACCAAGGCGCTGGAACTGGAGCCCACACACCTGTCGTGTTATTCGCTGATCTACGAGCCCAACACCGCCATGACCGCCCGTTGCACCGGCGCTTTCCACAAGATCGACGAAGAGGACGAACTGGCCATGTTCGAGCACGTCTACCGGCGTTGCGCCGCCGGCTTCACACGCTACGAAACCTCCAATTAGCGCACCCGCCCCATGCCGGCACAACCTCGTCTATTGGAAGGCCGGCAATTGGCTCGGCCTTGGCCCCAGCGCCGGCAGCCACGTGGTCGCGCCAGAATCGGCGGCCGCGGGCCGGGGAGGAGGCCCCCGTCGCCTGGCAATGGAAGAACGCCGGCAGCCTCGCATTATCTGGAGGCCCTGCAGACCGGCGCGATCGCTCCTCCGATCACCCAAATGGAACCCTTGGCCCGCCGGCGATGGGCCGCCGGCGCCGCCGTGTTCTGGCTCCGCCTTGACGAAGGGCTGAACTTTGCGGAATTCGCGTTGTGCCACCGGCCTTGACGTGCGGACCGCGTTGCGCCAGGTTCTGACGCCCTACGTGGAATTGGGATATGCGGATTGCACGCCCGACAGCGCCCGCATCACCGAGCGCGGCGTGGCCGTCTCCGATCAATTCTCAAGCCGCGTCCTGGCCGCGTTGGAAGACCGGCCCAATCCGTAGCGCCGCCGGCGCCGGCGGGTACTTCCCAGCGTCCTCAGAAGCACGACGCCATCGCCGTCGCCAACCGCTCAGGCGCCGGCAGGACCGCCTCGATAAAATTCTCCGGCAGGGACCGCCGTTCCTGATCCACCAGTCTCTGCGCACACCACGACGCCACCACCGGCGTCCATGGCGTGCGCCTGATCAACACCAGCAAATCATAGGATTCCATCAGGGCCACGCCCCGGCGTCGGTCGAACGCCCCCGCGGCGTCCGTCGCCAGGCAGAGGAACGCGTCCACCAGGTCCTCCAGCGGGCATCCCCAATGCAGCAGGCCCCAGTCGGTGATGGCCCGAAGTTGATGATCCACATCATGCAGCAGCGCCGCCGGCTGGATGTCGCCATGAACCCAGCCCTGCCAGGTGGGCAGCGTCAGAAGGCCGCGCAGCGGCTCCGGCGCACCACCGTCCGCGTGCAGCCGCCGCGCCAGCGGCACGTGGTCGCGGGCCGCGGAATTTGTTCCAGCAGGAGGCGGTGCATCCACGCCAGCCGCAGCCCCACCTGCGAGATGTCATGATAGGAATACTGGGCCGGGTTCACTCGCACGAGCCCGCCGCGCCAGGCTCAGCACCATGCGGCTGTTTTGCGGCCCCTCGGCCACGAAGACGACGTTCCTGGACGGAAAGAAACGGCACCACCGAGAAACGGTGCTGGTCCAGCCGGTTGACGGCCCCGGCGGCAAAGTCGAGCTGATCCTCGCCATACGTGGGGGCGAACAACTGCACCAGATATTCCTTCTCCTCGGCCGTGAACAGCTCAAAGGATTCGGCCTGCCGCGCGCGGACCGGGCGGAAACAGACGGGATCCTCCCGATCCCGAAATTGCGGGCGATCAGGCCATTGAGAAGATACGTCTGCTGGTCATCCACGCAGGCATTATAAAGGGAGATGCAAATTTTGCCTTCCCACCGCACGATTATCAACCACTGATGCAAGAACTGCCGATAGGAGTGCTGTCAGGGCTTGATCCCTGTTCTTGCAAACCCCCTCCCGCACCCGCGGCAGACTCATTTGAGGTCTTTGATGAAAACAGTCGTCCACGTCACCCATGAAGCCGTCAACAAAATCGGCGGCATCGGCGCCGTCGATTCACGGCCTTATCACCAGCAAGGTCTACCGGGCCGGCGTCAAACGCGACATCCTCCTCGGACCGCTTTTCAGCACCGAGGACCCGCCGAGGAGCGGCTCCACGGCGGCAAGGTCCTCTACAGCGGCGTCGATGGCATCCGCAATACGCCCTATCGCCAATGATTTCGGACGCATCGAACACGACTACGGCGTCAAAATCGTCTACGGCACCAAGACCTTCCACGATCCCCTCACCGGCGTCACCGCCGAACCCGAAGTGCTCCTCATCGATGTCCGCCACTACAACCCCGAAAAAATGGGCGTGCTCAAATTTGTCCTCTTCCAGGATTACGGCATCGAAAGCGGCAAGTACGAGTACATCTGGGATTTCGAGCAGTATTGCCGCATTGCCGAGCCGGGCCTGGAAGCCGTCCGGGCGATCGGGGCTTGTGAGAACGGCGACCAGCCCATCGTGCTGAGCCACGAATACATGGGCATGCCCACGGCCCTGGCGGTGCGCTCCCGTTATCCCGGGCAGTTCCGCACCGTCTTTTACGCCCATGAAGTG
>CAWJBS010000059.1:0-14206 GCA_963840845.1 Bryobacterales bacterium
ACAACACGGAGCGTAACGGGTTTGAAGTTTCCGGAACGGCCGTTTTGACCAAAAGGGTGACCGTGCAGTCGGCCTACGCCTGGGTCAAAGCGCGCGATCTGGACGCCGCGAAATCAATGGCGGCGACCAGATCACCAGCGTCCCGAAGAGCGTGCTGGACCAACATCCGGCGGTGGACGCAGCCGATATTGGACACGCGCTATCTGGTCACCGACCTGGCAACGGAACTTTATGGCCGTGCGCCGCTGGCCCGGCTGGAAGACAGATTCAGCAGGCTCCCGTCACGCGCTGGCAGGGCAGGCTCACTTACGCTCAGCGCCCCTGGGAAGCGTTCGTCGGAGCGGCGTTGATACGCCCAGCGGTTTGCTTCCGACCTGGAAATCGATCAGTGGGGGTGGATATCCCTTTTACTATCCTGGGCCGTGTGGCAGATTACCGCCGGAATGAGTATTACTTTAAAATATAAGGGGAAATATCATGAACATAAAAGCGATGGCGATATTCTTTGGGACTCATTTGGCTCAGGGCAGTTTGTGGGCGCACGATGTCTGGCTTATTGGACAAAGGGCGATCGGTCTCGAGCTGCACTACGGACATGAAACACCGGAAAGTGTATAACCCCGTTAAAGTGACCGAATATCAAAGGCTATGACAAGATCGGGAGCGCCCATCCCTCTTGAACGGATCCCATGCCGGATTCATTTGCCCTCAGAAAAGACCCTCAGGCGGCCGACGATCAGCGTCGTGTTTGATAATGGATATTGGGTGGCGGGAAGCTCAACGAACTGGATGAATGTAGCCAAGGAAACCGCCAAATCTCTGGGCCAATACCATCACCCGATCAAGCTGCATAAGTCGATCTACGCCTGGAGTTCCGGGTTTGCAAAACCCACTCGGTCTCAAATTCGAAATCGTTCCTCAAGCAGACCCCTTCAAAGCCGACGGGACGCTGCCGGTTCAAGTCCTCTTTGACGGCAAGCCTCTCGCGGGCGCGAAGTGGAGTATGGCATCCATGGTGATAAAGCGCCCAGCGTCCAAGCCGACGGACGGCAAAGCCTCTGTCCCTGTGACCGCCAAGGGGGAGCAATTTATCGCGGTGGATTACGCGCCCGCCGCCGCAGGCCAAGAGAATACCTCTTACTCCACATCGCTCCGGTATGAGTTGAAATAATCCGCGGCCACAGTGGCCTCCACCAATCCTGAATTTTACGGATTTCCCACGGCGCTGGAGGCAGCTGAGAAAAAAGGCGAATATGCCGGGCCTCCACCTCCGAGATTTATGTTCCGCCGCTTCGTGGGCATTGAAGAAATCCAAAGACATGGCCCTGATTTCAGCCAACCCTTGGACATCGGGATATAGAGATGACTCAGCGGTACTTGGGAGTGATCTCGGAGGCCAGGCAGGACATCGCTAACACATTGGGGGATTTATTTTCTGCGCCGGAAAAAATGGAGCGGGTGATGGGAATCGAACCCACGTCTCAAGCTTGGGAAGCCGGAACACCCGGATTTACCCGATAAAAAGAAAGAATAGAATTGTCCCGTTATAGCCCGCTGTTACCGTCGATAAATCGATTTTTTCGCGTTCACGATCTCAAATCCCTTGATCCCGCTATAACCCGCTAATCGTACCAAAACTGTAACCCAACTGTAACCCAAACTGTATCCCAAAAAATCATCCCATTAAGCCGTCCTTTTCCCATAATTTGACCGATGGAGAAGAACTTGCAGCTGCCTTAAAGACAAGGTTGCGGGGGCTCGAACCTTCCGACGGATTGTGTCAGAATAGTGGCCGATGCCTACCTCCCAACTTGGAGCCCTTTCTCACCAATCGATCGATAAGGCACTCCATACCATGTGCCGGGGAAGATATCGATGAAAGTTATTTATAAGATCACTTACCCGAACGGAAAGATTTATGTCGGTAAGGATTTGACGGACAGCGCCAATTATTTTGGCAGCGCCGATGATCGGCTTATTGCAAACGACTTCTGAGAGATCAACGACGAGATTTCTCCATAAGGAAAGAGATTATCTGGGAATCTGATGTGGCTTTGGATTCAGAGGTAAATCGCATGGAAATCGAGTATATAACCAAACTAAGGTCAAATGATCCACTGTGGGTTACAACCGATGGCCGAAACAAAAACCACGCGCAGATGAGCCTGACAGTGGTCTCGCGAGAGGCGGGGGACTCAAATATTGCGCGTCGTTGAGGGCTTCGGGGAGGCCGCGAAATTGGGCGCATTTGCCCAAATAATCTGACCGCATGGTGAGGACGACATAGACGGGCGGGAGATCGGAAGCGGATGGGAGAGCGACTTCGCTATTGCCGGTGGCGGCGAGCAGGAGTTTGACGAAGGCGGTAGAGCGATCACGACCGGTAACGCCGGCTTGCTCGCGGTAGCGGAAGAGTTCTTCGAATTGATCGACGAAGACGAGAAGGCGTTGGTTCGGGGCGAGGTGGGCTTTGGCGAAGTCAGTAAGTGCGGCGGAGCTTTTAAGCAGGTCTGATTCGACTTGGGTGGCATCCGCGAGTGAGAAGGCTCCAGTGAGGGCATGGGCGAGGCCGGCGAGAGGGTCGGTGCCGGGGCGGAAGATATTGGCGATGAGCCAAGTTGAATTTGTAGGGCCGAGGTGTCCGCTTTGAATGGTGGGGATGAGGCCGGCGCCGACGAGAGATGACTTACCGCTGCCGGAGGTGCCGACGACGGCGAGGAGCCGATGGGTGGCGAGGCGGTTGAGGAGGGCTTCGATTTGTTCGTCGCGACCGAAGAAGAAGGGGGCGTCGGCGGCGCGGAAAGGGCGCAGGCCGGGGAAGGGAGCGGCGGCGGAGATGGCAGGAACGGCGGCGGTGCTCATGGGGCGCTCGTTCCTTTTGCTATTTCTGGTTCCCAGTTTTTGATGTGGCTGCGGACGACGGCGCACTCGATGCTGGCGATTTTTTGGAGGGGCAGATTTGGGAGGGCGTCGGAAGAGGGGTCGGCGGTATTGGAGACGGCGAGGCAGAGAGCGCGGAGGGGGTTGGCTTTGCGCTTCAATTGAGCGGCGATGATTTCGCGCTGCTGTTCACGAAACCATCCGTGCTGCGAAGAGCGGCCCCAATAGAGGAGAGCGGAGTGGCAGGTTTTGAGCCAGCTGCGGTGGTCGGCGAGGCGGGCTTTGCCGTCGGTGGTGTCGCGGATGGGGAGGATGGCGGCGAAGTGGCTTTCGTTTTCCAGGCATTGCTTGAGGCGAAGGGCGTCTTCGATTTCGTCGGGCGCACAGATGACGTAGACGAGAGGGCGTTGGCCGGCGGGGTTGGGGGCGGGGGCCTTGCGGCGGGCTTTTATGAAGTCTTCGAAGTACTGGATGATTTCGTCGGGGGCGGTGGCGCGGATGCGTTCGTCGTCCGAGCTGGTGTGCGGCGGAGGGGTGGGGGGCGTTCCGGTTGCGACTTCGCAGATGACGCGCTTGATGGATTGTGCGGCGGCGAGGGCGCACTCCCATTGGAGGGTATCGGTGACAGTTTTGGGTTGCGCGGGTGTTTCCCAGTGGAGGGAGAGATCACAGTCTTTGAGGAGCGCGGTGATGGAGGCTTTGGAGAGTTGATCGGGATCAGGATTTTCGGGGAGGACGCGGCATTTCCAGGCGCCGGTGAGTTCGTCGGCGACGCGTTGACGCCATTCGGCGGCGGTGGTATTGGCAGGCGAGGCGGCGAGGTAGACGGTTAGTTCGGGCGCGGGGGGTTGGCGGCGGTTTTGGCGGATTTCTTTGAGGAGGTCGAAGATTTCCTGGGCGATTTGGAGGAGCTTGTCTTGGAATTCCGGTGAGTGCTGGTTGATCTCTTGGAAGAAGCCGGGTTGGGGGGCGTGGCGGTAGAAATCGTGGCCGAGGGTGCCGAAGAGGGCGCGGTCCTTGTTGGCGGGGCAGGGCGATTTGGTGATGCGGAGGGTGCGGGCTTTGTTGTTGATGCGGAGACCGCCGTTGCGGGCGGCGGACTGTTCGAAGGTCTGGCGTTCGCGCTGGCACCAATCGGAGGTGAGGCCGTTGGGGGAGAGGATGGAGATGAGAACGCCGGAGGATTTGAGGCGGGTGGCGATTTCGTCGTTGACGAGGTAGGCTCCGTCGAGGCGCTTGTCACGCCAGATGGCGAAAGGGGCGTCGCGGTCGAATTGGTGGAGGCGGTTGGTGAGGTGGGTTTCGAATTCGGTGATCCAGCCTTCGGTGTTATCAGCGTGGGCGTAGCTGATGAAGACGTCGTTATCGAGGCCGCAGAAGCTGGGCATGGGATTGGTTAGTAACTCAGTATAGTACTGAAGTTGGACTCCGGGGTGTGGTGGCTTTTGAGTAAAGGAGAGACTGGGGCAAGGGGGTGGTGGTCCCATTCGCGAAAAGATGCGATGGCTTACACCGAGGAAGGCACTTAGCAAACGCTAGACTGCGGAACTAAAGTTCCGCGCGGCCTAAAGGCCGCCCTCCGCTGAGCCGCTGGTATCGAGGAACGGCGAAGAGCTGGGTGAAACGTATGACAGGAGTCACAGGCCAGTGTTTGCGCGAGAGTTACAGCATAATAATCTGGGCTGCGGGATCGAGACGCCGTAGATCATTTGGGTCGCTCGTAACTATAGGATCTGAGTCGCTGCCTGGCGAGAATTACTACCGACGCGTCGATAACATCGGAAGCGCCGGCAGCGGCGCAGAGTTCTCCGCATGAACGGGCGAGGTGCTCGTCAAGAGGAACGATCTCCACTTCCTCGCTTCGTAAGAACCGCCCTAAGGTGACCTGAACGCGACCGCTACGCCAAGCTTGCCCCACGACACCCGCCGGCACGTGAAAAGCCCGGCCTTGCGCTAACGCCCGATGGAGCAAGGCGATCATCCGTTTATCACCGCGCTCCAAGGCGATCAGCGCGCCGGTATCCAGAACTATGCCCGCCGCTGTGCGAGTGCGCGTTCTGCCCATTTGGTGATCCTTCGCATCTGGCTCACCATGCTGTGCGATCAGATCCCGCAGAAGTTCCCGCAGAGACTCGCGTTTCTCCTGCTCGCGCAAAACTCGGGCAATGTAACCCGAAACGGAAGCTGCTCGCCCGGCCCGGACTTCTCGCTGGACCCGGGCGAGTTGATCCTTTGGCAAACTGATGGCGATCTTCGACGTGGTCATACCGACATCATACCGCCGTATGTCTCAGCATGGAGCGAGCTCATTTAGAAGATCGTTGACGTGCGGCGTAGGCGGCGACTTTGGAGCGGTTGCCGCATAGTTGCATGCTGCACCAGCGGCGGGTTCCTTTTTTGCTGTCGTCGTAGAAGTGGAGGACGCAGTTGGCGCACTTGCGGACGCGGCTGCGGTGGTCGCTGGCAAACAACATGACCGCACTGTGAGCGAGGGGTGCGAATAAGTCTTCGGGTTCGCTGGCTTTGAACCATGACTCTGTTACGACGCCGTTGGTGTCGCGCTTCACTCGCGTGAGCATGGGGTGGTCGGTCAGGAGTTGGTTCAATTCTTCAGTGACTGCTCGATGGAGTTTTCCGGTGTCCGTCCAAGCGAGGATTTCGGTTCTTAGAGTTTCTCTTATGTGGCGAATGGCGGAGGTAAGGGCACGCGATCGCGTCGAGCCATTCCAGCGTTGCGCAAGGTCAGTCGCCTGACTTGCCGTTAGCAGGCCGGCGGCGCGGAACCAGCGCAAGATTGCGGCAAAGTCGGGGAGGAGTTCGGCCGGTTCGCCATTGAGCACGGGACAGGTGTTGAGGAAGTCCAGTACCAGATTGTTGCCGAGGAAGAGGAAGCCGTCGCGCTCGTCCAGGGTGGTTGAAGTCTTCGTGTCTGCCAAGCTTTATTCTCGCCTCGCAAAATTTCTTGCTTTCATTGTAACACCAATAACGAATCGTTTTACCGGTTAGCGGAATCTCCTGATGGAGGAGATTGAACTTCATGACAACTTACCAATACGCCGATGTGAATGGCTTGAAAGTGTTTTACCGGGAGGCGGGGTCGAAAAGCGCGCCGACGGTGTTGTTGCTGCACGGGTTTCCGACGTCGTCGCATATGTTTCGCAAGCTGATTCCGCAGTTGGCGGAACGGTTCCATGTGGTTGCGCCGGATCTGCCGGGATTTGGGTTTTCGGATGCGCCGGATCGGACGAAGTTCCGCTACACGTTTGAGAATTTGGCTGGGGTGATTGATGGCTTTACGCAGAAGCTGGGGCTCGACCGTTACGCGATCTATGTGTTTGATTACGGTGCGCCGGTGGGATTTCGTCTGGCGGTGGCGCATCCGGAACGGATTACGGGGATCATTTCGCAAAACGGGAATGCTTATGAGGAAGGGCTGAGCGAAGGTTGGAATCCGATTCAGAAATATTGGAAAGAGCCGAGCGAGGAAAACCGGGCGGCGCTGCGGGAGTTTTTGAAGCCAGAGGCGGTGAAGTGGCAGTATTTGCATGGGGTGGCGGATGAGCGCTTGGTGGCTCCGGAGGCGTATGCGCTGGATTCGGCGCTGTTGGCGAGGCCGGGGATTGATGAGGCGCAGCTTGATCTTTTTCTGGATTATGCGAGTAATGTGGCGCTGTATCCGAAGTTCCAGGAATATTTGCGCACGAAGCGGCCGCCATTTTTGGGTGTATGGGGGAAGAACGATCCGTTCTTTTTACCGGCAGGTGCGGCGGCGTTTCAGCGGGACTTGCCAGATGCAGACATTCGCTTCTTTGATACGGGGCACTTTGCGTTGGAGACGCATGCGGACGAAATTGGGGAGGCGATTGGCGGGTTTCTGAGCAAGGTGGTTCGGTAAGGGAAGAGTGGCGAGCGTGTGGTAATGTGGGCGGCGTATGTTGGACCTACTGCCGGAACAAACAAGAGTACTGGGACAAAGTAAGATTGATGGCTTCGAGCAGGACTTAGCGGTAGGCGATCGGAACGTGTCGTTTTCAGCGGAACTGTTGCGCCTGGCGTTGTTGGCGATTGCGGGGGTCGGCTACCTGCTAAAGAAGCCAGCTAGCGCGGCTGCGATTTCCGCGGACCCTGGATTGCTGATTTGGACTGCCATGCTGATGGGTCTGTGTGTCGCCGCGGCTTTGGCGCATCGGTATATTGCTGCGGACATGTTGGCGAGTCAGCTGAAATTCGCGCGGCTGGGCGATCGGAGTTTGGAAAGCGATCAAGCCAAGATGGAAAAGGAAATGGCGCGGGAGTGGCGGCTGAAGTCGGCAGGGCCGCTACTGGCGATTGCCGCGCTCTTTTTTCTGGCGGGGACGCTGGTGTTTATTGCGGCCATCTCTGGCGTCTACCTTTAACCTAGCGTTACAGTGGGCAGTGCTGGATTTAAAGGGTGAAGTAGAAGAGGGTGCCTGGGGAGGGTTGCGATTCGATCCAGATGCGGCCGCCGTACTGTTCGACGATGCGGCGGCAGATGGCGAGGCCGAGGCCGGTGCCGGGGTATTGGTCGCCGGTGTGGAGGCGTTTGAAGAGACCGAAGATGGTTTCGGCAAATTCGGGGGCGATGCCGATGCCGTTGTCCTGGATAGAGAAGAGCCAGTGGGCGTCTTGACGGATCGCGTTGATAGAAATCGTCGGGGCGCGGTTGGGGTCGCGATACTTGAGCGCGTTACCGATGAGGTTTTGAAACAACTGTTGCAGATGTGCGAAGTGAACACGCAATGAGGGCAGAACGCCTGTTGTGATTTTGGCGTTGCTTTCGGAGATGGTGTCGTTGAGTCTCTGGAGCGCGCTTTCCAAGGCGAGATTGGCGTCCGTCTCTTCGGTGGGTTTTTCGAATTCGATGAGGCGGGTGTACTCGAGCAAGTCCTGCAAAAGAGTTTCCATGCGGCCGGCGCCTCTTTGGAGAAAGTCGAGCATACGTTTGCCTTCCGGATCGAGCTGGCTGCCGTATTTGCGCATGAGCAACTGGCTGAAGATTTTGACGGAACGGAGCGGCTCCTGCATGTCATGGCTGGCGGAGTAGGCAAACTGTTCGAGCATTTGATTGGTGCGTTGTAGATCGAGCAGCAATCGTTTGGATTCGGTGATGTCGCGGGCAATTTTTGATGCGCCGATGATTTTGCCGGTGCTGTCGCGGACAGGGGAGATGGCTAGAGAGATGTCGAGGAGGGTGCCGTCTTTGCGGCGGCGGACGGTTTCGAAGTGATCGACACGCTCGCCGTTTTTGAGGCGGCTGATGATGTGGGGTTCTTCACTGAGGCGGTCGGGGGGAATGAGGATGGTGATGGGCTGGCCGAGCGCTTCTTCCGCGGTGTAGCCGAAAAGGCGTTCGGCGCTTTTGTTCCAACTGGTGATGATGCTGTTGAGATCTTTGCTGATGATCGCGTCATCGGAGGAATCCACGATCGCACTCAAGAGGGCTAGGCGGGCCTCTTCGGTCAAATGCATAGGGTGAATAATTCCGGCATTCTGCGCTACCAGTGTAGCGATTCTGGGTCGATCTGGGGAAGCTTAGCGGCAGGGTTGGTAACGAGGGCGTCAAGCCGGGATTGACTAAAAGTACTTTATTTGATAAAGTATCGACATGATTCTTCCTGACGAACCCTTTGCCAGACCTCTTCGCAAACTTTGGCAGCCGCGTGAAATGGCCGAGGCGCCAACGTTTGACGTGAATGCCGTGGCGGGGGAGTGTGCTCGGCGGACGGCTCTTTTGGTGAATCCGTTTTACCCGAAAGACGCACACGCCAGTTATGGCAAACACGTGTTGACGCCGACGCTGGCGCTTACTAGCTTTGCGGCGACGACGCCAGCGCATTGGGCAGTGAAGTATTGGGACGAGAATCTGCTACACGGAGCGCCGCCTTGCCAGCCGTTGCCGGAGCTGGTGGGGATTACGGTTCACCTCACGTTCGCTAAGCGCGCCTTTGCACTGGCCGATTGGTTTCGCCGGCTGGGCAGCAAGGTTGTGTTAGGCGGATTACACGTAACGTCTTGCCCGGAAGAGTGCGCGCCGCATGCGGATGCACTGGCGATGGGCGATGGCGTGCAACTATGGCCGAAGATTCTGGCTGACTGTGAAGCGGGATGCCTGCGCAAACTCTACATAGCGCAGTATGAGACGCCGTACCGCGATGATCCGCCGCCCCGGCGCGCGATTTTGCCGCAGCGCAGCTTCTTGACCAACGCCAGCTTGATTGCGACGCGGGGTTGTCACAACCGATGCAGCTTTTGCTATCTGGCTACGGATGGCTTGCGCATGCCTTATCGAATGAAAGACCCGGCGCAAATCGTGGCTGAATTCGAAGAGAGCGGCGAGCCGTATGCGGTCTTTATCGATAATAATCTGGGGTCGAGGCGAGAGTACTTGCGGGCGTTATGTCAGGCATTGAAGCCGATTCGAAAGGTGTGGAGCGCGGCGGTGACGATTGATGTAACGGACGATGCGGCGCTGATTCGGGAAATGGCGCTGGCTGGCTGTATGGGCGTTTTTATTGGGGTCGAATCACTTTCCGACGATAATCTGAACGCCGCTCGCAAGAAGACGCCGAAGACGAGCGAATACGCGCGCCGGGTGCGGATTTTGCATGAACACGGTATTCAAGTGAATGGTTCGTTTGTCCTGGGTTTTGATCAGGACCGCAAAGATGTGTTTGCGCAGACGGCGCAGTGGGTGGAGGAGAATCGTTTGGAATGCGCAACTTTCCACATATTGACGCCTTATCCCGCTACGCCTTTGTTCCGGCAGATGGAGGCGGAGGGGAGATTGCTGCACCGGGATTGGTCGCGTTATGACACGGGGCACGCGGTGTTCCGTCCGAAGCACATGAGCCCCGAGGAACTGGAGCATGGCTATGGGTGGATGTATCAACGATTGTTTTCGCACACCAGTATTTGGCAGAGAAGGCCGGAGGATTGGCGGGCTTGGGCGCCGTACTTGCTTATGTCGTATCTATATAAGAGATCGAATCGGTTTTGGCATTTTTTGATTCAGAACGACTTGGTGCATACGGTGTGGTCGCCGATTATTGGGCTGACGCGCTGGCGGCACTTGCGATACCGGAGTGAGTTGGAGCGTGAGGTTTGCGGAAAGGGTGGCGGATCAGTGGTGAGTGCGGGGGTGTAGGTTGAAGTTTCTTGCCAATCGGAGGGTTCGCCAGATATACTGGCCAATCAGCCGTTGCGGTAAAGAAGATTCTTTGGGTTTTGATTCACTTCAAGCAAGGGATTTGATTTATCTTAAAGGTATGAGATTCGCAAAGGAGAACTTTATGAAGTCGGAGGCTATTAGAAAGATAGGTCTAGTTGCCGTGTTTGTGTTGCTGGCCGGATGTCACCCAAAGCAGGTGGCGACGGCTCCGCCACCACCTGCGCCCGCACCAGAAGCGCCGAAACCGGCCCCTGAACCGCCTAAACCTGAGCCGAAGGTTGCAGAGGTGAAACCGGTGGAAGCGCCACCACAACCGCCGCCCGAGGTGAAGGAGCGCATCGAAGATCTGCTGGCTAAGATCCATGATATTTACTTTGATTACGATAAGAATGCGATTCGCCCGGATGCGGATGCCACGTTGCAGGCGAACGCCACGGCGTTGCGCGAGATTTTGAAGCAGTATCCGGGATACAAGCTGCGTATTGAAGGGTTCTGCGACGAGCGCGGTTCGGATGAATACAACTTGGCATTGGGTGACCGTCGCGCAAAGGCTGCGCAGGAATTTCTTGTCAGACTTGGTTTGCCGGCGGACCAATTGGACACAGTGAGCTACGGCAAAGAGAAGCCCGTTTGCACTGACCACAACGAAGATTGCTGGCAGAAAAACCGACGAGCGCATACGACACAGAGTTCGTCATAAGGGCCGATCCTTAGAGTTAGGGAACAAGGAGATCCGGAAGGGTCTCCTTTTTTCATTGGGATTCAGCGCTAGGCGGTTAAGGAGCTTGTTTTTTTCCGCGAATGGACGGTGGCGGTTTCGACAGCTGAAATCAGCATGGCGCGCAGGCCGTGGCGTTCCAGCTCATGAATGGCCGAGATGGTGACGCCGCCGGGCGTTATGACTTGATCGCGCAGGACCGCTGGATGCAGGCCTGTTTCGCGCACCAGTTTGGCGGCACCGAGGACAGTTTGCTCGGCCAATTTTGTGGAGACTTCGCGCGACAAACCCATTTTCACTCCCCCGGCAATGAGCGCTTCGATGACCATGTATATATAGGCGGGGCCGCTGCCGGAGAGAGCAGTGACGGCGTCCATCAGGTCTTCTTCAACGAAGCAGACTATGCCGACTGAGCGAAAAATCTGTTCCACTACATCTTTGTCGGCTTGGGTGGCGACGGCATTGTAGGAAATGCCAGTAGCGCCCTCTTCCACGACGACCGGGATGTTGGGCATAGCTCGAAAAATGGCCATGGGGCTACCTGCGTGCTTTTCAATCACGGGCAGGGGCAAAGAGGCGGCAAGAGAGACCAGGATTTGGTCCTGGCGGAAGGCGGGGCGCACCTCTTCGAGGAGACCGGCGACGGCGGTGGGCTTCACGGCAACGATGATGATGTCGCTATCTTGGACTGCGGCTAAATTGCCGCCGGCCTTTACGGGAAGCATGAAGCGCTGCGACAATTGTTCGGCGTGTTCTTGCGATTTGGTGGTGGCGCGCAAGCGATCAGGCGTTGTGAGGCCCGCTTTCAAAATGCCGCCGATTAACGAGGCACCCATGTTGCCGGCGCCTAAGACCGCGATTCTTTGTTTGAGTTCTGCCATAAGTCTATTCTTGCGGAACGCGCTGATAGCTGACGAAGACCAAGGACTGGCTATCAGGCGACCACGGCGCGTCGCTGAGCGTTCCTTCGCCGCCGACGATTTCGGCTAGTTCTTTGGTGTTGCCGCCGGCTGGCGACTGGATGCTCAGGATGCCGTCCTGGGGTTTGGCTCCCCAATAGGACAGATGCGCTTGATGCTGCTGGTTGGGTGAGGGCTTATCGGTGGGCTTCCAAACGTTGGCGACGGCCGGTTCGGTGGCGGGCGTGAATTTGCCGCCAGCAACCGGAATTTGTTGAAGTTTGTTGCGCTGTTTGAAGAGCAAGGCGGCTCCATCGAGGGTGAAGCTGGGATTCTCTATACGGCCGGGGATGACGGCGACGACACGCCGCTGGGCCGACGCAATGTCGATTATTTCCAAAGTGCTGTAGAGTGTAAGCTTTTTTTCAGAAGGTGCGGCTATTTGAACGTTCGAGAAAACGGCAGATTCCAGTGCGTCTTTATCGTAGGCGCAAACGCCTAGGCCGATATAGAACGGCTCTGCTAAATCGAAAGGTAGGGCAGCAGCGGCGGGATGCAGTTTTTCGCCTTTGCGGGCGATATAAACGAAGAAGTGGGTACCGCGCTTTTCGAGGCGCACTTGGGTGACAGCCTCAGCGTCGATCATCGTCTCCACGGTGGCAGCGCCCTTCTCGCGACGCCACCGCATGGATTTTAAGCCTGTGACGCCCCAGATGGCGGCTATATACGGTGCTTCAGGGGAGAGGTTTTGGCGGATCAGCAAGGCGGCTTCTTTATCGGAGTTTCCTGTATTTACAGGAAAGGCGACCGAGGTGGTCAGCGAAATGTCGCCGGAGGACTTCTTCCAGAGAAAGTGGAATGTGTCCGAGGCGTCGCCGATTTTTTCACCACCGGCGCTGATGGTGTAGCTGGCAATGGTTTGGTTAAAGGTGACGGAACCAGGCTGGAGAACGAGGCCGACGTCGGCATGGTCCTCAAAGGCACCGAGCGAACCTAGCTGGGAATGGCCCGGCACGGCTAAGAGGCTTAGGGCGCAGCAGAAGGCCCAGATCATGGCAAGTCGGGACGGGGACGAGGGAGGCCACCTCATTGTTCGATTATGACGGCATACGCCGCAGGAAAGCATCTCTGTTTGGGGCGAGACGTAGGTTGCGGTGAGTAAAGTGTGGGGGAGAGCTAATCTCGGCTGGTGTTGAAACCGATATCTTCCTTGTGGATGTATCAAGCCCCAGCCTTCATTTAGTTCCGGATGTTGCTCCAACCTCGATCGTTTTATCAGGCGCCCTTGACCAGTATCAGGCCGAGGCGCTGAAGGAACAGTTGCTCAGTGCGTCTGCGGGTCCAGACGGAGAGCCGCAAAGAATTTCCTTGGATATGACAGCGGTAGATCATCTTGATGCCTCGTGTTTGCAGGTCTTACTGGCAGGAACGCTCACAAAGAAAGAAGAAAAGTTGATTCTGAAGCGGGCCGCACCCGCGATCCGGCAATGGATTCGGACGGCAGGCGCCGACGAACTCTTTGATTTTTGCGGCGACAACGAGTAGATCGGACGGGCAGTCGAAACGGTTAATGATGGATCAACAAGTACAAGTCGACGCCAAAGCACCGGGCGGGATCAAGGCGCAGATAGCCGTCGCCTTGCCAATTCTGGGTGTAATGGGTGTGCAACTCAAAGAGACCGCGAGCCAGATTGAATCGGCGGTGGTAGAGGTTTGCGCAAAGTTCCAAAGCATGGCGGATCGGTCGCGAGCGGGAGTATCGGGAGCGGCCGAACTACTCTCCGGAGGACACGATTCTGAGTCGACCAACTCAGTCGAATCTTTGATTGCCGAAGCATCTCGCACGATTGAGACGCTGTTGCATCATACGCAAGACTCGGCGGCGGTCTCTAACAGTGCGATCGAACGGATTAAGAGGGTTCAAGAAGCGACCGATCACATCTCTAAATCTTTGACGCAACTGGACGACATTACGATCGGCAACCGTCTTTTGGCAGTGAATGCGCGGATTCAGGCGGTTTATGCGGGAGATAAAGCGGCTGGCTTTGGTGGGGTAGCGAACGAAATTGGCGTGCAGGCAAAGCGTTCGGCCGAAATTGTTGAGATGATTCGTTCCGTTTCCAGCGAACTGCGGTATATCGCGAACTCCGCGCTGACGGACCTGCAAAGCATGGTTGTGGAAGACCAGAAGGCTTACATAAAAAGCAAGATCGAAGTGGATCGTGTGCTGGCCGATTTCCGATTCATGAATAACTCGACTCGCGAGTTTATCTGCAAGATGCAATCGGAGAGCGAAAGTGTGGCTAAGGAGATATCTGGAGCCGTGCGTAGCCTACAGTTTCAGGACCGGATCAGCCAGCGTATCGGGCATGTGATTTCGGAATTGGATCGGATTAAGGCGGATCTGGGCGCCCACTGCCTTGACATGGAACTGGATGAGGCGCCGATTTTGCAGCAACTGTCGCAGTCCTACACCATGCAAGAAGAAAGAAATGTGCTGGGCGGGGACTCTCAGGAAAT
>CAWJBS010000060.1:0-12480 GCA_963840845.1 Bryobacterales bacterium
GTATGTTCAAGAAACCGGCAAAAGCGGCCATGAAGCGGGTATAGACCGTGCGCTCTTCGTCAATAAGGTCCTTCCAGGCGGGGTCGCCAGGATTGCGCGGCGGGAGTTCGGTGCCGGTCGGAATGATGCCCATTTCGAGCTGGCGTTTGTAGCGGTCTGCACGAATCGGTTCCCAACCTTTTTCAAAGGTAGAAATGTATTTGTCGATGAACGGCTTGAAAATCTGGAGCGGGGTGTGAGTGGCTCCGAAGGCGACGTGGAGGAAAAAGGGCTTCTTGGTCTTGTCGCTTGCATGCTCACTTAGCATGCCGATGGCCCTATCGAAATGTCTACCGAGAAATGATAGTGGGGGTCGTTCGGCTTCGGGAGTGCGTGATTGTCTTCGACGAGGTCGGATGATATTTATCTGCCCAGCCGCCAAGGAATCCGTACCAGCGGTCGAAACCTTTTTAAGGGCCAGTGGGGTCTGGCCGCCGAGGCAAGCATGTCGCTGACGGGAACCAGATGCCATTTGCCGACTCCGTAGGGCTGTAGCCATTGGATTGAAGAATCTGAGCGATGGTAGCGGCGGAGGGAGTCACGCGGCCGCGGGCGTTTGGATAACCCAAGTCGGGGCCGGCCAGTTCCTTCATGCCCACTGCGCGGCCGTCGCGGCCGGCGAGGAGAGGCGCGGGGAAGGGGAGCAAACGGCTTTGCTTCGGAAGCAATTGTAAAGCAAACCTCCGGCCGCCAACGCGTCGATGTTGGGCGTGGCGATTCCGGAACCGAAGCAATGGAGATCGAAAACCGGTGTCATCCAGGACGATGAAGATCACATTGGGGCTGCCTTTGGGCGCTTGTTCGGGTTTCAGCGGGCTGGGTTTGGAATCGGCGGCGGTACGTCCCACTGTGCCGTTGAATGTCTCCGCGGAAGAGGATTTGTCGGCTTCAGTCGCTTGTGCGCCGGTGACGCCGAGCAGGGCCCCGCCGAGAAGTTGCCGCCTTGAAAAAGGATGACCATTTGGCATGATCGTTAACCTCTATGCTGCCACGGAGACAGGCGACGTTCTTCGGACTCACCGGCACAAGCACCGCGACTGGACCACTTTCGAAACTATTCAGTGCCGCTTGGAAAAAGTTCCGCCGGGTTGAGAGCGACTCTCGCAGTTCCGCATTGAGATGACAAGACCGGAATTCCGGACAGCCATCAAACCAGCGGCTCTGACGGAAACCGTTGATGCCAGCGTACATTCGCTTGACCCTGATGTAGCGCTGGCTTCTTTCAGCACAATGTCTGTTGTGAAAAGACAAGCTGTTCATTGGCGGCTGCTTTACGATGCGGCTCTCGGGGAGTTTTGCCGTGGTGGCCCTGATGCTGGCGGCGGTAGGCATTTATGGCGTGAACGTTCGTGGTTTCGCAGCGAGATCGGATTGAGGATCACATTGGCGCGGGACGTGGCAACGTGATGCGGCTGATCGTGAAGGAGGCTCCGCGCTGGGTTGTTGGGTTTGCTGGCGGGTGTTGTTGGCGAGGTGTTTGTGGCCCGCGCAAGGCGAAGCACGCTTTATGCTGTGCAGGCGTTCGATCTCACGGTTGTGGAAGCGGTGGGTGCGGTTGCCGGGACGGCGGGCGGCATCAATTGACACGATGAATGCGTGCGGATGGAGTGAGTCGCCGCGAAGTCTTGAGGTTGCCGCATCACGCGCAAACCAGTATGGCTGCCGATAGTGCGCCATAGCGTGCGGAAAGTGACTGCCCCGCGCCAGATCGCAGGCGGCGTCGGACCGATGACTCGACGCCGCACCGTGCTTCCCTGCCTATGTGACGCATAGCTCCTCTAATCGATTTGTACACTCATCGCAACTCCAATTCCAGTAAACATGCTTTACCACAACACCCGATGATATGCGGGGAAACCGGTTTTCGAATTCCTTGCCAAAACATGCGGGGCAAAATTGATTCCTCAATTAGCCGCGCACTGGCAATTTTCCATACGAAGCTTTTCTGGTCACGGCGGCAAGTAAGCAATTGAACAATCCTTCGTGAAACCTTCAAGCGCGCCGCCAATCTCACAGGGTAGGAGGCAGAAGATTGAAAACGTTAAAACGAATAGGCACGCTGACTTTTGGTTCTGGCATGTTTATGGCTGGCTGCAATTGCTCACAGGCACAGGTTGCCGTGAGGATCGGGCCCGCGCCCGTCTGTCCTTATGGGTATTACGAAGTGCCTCCGTACAATTGCGCTCCCGATGGTTACTACGGGCCGGAATGGTTCGTGGGCGGCGTATTCATCGGTGCTGGACCTTGGTATCACGGTCCGGCTCATTTCTACGGACATGTTGATCACCATTTCGACTATCGCAAGGGCTATCATGGGCCGCTGCCCGCCCGAGGCGAGCGTCCAGGTGACCATCGCGCGGAATTTCACGGCCGAGCCATGCATGACCCACGCGGCCATCAAGCCCCTCATGGCCGCAGGTAGAATAGCCAGCGGCTACTTACGCTTGTCAAGGCCGCCCGTCTGGCCGCTAAACTTTTCGATAACTCAAAAAGTTTCGATGCACTACTAGAGACTTCCGTCCGTGCACGGTCTCTAGAAATCGCCCTAGCCAACTTTGCAAGCATTCCGAATTGAGCTAGCCCCAGGCTTTCGTCCACATCGCCCCTAATCCAACTTTCTCCAACAGCCGCTCGAAGGCGGTATGCTCGCGTAGCTCGTCGAATCTCGGATCTACTTTCGCCCACAACAATAGTGGATCGCGCTCGCGAATCCCATGTTCAAGCGCTTCCATCGCCCGGCTTTGCTCTGCCAGTCCGCAATGTATGATGGCGAGCGAATACCAACTAGATCTCCCAATTTGCTCGAAAACGTCTAACGCCTTTCGCCGGTCCCGAGTTTTGCCCAGCGCATGCCCCAGAGCCGCCATCGGTACCGGTTCTCCTTCACAAGATCGCTGCGAGTTCTCAAGCTCGATAAGGGCCTCCGCATAAGCGGATTGCTGTTCGTACACCATTCCGAGAGTCATTTGCGCCGCACTAAAACGCGGCTCAAGCGTCAGCATCTTCCAGCACTGCTGTTCCGCGCCTGCAAAATTACGAGCTAGGTAAAGAGTCCAAGCCAATGCAGTCCCCGCCGCAAGCGAAAGTGGCTCCAGTACACAAGCACACCGCGCTGCTCCTTCAGCATCTTCATGGCGGCCTAAAGCCGAGAGCAGTGAAGCGTAGCAGCGGTGTGCGTCTCCCAACCGGGGCGCCAGTTCCTGCGACCGCAAACAATCCGCTTGTGCCCCCGCCCAGTCCCAATCGAACGTCATCTTCACCTGAGCTAAAGAAACATAGGCTTCCGCCAGCCCGGTGCTCTTTTGTGCCGCCATCGACGCCAATGCGCGCGCCTGCTGGCAGACCACGCCTGCCCGCGCTGCTCCACGCAATGCTAACAGCGTGTAAGCCTCTGATAGCCCCGCGTAAGCGAGCGCGCACTCTGGATTGTCTTGCAACGCGGCATGAAAAAAAGCAATCGCTTTATGCACGTCCCCACTCGTATTCTTGTTCAAGAAGTACCTGCCCATGAGGCAGTCCTGTTGAGCGCTGAAGGTTATTGGTGTTACGCTGCCCTCGCGCGCAGAAGCTACCTCCTCCACCGTCGCGACAAAACGATAACCCAAGCCGGGCCGGGTTTGTACGAACCGGCCATCGCGCGGCGAATCGCCTAACGCTAACCGCAGTGCGTTCACTGCCGTGTTCAGGCTCTTCTCAAAACTGACACGTAACTCCGGCCATAGTTCGTGCCCAAGTTCCTGCCGGGTGACCAGTACCGGGCCGGCGTAACAATATTTCGAGAATTTGGAATGGCTTGCGCTGTAGCGGCACCAGTTGCCCACGCCGATAAAGTTCATATTGCTCAAAATCGGCTTCAAACTCCGCAAAGCGCAGTCGGCATCCCAAATGACTATAGCCGAGTCCTTTCTCTTTCATGAATTCGTTACTGCCGTTCCTGCTTAAGAGTTACTTGACATTTTGCTGACCGCTCCTTGACGCGGCTCTTTCGTCTTTGCCTGTGTACGGATGAGGAGAGCACTTAGTTCCCTCTGGATCTTTCAAGGAGTTCGTTTATGAAATTCTCATTGAGTCGCATATTTGTGTTATCCACGCTCGGCCTGGCTGCGAGCTTAGGTTCTGCTTACGCTGGGCAAGCCACATTCCATTTGCCTTTCAGTGCCCGTTGGGGAACTGTATACATGGCGCCTGGAGATTACCGCGTCACGTTGCCGGAAAGCGATTCAGAAGCTTCCGTCTTCTACTTACAAAGCAAATCTCAACGCGGGTTCGCCGTTGCAGGCAGTCTGAGGCACGACGAACCCCAAGATAAGAGCTATTTAAAGTTGGTGAACGTCGATGGCGAATACTACGTAAAGCAGTATGTCTCGGCCTCCAAGGGCAAGATCTTTCTTTTTCAGACGCCAAAACGGTCGCACTTTGAGGAATTCGCCGGACGGACGATCAGCATCGATAATCAGGGGACAAAGTAGCTCAAAGTGACCGCTTCTGGTAAGTTCCGTCCCACAAGCGGGAAAGAGGCGAGCCTTGGGTTGCGAAATCCAGGGCTCGTTCACTGACTATACAAAGGAGTCTGAGGAAGTTGCTATCACTTGCCCCGGTTAACACACCGTGAGTAGGCAGTTGCGCGGCGTCGGCACAGGTCATGGGCTCATTGACCCGTTGCTGCCCAGCGAATACCTTGGAGAAGGAGCTTGCGGAACGTAGGCGATTCGAGGTTGGGATTGGGCTCGTTTTTCCAAGTGTGGCCCAGCATGGTTACATAAATCCGCCCCTTACCGTAGTGACGCACCCAGTCCATCGGCTCGTTCTTTCCCGAAACGGGTGAGTGAGCAAATGTCAGGACTGTGAGGCCCTGGGCAGGACCATGTTGTCCATGAGTCAACTGTTCCATGGGTTGGAGCCAATGGTCCGGTAAACCGCGAGTAATGGGGTGGTGGTGATCAAGCACATAGACCACGAAATCGCCGCGCGGTGGATGGCCCGGGGGAAGCCCTTGGCCCCTCGGAATCGTCAGAACAGAACCCTTGTCCGAGATCGCAAGGCTCGGACCGAAATCTGGATCTCGCCAGCCCAATCCAATCATGTCGTTGTAGGCAGCCCAGTGTAGAAACGCGTTGTTGGCGGCATGATAAACAACGAGACCGCCTCCCCTTTTGACGTAAGCCTCCAACTGCTTTTCGACAGGCTCGGGCCATCTGACCCCGTTGTCCAGATGGCCGCCGTTGAAGTTGTTGATGACAACTTGATATCTAAAAAAATCAGGCTTCCATTGACCCAGTGCTTCTAGGGTCAAGGTGGAAACGTCCACGTTAAATCCCCCAGCTTCATCGAGAATCGACCGGATGCCATCGGTCGCGGCCGCCCAGTCGTGATTGTTGATGCCGTCGATGATCAAGACATGGACCTGCCCACGGCCAAAAGCAACCATTGGGAGGAACAAACTGATGAGCAAAACGAATCGCGAACAGATCACGTCGTATATCTTAGCCGGGATTAGCTGCCGCTAGTGGCTCTCACCTGTTGCTTGTGGGACATCGGGCCGAGACCTTCACTCTGTGATCTAGTTAGCACTCGGTTGATAGACTCAGATAGTGTCCAAATCCACGTTCATCAGCGATCTGAACGCCCGCATAGCGGAATCCGAACGAATCATCAGTGAGCAAAATGAATATTTGAGTGCTTTGCGCCACCTGCTGGCGAAGGAGACTGCCAATGCAGCGTCCGTGCTGGTGGCAGCTTCCCCAAATGGCCACGCTTCTCCAGTGCTTTCCGACATCGATTTCCAAGGAAAGAACCTCGGAGATCGTCTTAGCCTTGGTCCGGCGCAGCGGAGAGACCGGAGCCAAGCCACGCGATATTGCCGATACCCTCGTGAAACACAATCTGATTCACAAAGGCTCGAACGCCGTTTATTCGTATCTCAGTGGGTTCAAAAAGAAAGGGCTGGTCCGGTTAAAATCCGAAGGGCTTTACGTCGCTTCAGCTAAGCCGATGGCCACCACAGGAACAACCCCGCAAAAATCGCGTAAGAAACTTAGGTTGTCTGCAGAAGGTATCGAGGCTATCAGGAAAGCGCAAAAAGCGAGATGGGCGGCTAAGAAGGCAAAGAGCTAGATGCGTTTAGGTTCCGCCTGTGGCTGGAACGCCCAAACCCGAATTAACCTGTAACGAGAGAAGGAGCATTTCCCCAATGCCAATGATCGACATTTACGCCGTGGCAGGCACCTTTAAAGACACGAAAAAGCTTGCCATTGACGCTGCTTCTGCCGTCAAATCCGTCGAGCAAGTTCCTGATATTCCCAATGTTTCGCAAGAACACGGCGGCTTTCGTCCACGAGATGCCTGTCGGGTCGATCTCCAACGTTGACGGCGACAGCAACTACGTGCGTGTTCAGGTGCTGACAAATGCCGGCGCCCTCGACCGTGCCAAGCAAATCGCCGTCGTGGAGCGGCTGACGGAACTCATCGCAAATGCCGCCGGTGATCCGACTTTGAAAGAACGCACTTGGGTATTGCTGACCGAAGCCACTCCTGGTGGCTGGGGGCTTTGGGGGCACGCTCAAACAAACGAAGAAATCGTGGCTGCGGCGCGCGCGCAGATTGCCAAAGGTTAAGTGGGATCGGCAGCGACGCCGATAATGCGAATGAACGGTTGTAACTCTCGCGTCTGTCGGCTTGATTGATCCCGCGTCAACCTAGCGTTTCTGCCAAAATGGCCCCGGCAGTGCACGAAAGCCACGTTCGACCCTCTGTCGCTTACGAAACAACCGACAACAACAGAAAGTACTGTATAAGTTGCTGACTCCTAGGCGCTCAAATCAATAAGTTATGGTGGAGGCGGCGGGAGTTGAACCCGCGTCCGAAAAAGCCCGCCATGCAAAGACTACGTGTGTTTCCGATTCTGTAATTTCAACGGTGACCTAAAGAACCGGCAAAAGCGATCACCGCCTAGTCCGATTGATCTCGGGTTACAGCTCCGGACCGAAGCCTACACCCTATCCTGTAAGATGACGTCCACTCACCAGCGCACAGGCTCACTGGCTGGGACGGCTACTTATTTAATTAAGCAGCGTAAGCAAACTGCTGATTGTTGGCAGTTGTTGTTTTCCGATCGTTTTACGGGAGCTCGGAACCCGACACGACTTCACACAACGATTCAATCCCGTCGAATCCGTTGCGCCCCCACATCAAGGGTCACCTTAGTCTAGCAGGAAACGGGGAGCGTCATACTAGCAGGTTATGAGACCCTCCGACACTCCGCGCGCCCGGGAGGTCTTTCTGCGAGTCACTCAGCGCACGCTCGGGAAAGAGCTTTTTAGGAAGGTGTACGGCGCGAATACCTTGCCGGAATGAACAAACAATCGCAAATACTTGAAGCGATGTTGGCTGCCCTGAGTGTCGCAAAGATCCGATACCTAATTGGCGGTTCTGTTGCATACTCCTCGATCGGCGTTCCGAGGGCTACCTTAGACACAGACATTTTGGTTGAGATGGCTAGCGCACAGGTAGAGCTTTTAGCACGCGAACTTGGTGACGAATGGTATCTTGATGAGCGTTTGCCTCGAAGGCGCTCGCGAATCACCGCGCTTTCAACGTGATCCACATCCCGTCGGGCTTCAAATTCGATTTTTTCCCTGCATATAGCGATTTTCATCGGGCTGAGCTTGATCGAGGAGCGATTCGCCACCTCAACGTCGAACCTTGATCGCGATCACTGCGGTATTGGGCCTCTGCCTTAGGTGTGCAAGATCTTATTCAGCGTGCGTTGATCTTAGCGAACGAATGAAGAACTCCAGTAACGGCTAACTTGAGCGATCCGTTTTAGGCGCGGCCCGTGAGTGACCTCAGAAGTCTGACCGCTTTCCGAATATCGGCATCGCGCACTTCTTGATTCCGTTCCTCCCGCTCAACACTCAGTACACCGCGATAGCCGACTTCTTTCACTTTATGGACAAACGCTTCGATGCCGACGCTGCCTTCGCCTAAGGCGCGCTCCTTACCCAAAGCTTCGGGCAGATCGCGCGGCGGCCAATCGCCATCTTTGCAATGAACGGAAACGACGTGCGATGCTAAAACGCCCAGCGCCTCGATCGGATCGCCCGTGCCGTAGAGAATCATGTTGGCGGGGTCGAAGTTGATCTTCAGATTGGGGCGCCCGACATCTTCTATAAATTGCAGCAACACATGCGCAGGTTCCTGGCCGGTTTCGAGCGTGAAGTTCTGGCCGTTCTTGGCGCAGTAGTCGCAGATGTCGCGCGCCACGTCGCGAATCTGCGTGTACAGAGCCGTGTGGGCGTCTTCGGGAACGAAGCCAATATGACAAGCCACGCTGTCGATACCCAGCTCTTTGCCCACATCGGCCACTGCCTTGGTTCGCGCGACTCGTTCGGTTCTAGTGGATTCGGGCACCAAGCCAACAGTGCGTTGAACCGTCGGAATATCGGCATAGTCTTCGCCTGTATAAGCGCAGACAACCGTCACGGGAGTGAAGCGCGCCGTGCGCAGCGCGTTGTCCCAAACTTCCGCCGCGCGACGTAGCGAATAACCGCCATGAAAGACGATTTGGCCGGCACGCAGGCCAAAGCTTTTTACGTGTTCAAGCGTGGCGCGCGCATCCTGGCCCGCAGCAAACACCAGTCCAATTTCCAGATCTTCCAGACCTAACATTTCACTTGTTCTCCGTTGAGTGATCTACTTTGTTTGAGACGCAACGCCACTTTCACCGCATCGGCAGAGGCGCGCGGCGTGCAGCGCACTGGTTGCGATTGCGTACGGCAGCATTCTACGAAATAAGCCACTTCTGTTTGATAGCCGTCGGGGCCGCTCAGCTCCAGTTTCGTGCGCTTGCCGCCGGCGTCGCTAAGAAAAAGTCCTTCCTGACCAAAATCTAGTTGTGCCCGTTCGGCCACGGCTTGAAATGTCATTTTTAAGGGCATCCCCGCTTGAAACCATCCCCCTTGCACGCGCACCTCCGGTCCGCCCGGATAGATAAGCGTAGCCATGATGCCGTCCACTTCGCCAAGTTTTTTCGCCGAGACGCGTTCGGGCATACCGCAGAGAAGCAAGGCTTGATCGATATCGTGAATCAGTAAGTCTAACGTGGCGCCGCCGCTGCGGGCGTCCACCTGTAGCCACTTGCTCCAATCGGGCAAGCCGGCTTGACGTAAAAAAGTAACGGAGCGGAGCGCGCCATATCTTTTGGATGCGCCGAATTCTTGCAGCGCCATATACTCGGGCCAAAAGCGCAACACCTGACCGACCATGAGTATGCGTTTCGCTTGATCCGCCGCGGCGATCATGAGTTCGCAATCGGCTTCGCTCAGGGCCATCGGCTTTTCACAAAAAACATGTTTGCCGGCGGCCAGCGCCGCTGTGGAAACGCTGAGATGAAGATCGGTGGGCAGACAAATATCCACCGCGTCGATGGTGGGATCGGCAATCAGTTCTTGCCATCGGCTGTATTTCTTCGCATCGGCGATGTTCACGAGCGATGCATCAAATTCGATGTTGCCGCCAATTTTGCTGAGATCGCCCGCCAGAACGGCAGGATTTTCGGTGCAAACGGCAGCCACTGTTACGCCAGGGATTTTGGCGTAACCCACCATGTGAGTGACGCCCATGAATCCTAAACCAATAACGCCGATATTCACGATGAACTTTCTCCAGCGGGTACGCGTTTGACCATCATCCAATCATAATCGGAGGCTCAGACTGCGACTCCTGTTGTGTTTACCTGCTATTTAAGATGCTGTCGCCGGGCACCCGTAACCGCGCCCAGGATCGGCGAGTCTAGTACTTTTGGCGAACTGAGCATTTGCGCCGCTCTTTAGCGTGGTGTAAGTTCACTCTAAAGGACACCGATGTTCAAATTTTTAGCAGGCATCGTTTTTACGTTGTTGATGATCCCGGTTTTCATTTATTCGTACGTCAAAATGGGCCGTGTTCCGGTGGCCACAGATGCGCCCGCCATCCCGTTTGAGCGGCAGCTCGCTCATATGGGCTTGGACGCGAAGATCGACAAGGAAGCGCCCAAGGAGCCCCCATTCCAAGCCACGAAAGACGACCTCTTGAGTGCCGCCCATCTGTACCGTGAGCACTGCGCGCTCTGTCATGGATTGCCGAATGAGCCGAAGACGTTCACGGCGCAAGGTATGTATCCGCGACCTCCGCAGCTTTTGAAAGGGAAGGGCGTGACGGATGATCCGGCTGGCGAGTCTTATTGGAAAATTGCGAACGGCATCCGTTTAACGGGCATGCCTGGCTATAAAAAGACTCTGTCTGAAAAAGAGATGTGGCAAATCAGTCAACTGGTTGCCAGCGCCGACAAACTGCCGAGCGAAGTACAGGATGTTTTGAAGAAGCCGGTGTCCCCGGAGCCTTAGCGCGCAACGGCTGCCGAGGCAATCGGCGCGTTTACTTCGTCGGTCACAATGGTGAACTGAGTAAGCAGCGGCGTTCCGAACGATGTGGTGATCGCCACATCAGCGGCGTCGCGCCCCACTGCCATTAAAACGCGTCCGATCCTCGGTACGTTATGTCGAGCATCGAAGGTCCACCATCGGCCGTCAAGATAAACCTCAAACCAAGCGCTGAAATCCATGGGAGAGTCGGCCGGTGGCACTCCAATGTCTCCCAAATACCCAGTTGCATACCGCGCCGGGATGTTCAGACAGCGGCAAAACGCAATCGCCAGATGTTGGAAGTCGCGGCAAACGCCTTTGCGCTCGGTCAACACTTCCACGGCGCTTTTGCTTGATCGCGCGAAGCTGTAGCCGAAAGTGACATGCTCATGAACCCAATCGCAAATAGCTTGCACCCGTGCCCAGCCCGGTTGTGTGTTGCCAAACATGCGGAACGCCGTGTTCGACAACAGGTCGGTTTCGCAATAACGGCTGGCCAGAAGGAAGCGCAGAACTTCATGCGGAAGTTCATCAACCGGAGCTTGCTGCGCGCTCGGGCAAACCGGATCCAATTCGCCGCTGTCTTCAACCAGGAACGAATTGTAAAGGCGCACCTCGCCGGGCGGCACGGCGAACCGGGCACACACGTTGCCGAAAGTGTCCTCATAAAGATCCATCGGTACGTCCGGTTCGATTTGAGGAGTCGGCTCGCGTAAATCAGGTTTGCGGGATGGATGTACGTTCAAGAGCGCAATCATCGGAACCCGCACGGGGGTTTGAAATCGGATATCGTAGCCGAGTCGAATGAACATGTGGACTGCAAATCTGCTAGCAATCTTTCGAACTGCCTCGCATTAGTTAGAGTGGAAAAAAGGCGGCTTGGTGACAGCAAAGAAACACAGTAGTAGTCACAGTCCGAAAAGAGGAAAAAGCGGCGAGTTATACTGTCTATTCATTCCTTCCCGGCCGATTCCGCGTCGAAAAGCTACCGGGCCTGTGACAAGTGCGCGGATATGGCCACCCCAATACTTATGCCAGAACGGGCAATTCCTGCTCCCTTTTCAGAATACGAACTAGGGACAGCATATGACGAGATGTTTCGCGGCAACGGGCGTGCGCGCCAGCATTATAAGGCGCTCTACTCCAAGCTGCAAAGCCTGCCATCCGATGAACTGATGCGGAGCAAGCAGGAGGCCGATCTATCCTTTTTTAACCAGGGCATCACTTTTACCGTGTATGGCCGTGAAGAAGGAACGGAGCGAATCTTCCCGCACGATTTACTGCCGCGCATTATTCCAGCCGCCGAATGGGACACCATTGAAAAGGGTTTGACACAGCGGATCACCGCGCTCAATCTCTTTCTGAAAGATATCTATAACGAGCGCAAGATTCTTAGCGATGGCGTGATGCCGGGAGAAGTGATTTACACCTGTAAGCACTTCCGCCGCCAGATGCGCGGTGTAAAAGTACCGCGCGACGTCTATGTCAGCGTCTGCGGCACAGACTTAATCCGCCTGCCGAGCGGCGAATTTGTGGTGCTGGAAGATAATCTGCGCGTGCCCAGCGGCGTTTCTTACATGCTCACCAGCCGCAAAGTGATGAAGCAGACTTTTCCCATCCTGTTCCGTAAATGTGGCGTGCGGCCCATCGAGCAATACAGCCAGGCGTTGCTTTCCACGCTGCGTTCATTGGCGCCTGAAGGCGAGCCAGTCTGACCATCGTTCTGCTAACGCCCGGTGTTTACAACTCCGCCTATTTTGAACACACCTATTTGGCGCGCCAAATGGGGATCGAGCTGGTGGAAGGCCGCGATCTGGTGGTGCACGACAACATCGTCTACATGCGAACTACCTCGGGCCTGCAGCGCGTAGACGTGATTTACCGGCGTGTGGATGACGACTTTCTAGACCCGCTCACATTCCGCGCTGATTCGGAGTTGGGTGCGCCTGGTTTGTTCAACGCTTACCGCGCAGGCAACGTCGTTCTGGCGAACGCGCTAGGCACCGGCGTGGCCGACGATAAGGCCATTTACGCGTACGTC
>CAWJBS010000061.1:0-26734 GCA_963840845.1 Bryobacterales bacterium
TGCGGGTGGCGACGAAAAAGGCTTGGAATACGCAAAGAAAAAGCCGTCGATCGTGATTGGCGCCATGCAAGAATTCAGCAAGCCGCAATACAAAGTGGACATGTTGAAGGTGGAAGTGCCCACCAATGCGGAATTTGTGGAAGGCAGCAGCGTGTTCAAGGGCACCGTGGCGCAGACGCGCAAAGAAGCGTTGGAACTCTACCGCAAGGCCGCCGACGTTGCGACGAAGCCGTTCATTTATTTGAGCGCCGGCGTTGGCAATTCGGTGTTTGTGGAGAGCTTGAATCTGGCGGCGGAAGCGGGTACGGCCTATTCGGGCGTGCTGTGCGGACGCGCGACCTGGAAAGAAGGCATTCCGGTTTACGCCAAGCAGGGTGTGAAGGCGCTGGAAGATTGGCTGAGCAACGAAGGCGTGAAGAATATCAACGCGGTGAACGCGGCCATTGCGGGCGCGAAACCCTGGCAGGCGAAGGCTGGGCTACCGGTTCCGGCGTAAGAAAAGCGCGACCATCACTGATGAATTTTGCTTCCATCCCTGAAGCGATTGAAGACTTTCGACAAGGCAAGATGCTTGTCGTGGTTGACGACGAAGACCGCGAGAATGAGGGCGACCTCACTCTCGCGGCCGAAAAAATCACGCCCGAAGCGATCAACTTTATGGCGACCCACGGGCGTGGTTTGATTTGCCTTTCACTGGACGCCGACACATGTACGCGTTTGGATTTGCAGCAAATGTCGCCTGTGAATACGGCGCGCTTTGGGACGGCGTTTTGCGAAGCGATTGATGCGGCGGAAGGCGTAACAACCGGAATTTCGGCGTATGATCGGGCGCGTACGATCCGTGTTGCCATGGATCCGAACACAAGACCGCAAGACTTGGCGCGGCCTGGACATGTGTTCCCGTTGCGAGCGAGGCCGGGCGGCGTATTGGTGCGTTCGGGGCAGACCGAAGCCGCAGTGGATTTAGCGAGGCTGGCCGGACTTTCGCCGGGCGGCGTGATTTGCGAAATCATGAATGAAGACGGCACGATGTCGCGCGTGCCGGAATTGCTTGAGTTTTGCCGGCGCTACGGCATGAAGATGATCTCTGTAGCAGACCTGATTCGCTACCGGCTGCAGACGGAGAAATTCATTCAGCGCGATGCCGTAGGGCATTTGAAAACGGCGCAGGGCGAGTTCCAGACGATTCGCTATGTGAGCCGGTTGGATAACGAAGCGCACTTAGTGCTGGTGCATGGCGATGTAGCGGGCAAATCAAACGTGCTGGTGCGGGTGCATTCGCATTGCGTTTACGGCGATGTATTTGGTTCGACAGAGTGCGACTGTCAGCAACTGATTCCTTCTGCGCTGGAAGCGATTGCGCGTGCCGACGCGGGAGTTTTTATTTATCTCCACCAAACAGGCGCCGGCTTGCATTCGACGTGGCGCGAGGGCAAGCATGAATTAGTTGGCCACGGACGCACGCAATCGAGTTTCATTCCAACCGAAGGGCATCAACCGTTGCAGCACGAATCGGGAGTGGGTGCGCAGATCTTGTCCGATCTCGGGTTGACATCATACGGCTGCTGACGAATCACCCGCGCAAGGTGGTTGGCTTAGAAGGGTTCGGGATTCAGATCACCGACCAAGTGCCGTTTGCTGTGAACAGCGCCGTGAGTGGTTTGCGTAAATAAACTACTGAGTCGTTACAATGGTCGGATTCATGCTTCGGACCATTGCCTTGATTCTGGCGTTTGCGGCTGCGACGCCGGCGGAAGATTTCACACTCGACCATCTCTTTCAGCGGCCCTATGTTTGGGGCACCACGCCCTCTCAGATCAATTGGGCGAAGCACGCGCACGTGCTGTGCTTTCTCTGGAACGCGAAGGGGCAGGTGTTTCGGGATTTGTACGCCTATAATGCCGATACGAAGAATCTGAGACGTTTGACGGATTTGGAGGGACTGAAAGATCCGATTAACGACAATGAGGCGGAGCATGACCCACACCGGCCGCGAATATTTGCCGCCGCCTGGAGGCGTGGCTGGTTATGACGTGTCGGAAGACGGAACAGAGGCGGTGTTTTCCTATCGCGGCGATTTGTTTGTAGCGGCTACGAATGGCAGCGGCGTAAGAAGGTTGACGAAGACGAAAGCGCCTGAGACAAACCCGCATTTCTCGCCCGATGGAACGAAGATTGCGTATTCGCAAGCAGGCGAAATCTACGTGTTGAGCTTGAATGGCGGGATGCTGGAGCAGCGGACGGATGTGCATGCGCCTGCTCGATTAGTGGGCTTTTCATGGTCGCCGGATGGAAAGATGATTGCCTATGCGGTGGCGGCGAATCAAGGGCGAATGCTGCCGTTGCCGATTTATTCAGGACAATTTGTGACAGCGGCTCCGTTTGCGCGGAGCGTAGCCGGAGATACGCCGGTGCCGGTGCAATGGTATGTGACGGAGGCGAGCGGAGATGCGCCGCCGAGGTTGCTCGAAACAGGGAAGGGCATATCTCGGCGCGGGCCGCAGTGGTCACCGGATTCAAAATATGTGCTGCTGGCTGAGCAATCGGCGAATTACAAAAGCCAGGATTTGCGGGTGGTGGATGTGAATACGGGCAAATCGAAAGTGGTGTTTCATCAAGATGACAACCGCTGGGTGGAAGGCGCGGATATGGGTTGGGACCAGACCGGAAAGCGGTTATGGTTCACCAGTGACCAGAGCGGGTTTCAGCATCTCTATACAGTTTCGTCGCAAGGTGAAGGGCTGAAACAAGTGACTCAGGGGGATTGGGAGATTCATAACGACCCGTTTTCGCATAGTCCGCAATGGATTGGCGATTGGATTTATTATTCGTCTACGCAGGATGGGACGGCGGAGCGTCAATATTATCGGGTGAAGGCTGACGGCGCGAGCGCGCCGGTGAAGTTTGTCGAAAGAGACAGGTCTGCATATCGGCTGGATGACGGAAGATGGCAAGGTGCTGGCGGAGATGAGGGCGGATATGAAGAATCCGCTGGATTTGTACGTGGATGGCAAGGCAGTTACTAAGTCGCCGCTGCCTGCTTTCGCGCGGATGCCTTGGGCGGAAACTCGTTTTCTGCATTATCCGTCTCTGAAAGACGGCAAATCGGTTTCGGCGCGGTTGTTGTTGCCTCCTGGCTACGATCCCGACGATGCAACGGCAATGCCTCGGGCGGCAATTGTTTATATCCACGGCTCGGGTTACGCGACGAGTGTGTTGCAACAGTGGGGGAGTTATCAGGATTTACGTTTTGTGTTCAATAACTATCTGGCGCACGAAGGCTATGTGGTGTTAGAAATGGATTACCGGGGCAGTACGAATTACGGGCGAGATTGGCGCAGTGGCGTTTACCTGGATATGGGTGGGCCGGATCTGGAAGATGTGTTGGGCGGGGTGGAGTATTTGCGCGGGCTCAAGAATATCGATATGAACCGCGTAGGCATTTGGGGTTGGAGTTATGGCGGGTTTATGACGTCCATGGCGATGTTCAAAGCGCCCACCACATTCAAAGCGGGAGCCGCGTTTTCCGGCGTGTACGATTGGGCAAATTATAACGAGGGCTACACAGATGAACGCTTGACAACACCGGCCGAGAATCCGGAAGCCTATCAGCGCAGTTCGCCGATTCATTTTTCAAACCGCTTGCAGAATCACTTTCTGATACTGCATGGCATTGCCGACGACAACGTTTTGTTTCAGGAGGCCGTGCAGCTTTCGGAAAAGTTGATTCATGAAGGGAAGCAGTTTGAAGAAGCGTTTTATCCGGAAGAGAACCATGCGTATGCGCGCGATGAAAGTTATCGGGATGCGTTTGGACGGGCGGCGCGGTTTTTTGACAGGTATTTAAGCGATACGGTGAAATGAACTCGACCACGACTCCTTTTCGATTACCGAAGTTTTATCCAATTCTCGATACCGCAGTGCTGGCGGCGCGCGAATGTCCGGTGACGGCGACGGCGGAAGTTCTGCTTTCCGCCGGCGTGAAGATTTTGCAATATCGGCACAAGGATGATTGGACGCAGGCGCATTTTGATGAGGCAAAGCGTTTAGCCGAAATGTGCCAGGATGCGGGCGTATTGTTTGTTCTGAATGATCGCGCAGATTTTGCCAAGCTGTTGAAGTGCGGACTGCATTTGGGGCAGGAAGATTTGACGCCGACGGCGGCTCGAAAAATTGTCTTAGATGAGGTGATCGGGTATTCGACGCACAATGCGGGGCAGATGCAACTGGGTGACACCGAGCCGGTCGAGTACTTGTCGATAGGACCGATTTTTGCGACGACCTCGAAGCTACGGCCAGACCCAGTGGTGGGCATTGCGGGGTTGAAGGCGGTGCGCGGTTTGACGAAGAAGCAGTTGTGCGCGATTGGCGGGGTAACGCTGGCGAACATGAAAGAAGTGTTTGCGGCGAAGGCGGATTCGGTGGCGGTGATCTCGGGATTTTTGCCGGAGAAGTTTGAAAAGAAGGAACTGCGCGCGAGGGTTGCGGAGTGGTTGACGGTTTGAAGAAGAGGCGCCGGCGGAAAACGCCGACGCCCTTTTGGATTGCAGTTAAACGTGCTCTGGCACGGTGAACGGGTGGCGGTAAGTACCCTTCAACAACGCCGTTGCTTCGGAATCGTTCACCACCGTTTCAGTGGCCGGGTCAAAGTGAATAGTACGGCCCAAGCGGTACGAAGCGTTGGCTAAATGCACAAGAGTTGTGGATAGGTAGCCTTCGCGAATCGGCGCGTGGAGATCTTCCTTCTTACGGCTACGCATGCATTCGATGAAGTTGACAAAGTGTTCGTTCTTCACAGGCGCTTCTTTTTGCGGGCCGGGCTCATTGTTGGGGCCGAGGAACGATTTGTATGCGCCGTAGTTCGAAATCGCCAGATAGCCTTTGGAACCGTAGTAGATGTTGCCAATGGTTGACGGCACGCCAGCGGCTGGCCCGAGGTTGTTTTTCGCTTTTGCGGTGGGCGCGGCAGTGAGTCCGGCGGCGGGAACGTCTCCACCGCTGAACTGCGCGGTGCCGATTTCTGCTTCGTGGTTCGTCATCCAGCCGCGAACCTCGAAATTCATCATTCGGGTTTTGCCGTCGGGTGTGCGGAATTCGTAGAGCGCGGTGATGGTATTCGGCGTCTGCTGATCGTCGTCGAACATGAAATGGCCGCCAATGGCCGTCACCTTCATGGGGAGCTCGACACCCAGACCCCAGCGCGCGAGATCGAGCTCGTGGATGCCTTGGTTGCCCAAGTCGCCGTTGCCGGTATCCCAGATCCAGTGCCACTTGTAGTGGAAACGGTTTTGCGTGAAGGGCTTCATGGGTGCGGGACCTGTCCAGAGGTCGTAATCAACGCCGGCGGGCACAGGTTCCGGACCAGCGTGGCCAATGGTGTCGCGCCATTTGAAACAGAGGCCGCGGGCCATATAGACATCGCCGATGAGACCATTCTTCATTTGATCCATGGCTTCGCGGATGGCCGCACTGGAGCGGCACTGGCTGCCGTGCTCGCAAATAACATTGTATTTATCAATAGCGCGCACCAACTGACGGCCTTCCCACCAATTGTGCGAGCAGGGTTTTTCAATGTAGATATCTTTGCCGTTTTGCGCGGCCCAAATCCCCATGAGAGAATGCCAGTGGTTAGGTGTGGCAATGGAGACAGCGTCAACATTCTTATCGGCGACAAGCTTGCGGAAGTCAGTGTACGTCTGGGGCTTGGACATGCCCATCGCTTCTGCATCGGCGCAGCGTTTTCTGAGAACGTTTTCGTCAACGTCGCAATAATAGGCAACTTCCACGCCGGGGATGGGCTTGTAACCGCGAACGTGATCCCAGCCGCGGCCGCGCACGCCCACGACGGCGACGCGAATACGGTCGTTAGCGCCGAGTACTCGACTGGCGGACAGGGCCGATGTGGCCAAGGCTGCGGTACCGGTTTTTAAGAAGCTGCGGCGAGCCGGATTTTCTATATTGTTTTCCATGAATTTTCTCCTAGACTTTTTTCAGTACATTAAACAGACCGTCCATGGACTCCACGCTGGAGGCATAGGCGTCGTGCGCAGCATTCCGGTAGTGTGTCTCCAACGAGAGCGTACCGGAATACTTCATTTCTTTGAGAGCTTTGAACTGACCGGTAAAATCGATTTCGCCTGCGCCAATGGGCTTCCAGGATTTGCCGGCGGCGTCCTTCAGATGGATGTGGCCAATGCGCTTGTGATCGAGCATGTTCCAGGCTTTCGGGAACGGCTCTTCACCGCCTTCGAAGCAATTGCCGGGGTCCCAGTTGTGCATGAGGCGGTGGTCTTTGACGGCCTTGAAGAGCTTGGCCGTTTCGGTCCCGGTGGCGGTGTTGCAACTGTGTTCGTTTTCGACGAGCAGGATGACATCGTGCTCCTTGGCAACGATTAACGCTTTGTGAAGTTCTTCAACGATGCGGTCAAGAATGGAATCCGGATTTTCGACTCGCAGGAAGGTAAAGATGCGGAGCTTATTGGTGCCCAGAGCGTGAGCTGTGTCGGCAGCGCGCTTGAGTTCGTCCATTTGCCGGGCGAATTCGCCTTCAGCGGGATTGAGTTCTGTGCCGTCCGCATGCAGGGGTTTGGTGCCGGGCAGCGCGATTTTGTATAAGGCCGTGTCCAGAATCGAAAGCTTCACCGAAGCATCATCTAACTGTTTACGAATATCCTTGATTTCTTCGGGCGAAGCGGCCTTGTAGATGTACTTGTTCTTGCCGTCCATTTTCAGGTTGCGAATTTCCGCCCAGCCCAATTGATATTTGGGAAAAAAGGTTTTGAGCGCGGTGCCGAGATCGGGGCTGACTTCATCGGTGATGACGCCGAGCTTCCAGGGGTAATCGAAAGTGTCGGCGCCGGCAAAACGAGAGTAAAGGCCCAGGGCAGCCGTGGCGCCGAGCCGGTGAAATTGTCTACGGTTCAAGATGATTGGTCCTGCATACACTTTACTGAAACTGGTTGGCGGATGCCAGTGGGCGCGCTAAACTCCCTTAAGAGCGAGTGATTCTTTTAACGTTGGCCGCGTTTTTTGCCCAGGCAGCGGGCGGAGGGGCGGCGTCTTCCCCGGAAATCGTTTTACAAAGCGGCCACGGCGCAAATATAAGCGCGCTGGCGTTCAGCCCCGATGGCAAAGTTCTCGTTTCCGCCAGTGAAGACAATACGCTGAAGCTGTGGGATCCGGAAACCGGCGCGGAGCTTCGCACGCTTCGTGGACATACAAATATTGTCACGTCGCTGGCGCTGAGTAACGATGGCACGCGGATCGCCTCGGCTTCACTCGACCACACCTTGCGCGTTTGGGACGCGGCCACAGGACAGAGTGTAACGGTGTTTCGCGGACCGCAGCCAACGACGTACCTGCTCAAGATCACACCTGATAGCAGTTCGCTCATCACCGCGGAAACGGTGGCGGCCGGCAGCATCTTGCGAATTTGGGACATTAAAACGGGCAAGCAAGTGCGCGTTTTAAAGAGGAATGATGCGGCGGTCTCGCACATTTTTTTCATCGGGCCCAATACGATGGCGGTGGCGGAGGAATCGGGCGAAGATGATGCGACCGGGGCGCTGACGACTTATGACTTAGCAACCGGGCGCATGCTGCAAACGCGGCAGGAAATTGTGTGTGGGGTTTCCGATAACGGAAAGTGGCTGGCCATTGACCGCAGCAACCAAAAAGCGCGCGAAGCGGTGATTGTGGATCTGGTGCATGATAAACCGTTTGCGAAGTTGACTGGGCAGGTCAGCCGGGTGATGTTCTCGGTAAACGGCGAATGGTTGGCTTATGAATCGGCGGCGGGTGATACGGCAGTGGTGCGTAAAACGGTCGGGGGACCGGCGCATACGATTCATGGACGTGGCGCGGAGTTCAGCATGTTAGCACTCAGTCCCGATGGGCGATGGCTGGCATCGGCAGGCGCGGATTTTAGCGTGCATATTTGGGATGTGGAGTCGGGCAAGTTGGCGCACGGGATGGCGGGTCAGTATACGCCGAGTGCGGTTGCCTTTAGTCCCGATGGGCGGCGAGTGGCGGTCAATGGCGGGTCCACCGATCTGGGAAGCGCCTTGCAGGTTTGGGATATCGAGCGCCGCGGGCAAATGGCCGCACCGCGCGTGAAGCATGCAGTCGCGGGATTAGCATTCAGTAAGGATGGCGAGTATCTAGCGGCGAGTGGCGATGGCTCTGTGGAACTTTTCGATGCTCGCAGCAATGGAACCATGGCGAAGTTGGATTGTGCACCAGGCGCGGTCTTATTTCCGGCATTTAGTCCTAGTGGTAAGTGGTTGGCGGCGAACTGTAGCGGAGTAATTACGGTTTGGTCCGTGGCCGGGGCGGCCGAATTATTTCATTTTGGTCAAAGGTCGGATGTAAACACCGGTCCGGTGGTGTTTAGTCCCGATGGGCGGTATTTAGCGGCGGCGTCCGAAAACGGCTTGGTTATTTATGACGTTGCCGCGCGTAAGATTTTACAAAGCGTGACCACAGGAGACCCGGTGACCGCGATCACCTTCAACGCCACCGGAGACGGGCTCGCATTTGGCGTGCGACTCCGTGCGCCAAAACCAGAGGAAAAGCCAGCGACACTTTTCCTGCTGGATGTTAGGGGACGTAAGAAAGTGTGGAGCAGCAGCACCGCGGGCGAGTGGGTGTCTGCGTTGAAATTTACGCATGATGGCCGCACCTTGCTGGCTGCAACCGGAGATGATTTGCATAAAGCGGGCGCATTGAGCTTGATTGAAGCGACTAATGGAAAGGTTCTACGTAAGTTGCCAGTGAGAGTGCCGAGCAGCGCGGCGCCAGTGATCTCACCGAACGGCGAGTGGCTAGGCTATGGCTGGAACTCAGCGACCACCCTATGGCGGTTGTTCTACAACTGAGCTGTTTTAATCCAACGGCCCAAACGTACTGAGAACGAACTTATCCGCTCTAGAATGACTACCCGCCTGTTACTCGATCTTACGAGTGATTGCGGGATACTTACTTCATAACATCAGCCGAACGACGAATTGGCATCTGTGGTCTCGGCGAGCCCAAAGTGGCAGACTCAGACCATTCACGGCTCGAAGTTCGCGATCCCTACTTCCACGTTTACCACAGTGGTGAATGCGAGCCCATTCTTAAGGGGCGGCGTATTCGCTTTGTTCGAGTTGCGCCAGGCGGGCGGTAGCGGGCTTACGAAGAAAATTGAAAAACGAACCGAGGAAGAGCAGCGCCGCAAAGAGAGTAGCCAATACGAATCCTGCCTTGGGGTCGTGAAAAGTATCGCCCACAAAGCCCATTGCCAGTGGGCCAAGAGCCGCTGAAACGCACGTGAAAAAGAGGATAACTCCAGAAACTGCGCCATGCTGAGATTTCTGAAAGCAACTGATGCCTTTGGAATTCAGCGTGGGATACATAACGGACATGAAGAGTCCTGATATGGGTAGGAGAAAAACGGCGATAGCCGCGCCGAACCAGACGCTGCCGGCGAAGCAAATGAGAATAGCAAAGCTGAAGAGGGCAAGTACCGTGGTCCAATCGAAGTGCGCCAATACCCAAGCGCCGACGAAGCGGCCAATAGCGCGGAGGACAAAGAAAATAGTTAGCGCGTAGAGAGCGAAGAAGCCGCGCTGGTTTTGAATGAGGGTCGGCATCCACACATAAATGGCGCACTCCACAGCGACATACAAGAAGATCCCGGAGGAAAAGGCGAGCGCATAGGGATCTCCCATCATTTGCATGGTGCGGCTTAGATCAATGGGCTCTTCGGTCTTCTTCATGGTAACTGGGTATTTAACGGCTAAGGCTGTGAAGATGAGCGCGATACAAACTGTTCCAGCAATGACATAAAGATACTTCCACGAAAAGCCTGCCGCAACGAGATGAGCCACGATCGCGGTACCCACAATAGCGCCGATTCCGAAGAAGCCTTCCACTGCGTTCATGGTGGACGTGTGTTCGGTGGTGGAACCCGTGATATCGCCAATAAGGGCCAAGGCACCCGTTTTGAAAATCCCAATCGCTACCCCCGAGATGGCCAACAAAGCCACAAAGAAGAGGAACGAATTGCCGGCGGCGAACAAATAGGAGGCCACGGCGAACAACATGAGGCCCAAGACAATACTGCGTTTGCGGCCTAGCTTGTCGGCTAGGAAACCTAACAAAATGCCCGCTAAGGCAATGGCGGTCATGGGCGCGTAGTGGAATGCGCCCGCTTCGGTCATAGTTAGGTGAAATTCAGTGATGATCTTTGGAATAATAACGCCGACGGATTCGGTGGTCATGCCGAACATCATGAACATTAGGAACGTCAACAACTTGATGGTTGTCTTTTGATTCACTGGACAATCTCCGTATTCGTGACCGAGAGTTCGTGGCGTTTAATAGCGGTGCCGGAGGTAAAGCTGATGACGGCTGAAGGTTTGGCTAAGTCAACATCGAGCGAGGCCCACTCGTTGCCCTTGCGCCAAGTCAGCGAGAGCGCATGCGCTTCGCTAGGTTCGATGGAGAACTCGCCGTTGAAAGCGGCATGCGCATTGCGGAACCGAATAAGGCTGAGCAAAGCGCGTACCATGGGTTTCTGCACTGCCGAAGCAACTTCCGCGGCCGTGTAGTAATGGCGGTTGATATCGCGGCCCACGCCGGAGCGCGCGAGTAACTCCATATCATTCACCCCGCCGAGTGCGCCCACATAATAAACCTGCGGAACACCCGGTGACCAGAACTGAATGGCGCGCGCAATCAGGTAATCCAAATCGCGGCGGCCCAGCGCATCATAGTAAGTGCAGTTCACTTGATACAGGTCTAGGTTGCTGGCCGCGGCGCCGGTGGCTTTGCGGCTCTGACCGCCGCTGCGCTCGTGCATGGTTTCCACTAATTCATCGATCTGGGCTGGAGCGAGCAAGCCAGGCTTGTTTTTCGGATCGGCCGCGTCCGCGCCTACGTCGATAACACCAATGCCATCGTGCGTATCCAGTACAGTCACGGCATTGCGCGGGCTCACTTTCAGCCATTGCTTCAGCGGCGTAGCGTCCGCTTTAAACAGCGCGTGCAGGATCAGCGGAGGCAGCGCAAAGTCGTAGACGCGGTCTACATGCCTGGCAATTTCGATTTGCTTCAGATAGTAACTATGAATTTCGACCAACACTTCGATACTCAGCGCGCGCGCTTGCGCCGCCAGTTCCGAGATGAAGGTGAACGTTTCTGGAATCATGAAGCAATTGCTGCCAGGCTTCTTAATGGCGTAACCGGCGGCGTCCAGGCGAATGATTCTGATGCCCGATTCAGCAAAACGCTTAAGAATGGCGCTCAGGTAAGCTTTGCCCTGTGGATCATTAACGTCTATGTCGAGCTGTTGCGGTGTAAAGGTGGTCCAGAGAAGCACGGCGTCTCCCCATTCTTCAAGCTGAGTACCGTGAAGGGAAGACCGGGGCGCGGTCGATAAATGCGCAGCAGGTCCGCTTCGGTAGCGCCTTTAGGGAACACACGGTCATACGTGAGGAAGAGTCCCGCGTAGGCGGATTGAGTACCTTTTTCGCGAAAATCCTGGAACTGCGCGGACTGGCTCGATACGTGATTAACAATCAGATCAGCCATGATTTCGCCGTGCTGCGCCAAAGATCGAATATCATTCCAATCGCCGAGGCGGGGGTCCACTATAGTGTGGTCGATCGGATCGAAACCCGCGTCTGAGCCATCAATCGGATGGAAGAAGGGCAGCAAGTGAGTTCCGCCAAAAACGCCGTTGAGCGGGCCGGTGAGAAGAGTTTGTAATTCCTTGATGCCGCCCGCGGCAAGGCGGTCAACATAGGTAATCAGCTGGACTTGGTTACGCATGTATATAGGGGTTGACGGACATCAGTTTAGCAGTCGAGATCGCTTTATAAGGCATGATCCAGCGGCATATCTTGGCCTCCCCAAATTTTCTGGGAAGTCCAGGGTTGTGCCGGAGCACTCCAAAAAGCATCCGATGCTGGCAGCCCCAACGGCAGCAGCCCTACCGAGCAAAGATAAAGGCTACCGGTAGAGATGTAAGCTTCGCCCATAGATGGTTGATGTCCGCAGAAGCCGATGGTCAGAAAACTGTTGGCGTCGAAGGTGCGTGGCGCTTCTATCATGCGGCGCATGACCGCCGTAAGAGCGGTTCGCACTTGTGGCGGTTTCACGCTAGCGGGAAGTTGTTGGCGAAGGGCAACAAGGGCGAGTAGATGAAAGGCGCCGAAGCGATAGGCAAGAGAGCGGCCGATGGCGGGAAAACTGCCGTCAGGCGCGATCAGGCGTTCCTGAATCGCGGCGTAACGCTGCGCGCGAGCCAAAATTGTGGCGTGAAGTGAGTCCCAGGCGTTGGATTTTTTCGAAACCGTCTCCAGCACGCTCAGCAGCATCGGGTGAATGACGAAGCTGTTGTAATAATCCCAATGGAATTGCGGACCGTCCCCATACAGGCCGTCGCCTTTGTACCATTCTTCGTGCTGCCGGATGGCATAATCCACGCGCATCGCATCCCAAGGTTCGCCCGCCATGCAGAAGAACGCTTCAATGGTGGCGCTGAAGAGCAGCCAGTTATTAAAGCCGGGGCGAATGACGCGACTGCTGCGCAGCGCTTCTATCAGTTGTGATTTGGTCTGTGCGTCGAGCTTTTCCCATAGCTCAGTCGGCGCGCGCAAGATCGCCAGGGCCAGAAACGCCGCATCCACAACCGGCTGTTGGCCCTTGTTGAAATTCATATAATCAGGCGAAGCCGGGTCTACGGCGGAGGCAATCGATTGGCGCGCGAGTTCCGCATATTTCCCGCGTAGATCCGCTTCCGAACCGCTTTCGAGCCAGGGTGCGATGCCGGCCAGAAGTCGCCCCAGCGCTTCCAGATAAGTGTATTGCGCGCGGTCGGCCACGTTGTTGTGAAAAGCTTCGATCGGCATAGTGGCCTTCAGCCGGCGCTGGCTAAGCGCGAAGAGGACGGGCTGAGAGATGCGGGTGAGGACGGAGACCCAGTAATCACGGTCAGACGGGCGGGCACCGGCGCTGCATCGATGAGCGAAAGCGCCGAAGCCGTCGCAAGGAACTGGCGGCGCAAAAGGTGGGAGGGCATAGTCGAAAGATAACCTAACGGCTAAGATCGAAACTGTGAAGACCGAACTCAGTCCCGGAATTCTTACAATTTCTCACTGTTTCACGCCGCAGGAATGTCAGGCTTACATTGCACGATCGGAAGCAGTCGGCTACGAGGCGGCCACCATTCAGACGCAAGAAGGCGCCGTGCTGGACATGGATTTTCGCAACAACGAGCGCTTACATGAGGGTCGGACGGTAAGCAGCGGCGCGAAGTACGTGCTGCGTTCAGACGAGATGTTTGACCGAGTGGGACGCATCAGCGGTTAGCATTTGTCGCTGCTTGAAAAGCGGACCAGCTAATTGATGGGTGCGACGCCTAACTTGACCAAACGTTTTTCGGCTTCACGATTGCCAAGCTTGGCAGCCTTCTGATAAAGAGTTTTCGCCTTGTCCAGATTCTTGCCCACACCGCGGCCGCTTTCGTAGAGCGTGCCCAAATCGAAAAGAGCCGCCGGACTATCATGCTCGGCGGCTTTCTGAAACCAGCGCGCCGCTTCTTCTTCGTTCGGATCTGCGCCGTTCACACCAAGTAAATCCATGCCCCCTAGCGCCACCATCCCGGCAACATTGCCCGCCTCGGCCGCGCGCTTAAACCAATTGAATGCCTTGCCTTCGTCTTCGGTGACGCCTTCGCCGGAACTGTACATTTCGCCCAGTTCAACCATGGCGCCGCTATCGCCCATTTCCGCGGAGCGTGCAAACAGTGTCGCCGCCTCTTCCGTTTGTCCTGCCCGGCGTTTCGTTTGGGCTTCGGTGAAAACTTGGCGGGCACGCACAGACATGGGAACGGATTCCGGGTCGGCCGTGACCTCGATAGAAACGTTCCGGTGGGTGGTCCCGGCGGCATCGGACGCGCTAATCGAGTAGGTCGTCGAGACACTCGGAACCACCGCGAACATACCTTTGGCTGCGACTTTGCCGATGCCGTGATCGATCGTCACTTTATCGGCGCCACTCACCTCCCAAACCAGCATCGCCGGCGAGCCTGTTTTAACGGAATCCGGATCAGCACGAAATTGCTTAATGACGGGCGGCGCGGTCGCACCGACGATCGTAGGCGTCCCGCTTGGTGGCGTCGTTCGGCCGGTATTACGATGGGCGAGCTTTAGATTCCACAGCGGCGCTCTGGGGGATCGTCGCGGTGTGGCTGGCTTCGGCTGACGGTAAAAATAGAAAGCGGCGCCGCCGATCGCGGCGAAAATAAGCGCGGCGCCGGCAAAAACATTGATAGAACGAGATGTTTTTACGTGCTCCTGCCTAACCGTGGGCGGCGCGGGGTTAGGCGCAGACGCTTTTCGGAAGGCGTTCTCTAGCGCTTCCGCAAAAGCTGTACAGGTAGCGAAACGCTGTTCTGGCAGCCGGGCGAACGCTCGCTGAAAAACTTGATCCAAAGCAAGCGGCAATGCCGGGTCAAACTCATGCGGCGACGGCCGTTCGCCATAAACGATCAAATGGGCTATGGCGGCAATCGATTCGCCTTTGAACGGTTTCACGCCGCTGATGATTTCGAACGCCAGAACCGCCAGTGCAAATTGATCCGAGCGGCCATCCACATCGCGCGCTTCAATTTGCTCCGGAGACATATAACTCGGTGTCCCCATCACCGCCCCAGTCATGGTGGTTGACGCGCTCGAAATGATCTTGGCGATGCCGAAATCAGCTACCTTCACTGTGCCATCGCTGCGCAGCATGATGTTGCGCCGGTTTGATATCCCGATGCACAATACCGTGCTGGTGCGCGTAATCAAGCGCGGCGGCCGTTTGACGCACAATCCGCAGAGCTTCAGCGATGGGGATGCGTCCACCCGGCGAGAGCATCTGATGCAGAGACGGGCCATCCACCCGTTCCATGGCGATGAAGTGCCGATTGCTCTTCCTGGCCTACGTCGAAAATAATCACGATGCCCGGATGAAGAAGCTGTCCGCACGAACGCGCCTCGCGAAACAGCCGCTCACGGAGAAAATCGGCTTCTGCGGGCTCACTCAACGCTCTGAGGTTAATTACTTTCACCGCGACGTTGCGTCCAATCACCGGATCGAGCGCATCATAAACAATCCCCATACCCCCGCGTCCCAACTCGCCTTGCACTAAATAGCGCCCAATGTGAGGAGCGGCCGGCGCCCCGGTGTTTAGGAAGGAACTCGCGTTGCTGCGGGCGGCCAGCAGCCGTTGCACCGCGTCGTATAGCGTCTGGTTGCCTTCACATTCACGAGTGAGAAATGCGGACCGCTCTGCTTCCGGACATTCCGCGGCTCGATCAAATAGTTCGCGCACCCGCTGATCGAATTCCACTGGCATCATTCGTTCTGGCCCAACGGCGTTTTCCCGCTGCGGCCTTTCATCCGATCCAGCAGCCAGGCGCGCGCGTAATCCCAATCGCGGCGCACCGTGGCAAGCGAAACGCCCAGCGCTTCCACCACTTCCTTGTCGCTGTAACCGCCAAAGAACCGCATCTCCACCACCTGCGCGGCGCGTGCGTCGATCTTTTGCAATTCATTGAGCGATTCGTCAAGCAAGAGTAAATCAATCCCGCGCGGCTCTAACGTAATCTCAACGCGGTCTAATTCCACCGGAATCCCGCCAGAGCCGCGCCGCTGTGCATTGCGCGCACGGGCCAAGTCAATCAAAATCCGGCGCATCTGCTGGCTCGCAATCGCGAAGAAATGCCCGCGGCTCTGAATCTCTAACGGCTGCGCGCCTACTAAGTGAAGATACGCTTCGTGGATGAGCGCGGTGGTTTGCAATGGATGGTCGGGACGCTCCCGCTTGATCGCGTTAGCCGCTATGCGGTGCAGTTCGTCGTACACCAACCCCACCGCCTTCTCACTGGCGTGTTTATCCCCGGCTTGCATGCGCTGCAACAACCGTGTGAGATTCACCGTTCCGGTTTGATCGGGGTTCGACGCCGTTGGCGGCATTTCCGTCTAGTTTAACGCAGCGGGCGTGGTTCGCTGCTAGTAATGATTGGGGGTGATACTCACTAAACAAAAGCCTTACGAGTTGCATCGAACAAGGGCGGGTGTTTTGTATCTATGCAATTTAAGCTTTGGCTGTGCTTCCTTTTGTTGGCGGCTCCTGAATGCCTTTTCAGTCAGGCGGCTGCCTCATCCAACGCGCAGGCTCAGCCGGGGCAACTTTTGGATGCGTCGCAATCGCCAACACAGGGCGAGAGCAAGCGGCTTTTTGGCATTGTGCCCAATTACCGCACCTCGCCCAGCCTCACCGATTACGAACCTCTGTCCGTGAAAGAGAAGTTTAAGCTGACCGCGCAGGATGCCTTTGACCGCGGAACCGTCATCTTAGCGGCAGCCTTTGCCGGCGAATCGCAACTGGCCAATTCCGACCGCAGCTTTGGCCAGGGTGCCGCTGGCTTTGGCCGTTACTTCGGCACCTCCTATGCAGACTTCGTGATTGGCGACTACATGACGGAAGCCATCTTCCCGAGCCTCCTCCGTCAAGATCCGCGCTATTTTCGGAAGAGCAACGGGTCGGGCCTGACCCGGCTTGGCTACGCCGTCAGTCAAATTTTTGTCACCCACAAAGATAGCGGTGGCGCCCAGTTCAACTATTCGGAGGTTCTGGGCAATTCAGCGGCCGTGGCTATTTCGAATGCCTACTACCCAGATGGCCGTAGTGCTTCCGATAGCTCCTCCAGACTAGCCATGCAACTCGGAGTCGATGCCGCGTCTAATGTCTTGAAAGAATTTTGGCCCGATATCGCCCGCAAGTTCTCACGCAAGCATAACCCTCAGCCACAATAGCGATTCCGCCGAGCCTGCCGCCAAAATCGCCACTGCCAACTTATTCCGAAAATCCATGAGTATTTTTCGCCGCTTTCCACGCTGTCCTAAATAGAGGGACGGCATCGAAGAAACGAAAGTACCCCTAGTTACAGCCCGCTTCTCGTTGAACTAAACCAAGTGTGTACGGTATATTGATACGACTTCGGCACTGGGGTCACAAGAGTTTAGCGTGATTTTTCGCAATAGTTTTTTAGGAGGGACCATTTTATGCAAAGAGTGAAGTGTTTTTGCGTGGTTAGCGCGCTTTTAATCACAGCGGCGCTGCCGGCGGTGGCTGACGATTTGGCCGCAATCGAAAAAGCGTTGGACGCTAAGTACGCGCTCACGACGACAACCGCCGACCGTTCCGACATTGTGACCGCCGGTTCAGTACTGGTACTAAAGAAGAGTAACTTGCTCACCAACGAAGTGTCCAAGCCCGCCTTTTTCGCTAATAGTTACAAGAACGGTAGAATCACCCAAGCGAAGATGATCGCGCTGGCCGCCGCTGGCGGAAAAATGGAGGGTGCCCGCACCTTCGTCTCGGGCGAAAAAGTCTGGCTCACCGGCATCGAGGTGAAAGAGAAAGAGATTTCGTTCCTTCTCTTCACCGATGCTTATAACGACGTGCGTTACCGCGGAAAATTGAACTTTCCGCTGGAAAAAGACGCCGCGCCAACGGTCGCCGGAGTGCTCGCCGAAGTGGCTGAGGTTTTTGATGTTCAGCAATCTGACAACGCTGGCGCACAGCAGCAAACGCAGAATGCTGCCCCGTCGCCCACGAGTTCCCGTCTCGGAGCAGCCGCTAGTCCCGCTGCCGCCGTAGCCGCCGAGGCGCCCCCGCCGCCTATTGCGCCCCCGCCCCCGCCGCCTGCCGATCCGAAGGAGATCAAATTGGGTCAGACAACGGATCAGGTGGTGGCCAACATTGGCGCGCCGGACAAAATCGTCAACCTCGGTGCAAAGAAAATTTATGTTTACAAAGATATGCGCATCGTTTTCGTAGGCGGTAAAGTCAGCGATGTTCAATAACAAGTTTCAGGAGGGGTTTATGTCTTCATTACTCAAACGGCACAGCCGGTTTTCGCTGCTGCTCACAGTATTCGGTGCCTTGCTGTTCGGCAGCGCCAGCGTTGCTTCCGCGCAAACGAAGGCGGCCAAACCGGCTGTGCCCGCGAAGGCGCCGGTCAAGCCAGCAGCTCACGCAACGGGTGGGGCTCCAGGCGCGAAAACCGGTGGTGCACCGGGTGCCGGTCACGGGCCCACCACCGCGGGTTCTCACGTCACAACCAGCAATCCGCATCCATCAACCGGCGCCCCAGGCCACACCGGCGGTGCGCCAGGCAATCCGCGCGTCGCTGAGCGTCGTGGACCCGAGGGACGCCCAGAGCCGCGCGGTATAACTCACGAAACGGGCCGCCACGGCGAAGAAATTGCCAGACGTCCCGACGGTCGGCCGCGCGACGTCCGCATGGCAAACGGCATGAACGTGCATCACAATCTGAACGGCGAAAGGCGTTTCGAACGCGAAGGGCCAGACCATTCCCGCATCGTGGCCGAACACGGCGGCCGCGGCTATGTGCAGCACCCCTACATGTATCATGGCCGTGAATTCGGACGCCGCACTTACTATCATGACGGCCGTGTCTACGACCGCTATTATGGCCGCTACGCCTACCGCGGCGTTTACGTCAATTACTACACACCGGCTTACTATTATCGGCCTGCTTTTTACGGCTGGGCTTACAATCCCTGGGCGGCTCCCGTGCCTTACGCGTGGGGCTGGGGCGGCAATCCGTGGTACGGATACTACGGTTACTATTTCACGCCGTATCCTGTTTATCCCAGCGCTTCGGCGTGGCTCACAGACTATATGATTTCGGTCAGCTTAGCCGCCGCCTATCAGAACGCGGCCGCCGCCCAAGCCCAACAGGCGCAAGCCATGGCCGCCAACGCACCTCCTCCCGGCGCCGCGCCTTTGACTCCCGAAGTGAAAGAACTGATTTCGGCTGAAGTGCAACGCCAAATCGCGCTCGAAAATGCCGAAGCCCAGAGTGCTCAAACCGCTCCTCCAGACCCCGCCTCCAGCAGCATCCAACGCATGCTGACCGATAACGTGCGGCACGTCTTCTTAGTCGGCCACTCGCTCGACGTAGTGAACTCCGCCGGCGCCGAATGCGCTGTCAGTCAAGGTGACGCTCTCCAACTCGTGGGTCCGCCTCCGCCCGAATCTCCCACCGCCAGCTTGCTCGTTCTTTCTACCAAAGGCGGTATCGAGTGCCAGCGCGGTGACACCGTCTCCGTCCAAATCGCCGACCTGCAAGAAATGCAGAACAATATGCGCGAAAACATCGACGCCGGCATGGGCGAGATGCAGAGCAAGCAGGGCAGTGGTTTGCCCGCGATTCCTGTCTCGGCCAGAGGCGAACCAGTCAAAGCGAGCTTCATGACCGATGCTCCTCCACCCGACCCCAATGTAAAAACCGAGTTGGCGCAGACCTACAACGATGGCGCCAAGGCAGAAGATCAAACTCTGGCTGGTGGCCCATCGGCAACTCCGGCGGGCGGCGCTATGCCAGTGGCAACTCCGGCGCCAATTGCGGCGCCTGCTCCCGCGCCCACTCAGATCGAACTCGGCCAAACGGTTGACCAAGTAACGGCTGCCTTAGGGCAACCCGCCAAAATTGTCGATCTGAACACGAAACTGATCTATGTTTATAAAGACATGAAAATCACGTTTAAAGCCGGCAAGGTAGCAGACGTCCAATAATATTTAGCACTAGTAACAACACTCTAAAGGGACCGCGCTGGGGCAGGCGGTCCCTTTTACTTTCTGCAACCCAAACCCGTTGGGCCACATCATACAGGTGTTAGCAATAGTTCCGTTTTGCTTTGCGCTCCCTAGTAGTTCTGCGCCTCGTTTAACGTTGACCTCCGCGCTTTGTAGCGTTTCTCAAAAAACTTTGAGAGTTTTTGTCGCTCAAGCTACGCGTGAAAGCGCCGCCTCGGCGCCCGATAAAAAGAAGTGCCACTCAGATGGAGAAAAGAGGGGGTGCGAAACGGACTAACACAGTGAGGTGAATTTACAAAATGTCTACCCGTATGTCCCGTGCCCTTGAAGTGCCAGCTCGGGCATGGTGTAAATTGATGCATTCCGAAGCCATGTGGCCCGTTGCTGGCTACTATCGCTGCCGCACTTGTCTTCGCCAGTACCCCGTCAGTTGGGAAGTCCAGCCGCCGCCACCGTCTCTCTCCGAGCAAACCATGAATGTGCCTGCTCTTCAGCCCAAGCTTCTCTCGTTGCTCAGCCCTACCGCAGCCACCGAGCGCGCCGCCTGAAAGCATTAAGCAAAATCGCAGCCACCTCCCCCAGCTTTCGATTTTGCTGATCACCGCCACCTGAAAAAGCGATGCCACGCCTCCGCCTGCTACAATCGCGGCGTGTCCGCAAATGTATCTAATTCGGCCCCAACATCCGCCGACCACCTCAAACAACTCATCCGCGAAGTGCCCGACTTTCCTAAGCCCGGCATCAATTTCTACGACATCACCACGCTCCTGAAAGATAAAGCCGGTTTCGCCGAAACCATAAACTCTCTGCGCGATCATTACAAAGGAACGCCCATTGATGTCGTCGTTGGCATCGAGGCGCGCGGTTATTTTTTCGCCCCTGCTATCGCCCTTGCTTTGAACGCCGGCTTCGTCCCCGTGCGCAAGCCGAAAAAGCTGCCACATAAGACCGTCAGCGTCGATTACGATCTCGAATACGGCACCGATACCCTCGAAATGCACGCCGACGCCATCCTCCCCGGCCAAAACGTCGTGATCATCGATGACGTCCTCGCCACGGGCGGCACCGCCGGAGCCGTCGCCAAACTCGTCGAAATGACCGGCGGCAAAGTAACAGGTCTCGGCTTCGTCATCGAACTCAATTTCCTCAACGGCCGCCAAAAACTCTCCGGCCGCGATGTCTTCTCTCTCATTCAATACTGAGCACCCGAAGGCGCAGAAAAGGGCGGCGTTCCCGCCCTTACGTGTGTCAACAACTGCCGCCGCCTATTCGGTCGCTCTGTCCTAAGAGGATTGAACCTTCGGCACATCGGTTCTGCCACAGACCTACTCTGCTAACTGAACCCCTTATCTACAGGAAACTGATCCAGCATGAAACGCCAACATGCTTTTCGGAACTGTTGAGTCGAAGGAGTTATAAATGAGTATTTCTTGGCAATCTTCGGCCGCTGTTTCGCAAGGCAGTACCACGCCAAGCGGCCACGTCGCGGCGGTTCCGTGGGGCGATACCTACGCGCTGTTCCTCTCGGACCCAAATGGCGGCATTTACGGCATCAAGGCAACACCCGGCTTTGGCTGGGAAAATGTGCCGGGTCTAACCAGCACGCCGGGCGCGCCCATCGCGGCGCTGGCCAAGGGCAGCCAGTTCGTCCTGTTCGTGGCCGATAACCATGGCGAGGTCTTCACCAACACCGGCGCTCCTTATGCGGGCTGGAGTGGGTGGGTCTCGGTTTCGCAAGGCAGCACCACGCCGGGCGGCCATATCGCGGCAGTGCCGTGGGGTGATACCTATGCCCTGTTTCTCTCGGACCCAAACGGCGGCATCTACGGCATCAAGGCAACACCCGGCTTTGGCTGGGAGAACGTGCCCGGCCTCACCACCACGCCCGGGGCACCCATTACCGCGCTCGCCAAGGGCAGCCAGTTCGTGCTGTTCGTAGCCGATAATCATGGCGAGGTCTTCACCAACACAGGTGCTCCCTATGCGGGCTGGAGTGGGTGGAGCTCGGTTTCGCAAGGCAGCACCACGCCGGGCGGCCATATCGCGGCGGTGCCGTGGGGCGATACCTACGCGCTGTTCCTCTCGGATCCGAACGGCGGCATATATGGCATCAAGGCAACACCCGGCTTTGGCTGGCAGATTGTGCCCGGCCTTACCGCCAAGCCCGGAGCGCCAGTTACGGCCTTAACCTGGTTTCCGCAGCCAAGCAGCGACCCAAATTCCGCTAATGAGCCCATCTTACTGTTCACGACCAATACCAGCGGCCAGGTCCTCTATACCTCGGGACTCCCCTATCAGTCCTGGCAGCCGTGGGCCAGCGTCGGAAATCACGCTGCTTCTTCGGGCACAGTGTTAACAGTCGCCAGCAAACTCGCTGGTATTTCCCCGTTTTCAGTGTTTTTCGCCGACTCGAGCGGCGAAGTATTTGAGACCACCAGCGTGGTTCTCACCGGCGCCAATAACGTTGTTCTCGTCGACAACTGCAAAAACCTGTCCAACCTCACGCTGCAACTGCACGTAACTCAGGACTTGGTCACCCTCAACGATTCTGGATTCTCGCTACAGTTGAATTGCTATCCGGCAAAAGGAGCAATAACCCCTAACGCGACTCCAGGAACCACCAAACCAGGACACGTCCTTGGCCAGCTCTATTGGTTTCAATATGTCTTCATCGTGCAGAACAACAAAGCCTCATTTGAAATTCAATACTGGCTCGATGGGCAATCCTATCGAACAGCAGGGCCCGGAAACAATCCTCCCGAAATCAGGTGGCCTCCAGGATACACGCCAAATCCCCTCAACACGAGTCCCTGGCTTCCCGTGTTCCCCAACACCTCCATCGGCGGCAGTGTTGGTTCGGTCCCCTCCAACAGGGTTCCTGCTGGCTCGGTAATAACAATCAAACTCGCCACCGACAGTAGCGCCAACGTAACGGGGGCGACATTCAGCATCACCGATCCAACCGGCAAAGTTCAATCAGCCAGCACACAGCCGTGGCAACACTACGCCGGTCAAACTGAACCTTCGAATTATGCCCTCTTTCCGATCTACGGCTTTCAGGCTGACCTCGTTTGCCCGCCCGGCCTGTCAGCGTCCACCTTCACGTCGGGCGCCGGCACGGTGACCTACTCAGTGTCGTCGGGGGCACTTTCTGTTCAGACCGTCAACACATGCGGCGGAGCCCAGCCGGGCACGGCCGAGAACTCCAACAGCGTTTACCAGGAGGGTGTCTGGCCGGCGTCTGGTTCGACGGTCAGACAGTCGTTCGCCGTGTTGCCGCCAGGTTGACCCGATCCACGAGCGGGCCTTCGCCCTATCGACCAGCAACACTCCCGGCCGCATGGTCCGTCTGCAACGGGCTGCGGCCAAATCAATTTACTCACGTCTCACAGAGAACCCTTTGTGAGACGTGCTGCATTTCCTCCATTCAAAAGATCCTAAGCCGAAGATCCAACAATTGGGTGCCCAGGTGACAATGCTACAAACCGAAGAACCTGCCGTGAAACAAGTGATTCGCCAGAGCTATGGCCGATCTGCATGCGGAAGATGTGTGCACCACCCACACGATAGGAGCAGAAGCCGCGCACAGCCCTCAAGCCATAACTAGGCCGCGCCCGCCTTACCTTCGAACCGCTCTATAATTGAATTGCGATGGCATCCGCACTTCCCGCGCCTCCAATCACGATTGAGCAGTACCTTGCTTTCGAGTCGCCCGACGGTTATCGCGACGAATTGATCAACGGAAGGATCATCGTGTCTCCGGAACCCAAAGCGCTTCACTTTGACGTTGCTGAAAATGTCTTCGAATTATTGAAAGCCGCGTGCAATCACAAACTCCACAAAGTGGCCCAACGAATGAACCTGCGTTTCCCAGACGTTAACAGTATGCCGAGCCCCGATATCTTCGTCATCGACCGCGCGGAATGGCAGCGGGTTCGCACCGCAGAAGTCTATCCTGATGGTTCAAAAGTGCTGCTCGCGGTGGAAGTGATCTCCCCCAGTAACCGGCCCACGCCAATACGTGAGAAGGTGGCCCTCTACGTGGGGCATGGGATCGAGACTTGGGTGGTCGAGCCCAAAAAACAGGAAGTGAAAGTGCATCGCCGCGGCGAGCCTCTCGTCAGCGCTAGCTTGCGCCTCCAGTCTGTTTTGTCATGGAACGGCAAAACGGTGCCTCTCTCCGCAATCTTCCAGTTGTCCTAAGGCCGAGCCTCTGGCCCATCCCGTCCTCGTCCGCGTGGCTTTCCGACCGAGCGGCCGCGGTGAAGTTCATCCGAAAAAAGAGATTTCTTTCATTGGGTAATGTTTGCGGTTTCGGGTCCAGAGTTGGGCCTTGTGTGCCACCGCAGTTGCGGCGATCAAGGCATCGGCCATTTCAACGCCGTGGCTTTCTCGATACTTCTGGAGATAGAGGCCTGCCTGGAAACCGACGTCTTCATTGATAAGACAACAGCTCAGAGCGCCAAAAAGATTACGCAGGGCTGCGTGCTCACGGGGCCGCGCGCCCGCCCAAAGTTCGGCTACGCTCACCGGCGAGTACAAAACGGGGGCGCCGGAGTGGGCCAGCTCTCTCCAGTGGGCAATGACGGCGGAATTCTTGCCCCGGGAGACTTCGATCAATATGTCGGAATCGACAAGCACTGTCATTTTTTAAGGAGCCGGTCGAGGCGTTGACCGCGGCGAAGAGTTCGGACATACGCGGTGCTGTCTACCGTTTCCGGGCTGTCCTTGCGAATGCCGATGAACTCCTGCATGGCCTTCGCCCGTTGGTCGCTCTTGCCGAAGTAGTGTTCGCGGACAGAAGCGCGGACCAGTTCAGAGATGGTGGTTTTTTCACTGCGGGCGCGGGCATGCAGGGCGTTCCAGAGATGGTCGTCGAGGTAGAGTTGGGTGCGCCTCATGATGTATAGTAAACATCGTTTCCCCATATCCTAGCGGCCGTTAAGGTTCGCTCTACCCAGCTTAGAATGCAAGCGTCGCCGCCCTTGCGCCAAGGCTGACTTGAACTCTGCGTTTGCCATTCAACGTCTCTGTGAAGCTGGAGTGAAGTTCATTGCAATCGGCGGCCGGGCGGCGATCTTCCTTGGCAGTGCTCAAGTCACCAACGATCTCGCTATCTGCTATTCGCGCGACAAAGAAAACCGCCGAAAGTTGGCCGAGGCTCTGGTCCCATACCGCCCTTGTCCGCGCGGGTTTGCCAGCGACCTGCCTTTGTTGGGACCGTGTTTACGCTTACTACCGAGCTCGGCGTCATTGATCTCCTCGCGGAAGTAACCGGTATCGGAACATACGCGGATGTCTGCGCCACATCCCCGCTCTAGACGCGTTCGACCGTCATCTGCGTGCGCTGGATCTACCTGCGCTCGTCCAATCAAAGTAGGCAGCGGGCAGAGAAAAGGGCTTGCTCATCTTGCCCGAATTGGAAAGTCTGCTCAAAGCCGGGCGCGACGAGCAGTAGGCGCAATGACGTCTTTGCTATTGATTCCACGAAGAAAATCGTCTCTTGCCGAGCCCGTTTGCTTCCCCGGGCGCAGATCTATTCTTTCCCAAGCGCCGCACCATTTCGGTTTCCCACCCGCGATTCTCGCCTCTCCATTGTGATCGAGCCAACTGCCCGCAGAACGCCGCCCAATCCGTCGGTCGGGGTGCCGAAAAGGGGGGGGTAGTTTCTTGGGCAAATGTGCGATATTCTTTTGGCGTATGGTCGTATGGGAAGGCCGCAGGAAACTCCACCGCGGCCGATCAGGCAGTCGCTGCGCTTTTTGGAACAACGGTCGATCGTCGGCCGCAGCCGTTCGCTGTGAGGTCCTGCCTGAGTTACGCCGCGTCGCTATCCGCACCCCGCGCGGTAAACAGGAAACGTGTTTCTCACCAAACTGATGCAAGAAGCGCATCAGAGCGCAGGAAATCGCTTCAACAATGAGAATACTTAATGGATGCCACTTGCCTGTTCCACCAAAGCGTGGCCGCATGTGGAAACGCCGCCAGTGTTGCCACCGTACTCTCGCGGCGTTCACATTCGTTTGCTTTCTCTTGATGCTTCCAGGTGGTCACGCCTCCGCCCAATCGCAGTCCGGAATCTACCTAACGCCGCTTGATCCCGCTTTGGCCGACGATTCCTTGCACTTAGCTAACTCCACCGCCGCGGCAACCATCCAGTTCGTCAACCAGAGCGGGCGCGCGGTCGATATCTATTGGATTAATTATCAAGGCGAGCGCGTCGCATATAAATCCATTCTTCCCTCCGGAGAAGCTTTCAGCCAGCCTACCTACCTGAAACACATCTGGCTTGTTGTACAGTCGGGCACCGGTGGCAGTACGGCCCGCGACACCGGCACGCGGATCACGGTGTTTGAGGCGCAAACGCCGAATCCAACTCTAAACCCGGCCATTCACGATACGGCCATCATTCTCCCCCCGTCCAGCCAAGAAACGTCAGCTACCCCCCAGAACGCCGCAGCCGGCGAACCACCGGCGCCCGATTCCGACGGCGCTTACAAGATTGGCAATGGAGTCAGCGCACCGGAAATCGTTAGCAAACCTTCTCCGGAGTATTCGCAAGTGGCCCGGAAACTTCGTGTCGACAACGTCAGAGTCGCGTTAAGCTTCGTCGTACTGCCTGATGGAACCGCCGCGAACTTCCGAGTCACCCGCTCCGTTGGCTATGGGCTGGACGAGAAAGCTATCGATAGCTTCCGGCTGGGGCGCTTCAAGCCCGGCATGAAGGACGGAAAGCCGGTGCCAGTAAGTTTAGGCGCAGAAATCCTGTTCCCGCAAGGCCCTGATCGTGATTCGAAAACCTGGTACTCGGGCGCTATGGATTTTAATCTTAATCCTACCGTCGCTCCTCCCGTGGTGAAGGACGGTTCGATGCCCAAGCCTCGGTCGGATTCGCTAGCCGGCGAAACCGTCGTGCTTGAATTCACCGTCAGTACCATGGGCGCAGTGAAAGACCTACATGCGCTTTCCGGCTCCCCTGAAGCCGCCGAATTACTCCAGCGGTATTTAGTTGGCTGGAAATTTCGCCCCGCCATCGCCGACGGCAACGTGGTTGAGGCGACCGGCCGCGTT
>CAWJBS010000062.1:0-15022 GCA_963840845.1 Bryobacterales bacterium
GAATGGTGGGGCTTTGGGGAGTGAACTGCTGCTCTTCACCGCCAACAGCAACTCCTCGGCGACGGCTAGCTCTGAAGTGGTTGATGTAACTTTCGTCAATCCCACCGTTTCCATGAACGGCGGAACCGCAGCAGCCCAAACCCAAGTGACCTTCCAGGGTACTGTGGCTGAATCGTCGCTTGGTCAATACACGCTCACTTTCGGTACAGGTTCCTTCACCAACAATGGGATCACGCAGACCCAGTTTGATAACGGTGCTTACACCGCCATCAACCAGGGCGGCCTCTCTTACGAGATTGCCAGCTCCACAATTTTGAATGTCGGTGGACAATACCCCCAAGCAGACCTACATCAATGGCATCATTGGCGTGGCGATTGCTCCAGAACCGGCCACCTTTGCTACAACTGGTTTGGCTGCCGCGTTCCTCGGCATCTTCCTCCGCCGCAAAGTTAAGCAAAACAGCTAATCTGAACCTCAACGGTTCCAAACGGGCGGTGCGAGTCAACCTCGCACCGCCCGTTTACTATTTAGGGAGGACGTCCATCCCGTGCAAGCCATCACCATCACTCCCGGCCAAGCCAATTCCGTCACCCTAAGCCACGTGCCATCCCCCTCGCTCTCCGAAGGCAGCCTCCTCGTCCGCGCCCGCCAGCTTGGCGTCTGCGGTACCGATTTCGAACTCATATCCGGTCACTACGGCACCCTTCCCGCCGGTTCCTCGCACCTCATCCTCGGCCATGAGTCACTAGGTGAAGTACAAGACGCACCATCGACCAGCGGCTTTGCCAAAGGCGACTACCTCGTCGGCATGGTGCGCCGCCCCGATCCAGAACCCTGCATTGCTTGCGCTGCTGGCGAATCGGACATGTGCCGCAACGGCCGCTATACCGAGCGCGGCATCAAAGAGAAACACGGCTTCGGAGCCGAGCACTGGCGCATTGAACCGGAATACGCCATCAAGGTCGAACCGGCTCTTCGTGACATCGCCATCCTGATTGAACCGGCCAGCGTCCTCGCCAAAGCCTGGGAACACATTGAGCACATCGGCAAACGCGCCCTCTGGCGTCCGCATTCTGTCCTTGTCACCGGAGCAGGCCCCATCGGTTTGCTGGCTGCCATGATGGGCCAGCAGCGCGGTCTGTCCGTCCACGTGCTCGATCAAGTCATAGACGGTCCCAAACCCAAAATCGTCGAAGCCCTCGGCGCCAAATATCACACCGGTTCAATCGAACACCTCGGCCTTCAACCCGATATCGTCATTGAATGTACCGGCGCAGCCACCATCATGCGCGATAGCCTGCTCTGCCTGGCCATCAGACGGCATTCTTTGTATGGTCGGCTCCTCCGCCCACACCCAAGATCCCACCGTCAACGTCACCCAACTGAACCGCAGCATGGTTCTCGGCAACACCGTCGCGTTCGGCGTCGTTAACGCCAATCGCCGCCACTACGAAAAAGCGGCCGACGCCATCCGGCAAGCCGACCGCTCCTGGCTGCAATCCTTGATCACACGACGCGTACCCTTTGCCAATTTCAACGCCGCCTTCGAACGTCACCCCGGCGATGTGAAGGTCATCATCGACATTAACCACTAAAACTTCATTTCCCCGCGCACGAAAGCGACTTACACTGATTCGCAAAATGAACGGCCATCGCTATGCTGATCGCCACCGCAATGCCAAACGTCACGCCAAACAAAATGTATGCGGATTTGCGCGAAGGCGTCTGCTGAATTTCCCTGACCCGCGCTACTTGCTCGTAGGCAATCTTGCGTTCGACGGAGCGATCATCGAAAAGCAAGAAGCTCCTCTCTCCCTCCGCTCCCTTCGTCCCGCGAACCTTTTGTCCATCTCTAAGGCGTACTTCGATTCGTGTCCCCGTCGGAAAACTGCGAATCCGAGTTTCCATCATTCCATCCCCATAAGCCGCCGGTACTATGTGCAACAACATGACCCAAGCCATCAAAGTCGCTAAAACTCGCAGCATAAATTAGTATCCTTTCTCCGTTCCATAACCTCACGCCGGTCAGCCTCCTTTAAAAGGAAGGCTGACCTCCGGCGTGGTTCTGAGAATCCGCCCAGGACTGATCGGCACGTCAGTCGCAGATCAAGTAGCGCAAACGCCACGCCACGCAAGGTCTGCTCCCACTAAGGCGAACTCCCAGAAAGCCCGTCGTGCATTTCGCCGCGTTAGTGATGGCCGCCGCCACCCGCATGACCGCCTCCTCCACCGCCGGCGTGGCCTCCACCTCCACCGCCGGCGTGGCCTCCACCTCCGCCGCCAGCGTGGCCTCCACCTCCACCGCCGGCGTGGCCTCCACCTCCGCCGCCAGCGTGTACGCCACCTCCGGCCACATGACTCGTGCCTCCGCCCCCCGTATGAGCGCCACCCGTTCCCACATGGCTAGCCGTATGCACCGTTATTGATCCATGTCCCGCACCACCACCATGTACCGCGCTTCCCGTGTGCGCCTTCCCCGCATCCACTTTGCTCGCGACCCGGCCCGTGTTGGTGAACGCACTGCCCCCCGATATCTTTCCAGATCCCGCAATCGCATCGCCCTTAAACCCATGCGACCGATCCGCTCGATTGGTCGCTGGTGAACCCGTAATCCGCTGCAGAGCCGGCGGGTGTTTCGGATCAATGGCTACAGGCCGTGTTGTCCCCATACCAACCCACTGCCGCCCTCCATCACTCCCGTCGGCGTTTTTCGGACGATGATGCCAATGCCCGCCTCTCAGCACCGGGCACCGAACCACCGTCGCGCCGCCCACCACAACCGGCGAATAAAATCCCCAACCAAACGGACTGAAAAATTTCCCGTCCGGCAGCCATGCCCAGCAATCAAGTCCGCTATTGAAATACCAGCCCACAGTGGCAGCATCGTCTCCGCCCGCCAACTGGCTCGCCGCATCATAACTCGCCGCCGCCTCATATTGCGAACGCACACTGCTCCACGCATACAAATAGTCATCCTGCGCCATGTTGAACTTTTCCGATTTCAACTCTCCCACTAGTGCAATCTGCCGCCCCTTGCCCAACTTGATCGTCCGCTCCCCCACCGTCACTTGCGCCGAGCCTTCAATCACCGCCGCCGTCGGCCCCGCACCGCCTCCCGTGAAACGGTAGAGCCCATCTTTTTCAATCACCACGAGCGCGCTCTGATCCACCACTTCAATCTGGCTACCATGCAGCAGCCCTACCACTTCCACCATCGCCTCCCCTTGCACTAACTCAAAACGCGGCGTCACCAGCGAGGCCGACACCATGCGAATCCCGACATTGTTCCCAATTCGCAGAAAACTCCCGGGCATCAGCAAAATCTCCGCCTTGCCCTTCTTCGTCGTAAACGTGTCGTTCGCATCCACAAACGACGGCGTCTTGGCACCCGCCATCAAAGCCGTGCCATTCAGAAACGCATCACCTTCGAAATAGTTCACTAACCCCGGCCGCGCCGAAATGGTCATAACCTGCCCGCCTGCAAAGCTAACCCCCAAGCTGGCAACGCCCAGCAGCGCCAGTGTAATCTGGTTCACAATCCTCGATCTGAAAAACATCTTCATTTACCTCCTCCAGCCTCATATGCGGAACTCACCCGAAAACTCTTCAACACCGCGACGGTATTTTTGCTAATTTCCTGTTAAGGCTATAGTCTGGAGGGAGGGGATGACCAGCTCGGCCTCAAAGCAAGTTACAGAACTCGTACAGGCTTGGAGCCGCGGCGAAGAAACCGCCCTCGAAAAGCTTGTCCCGGTCGTCTATGCTGAACTCCATCGCCTCGCTCACCACTACATGAAGAGCGAGCGGCCTGGACACGGCCTGCAAACCACCGCTCTCGTCAACGAAGCCTATCTCCGCTTAGTCAACGCCAAGCTCGATAACTGCCCGGTCGGTCTTACTTTTTCGGTGTCTGCGCCCGCCTCATGCGCCAGGTATCTGGTCGATTGGGCCCGCACTCATCAGTCCCTCAAACGCCAAGGTGATCTACATCCTGTCGAGCTGAAAGAAGCTATGGTCGCCAGCGCTCCCAGCGCCGATCCTGATCTTGTCGCCATCGACGAAGCTCTACAAGAACTCGCCGCTCTCGATCCGCGTAAAGCCGAGATCGTCGAACTTCGCTTCTTCGGCGGCCTCAGCATCGAACAAACGGCGCAAGCGCTCGGCGTCTCCGTCGGTACCGTCTCGCGCGATTGGTCCATCGCACGCACTTTCCTCCATCGCCAATTACGCGGCGTCGCTGAAACCGAGGCGCGCTCGTGAGCAAACTCTCCAAACAACGCTGGACCGAAATCGAACAGATCCTGCGCGCCACCCTCGATCAACCCCTCAACCAACGCGCCGATTTCCTCACCAACGCCTGCGCCGGCGATCACCAACTGAAACAAGAAGTCCAGTCGTTTCTCGACTCCCACGAAGACTCCGACGGTTTTCTAGAAGACCCCGCCCTCAAAGTCGCCGCCCGTTCGCTCGCTTCCGAGAAGCAGTCGCTCGTCGGCCAGATGATCGGCCCCTACAAAATCCTCAAGCCCATCGGCGCCGGTGGCATGGGCGAAGTCTACCTCGCGCAGGACACGCGCTTGCACCGGCAAATCGCGGTAAAAATCCTGCCGCCCGAATTCGCCGTTGACCCCTCACGCGTCCAGCGCTTCGAACAAGAGGCCCGCGCCGCCGGTGCGCTCAACCATCCCAATGTGCTGGTTATTCATGACACCGGCGTCCACAACGGCGTCCCTTATCTGGCCTCGGAGTTCCTAGAAGGCGAAACTCTTCGCGACCGCCTCGACTGCGGCAAACTCCCGCTCGCGAAAGCTTTGGATTTCGCCCGCCAAATCGCCCGCGCCCTCGCTGCCGCCCATGCGGCCGGCATTGTTCACCGCGATCTCAAACCCGAAAATCTCTTCATCACCACCGACGGCCGCATCAAGATTCTCGATTTCGGTATCGCCAAACTCATGGAGCCCCTCCCCGGCGATCCCTCCGATCTCACTACCCCCGGCCTCATCATCGGTACCGTCGGTTATCTTTCGCCCGAACAGATTCGCGGCCAACCAGCCCTTCCCTGCTCCGACCTCTTCGCCTTCGGCTGCGTCTTCTACGAAATGCTCACCGGCCAGCGCGCCTTCGCCAAAGAGACGCAAGCCGAAACCATGACCGCCATTCTCCGCGAAGAGCCGCCCGATTCGCCGGCGTTAGAAACTCTTCCGCCGGCCCTGCTGCGCACCCTTCGCCATTGCCTCGAAAAATCGCCCAACGAGCGCTTCCAATCCGCCCGCGATCTGGCCTTCACTCTCGAAGCGGCCACTCCCCCGGCGAACATTCACCGGCCCGCGCGCTCAGTCTCCAATTCGCTGGGCTGGCTGCTCGCCGTCCTGCTTGCCATCCTCACCATCGCCCTCACTGCGCTTCTCTTCACCCGCAAGCCGCCCGCCAACGCGCTACTCCGCTTCGAAATTCCCATCCCCGGCGACCCCATCACCGGCAGCCCCTCGCTCGCCATTTCCCCAGACGGCAAATATGTGGCTTTCATGGCCATGGGTTCCAAGGGTAAACCGATCCTCTGGACCCGCGCCATGGATTCCATGGTCCCCCGTCCTGTACCTGGCAGCGAAGATTCCCAATATCCGTTCTGGTCGCCGGATAGCCGCTTTCTCGCTTTTCATACCATCGACAAGTTGAAAACTTTGGAGATCGCCAATGGCGGTGAACGGACCGTCTGTTCTCTCCGCGGCGTTGTTTCGGGCACTTGGAACGCAGACGGCGTTATCCTTGCCGCCACCGGCAGCGGACCACTCGTGCGCGTTCCTCTCGATGGCGCGCCCATCTCGGCCGTAACCAATGTCGATACAGCCAGCGGCCAGCGCTCTCATTTTTGGCCTTCCTTTCTGCCCGATAACCGCCATTTCCTCTACACCATCAACGGCAGCACCCTCGACCAAAGCGGCATCGCCGTGGGGTCGCTCGACGGCCGTCCGCCCAAAACGTTGCTCAAAGGCATCATGACCAACGCCCTCTATGTCGCCTCTGGTGATCTTCTTTATGCGCGCGAAGGCACGCTCTTTGCCCGCCCCTTTGATGCCGCCAGCCTTGAATTCACGGGTGCCGAAGTCCCCGTCATTAGCAAGTTGCGCGTCTATTACGGCTACACCGCGTTCTCCACTTCGCAAACCGGTACCCTCGTTTTCCGCGCCGGCGAACAGAGCCGCTATCAACTGGTGTGGTTTGACCGTTCCGGCAAAAACATTGGCCCCATCGAACAGAATCCTGAGAAGAAGTGGTCCGAAGTTTTTTGCCCTTATCCCCCGTACTCTCGCCCGACGGCACTCAGTTGGCCACCATTCAGTTCCAGCCCTCCACTGGCGCTTACGGCATTTGGGTCAGCGCCTTAACGCGCGCCAATTTACAATTCCCGGTCACCGATATTCGTAACGCCGAATATGCCGTCTGGGCGCCCGACGGAACCCGCATCGCTTATTCAGCAAGCCCCAAAGGCGGCGCGCGCGATCTCTTTGTAAAACGCCTTGACGAAGCCTGCAACGGCAAACTCATCTATCATTCAGCAACCGACAAGTTCCCCTTAGACTGGTCTGCCGACGGCCACACCTTACTGTTCCTCATGAACGACGCCCAAGCCCGCGCCGGCTTATGGTTCACCTCCATCGCCGACAACGCACCGGCCCCTTTAGCCGTCCCAGCCGCTTCCGAAAATATTAAGGATGCGCGCTTCTCACCCAATGGCCACTGGCTCGCTTATGTGTCTGAACAGTTCGGCTCGTCCATTTTGTACGTACAAGATTTCCCCACCGGCGCCATGCGCGTACCCATCTCCGACAAAGGCGCGACCGATCCCCAATGGAGCCGCGACGGCCGCGAACTGTTCTACCTCTCCGCCCAAAAAGAGTTGATGTCCGTCCCCATTCAGCAAGACAAAACTGGCGGGTTTTCCGCCGGAACTCCGAAGCTGCTGTTCAAAACAGCCGCCGCAGGCGTGGGCCCGTACACCGTCTCGCCCGACGGTCAACGCTTCTTAATTCAAGTGCCCACTGAGACGCAAGGCACCCCTGCCATCAGCGTCATGGTGAATCGCTTTTGACGGATCGCCCGCGGTAATGGGTCACTCCAACACGGAAATAAATTCCGAGCCCAAGCCGTATCTCTGAGTCTTCTTGGCCGGATCAACAACAACCACGAAACCCATCTCGGTCCAAGCCGCCAAACGGTTGCGTGCGGCCCGTTGAGAAATACCCAATAGGCCCTCAACGTTACGGCTTGTAATGACCTTACTAGTGCGAAAAAGCTCCAGCGCTTTCCGCTTGCCTTGGATCAAGCCGCCGCAGAGCAGCCGGCTGATCGACGGCACCGTATCCCGCAGCGTCGCTAGCACCGCCGGATTGATCGGCAAGTCCTGTACCGCCCGCCGCGCAGCCTCCACCCGCATCAGGCTGGTAGCAACTTTCGCGGTAATGGAAAACTTCGGTCAAAAGCCATCGATATCGGCAGTTTTATCGACGGTACAACTACCGTTATTGTGCCGTTAAAACCAACCCAAAGCTGGAGGCGAAAGGGGCTCGATGAAAGTAATCCACCAATCGGCAGTCGGCCACCGCGCCCAGTCTGCCACTTCGCCCAGGTAACATTACTATTCATGAAAGCTCTCCTCTCGATCGCCTCCACCTTTATCGCCCTATTTTTCCTCTGCATTAACAACGCCGCCGGATGCAGCGTCGTGAGAGTTAGCAAACTCGATCCCACCACAGAAGTCGTTCAGGGTTCAGCGATCATAGTCCGCGCCCAAGCGGTTGGCTATGTGGACCCGCCCGAAAACCGCACGGGTATCGTTCGCTTTACTGTGATAGATGCCCTCCGCGGCCAGCTCCTCCGAAGTGACGCTACATGGTGAATCCCTGCCATCCTAACTTCCCGCCTTGCGGCTCAACAATTTAAACGCTCAATCCGATAGTCAACGAACGGAATCGAGGCTGGCCAGCTTCTGCGCTTCGGTTGCACCATCTAATTGGAGTATGCTCCCATAACGCGGCAACCGAATAATCGTATGCGTTCAATGATATGAATTATGAATAATATCTACGATGCGCTTTAAACCATCATTCTTTAAGAACTGCTTGGGGAGATTCGGCCAGTCGAAGGCCACACGTAAGATACAGGCCGAAGAAGCGCTGACGCAACTAAACCGAATCTTGGCTAGTAGCCAATTCAAGAATTCGAAACAACAACGGAGCCTTCTCGAAGCGATAGTACGGCGAAGTTTAAGCGGGCAGGTTGAGTATCTTAAGGAACTTGTGCTAGCGCAAGAAGTGCTCAGACGGCCCGACTACGATCCTCAACGAGACACGCTGGTTCGAGTTGAGGTTGCCAGCATTAGGCGCAAATTGGGCGACTACTATAAGACAGCGGGCAGCAAGGATCCACTTCGCATCGAAATACCCTCAGGGCATTATGCCGCAGCCTTCTCTAGGATTGTTAATGCTCAAACGCGTCTGGGCGACCGCGGTGTGATTGTCCTGATCGCCTGTGGGGTGGCTCTGCTGAGTGTAGCGAGTGCACTTCTCGCCCTCAGGCGTCGGTCTACGGATCGCGAATTACCTAGCGTTCCAGAACAGATCACTTTTGATACCGGTTGGACTTCGCTACCGGCCATTTCGAAGGACGGATCGGCGATGGTTTACAGTTCGGATCGAACCGGTCGGGGTGATTCGGATATTTGGATCGAAAAACGTGGAGGTCCCGCGCGGCGGCTCACAACCAGTCGCGCAAACGATACCACGCCGGATATATCATTCGATGGCAAAAAGGTTGTGTTTCGCTCAACGCGAAGCGGAGATGGAATATTCTTGATCGATAGCGCGGCACAGGACGACGACGCGCGGCTCGTTGGGCGTGGGTACTCGCCCAGATTCTCACCCGACGGCCGATCGATAGCCTTCGCTGCTTCCGGGGAGGCAATGGGGCATATCCTTACAATCTCCGATTCGGGCGGCGGGGGGAAGAGACTCGACTACGGTATTTTAGAGGCGCGATATCCGGTTTGGTCACCCGATGGAACAAAGGTAGTCTTCGCCGCGCGTGCCGAGGAGGCAGGGCCGTTCGACCTTTGGATCGCCTCAGTCAATTCCGTACCGGGCTCTCACCCCGTCGCTCTTGGAGTAGCACAACGAATAGTATCGGTTGAAGGGCCTAGATCTCCGATAGTAGAAGGGCCGCAAGATTGGAAAGGAAACCAAATCCTGTTCACGGCTAAGCTACATGAAACCTCGTTCTTGTACGAAGCCATCCTTGATTCTTCAGGTGGGATGCGCCGCGGTTCGGGCGATCCTCGGGCCAGTCGGCGCGGCTGGCGTGCGAGCTGTTTCTATTAATAAAAAGTTGACAATCTTCTACGGCATGGAGAGGCGGCAAACCAATATATGGATGATTGGTAGAGGTACCCCAAAACTCGAACAAGTGACTAATGATAACTCTCTCAGGGGAGGAGTGGAGGGCACGTGGCCCGAACTGTCCGCAAACGGTGAAGTGATGGCGTACATAACTGAGCGCTCGGGTAAACCAGAGATATGTGTCAGAAATCTTGATACTGGTGAAGAGAGATTATTGGGTGCGACCGTTAGTGTCCCCAGCCGAATATGCCTGGACACCAATGGGGAACACGTGGTTTTTTCAAGGGGACAGGGTTCTACGGTTGAGACAGTTCTCATAGCTGTGGGGAGCGGACTTGAACGAGTTTTGACTACTTCTTGCCCAGTACTTCATGACCTATCGCATGATCGAAACCAACTGCTGTGTTCCGACGGCCAAAGTCTCTTCTCTCTAAATGCTGAGAGCTCAAGCAAGCTGAAGTTGACCACATTAAGCGTCGAGCCCAGACTAGCTAGGTTTTCGCCAGATGGCCGCTGGGTCGCTTACTGTTTAAGGGCGACGCCGAATAACGATATTCAAGTTTTCGTCCAGCGCGTTGCCGACCCTAACGGGAAAGTCCTCATCTGCAGGGAGCAGTACGGCTTGGCTCTTGGCTGGTCAACTGACGGTGATGGTATCTATTTTTGGAGCACGCGGGATGGGCATCGCTGCCTTTATTTTCAGGCCCTCAACAGGGAGAAAAAAACGCCTTTCGGCTTGCCGGTCGCCATTATTCATTGTCATAGCTCACAGCAACACTATCCGACGTCTGGCGGAACGCTTGCCATCGCTTCGAGAGCGATTGCCATGACATTGACCGATCAGTTCAGTAACATTTGGCGGGAAAGAATTGGAGTCGAACCTTAAACACGCTGATTTATTCACAAGAGGCCGTCGGGCCTCCCCCCATAACGTTAACAACGCGAAGATTGGGAGAACATTTTCAAAAGAGAGTTGATTTCCAGCAGAAACCCCAATAGAATCCTCTTGCAGCCAGCCAAATCGAGCGCTGCTGCAATCAGCATATGAGGACCTTCGTTTTGGCATCTATCGTTATCCCTTTATGCCTATCGACATTTTTCAATGTCGCTCTGTCGCAGACTGTTCAGCTAGAACGCAAACCTCCCGGAGTCGTGGTGAGAAACGCCGCTGGCGGGAGTGTTTCGACCATCCGCCTGAACAAGGGGGAAAGTGTGATCGGCAGCGTCGGTTCTCTAGATAAGAAGTTTGTCTTCGTGGCGACGTCCGTAAAGGGTTGGGGTATGCTTAATGTCGTCGATCTTGAGGCTCGAACCAACGTTCGCCGCCCTCTGGTTAAAGGGATCTTGCATCTCCGTCGTGTCGGTGAAGAAAGACAACTGGTGGCGGTTGGCGCCGATCTTTGTCTGATCTCGGAAACCGGGGATGTAGCATCACCCATCCCTCTTAACTTGGGGCGCAACGCGAAGGCTGGTGGCCAAGTGGTCGGCGTGGGTAGAGATCATATTGCAATCTCGCTCACGAACGCCACGGATATTCTTTATCGTGTCGCCATCATTGATATAAAACAGGGCAGAATGGATGGCATAGTTCAAACTAGAACGGGTGGGGATAAGGCTCGGCTGGGAGCAAAACATTTCGGGAAGGATCTGCTTAAAAGTGCGGCTATTTCCGCCGTGACGCTGACCTCGACCACGGTAAATACTGTATATCGTGATTATTATTTGCTCTCGCGGCCTGATGGGAGATTCGTCTACGCAGTAGATTATGGAACCCACAAGGTAACGGCAATCAGCGTCGGTGATACTACCCAAGCCGCAGTTATCGAACTCGACAAATCGATTTCCTCAGTGAAACTTTCAGACGATGGCAAAGAACTGGTCGCGACTGGCAACGTAAGTCAACGAATAGATATGGCATCAAATCAAATCAAGTGATGGTTTTTTTCGCTTAGGATGCGGGGTGTTTAGCGGTACTGAGCTATACGAAGTCCGCGAATATCTTTTTCTCCACTGACCTCGTCTACAACTCTCATCGCTCCTCCGGCCTTATTGGTTTTTGCGCCTATTGAGTACTCAACGAAATATGTCTTTTCCGGTTCAACCTCAATCTCAAGCAGCGGACTCTTGGCGCTTCTCGATACCATCGCAAGGTCGTGGCCGCTGATTACCTCTTCGTTGGCAGTAGTCAAGAGCTTTGTCATCCCGCGCAATATAAGAAGGAGTTCAACCTGCTCATCGTGAGCCCGGACGTCTTCACGCGAAGAAGATCTATATCCCCAACTTGACGAAGTCAGATCTTTCTCACATGACAGGGCAGCCGCCGGGTTCGCCGTCGAAAGGTGACGCCAGTCCAGATCTGCGCAGGCTGATCGCCCCGGCCAAGAATCTTGCGGCGGTGGGTAGGACGTATTGCCACGACTTAGTGAAAGTCGCGGTTCTCCTGCCCCGCCCCAATTTGAGGTCATTCCAGCTGGGGCCGTAAGAGTCGCTCTGCCAGGAGAAACCTCAAGGTAACCATATTCGCCGCGATGCAATTGTGCCAGGAAGTTCTCGTTGCCAAAAATCGTAACATGGCAGCCGACTCTGATACATCCATAACCGTGCTTTCCGTAGACAACGATCAAGGACTTGCCCCGCGAGGGCGTCGGCAAGTTAGGTTTTTCTTTGCCTCCTGCAAAACTTATCGCCGTGAAGAGGGGTAAAAATACAAGAAGGGCAGACAGTGTCCGTTGTCGAAACATGGTTAGATTGTAAACGGGCGTCGGCTAGTGACAAGCCAGAAACTCGTTAATTACGTGAAGATCAGGCGAAAACCCAGGAACTTTTTTATCGAACCGCTCACAAATGCGAGAATTGTCCGTAGCGTGCGAGGCAAACACCTAAAACTCAAGTCATGGCTTGTCCGAGGTAGGGATTGCAGGACTGCGTCGGTCCAAGCAGCCCTATAACGCACATCTCGTTTATTTGATTGCGCCGTGAGCCGCGTCGGGCGTCGCCAGTTAGCGCCTGTTCTACTTCCATTCCTTTGTGTCCCGGACCAGACAGACGCCAGAAGCGGTGTGAACTTACGCAAGCTCGGAAATCGAGTCACAACCCTTGTACGATTTCTGAAAATATCCCTACGCCACTCATTCTAAAAGCCTTCTTCCCTTTTCGCTCCCGCCAAAACCGCCATCTCCTATCCGCCGCAGCGTCCCCCAAGCTACTTTTTCCTTGTCAGGAGACTTATCTCAAATGGCAAACGAAAATCTCAATCACATCAACGACACCGTTCAAACTCCCGCCGCGGAACCCTTTGAACAACCGCAGCCTCAAGAATCGCGCCGTCCCCTCAGCGAAGCGCAAATGAACGCTAACAAGCAAAACGCCCAAAAATCGACCGGGGCGAAAACGGAGGCCGGCCGCGCCGCGTCTTCCATGAACGCTCTCACGCACGGCCTTTGCTCCATGAAAACCTTGCTTCCCGGTGATTCCGCTGAAGCCTACGAAGGCTTAGTGGCCAGTTATTTCGATCGCTACAATCCACAGACGGACCAAGAGCGCGAACTCGTTCACCTCATCGCCAACAACTTTTGGCGCCTTCTCAAAGTTCCCGTTGAGGAACAAGCACTGATCGAAGACGCTCGCTATTCGAGTGGCGATTTTTATCCGTCAGAAAAGAATCCTGCACGCCAAGCCGCTATGCTCGAAGGCGCACTCACGATTCTCCGCGAAAAACAATTGCGCAATGTTCGTTTACACGAACGCCGCATCCGCAAGCAAATTGCCGACGACACCAAGCAACTGAATGAAATTCAAAAAGAAAGGATCGAACGCCCGGCGCGCGAAGCCAAGCAGGCCAAAGACGAAAATCTCCGCCAGGTCGAGCGCATTTTTGAGATCGCCAATAATGCCAAACAGCGAAACATCGAGTTCGTCCCTTCTGATTTTGGGTTCGATCTTAGCGTTTCTGAATTTCAAGAGTTCCGCCGCATCCAGCAGACCCACTTCGGCCTGAGCAAAGAGGTTTTGGACATCCAAACTGTCATCGCTCGGGTCAAAAGTGCTCCGCCTGCCGCTTAAATAGCGAACAAAAGGCGGTCGAAATCTCAAGTGCTCGGAATGAGTACACCCAAGCTACGCCTTCTTATGCAACAACGGCATCTTCCGCTTAATATCCGGCCAAAATTCCGTCAACAAATTGGAGATCATGTCGTTGCCGATCGACATCCCGTACCGCTCCAAACTTGACGAAGCCGTTCGACTATCCGTGTAATAGATAGTCCCCAATGCGGTTACGCCCATATTGCCGATAATCTCCGAAACAAAGAACCCCGTAGTGCCGTCGTCCCGCTTCGTGACAAAAATCCGCGAAGCCGCATAAAGAGCCCTCGACAGAATCGGCCCGCTCCCTAACCGGAAAAATCGCGGATCCTCATGCAGCAGGCTCGGCAAAATTGCTTCCGTCACGTAAGCTCCCGCCACTTGGTCAGCCATCGACCGGCTATAAAACCGCCCAAAGCCGTTCAAGCCGCCGCTGTGTAAGAAACCGCCCGCCGCAACTTGCGATTGCAAAGCGTAGCCAGCCAGCAGAAAGTAATTGGGCCAGTCGAAACTATCGCTCCGAGCGATCTTGAACTTCTGTGCCGTCGAAATTGGAGTGTAATTAACTTGATACTGATCAGCCCGATAGTTAGGAATTACGCCAAACAAACGTTTCGAAACCGGCGGCTGCGTGCTATCTACTTTTTCGATTATGTTGATCGATGTCTCATCGGGCGCTGAAACCTTTGGGACACCCAACATGTCGTCAGACATTTCTGAGCAAGAGTGAGGTGCCTCACACAAGGCAACCGACGCCACGGCCAACAGCAAGCACACACCAGTAAAGTGCACACTAGCTAGACGGTAGAAATTCGCAAACTGGTTACCCTTTTTGCGCTAGGAGAAAAAGAAGCGAGTGATAGGAAAGATACTCAAAAAAAGATCAGCAAAAAGCGGAAAAACGGGGGAGCCAACTGTTATAACCCCCCGCCCCAACTAAACGCTGGCCATTTTCCAGCCTTTGCGGATCACCGGCTTCAACATCCGGTTCGCTTCCGCATTATTAGTGATACGCATGTTCTCGGCGTCCCACTCCAGCTTGGTATTCAACTGGATCGCCAGCGCCCCCAAGCCAATCCATTCCGTGAAAGGAGCAGACACATTAAAGTTCGAACAAGCAGGCACACCGCCTTTACAAGCGCGAATCCAATCGCGGTAGGGCCCCGGCGAGCGGGCAGAAACTCCGGCGGTAATCGTAACGCGTATTTTCTCCACCCGCAAGTGGCGCGTCCATCCCCCATAAGTCCGGAATGATCATGCCTTTACCGCCAACAAACAAGCTGCCGTCGGTACCGGTCCGGATCAGGCTCATCCAGTGCGCTTCTTTCTCTTCGCGCGCGCTCAGCGTTTTCGTGCTTGCTGGGGGCGCCGGTCTGGGCGCGACTTCCTTCGGCGTGAAGAAATCTTCGGTAGATACATTGCCTTGTATCTGCCGCTCTGCCGGCTTCAAATTCGACGCCACACTGCCTTGGCGCACTCGGCAGACCGCCCAGAATCTAAGTCTGCGGCGCACTCGGGAAAGTCGGCTGCTCGCCGCGCATCGCGT
>CAWJBS010000063.1:0-92688 GCA_963840845.1 Bryobacterales bacterium
ATAGGCCAGGGCACGGACATTGCATGGCACAGGGGCCTTGTCGATTCAGCAAGTATAACGCAGGACTACGAGCTCTGAGACTGGTCTATGACAAGACCGGGGTGCTCGCGCGACATGGCAACACAGATGGCAGGTGCTCTGTGTGGGGCTGACGACAAGATGATTGAGGACCTTGGGCTGTTCGGCGCGACGATTGGAGTCGCCTTCCAGCTTCAGGACGACGTGCTCAACCTGTACGAGAGCAAGGTGGCGAGCAGCAAGGGCGGAGTCGGAGACGACATAACCGAAGGGAAGATAACGATGCTCGTCATACACACGCTTGACCGCCGATGCGAAGGACAAGAGCCGATTGACAGAGATACTCGGCATGCACACGCGCGACAATCGCTGATAAACGAGGCGATCGCGATAATAACCAAGTACAAAGCAAGGGAGTACTCTGAAAAGCTACAGGAGAGAATCGTCAAGGAAGCCTGGAGCAGGATAGAGACGAAGCTGCAGGAATCGGAAGCGAAGGAAAGACTCAGGCAGCTGACCGAATTCTTGATACAGAGAGACAAGTAACCGATTTTTCCTTTTTTATCTCTGGCCGTACCTTGCGAGGAAGGTGAGGTAGCCGCTGACCACGAGGCTCGGTGCAGAAGGCCGAGGTTGCGCAGTATCGATTCCACGTTGTCGTGGGATATCTGGATCTCTTCGCCCGTCCTTACGGTGGTTGCGAGCGCGTTTGTTTTCGCCTGCCTGCAGACGTTGGCGATCTGCGCCGGTGAATCCGTCGGATTCCACTCCGAGTTTATCGAAATCGATGTCTTTCGCTACGGGCACGTTCTTCAGGTAGATCCTGAAGAGCGAGGCTCTCTCTTCCGCGTCGGGCGGCATCACGAATATCATCTTGTCGACCTTCCTGCGCGGAGTATGGCCGCGTCAAGCGCCTCGGGCCTGTTCGTGGCGGCAATCAGGACGACGCCGGTCGCCTTCTTTATGCCGTCTATCTGCTCCAGCATCTCTCCGGTGATTTGCGCACCCGCTTCGTAGGCGTCCACCTCCCTTTTGGGTATCATGGTGTCTATCTCGTCCACGAATATTATGGATCGGACGTTACTATGGCCCGTTCGAAGGTCTTCCTTATCATCACTATCGCGTTCTCCTTGCCCGCATTCACTATGTCGGACCCGCGAAGCTCGAGTATGGTCACGCCCTTCATCTCGTTGCTCACGGCGCGCATCAGCATCGTCTTTCCGGTTCCGGAAAGGCCGAAGAGCAGCATCCCGTTTATCGGCTTTATGTCGTACCTCTTTATCAGGTCAGGGTGCATGAGCGGTATCTGTATCGCCTCTACTATCGACTTCTTCGCGTCCTCCACGGTCTATCACGTCGTCGAGCCCCACCTGCTCGGTCTTCTCGACCTTCCCTTCAGAAAGCGACCGCCTCTCGAAGTCCAGCCTGAACTTGTTGTATTCCTCGAGCTGCGCGACGACGTCGAAGCTGGTCGTCTTTATCGCGTTCAGCAGGTCTTCCTGATTGATCTCGAGCACCTTGTGCTGGCTCGATGCCTCTTGCGCTATGATCTGCGCGACGTTCTCCGTCAACGCCTTTATGTCGGCGCCCGAATACCTTTCGGTCTTCTGGCCAGCTCGCCCAGGTCGACGTCCTTCGACACTGGGAGCTTGCTGAGGTATATCTCTTGAATATCGCCTTCCTTCCGTTGAAATCCGGCAGCGGCATGTATATCAGCTTGTCGAACCTGCCCGGGCGCATTATCGCAGCGTCTATCAGGTGCGGCGCGTTCGTCGCTCCGACTACGACCACGTTGCTTATCTTCTGGAAGCCGTCGAGCTCGACCAGCAGCTGCGAGAGCGCCTGCCTGTGCGTCTCGTCGACTTCGAGGTCCCTGCTTTTTGCAACAGCGTCTATCTCGTCGAAGAACAGCACTGCCGGGGCGTTCTTCTTGGCGATCGCGAATATGTTTGATATTGACCTTTCGGTCTCGCCGGGGAATGCGGATATCGGTCGGCCTTGACAAGGAAGAATCCCGCCTTGATGTCGTTGGCAAGGGCGCGCATCAGCATCGTCTTTCCGGTTCCGGGAGGCCGACAGCACAGGCCCTTGGCAGGTTTCACGTTGTATGCCCTGCTTATGCCGCGCTCCTCTATCGGCGCTATCACGGCGTCGTGCAGCTCCTTTTTTGTCGTTCGTAATTGCCTATTTCGGCAAATGTGCCGGAGAAGTTCTCCGATTGCAGGTCCTCGAATGCCTCGCCGAATTTCATGCGTATGTCCTGCTTCTTTACCGCGAGCGCCTGCACTATGTTGACGTTGTAGAGCTCCAGTATGTACAGCGTGCAGGGCGCTATCGCGAAGCTCACCAGCGGCATGATGAGCGAGAAGTCCGATTTCGAGATGAAGGATATGAGTATGTAGAGTATCGGGTAGCCTACGCCGACCAGGCTGGACCGGACTCCCTTGAAGCTCGACCGCAGCGTCACTGCAAGCATGTCTATGACGAACGCGATGCCCACCAGGCCGGCGAGCTCGACGAGATAGAGCAGCGGCTGGAAGGTGAGAGCGGCAAGCATGTAGTTGAACGTTTGCGGCAGCGCGTTTATCGGGCCCTGGCTCACGAATGTAGAGAGGGCCGTGGCGAAGCCGGGAAGGAAGTTCATTAGCGTGAGAGGATGCATGCTCGGCGATAGGTACGGCGCTGCGGTGCTGTTCATCACCATCAAGTGTACTGGCTTGGGATTGTAGGTTATGTAGCCGGTGTTCTGCACTCCCGTGACTCCCGAGACCATCACAATCGCCAGAACGAGCATGCCCGCGAGGATCGCGGCCCGTTTGTATCCTATGACCAGTATTGCTGCTATGAAGACGGGTATCTCGAAGAAGTAACCCATCGGTGAGAAGGCGAGCGGCACGAGTATGTACGCGAAGGCAAGAGTCCGGTAGTGCATGTACCCGAATATGAGGGACATGCTTATGACGAACATGAAGATCCACGCGAGCGCGGGCACCTCGAACATTATCGCAGGGAACATCAGCGCTATGAACACCACCAATCCCAGGAACGGGTGGCGCAGCGTCATGACGAATATTATTATGAGGAGCGGGATCATCAGCAGCGCCGGGTAGAAAGGCGATGCCATGTTGACCGCGATGAAGCCCATCAGCAGCAGCACCGCGTCGAGGAAGTTGGGATTGTAGACGATGTCCAGCGACATGTCCTTGAGCTTGTAGAAGGAGATGGGAGTCCGATGGTGCTTCCTTATTATGCTCTTTACCAGCTCGCTCTGAACTGCTTTGGGAGGGCCGGCGCGGACGCCTTGCTTTGCCATCGTATCATTATTATATTTTTATACTTGATTAATAAACTCTTGCAGCCTTTAAACAGAGACGGATTTCAGATTTAAATAACTATAGAACTATTAATATCTACCCGTTGTAGCTCAATGGCAGAGCGATCGCCTGTAGTCTGCGGTACTAACGGCATGTTAGAAAGCGATAGGTTGGGAGTTCGACTCTCCCCAACGGGACGCGCGCTTTATGCGCCTGCGGCTTGCAGGAAGCACAGCTATGTTTTTATAGGTTGCAACGGAAATCATGTAACAGGTGGGTAATTGGCAAACGATTGTATATTCTGCAAGATAGTGGCAGGGAAAATGCCGGCGTACAAGGTGTACGAAGACAAAAACTACATCGCAGTGCTCGATCTGTTCCCAAACATAACGGGCCAAACGCTTGTCATACCGAAAAAGCATCTGGAGAGTTACGCCTTCGGGTTGAAAGACAGCGATCTGAGGGAATTCATAATCGCGATCAAGAAAGTTGCAAACCTTCTTGAGAAGAGGCTCAAGGTAGGGCGCATTCACATGGTTCTTGAAGGCACGGGGGTCAACCACCTGCACGCGAAGCTGTACCCTGCTTTGGGAACGAACAAAGCGTTCAAGCAAGCGGTCGCCGCCGAGCGCCTCTTCTTTGAAAGCTATCCTGGCTACGTGACGACGCTGATGGGGCCACAGGCTGATGACGACAAGCTCAGAAAGCTCCAGAAGCGCATAACCGGGAAGTGAATCTTCAAAACGAAGGCACTTTAAGCGTTTAGACAAGAATTATATTGCATGCCTTGGTAGTGTAGTGGTCCAGCATACGAGCCTGTCAACACAATTTGTGGCAGCTCGCTTGTGACCCGGGTTCGAATCCCGGCCAAGGCGCCTTGTGTTTGTGATGCAATGAAAATTGAACAATCCTATGTTCTTGGAGTCATCGCATTGGTTGCGATAGCGGTGGTGGTTTATTTGGCGATTGGCCGCGCTCCAGTGCCGGTAGTTGCAGTTGGGGATACGATCAACGTCAGTTACACTGGAACTTTTACGAACGGGACTGTTTTTGACTCGAACATCGGAAAGACGCCCCTGCAATTCACTGTCGGCTCTGGTCAGTTGATCAAGGGCTTCGACGATGGCGTTGTCGGAATGAGCCTGGGCGAACAAAAGACCATAACAATCCCGGCAAACGAGGGCTATGGTGAGATAAATCCCGCACTGTTCGTGTCTGTATCATCCAGCACATTCGGAAACGCAGTGATACGGGTCGGGACGGTGATCGCCAGATCGATCAATGGTACAAGGCAGGAGGGCGTTGTATCGGCCGTAAATGCGACGAACGTAACAGTTGATTTTAATCCCGCTTTAGCGGGCAAGACCCTGATCTTCACGATAAAGGTGCTTGAGATAAAGAAAGGATGATGACTTGCCAGAGAATGTCCTGATACTGGGCGCGGGTGCGCCGGGCTTTCTGCGGCGATATATGCCGCAAGGGAAAACTTCAAGCCGCTCGTCATCGCGGGACCCGCCTACGGCGGCCAGCTGGTTCTCACGACATTGGTTGAGAACTATCCTGGATTCCCAGAAGGCGTACAGGGCCCGGATCTCATGCTGCAGATGAAGAAGCAGGCTGAGAAGTTCGGAGCGAGGTTTGTAGAGGAGGAGGTGGAAAGCGTCGACTTCTCTTCGCGCCCTTTCAAGGTAAAGACCGCTTCGAACCGCTATGAGGCGATGTCCGTTATAATTGCGACTGGGGCATCGGCCAGGATGCTGGGCATTCCTTCCGAATTGAAGTATATGGGAGGAGGCCTGAGCACCTGTGCAACATGCGACGCGCCGTTCTACAAGAACAAGGACGTCGTAGTTGTAGGCGGGGGCGATACTGCAGTTGGGGACGCGGATTTCCTGACAAGATTCGCAAAAAGCGTCACGGTCATACACAGAAGGAACGAGTTCAGGGCGAGCAAGATAATGCAGGAGCGCCTGCTGAAGAACGAGAAGGTGAAGGTGCTGTGGAACAGCGTTGTCGAAGAGATACTGGGAGACGGTGGTAAGGTCAACGGCGCAAGGATCAAGAACGTGCAGACGAATGAGACGCAGGTTGTCCGCACGGATGGCGTTTTCATGGCGATAGGCAACGCTCCGAGCACCAAGTTCCTTGTCGGAAAGCTGAAGCTTGATGAAAGAGGCTATGTGATTGCAAAGGACGAGGTCTTCACGGAAGTTGAAGGCGTCTTTGTCGCGGGAGACGTGTCCGATGGCGTCTACATGCAGGCGGTGACCGCCGCCTCAGGCGGCGTGAAGGCCGCGCTGCAGATGCGGGCCTATCTCAGCCGGATCGGAGTGACGACCAAGTGAGCTCGGGTGATGGCATGGATGAAAAAAACAGAAGGTACCTTGAGGAGTTCTACAGGAACGAAAGACTGCACATGAGCGTCTACAAGGTGCTTACAAAAAACGAGAAGGACAGTGAATTGAAGGAGATACTCATCAAACTTACTGGTCTTGAGCAGAAGGACATAGACCTGTGCGGTAGGATAATCGACACCAAGAGCATCAAAGTGTCGAGAGTGGGAATCGAGATAACCCTGCTTTGGATAAGGTTCGTGAAAATTTTGCTTGGCCTTGCAATAACGGTCAAGGCGCTGAAGTACCAAGAATCCATGATCCACAGCAAGCTCAGGCACGTCATAGACACATCAAAGCTGGGAAGCAGCGAGGCGAAAGTGATAAAACAGATAGAGCGCAACGTGATGGTTGACGAGGAAAAGCTGGAGTGGAAGATAATCTCCGAGCACAGCCCCGGCCTGAACCACATAAGGGATGTCATATTCGGGATGTACGACGGCCTTGTTGAGGTTTTTGCGGCGACTGCGGGGCTCGCCATAGCGATAACTAATCCGACGCTCGTGCTTTTCGGAGGCCTTATATTTGCCATTTCGGGGATGCTCTCGATGTCAGGGAGCTCATTCCTATCTGCGGAGTACGAGAACAGCATCACGCGCACGAATCGCATATCTCCGAGAGGCGCGGCGGCCTATGCCGGCGCCCTGTATGTCGTGGGTGCCATATTCCCATTGTTGCCTTACCTCTTTGGGATTGTCGGTTATGTCGGAATATTGTTGTCCGTGATTGCCACTGCCGCTGCGCTCACCGTGGTGTCGATACTGATATCGATTGTCAGCAACACCAGTGTGAAGGCGAGAGTCGTAAAATCGCTGCTCATATCGATGGGCATCGCCGTGGCAACGATGTGCATAGGCATCTTTGCCCACGTGGTCCTCCACGTGACGTGAATACCTATAAATACATTTTGAGCCAATACCTATTGTCTAATTTCTAGAGGGGTTGCTATGGATGAAAAAGAGATCAACGAAACGATAGAACGGATAATCAAGCAGATGGAATTGCTGGTAAACGACTTCAGCGTGCCCAAGAATGTCAGGAGCGCGATATCCGATGCGAAGACGAGGCTGAGCACGAAAGAAGCCTACATAGTCAGGATATCGTCTGCGATATACAGCCTAGATGCGGTGAGCGGGGACATAAACCTGCCGCCGCAGGCAAGGACAGGCATATGGAACATACTGAGCATGCTCGAATCGATAAAGACATAGATTTGATGAGATGGCTAAGAACGTGCTTGGCGAACTGGCCGCCAAGCTTTCGGACAAGCACATACTAATAGCCGCGGATTTGAAGCCAGAGGTTCTCGATGGGCTTGACGTGAGTGTGATCGCCGAAAGGATAGCCAGCAGGCACAAGGATTCGACGACGCTCGGTGTGGTGAACAGCGAGGAGATAATAAACATAATCAAGGAGATGGAGCTCGAGAAGGCGCCGCACCCCATAGAGGTGATCCACAAGGCGGGCTTCAGGCCCGTTGCCTCCGAGATCGATGCGGATTACCGCATAAGCAACAACGAGGTGGAGAAATCCGAAGGAAATGTCGGAGCGTTCGTGTCCTATTTCAGGAGCAGGCTCGGCAAGCTGAGGAAGATGCTGGAGTACCGGAGCAACGTCACCGGGCTTGTCGCGACCATAGATGGCATAAAGTCTTACAGTGACGGCAGGGAGATAACGATACTCGGCATAGTCACGAGCATAATCGCCACGAAGAAGGGGAACATAATGGCGGTCATAGAGGACGAGACGTCCGACGCGAAGGTCGTCTTCGTTAATGGCTCGTTCGGCAGCTCCAAAGAGGCTTTTGAAAGGGCGGGCACGCTCGTCACCGATGAGGTGATAGCAGTTAGGGGGAAGATCGCCGGAGAGCTCATAATAGCGAAGGATTTCGTGTGGCCCGACGTCCCGATAAAGGAGAGGAAGCAGGTGAAGGACGATGTGGCGATAGCGTTCATATCCGACCTGCAGGTGGGAAGCAAGCTTTTCCTCGAGAAGAACTTCTCTAGTTTCATAAGCTGGCTCAACGGCGGAACCGACAGGATGCAGGATCTTGCAGGCAAGGTGAAGTACGTCGTAGTGGGCGGCGACGTCGTCGATGGCATCGGCGTCTATCCCAACCAGGACCTCGACCTCGCGATACCCGACGCCTACATGCAGTACAAGGTTTTCTTCAACCTGATAAGCGCTATACCAGATTACATACACATTTTCGTCATACCGGGCAACCACGATTCGGTGCAGAGGGCCGAACCGCAGCCGCAGCTTGGCCCGGAGCTGATTGGTGATTTCAAGGCGGAGAACGTGCACATGCTGCCCAACCCCAGCATGATAACTCTGCATGGCCTTGACGTGCTCACCTACCATGGAACGTCGCTTGATTCCATCATAAGCGCAATACCGCGCATGAGCTATTCGAATCCCGAAAAGGCGATGATAGCGCTCCTGAAGAGGAGGCATCTGTCTCCAATATACGGCGGGAACATAGTGGTGCCCAGCAAGAACGACAACCTGGTCATAGAGAAAGTGCCGGACATCCTGCACATGGGCCACGTGCACAAGAACGGGCTGGGCAACTACCACGGAGTGAAGATAGTGAACAGCGGCACCTGGCAGGCGAAGACCGAATACCAGGCCATACTCGGGCACATGCCGAGCCCCTGCGTGGTGCCGGTTTACGAAGCGAAGAATGACAGTTTCACAACGATAGACTTCAGTGCAGCACCATGATAGAAGAATACATGAAAACGCTCCAGGACGGCTTCGAGCGAGCGAACGCTGTCGCATCGAGGGCCAGGAGCAAGGGTTATGACCCGAAGGAAACTGTGGAGATACGGCCGGCCCCGGATCTTGCATCCAGGGTCGAGGAGATAATAGGCATGGAGGGATTGGCGAAACTCATAAAGGAACGTTCAGAGGGCAAGAGCAGGGAGGCCCTCGCATTCGACATAGCGAAGGAGCTGTGCACGAACCCGAAATATGATTTCGGCGCGGAGAAGCGGCTTACGTTGGTGGCAAGGATAGGACTTGCGATACTTACCGAGGGGGTCGTTGTGGCCCCTACCGAAGGAATCCAGGGAGTGGAGCTGCACAAGAATGCGGACCGGTCCGATTATGTCTCTATCCTCTATGCGGGACCGATAAGAGGCGCGGGAGGCACCAGCGCGGCGCTGTCCGTCGCGATCACGGATTACGGCAGGAGATTGATGGGGATAGGCGCCTACACCGCGACGCCTTCTGAAGTCGACAGGTATGTCGAGGAGGTCCAGTTGTACCATTCTAAATGCGCCAGACTACAGTACATGCCGAGCGAGCAGAACCTCAGGACCATACTCGAGAACTGCCCGGTCTGCATAGACGGAGTCCCTACGGAGCGCGTGGACATCAACATAAACAGGAACATAAAGAGGCTTGACGGGGCAGGGAAGGAGCAGCTGCTTTCGAACAAGGTGCGCGGAGGCATGTGCCTGGTTTCCTGCGAAGGCATAGCGCAGAAGGCCAAGAGCGTGCTCAAGCACACCAAGAATGCGGGCCTGGACTGGAGCTGGCTCAACAACATAATAAAAGTCGAGAAGCCCGTGCTGAGGAGCTCGGACAAGGTCAAGGAGAACTACAAGTTTCTGCAGGAATTGGTGGCCGGAAGGCCGATATTCGCGTACCCGGAGCACAGCGGCGCCTTCCGCCTCAGGTACGGCAGGTCGAGGCTGACCGGGATAGCGGCCAAGGGCATAAACCCGGCAACTATGATAATACTCGATGAGTTCATAGCGTACGGCACCCAGCTCAAGATAGAGAAGCCAGGAAAGGGCTGCGTAGTGGCGCCGGTCGATACGATAGAGGGGCCGTTCGTGAAGCTGGCAACCGGAGAGGCTTTCAGGGTTAACAGTGCGGAACAAGCGAGGGAGCTGAAGGGCAAGGTATCGAAGATCATTGCGGTTGGGGACATACTGATAACGTACGGAGATTTCAAAAAAACCAACACCCAGTTGCTGCCCAGCAGCTACGTTGAGGAGTTTCTGGCTGGCGCAGCTTGCCGCGAACGGCTGCAAGGATGCAAAGGCGGCGTCTTTCAAGGAGGCTTTCGAGCTCTCCGAGAGGTACAAGGTGCCGATTCATCCGCTCTACACTTACGATTACAACGACCTGGCGACGGATGAACTTGCCGCGCTGGCAAAGGCGGTGGCGCGCTCGAAGGTCCAGTCAAGCAGCGATGGGATCTTCGGGGTGGAGGACATAACCATCGACAATGCCGGAGCCGAACTGATCGACATGATGGAGAGGCTCTGCATACCCCATGTCTCGAACAATTCGGTTGTGATAAAGGGCGGGGATGCCCAAAGCCTGCTGGCATCGCTCGGTTTCGCCAAGGAGGGGAAGCTCGACTTCGGGGATGGAACCATAGGCAAGTATGACCCAAACATGTCGCCTCTTGAGATAATAAATTCTGTAGCGCCGTTCAAGGTCATGAAGAGATCCACGAGGATAGGCGGGCGCATGGGAAGGCCCGAGAAGGCGAAGGAGAGGCTGATGAAGCCCGCGCCGTCCTTCCTCTTCCCGATAGGTGAGAACGGAGGGAAGGAGAGAAACTTCGCCAAGGCTTATGGCAAGGAGAAGGCAAGATTCGGCAACAAGGCGGTTGAGATAGAGATTGCAAGGTATCGGTGCAATTTCGGGAAGGAGACGATCGTGTTCCCGTACTGCGCAAAGCACAGCTCAAAGGCGAAGCTCGTACCAATCTGCAGCACCTCGGCAGGGAGACCGAAGGCATAACCTGCGGCAATTGCGGCGGGGCCGCGATAGGCTACCAGACCTCAAACGTGGACATATCGGCGATTGCAGAAACAGCCATGAAGAATTTGGAAATCCATGAATTGCCGAAGAGCCTGCGCGGGGTCAAGGGATTGATGAACAGGGACAAAACCGCAGAGCCTGTTGAGAAAGGCATACTCCGGGCCCTGCACAACGTGCACATATTCAAAGATGGTACGTCAGGTTCGACGCACCGACATACCATGACACACTTCTATCCGAAGGAGGTGATGGTGAGCGTGGAAAAGCTCCGGTCGATGGGCTACACAAAGGATTACACTGGCAAAGAGCTGACGGACGAGACCCAGCTTGTCGAATTGAGGCATCAGGATGTGGTGATAAACAGGAGCTGCGCGGAGCACATGCTCAACATAGCCAAGTTTGTCGACGACCTGCTTGTCAGGTACTACAGGATGGAGCCGTTCTACAATGCGAACAGCATACAGGAACTGGTCGGCCAGTTCGTCATAACCCTGGCGCCGCACACGAGCGCTGGAGTGCTGTGCAGGGTGATAGGCTTCACTGACGCAAGAGTTGGGCTTGCGCACCCTTACACCATATCGGCAAGGAGAAGGAACTGCGACGGCGACGAGGACACGACGATGTTGCTCCTTGATGCGCTGGTGAACTTCTCAAGAAGCTATCTTCCCATCACGATAGGAGGCACGATGGACGCGCCCCTCATACTCACGATAAACGTTAATCCTGAAGAGGTCGACGACGAGGTGCACGACATGGAGGTGGTGTCGGAGTACGGCATCGACTTCTACAACAAGACTCTTGAATACGTGCAGCCCGGTGAGGTAAGCTTGGAACTGGTCAGAAACAGGCTCAAGAGCGATGGCGCTTTTGAGGGGCTGAACTTCACGCAGCTAAGCGGCATAACCGCGATAGCTGACGCGCCGAAGAGCAGTTCTTACACCACGATCGAGACGATGCAGGAGAAGATAGACATGCAGTTCAAGCTTATGGACAGGCTGGGCAGCGTCGACAAGGCGGACACCGCGAGAAGGGTGATATTGAGCCACTTCATACCCGACCTGATAGGGAACATGCACTCGTTCTCCAGCCAGAGCTTCAGGTGTGTGGGGTGCAATGCGAAGTACAGGAGAGTGCCGCTGATAGGCAAGTGCACGAAGTGCGAAGGCAAACTCGTCCTGACCATATCGAAGGGCAGCATAGAGAAGTACCTGAACATGGCGATAGACCTGACGAACAGGTACAACCTCGAGGCTTACATAAAGCAAAGGCTTTTGTTGGCGAAGGATGAAATAGAGAACGTGTTCGGCGCGGCCATAGGCGAGCAGGCGCACACGAAGCAGTTCAACCTTGCGAGATTTGTCTAGTATGTTATTTGGTGATGGTTTGTTCGGGTTATATTGATATTGTCGGTTTCGTTGCGGGCTGTTTTACGGCTTTTGCCTACGTTCCGCAGGTCATAAAGAGTAGGCACTCGAAATCGACAAAGGACATCTCGCTTTGGTGGATCTCGATATCGGTAGCGGGCCTGTTCTTGTGGGAAATATACGGACTTGTCATACTTTCTTATCCGTTGATCTTCACCAACCTCGTTGCCCTGACGATGGCTATGTACATGCTGCACCTGAAGACGAAGCACGGGTAAAAGAAGTTATTTCGAAAGCAATTTTGTTATTTCCTTCAGCGGCATGGTGTTCACTATCCTATCTTTTGTAAGCCAGCCTCTTCTTGCGGTGGCAACGCCGTACTTCAGGAAACCTATCTGTGAGGTTATGTGGGAATCGCTGCCTATCGAGAATTTGACCTTGTACTTGAGAAAGCTTTCATTATATTTGTGTCGTTCAGATCGAGCCGGAGGGGCTGGGAATTTATTTCGAGGGCTACATTGTTGCGCTCTGCGGCCTGTGAAAACCTTTTCCCATGTTAAGCGGATACGCTTCTCTTATGCCCAATTGTCCTGCCAGTGGGATGTCGCGAGCGCGTTTCTGAGATCCGGAATCCATGGCCTTCGTTATTCTGGATGTCATCTCGTCTTCGGTCATGTTGAATGATGGAGTGCCCAGCTCCTAGCGCATAGTCCATTCCCTTGAGCGTTTCTTTGCTAAGATCAAGGGACCCGTCATTTCAGTATATCAGACCTCCGCTCCTTTCAATATCCTGAACTTTCCCCCCCATCGAATCGTTCAGCCTGTCGACCTTTTGAAGAACTCGGCAAACTATCCTATCGTCCATGCCGTTTTTCTTACGATTCGGAGGCTTTTCTGTGGTTCGTGCTTGCGAAATATTCCTCATTTTGCCTTGATTGCCGCCTGACACCATCTCCTCGATCGTATTTGAGGCATCTGTCGAATTCGTTCATCTGGAGGTGTATGTCCCCCCTTAGGTCATCGAGTTCAACAATCTTTGCAGGTATTCTGTGCTCTCAGCGCAAGCTTCACCTCGCCCCTTGACTCGCGCAATCTCAGGAGGATTACTGCATGCCGAGCCTTTCGTAGATCTCTTCCTCGTTCTTGGTCGGGAGTATCCTGTTATTCTTGTCGAACAGACCCGTACTCGTTCAGCTTGTAGCCCTTGCCTATCGCTATCTTTCTGACTTGTATGTTGTGGTCCTTGTTTCCGGTGAAGTACTGCAGCGGGCAGCGCGGAAGCTTTGTCGGCTCTGGGACGGGCAGGCGCAGCTGATGCCCATCTTCAGCCACACGGTCGCCTTTCTGGGGCCCTTCACCACGATGTTCGACGAGCCTCCGGGAGCTTGGTGAAGAGGTCTATCACCGCCTCGCCCTTGTCGGACAGCGCAAGTCTGTCGAAGATCGCCAACGGTCTCTCGCATGCGCTCCGGAGCCCGCAATCACTCCCCTTCGGCCGCAGATTGCTCTTCTTCAATTGCGAGACAATCTCCTCGGCCATGGGCAATGCGTCTCCGAGCAGAAGCCTGCCCTTGCCGCTTCGAGGGTTATTCCCTTGCCCAGCACCTCCTCGCTTTTGATGCCGAAGCCTTCCAGCTTGCTTATCTTGTGCTGGTCTATCGCCTTCTTGAGCGTGGCGATGTCCTTTACCTTGAGACCCTTGTAAAGTCTGGCCGCCTTCTTCGCGCCCAGGCCGGCAATGCTCGTGAGCTGCTTTATGTCTATCGGGTATTTTTTCTTCAGCTCTTCGTACTTCCTGATTTTTCCGGTCTTTACGTATCTCTTCGATCTTCGCCGCAAGCCCTTTCCCTATTCCGGGCAGCTCCATGAGCGCGGTGAGGCCGCCTTTCTTGTAGATGTCCTCCACAGCTTCCTGCAGCGTGCCTATGGTGAGTGCTGCTTTCTGGTAGGCCCTTATCTCGAACTTCGAGCTCGGAGTCTCCTCGATGCTGAGCATCGCCGCTATCTCGTTGAACAGATCCGCTATCTCCTTGTTCTCCATCGGTGAACACGCTTTGGCAACCCCGTCTTTATATCAATGGGAGATATTTTATCGCTTTGCTGGATAACTAATCGGAGGGGAAAATGGCGGTTGAGGGGAATGAGAAAACGAGGTGGAAAGGCTGGAAAAGCTCAACCAGCCTGTACCTCGCGATCATATCCCGGTACAAGGAGTACATTCAGGAGAAAGAAGGAGGGCCTGTCCGTTGCCGAACTGCCCACGCTCGTGACGCCGAAGGACGAGGCGGTGGTGAAAAAGGCCGCGGAGATAAAGGCGGGTTTTGAGGGCTACACCTATGAAAGGGACTTCTACCAGGCTTCCAGCACCGCGTTCTCGTTTGTGAGAAGGAGCATAGAGGATGCAGTGCTGCCTCTGGAGTTCTGGCTCTCGCCAAAAGACACGCTCACCTATGGCATGGGCGACATGATAGACAAGAACATATTGCTGTGCAGCATCCTCGTCGCGTTGGGAAACCCATCTGCCAAAGTGCTTGTCAGGATGAAGGACGAGAACTTCAGCACCTTCGTTTATTGCACTTTCGATGACAAGATCTACAGGTATGACATGGGTAGCGGGATCAGGGAATTCAGCAGCAAGGAGTCTTTGATAGCCTCGTTGAGCATAGATGACGACACGACGGTCTATGAATTCAACAACCAGGCGTACCTGGACATATCATGACGTTATAGCCACTTGTCCATTCCCTTCTGCCTGGATTGGTTCTTGAAACTGGCGAGCTTGTCCACCGACTTTTCTATCCTTTCGTTCGAGAAGTCGTGCTCCTTGCACATGAATTCGAGTATGCCGTTCCGATCGTACGACGCGTCGAACATTGATGTCAACTCGGTGCTGTTTATCTTGCTCACTTCGGGATGCAGGAACAGGTCCTCGACCTCCTTTATGTTCGTCTCGAATCCCATCTTGAACTTCGCTTGCACCTGCTTCTCGACGTCCTCTATGCTCTTCGATGCGCCAGCGATCTTCAGTGCGGTCTTTGGGCCTACGCCCTTTATCCCCATGTTGAAATCAGTGCCGAGAAGTATTCCGAGCCATATCAGCTGCCGCTGGTTGAGCCCCAGCGCCTTTAGCGTATCCTCAAAGCTCATTATCTCGGGCTCCACGTTCACGTAAACGTTCTTGCCGGGGAGCTTCCTCCTGCCGCTGAAAGTCAGGTTCCTCACGACGTAGGTGGAGCCGAACAGCATCGTATCGTAGTCCTGGCTGGCTGCGGCGTAGACCAGACCATCTTTGCACATGCAGCTCGCCTGCGCCTCCCCTTCGCTCGGCGCGTTTATGTAGGGTATGCCCATCAGCTCCAGCAATTTCTTTGAGCTTGCGACTATGTTCTTGTCGACCCTTGTGCTTGCCTGCGCGTGGGACTTTGCGGCTTCGATGTCGCCAGCCTGCTTCGCCTCTTGCCATGCATCGAAGGCTTCTTTCCTGCGCTGCATTCTGGCCTCTATGGTCCTCTGCTTCAGCATGGATGGTATGCCGTCGAACACGTAGATCGGCTTTATCCCATAGCCCAGTATCTCTACGGTACGATACAGTATGCCGGACAGGTGGCTCGTCACGTTGCCGTGCGTGTCCATCAGCGGGGTGCCGTCAGGCTGCCTTATTATCGATAGGAACTGGTAGAGGACGTTGTACGCGTCGATCGCTATCGACTTCCCATTGAGCTCGGCCAGGTCCAGCTTCCGTTTGGAGACTAGCTTGCTCAGATCCACTGACATTTGATCCTATTTTGAATTTACAAAGTCTCCCAGCGTGATGCCGCTCTTCCTTGCCGATGAAGAGGATCCGGTCTCTGTATCGGCGGTGACATCGATCAGCTTTATGCCCAACGCTTTTTCAAGCTTCTTCGTGAGCTTCACTGTAGGCAGGGTGCTCTGCTGCTCCACCCTTGAGAGCAGAGTTTCCTTCTCGTTCAGCAGCTCCGCGAGCACCTTCATTGGCAGGTCCATGCGGTCCCTGGCCGCGCGGATGACCTTACCGTAATCCTCCACGAGCGGCAGGTCCTCTTCGCGCTTTGGGCGCGAAGGGCTTTTGCCAGTATCAAGTTTGTAGCCTGGATTTGATATTACGCGCTTCCCCTGCGCGCATTTTGCGCACACCCTCAGCTCTACGTCCTCGACATTGACGACGTACGCACTTTTGGTCTGCGCCCCACAGAGCTCGCACTCCTCCATGATACCACATTCATATTTGGTCAAGCAAAGCTAAAATACTTTCACGGTGTTTCGTTTAATTCATGCCGGATCTACCTGACGCAGTAAACATAAAGGATGCCGTTGACATCCGCGGCGACGCCATACCCCTTCCGCCATGCTTCTATTCTTTCGGCGGTGTGCCTCAGGTGGCTCTCCTTTTCGTCAAAATCCAGGTCTTTCACGACTATCAATTGAGCCATCAGGGCCGCATCGAGCACCGCATCGCCCGCCGCGACCCTTGCGGCGTCAGATGCAGTTGCCCACACGATGTCGCGGACGGTATCCCAGGCGACGCTCCATGCCCTGCTTCTTGATGCGTCATGCGCGGCATCGCGGGCTGCGCCGAATGCGGAGGTCCATGCGGCATCTCTTACGGTGACCAGTGCAGTGTTCTTCGCAGCATCCCATGCCTCCGCCCGTGCAGCGTCAAGCGCGGTTTCCCAGGCTTCTGCAATGGTGCTGCCGTAGAAGACCTTCCATTCCGGATTTGGCCTCCCGTCTGGCTTGAAAAACTTTGTGCCTTTTATGTTTAGGAGGAAATCGTAGAATTCGTCCTGGAGATCCTTTGGGAGGGCAGCCATGATTGCCCTTGCCTGTTCTGAAAGCAGCTGCCCTGTTTCACTATCATTCTCCGTTAATGTAACCCCCATATTATTTGGGTTTTTGACTTTTTATATCTGACTGGGGGGTTCGTCAAACTGCCAAGTCCCGCCCCGCACGTTATTTATAATACAACTTTAGAATTATTAGGGGTGGCCATGGGGAAACTAAACAGCCGTGCAGGCGTTGCTGGGGTATTTCTTGCTACCGTCGGGGTGTTTGCCCTTCTTTACTCCGCCAGTTCCGTTTCCATCTACATACGCGTAGGGCTGGCTTTTGCGGCGCTGGTAGTTTCGGGCTTGGCGATACAGAGGGTGATGGGGCTCGAAGGCGTCGACGGGCTGTACATTGATAGGCAGCAAGAGAGGGCTGAAGACCATAGACGCCGTATCAAAGAACAACAGGAAGTTCTGGGATGCAATGGCGATATGGGGCCTGACGCTCGGCTTTGGATTGATGGCGTACCCGCTGCTGAAAGGCAGGATGGACAAACGGGTGCTGGTTTTCGGGATTCTGTCTTTGGTGTTCATGGTTATTTTCGTCCAGCCGTATCTCTCGGTCGCGTTCCAATTCATAAACATGCCGAAGCTTCAGGGCGCCGTTTCCAGCCAGGCTTCGTCCCTGCAGCCGGAAGCCAACCTTCTGTCTTATGCACTGCTGGCGCTCACGGTCGTCTTCGGGTTCTCCGGATACATATTCGTGTCCGTATTGGCGAACGCCGCTTCGATACTTGTGGGCATAGCGCAATTTCTGATAAGCTATTTTTCTGGGGCGATAAACACGTCCACGCTGACCAATCAGGTTCCGGGTGTGGCTCCGATAATACCTGGTTGGAACATACCGCTCGTAGCGGGGCTGGTGTCACTGGTAATACTCTTGGTGATACACGAGTTTTCCCACGGCGTGCTTTCGAGGATGGCGAAGGTAAAACTGAAATCGATAGGCCTCCTGGTCTTTGGTATAATACCGATCGGCGGGTACGTTGAGCCTGACGAGCGAATGGTCAAAAAGCTGGACAGCCTGAAGCAGACTAAAATATTCTCCGCCGGGATCTCGGCAAACTTCATTGCGACGTTGTTCTTTTTCGTGCTTCTGTTCCTGATGCTGAATTACGTGGTGCCGAGCGCGTATCCTTACGGGGTGTTCGTCACGGGAACGACTGCCCGGATACCCGGCGAACGGCGTGCTTAAAAGCGGAATGCAGATCTTGGAATGGAAGGGTATCGCCATCAATAACATCAGCGACCTTGAGAAAGCTGGCATACAGACCAGCCCCGGGAGCTCGGTTGCCGTCAGGACGAATGCGGGCACCTTTGTGTTCACAGCTGTGCCCGAGGCGGGAAATTCCTCAAGGGGAGTGATCGGAGTCTCTTTGGGCTATCAGCCGATAATAGAGACGCCTTATGCAAAAGCCGTCTATTTCGTTTACACGCTTGTCGCGCTGTCGATGCTCTTGAACTTTCTAGTTGCCGTCGTGAACCTGCTGCCGATACCGGGGCTTGACGGATATCGGATATACGTCGTGAATATAAAGAACAAGAAATTTGTTTCGCTCCTCATCGCACTGATAGTCGCCGGGATCGTAATAAATGCGCTGCCGTGGTTGTTCTACATCTGATCCTAGACGCCTCGCAGTTTCGATACCTCGCCGAAATCCATGGTCGAGCCGTAGCCAACGACTATCGCATGCATTTTGTCCATGTCGGCGTGCTTGAATACTGGGGAGAGCAGTTGTTGCTTGCGGCTCGTGTTCATGTCCGTGCCCGTGGAGAAATAGCCCATCGCCGGGAGGACTAGGAGGGGCAGACGCTTGTATTCGCCGTAAAGGAAGCATTTCAATTTTTCCCGCTTGCCGACCTTGTTGGTTATGCTTATGGCGGGATGCTCCTGCCCCATTATGAGCATTGTCGGATCCTTTGACGGTATCTTCGGCAGTTCATCGCCGTGAAAGAACAGATAACCGCCGATCTCCGCTTCTTTCGCATGGACGAGGAGATTGAACGGTTCCCGATACCGCTCCACGAAGTTATCGTGGTTTCCTTTTATCAGGACCGGAGAGACCTTCTTCCGTTTCAGAAAGGCCATCAGATCGTACAGTTCGTTGAATTCGTCAGATTCGATGTTTGAGAAATCGTGCTTCAGGTCTCCGACGATTATCAGTCTGTCCGCGCCGGTGCGCGAGATGGCCTTTTCGAGGATTTCCATTATCTTGTTGAGGTTTACCTTGGGCGCGAACACGCCGCTCTTTGTCATTGCGCCTTCGTAGCCAAGATGGAAATCCGATGCCACTATCGAGTTCAGGCTCTTTATGAATGCGATTGGCATTCCATCGAGGAGTTCTATATCGTCTGTGAGCATCATGCCATTACTTTTCTCCAATTTTCTCCATGACCATCTTGTGCAACGCCTGGAGATGCTTGTGCCGCTCCCGCATCATTATGACGTCAGCACTTCCGAAGGTGAGCATGTTGTGCGAGAATGGCGATGGGGTTTGCGTCTTTATTATCTTGAATTTTATTGCGCCAGCGGTAAGCCCGGAGAGTATCGCTTCGGCCCTTGGAAGATCCATGGTCTCGTTGAGTATCTCTCGGTAGGTCTCTTTTATCACCGGAAAGTTCGGATCGACCTCCTCCGCAGCCTTGATGAGCATCTGTGCGCTAACCTGTTGCCTTCCTACAGGTATCTTGTAGCCCTTGTAGTTCCGGAGTATCATGAAACTCCTAGCTGCGACCTGCCTGAATTTCCTTTTCATCAGTTCGGTCTTCCTTATGTTTTTCTTCAGCATTTCTGACAGGCCCATCGCGGTTATGTCTGAGACCATGTCCCTTATCGTTCGCTCGGTTATGCTCAGATCTTCCTCGCTCGTCAGGACGAAACCGTTGTCGTTCACCATGATGCCGATGTCATTATCAGTCATCTCTGCTAACTCGACGGCGAAGACCCTTGACAGCGCGTCATTCACGCGCCTGCCGAACAGCGAATGGAAGACCACGAAGTTCAGCTCGGATGACGGCTCCGATGTGACTTCTATCAGTATTAGTTTGTTGCTCGGGACCTCCTTCGCGAACAAAAGCTGTTCCATGAAATAGCCGAAAAGGGCCTTCTTCGAGTTCTCGTCGACAGGGAGAGTGCTCAGATATTCGTCGACCTCTTTTGGCATCTTCCCTGCTCCTGAAAGCAGCTTCAGCTTCTTGCTTTTTATGTATTTTTTGAGTATTCCCGAGAACTTCTCCCTGAATTCGCCTATCTGCTCCGCGAGCTCGAAGCTCAGCGGCAGTTGTTCGGAGAACCAAGGTGGTATTGTCGGCGTGCTGCTCTTCGCGTCAGTCACGTAGCAGGTCATGCCTCTCGAGTATTCGTATTGGTAGAGCTTGCCCCCAAGCGCGAATATGTCGCCCTGCTTCAGCTTTGTGAGGAATTCCTCTTCTATGTTGCCAATCCATTTCTTGTTGGGCCCGTAGACGCCAATGGCGACCTCGTCGGGTATCGTGCCCAGATTGAGCATGTAGATGACCTTTGCGAGCATGCCCCTCTTGCCGAAGGCCTGTTCCTTCTCATCGTACCATATCTTGCCGTACACCCTTCTGCTCTCGAGGCTCACGTAGTTGCCTGCGAGGTAGTTGATCAGGCTCATGAAGTCGCTCTTCTCAAGGTCGTGGTAGGCATAAACGCTTCTGATGAGGTTGTACGCTTCGTCGATGTTCCACTTTTTCGTCAGGGACATGCCTATTATGTGTTGTGCGAGCACGTCAAGCGCGTTCTTCGGCACCACGAAAGAGTCGAGGTGCTTCTTCAGCACCGAATCCATCATTATCGCGCATTCTACAAGATCGTCGCGGTTGAGCACCATTACCTCGCCCTTCGCGACCGACTTGAATGAGTGCCCCGATCGCCCTATGCGTTGTATCGCCCGGGTCACGCTCTTCGGCGATCCGAGTTGTATGACGTTCTCTATCGCCCCTATGTCCACGCCTAATTCGAGGCTTGTTGACGAGACCGCGCACTTCAGCTTGCCCTTCTTTAGCATCTCTTCCACGTCCAGCCTGGATTCCCTTGACAGTGAGCCGTGGTGCGCCGCGACGTCCTCGTCGCCGTAGCCGAACCTGCGTTTTAGGTTGAAAACAACCCTCTCGGTGCCGCTTCTCGTGTTTGTGAATATCAACGTCGATTTTGACTTGGTTATTATGTCGTTGACTATCTTGTACGTCTCGTCCTCCACCACCTCGTCTGGTGTGTAGACGAGATCAGCCACCGGGCTTATGGTCTTTATCTCGAGGCGCTTGCTCCATGATGCATCCACTATGGTGCAGTCCGCCTCCTTGCCGTCCTTGTAGCCGACAAGAAACGACGCGCCCGCCTCGTCCAAGGGATAGAGTGTTGCGCCCAACCCTATCTTTGTTATCTCATGGCCTGCTATCTCCTGCAGCCGCATTACCGAAAGCGACAGGTGCACTCCGCGCTTGTTGCTCGCGAGCTCGTGGATCTCGTCTATTATGAAGTACTCGACGCCCTTGAGGTTCTCAACGAACTTCTCGGAGTTTATCATTATGGCCAGGCTCTCCGGGGTGGTGACAAGTATGTTCGGTGGCTTGATCAGCTGCTTCCGCCTCTCGGATTGTGGCGTGTCGCCCGTCCTTACGGCTATCGTGACCTGCTTTATGTTGCTTTTCAGCATCTCCAGCCCCTTGTCCTTCGTTATCATCTTGTAGATCTCATCCAAGGGCGTCATGAGGTTCCTGTGGACGTCGTTGTTCAGCGCCCTGAGAGGGGATACGTAGATGCAATAAACGCGGTCCTCGAGCCTGCCGCTCAGGCTGTAGTCGAAAAGCTTGCTGATTATGGAAAGGAATCCGGACAGTGTCTTGCCGCTGCCGGTCGGCGCGGTGACAAGCGTGTTCACCTTGTCGGTTATCAGCTTGAAGGTGTACTGCTGCGGCGGCGTAAGCTCGGTGAACCTGCTGGTGAACCACTTCCTGACGTACGTGTTCAGCGAGGAAAGGCTCTCCTCGTCGCTGAACGGCTTTTCCGTGTGTGTCATCATGTCGCATCAACTGCGCAAAGCGTAAAACTTCTGAGTACGGGCCGCACGCCCTAACTACTAAAAATAGGAATGAACTTTCACAAAGAAAGTCAGTCATTTGTATATCGACACGTACTTCGTGCCGGTGTCGTCGGTTATGTGTATGCATTCTCCCTCGCACTGTATCAGGCATGCCTGGCAGAGTATGCATGAGGAGCCGTTCACCGCGACGGACAGCCCGCCGCTGTTCCCGTCGTTGTCCTTGGCGAAGTGCTTGTGGCCGTCCTGAACCTTTGACCACTTGTCGAAGTCGCCCTGGTCGATCTTGCCGGTCCACTTGGCTTCAGCAGGCGCGGAATCGCCGTTCGCGCCCTCTGCGTTAGGATTATCTGGTGCCCCGCGTCCCCTCATCTCGTAGACCGCCACAGGGCACACATCCTTGCAGTGCTGGCATCCTGTGCATCTCGATTTGTTGACGTAAACATCCATGGGTACACCTTCTTGAATCTGATTCCTGGGGATTGCGGCGTGCGCCGGCAATCCGCAGGTGCTTCGGAGCTATTAACCTCCGAACAGGCTTGCAAGACCGCTTGCGGCCTCAGCCTCGGACTTCTGCTCTTCCTTCGGCTCTTTTGCCTTCTTGCCCTCGCCCTCCTTTGCGGATGGCGCAGCGGCGGCTGGCGCAGCGACCGACATGGTCGATGCATTCTTTATGACGTCCTTTATGTTGACGCCCTTAAGGGATGCGGCCACGGCCTTTGCCTGCGCTTCGTCCGGTTGAAGCCCTGCAGCTTTTACAACCTCAAGAATGTTCTTCTCGTTTACCTCCTTTCCAGCAGCGTCAAGGAGCAATGCTGCATATACGTATTCCATGTTTACACCTTCTTTATCATTATTTTTTATCGGTCAAGGAATTTAATGCTGCCGCTTGGTTGGCAGCCCTCGACACAAGTCCCTCTATTATTCCGGCGTCTGGAAGCTTTGCCTCCATGCCCAGATGGTAGGCGATCCTGTACGCCTTCGTTATCATGGTCTTTATGGTGTAGGCGTTGACTATGCCGACCTCCATGCTCAGCATCATCGCCGAGTTGAACGCCAGCGCGATGTCCGATGCGGTCTTCTTCGCGTCTATGCCCAGTATCGACCTGTTGAATATGATTGCGCCCGATAGCATCAATGACGGCTCTATGGTCGCGCTGAACGGGTTTATGTCGAGCGTGTGAAGCGCCTTCGCGACCGAGGCGGTTATCACCTCGCCCTTCTTCGTTATGACCTTGTCCTTCGCTATGACGACCTTGCCTTTCTGTATCTGGACGTCTATGCCTGCGGATTTCAGGTCCGTGACCGCCTGGCCGGGCATTATGCTGGTCTCGCCCGCGGTGACCGACACGTCGTCCGGAGCTATCTGGTTCGGCTTTGCCGCCAGCTTTATCGTCCCTGCCTTGAACTTCCCGTACAGTTCGAACGGGTCTTCATTGCTGAGTATTATCGCCGATGTGGCTTCAAGTTTGTCCGCTATGCCCTTGGTCTTGTCGCTGCCCTCGAGAATCTTCTTCAGCAGCGTCTTCCTGCCGAGCAGGAAAGTGACATCCTTCTTCATCCCGTTCTTCGTGGACTGCAGAAGCCGGTCTGGTATCCCTGACAGCGGGACTATGCCGACGACGCTGTGCTTTGCTACGCTCTTCTTGCCGTCCTCGACGAATTTCCTTTTTTCATTCTTTGTAAGCATGATATCACACCAACTTGAGCGGCTTGCCCATGGTAAACTTCACGTAAACTGACTTCAGATGCTCTTTCCCGACCTTCTTCAGGACCGAGGCGAGAACCTCGTCGATGTTAGCAGCCAGCTCCTCCGGCTTCATCTTCTCCGTGCCGACCATGCAATGGACCGTCGGCAGGTACTTGCCCTTGCTCCTTATGTATATCGATTTGGTGGCATTGCTTATCATGTTGCCTATGTCCCCGACCATCGGCCTGGGCATCTTGTTCCTGGGGCCCAGGAACTGACCGAATGTCCTTGCGAGCACCGGCATCAGGCTGGGCTGCGCGAAAAGCTCGTATTCGAGGAGCTCCTTCAGCTTTATCTTGTCGCTTGAGACGGTGGCTATCTGGTTGCTTGGTACGACCTTCGCGCCCAGCTGCGCGGCCTTCTCGGACATCTTCACGTCGTCTGCGAACACCATCGTCTTGCTCTCCCTGCCCTTTCCGTTCGGCAGCCTCACCTCCATGTTCAGCTTGTTGTCCTGCTTGCTGAAATCCATCCCGGTGAAGTTTATCGCAAGCTCTACGCTCTGGTTGAACTTTCTCTTGCCCCGGTTTTCTTCGACGAAAGCGCCGAATTTGGTTAACTGTTCTTGATCCATGAAATCCCTCCTGCAAATTGCAGTGCCTGCGGGAAAAGCAGTGTAGATATTATGTCGCAAGGGTTTAAGAACCTTGCTGCACGGACCGGGAAATTAGCGGCAATACGAGGCGACATCGACGATTGACGAGAGACATGGTGGTGTATAAATATTATTGAAGCCATAGACATATGCATGGGAATCCAGCCCAAACAGGCTCTTCCTGCCCAAAAGGCGATTGAGGGGAGGCCCATTGCAGCAAACGACGCTCTTCCGAAGGCAGGCGAGAGCAGAAACATGATGGGATTCCTAAGGGGTGCCGGAAGGGCCACCAAAAAGACATTGGCTAATCCGACAGTGCAGCTTTACGGAGCGGCGGGTTTCACAGTTGCCAGCGTCGCCTGCGCCGTTTTATTGAAGGAGCCAAACATTTCGGGCACTATAGCAGGGATAGGCACAGGCATTGAGGGCCTTCCACAGGCGATCCAATCGTTCAGGACCAAGTGCACCAGGGACATATCGTTGGGGTTCTTGACGCTGAATGCTGCGACAGTGGCCGGCTTCACCACGTACGGCTTCATGCTCCATTCGATACCGCTGATAGTTTCCGATGCTTTCTGCTTTGCATTCAATTCGGTGCCGCTCGCGATAAAAGTGCGCGAGGTCATTGGCGACATGAAAGCGAAAAATGAGGCCAAGTGCGCCGATACTGAGAAGGATAAGGATGTTACGATTGACAGCGCCAAGGCATGGGGCAGATTCATGCGAGGCGTGAAGGACAGGATCTCTAACCCGATAGTGGGCCTCTCTGCTGCGGCCGCGCCGATTGTTGTTGCCGCAGGGACGATGGCGGCTCGATAGCGACTGGTAACCCCAACATCGTAGGAAGCTTCACGGCAGCAGTGTGCGGGGGCATAGGCATACCACAGGCGATACAGTCGCTGAGGACGCGCTCGGTCAAGGACATATCATTGCACTCGATGCTGGTGTGCCTTTCGGCCGAATTCAATTGGATCACATACGGCGTGATGATAAAGGCTCCGGCGGTGATAGCCGGCGACAGCGGAGTGGTGTTCTTCGGCATGGCGCCTTTCGTCCTCAAGATAATGGAGGTCATGGGAAAGAAGAACGCTGGCAAGGCGGATCCGGAAAGCTGATTCTGCATCTTTACGTCTGATGGAGAGAGTGTGCGGACCTGGCGGGATTTCCATAAACGTTTGGCAATGAGCCAAAAGTCTACTTTGAACCCGCAACCACTTCGTCCGAAGCCAAGAGCGCTATCCAAGTTGCGCCACAGGTCCGATTAGCTATGCAAGAGAAGGAATAAAACGATTTAGAATCAGAAGCTCGTTAGCCTCGTCTGCTTTATCCTGTCCATCGTTCGCCAGTACTTCCTGGTGTTTTCGAAAAGCAGCGCGTTGTCCATGTTCTCCTTTATCGCGTCTATCGTCGTGTCGTCAGAGGGGTAGCCTGAGCCGATGGTGATGCCCAGGGTGCGTTCCAGCTTCTTCACTTCGTGGTCGCGCGTGACCTTGGCTATTATGCTTGCAGCGGATACGACCGCGTATCTTGAATCGGCCTTGTGCTCCGCGATTATCCTCACTTTCTTGCCCTCGGTGACCTTGATCGCCTTCGCTCCCACCACCTTGGTGGACTTCGAGCTTGACATGTTGAATCTGACCCCGAACTTCTCCGCGATCACATCGGGAGAATCGAGATAGACCGCGCTTATGTCCTGGTCTATGGTGTCGAAGAGCCTAGCGAAGTGCACCGCCTCGAGCTCGTTCAAGGATATGCCGTTCTTCATTGCGTCGTTTATCTCGCTGGGGAAGATGCAATCGACTCTGACGTCTGCTGCCACTTTTTTGATCTTGTTGTAGAGCACGCTCCTCTTCTTCGGGGTGAGCAGCTTTGAGTCTCTTACGCCTGCTTCAGAGAGCCTTGGAAGGCTGCTTTTCTTGATAGAGACTAGGCTTATTACAAGAGGCCCAGTATTGCGCCCCTTCCGGCTTCGTCTCCTCCACACACTATGATGGGACCACCCAAACCGGTTAAGCGCGAAAGCAATCAGAGCAGTTTCCTGTCAAGGACTATGTAGTCGTTGACAGCCATGACCGCATCGTACTTTATCCTTACGTTGCCGTCATCTGCCTTGATCTTGTTTGCAAGGGAGCTGTCAAGATTCGGCTCAATTATAAGCGTGTTCATCTTTCCAGTGACCTCACTCACTTCAGCATCGACAAATCTGCCTACGTCGAAGCCGTCGTTTGTTACAACCTTCTTCCCGACGAGCTGTTTTGCTATTACGAACTTTACCATCCAATCGCCTATAGAACTCAATATATTATTAACAGAAACTAATTAATATCCTTATGCTTTACGACGGGGTAATCTAGTTCAAGAAAACTTTGTTGGTTATGCCGAACCTGCCCCTAGTTATCAGTTCCTTCGCCTCCAGTTTCTTCAGCATCCGGTGCATCTTTACCTTCGAAAAGCCGCTCTTTATTACGAGTTCCGACTGCAGCGCGCCGTTCGGGCGCTCTTTTATCAGGTCAAGGACCTTTCGCTCGTCGCCGTTGAGCATCACGTTCAGCATCTTGCTCCTTTCCTTCTCCACCTTTTTCCTGCCGTTCGCGGCGTAGGTTCTGTGCAGCGAACTGGCGCTTATGTCCATCAGCGCCATCCCGGACAGCAACAGCAGCACGCCCCCTACCAGCGGGAGTATGAAGTAGAAAACTATTCTCAGCACGTTCGCCCTGGTCGTGGAGGTGAACACGGTCGCGCCGCCGATCAGCGACATCACGATCAGGACGGCTCCCATGGATGTTGTCAACAGGGGAAAATGCCGCGACCGCATCGCATCGGTTGCCTGCGCCATAGATGTATATCAGGCCCTCGAAGGGATTTATATCTTTTGCCTGCGGATAATGTATCGAGGACATGAAGGGTTTGCTCCTGTTCAAAGACAAGCATCTCAAGATACTGCTCGCGTTGAGGGACACCTCGCAAAGCTGGCACATCACCAGCCTCGCAAAGGCATCCAACACCACCTACGTGCACACCTGCAACTTCCTTGTGGCGTGCGAGCAGCTTGGGATAACGAGCAGCGAGAAGCACGGCAAGATAAAGCTGATAAAGCTCACAGAGAAGGGGATAAAGCTTGCGGAGATGCTCTCCAACGCCTACGCGATGATGAATGTTATGGAGAAAGAGGTGGAGCTCGCGCCAAAGCCTCAGCCGGAGCTGCCGGCAAAGTGATCACACAACGTTGAGCGTTGATCTCTTCTTTACGGCGTTTATCACATGGCCATAGTCGCGGTAATGGGCTATGGCGGTGAGCATGATTGTGTATTCTCCTGCGTCGGCAGTGACGCTGCCGAAGACATCGAACCGCACTTCCTTCTCGTCGTGCGGCGCTATCTCTCCGACCCTTATCTCCCTCTGCTTCGAAACTCCGACTTCGTCGAAGCCGAGCTGGCTCGGGAGCTCTGCGACCACGGATGTGAGCAGCACCTCGTTGGTCATGTTCTTCACCTTGACCATCAATGATGCTGAGCTGCTCTTGTTCGCGTACAGTTTGTACGGAATCAGTTCTGTCGAGAGTCGGAAGGGCGGGTTTTTCATCAGATCGTTGCTCGCGTCCCGCTTTCCGAAGATGTTGAATATTCCAGTCATGATATCGCCTTTGTTTTACTTATGAATTAATGCTTATAAATTTAAGTGTTGTATATGTATATCGTTCAGGCAGTGTTCCGGTCAGACTCGGGCGCACTTGATGCCGATAAAATACAATCTAACAAAATTTGACAAGATTGCTGAACGAATACAGACTGTTGCGGCGAAGGAGAACCAGTGCAATCCAGGCGACTATCAGTTCACTGAAGAGGAGACGATAATAAAAATGGAGGCAGTGATCATCGCCGCGCTCTGCTCTGCCTATTCCTATCAGACGTCAAAGAGCATGGCCGACGGCGCGGTCTTCGACCTTGGCAGCGATTCCGTGAGGGAGGAGCACAGGCATGCGCGCGAATCAAAATGGAAGCAGTTGAGGAACCTTGACGTGCAGGAGGTCGCCGGCATGAACATAAAGGACAACGCTTTCTACCAGTGGCTCCATTACAACGTTGACAAGAGCGAGCAGGAGCTGTACAAGAAAGCCTGGGGCAGCCTCAGGACCAAGTTCAGCGAGTCCTGCGATGGCGTTGGGGCCGAACAAGTCAGGGCTTGACGTCGAAAATTTTATGCCGATACTGATTTGTTTACTCTTTTAGGTGAAAATCTTGGGCAGGTATTTATACCTTGCTTGAATAAGTTTCAATTGCCTTTTGGATCCTGCTTGTAACTATTGGTTTTGATATCGAGATGAGGGCGTGCCCCGCCCGATATCGGACTTCGCCGGCATGGGTTCTTCGGCTTGGTGTTGCTATGGATGGTGGTGTGGTGGAAGGCAAAGAAATGGAAAAGGAGCTGCAGCTCGCTGTTGAGACGAAGGGGCCGATCGAGATTCCAAGGGAGACGCTGGAGTTCTTCGGGAACGACGAGATAAGATCGAGGGTGTTCTACGAGAAGTACGCGCTCAGGGACAAGACAGGCAAACAGGTTGAGAACACGCCGAAAGAGATGTGGGACCGCGTTTCAAGCGAGATAGCCAGCGCAGAAACAACCGATGAGAGGAGGAAGGAGTGGGGCGAGAAGTTCAAGTGGCTGCTTTATGATTTCAGGTTCGTGCCGGGCGGCAGGATAATGTTCGGCGCAGGCCAGGGAAGGAGGGCCAGCCTGATAAATTGCTACGTGGTTCCCATAAAGGAGGACTCCATAGAGGCGATATTCGACTGGTGCAAGGAATCCGCAAGGGTCTACAGCCTCGGCGGAGGGGTCGGCACGGACATCAGCGTGCTCAGGCCGCGGGGAGCGCCGGTGAACAATTCTGCGATATATTCTTCAGGCTCGGTGTCGTTCATGAACATAATGAGCGAGACGACGCACACCATAGGCCAGGCTGGAAGGAGGGGCGCGCTCATGATAACGATGAGCGTTGATCACCCGGACATTCTTGAATTCATAAAGGTGAAGAGAAACCTCAGCACCGTCAAGTATGCGAACATAAGCGTCAGGATAACCGACGAGTTCATGCGCGCGGGATGCAGCAGTTAGACCAAGCGGGCGCAGTGGATGCGGCTCATCATTACGCGGCCGATATTCTGGCGCAATTCGGCGGGCAGAGCTTGATTGGCTCGCGCATTGTGTTCGTATCAGACCGCACAGGCTCGAAAGAGATCTGGGTGATGAATTGGGATGGCACCGATCAGCGCCAAATCACGAAATACAATTCCATCTCCACATTCCCTTCCGTGTCGCCAGACGGGCACACTGTCGCATTCACCACTTATGCGACCGGCTATCCCGTCTATTCAACTTTTCTCATTGGATACCGGACGCAAGCTGCCGTTCTATAACCAGCGAGCTTCAATGAACGCCTTTGTTTCATTTACGCCCGATTCCAAGCAAGTGGTGTTTTCGTCCACGGCGGCTGGTGGCGCGGCGCAACTTTACATGGCGAACGCCGATGGCACCAACTTTCCGGGCTTACCAATTCCGGCGTGATTGAAGTGGAAGCGAAGATCAATCCGAAGACAGGCTCGATTTGGTGGATACGTCAGGCCGGTCGGGCTTGCCGCAGATCTACAAGATGAATATGGAAGGGACGGATGTGCAGCGCCTGTCGGCCGGAACGGGTGAAGCGACAAACCCAGCTTGGAGTCCGGATGGAACCCACATCGCGTTCGCCTGGACGAAGGGCTTCGAACCCGGCAACTACAACATTTTCGTGATGGATGTAATTAGCCGGGACACCGTTCAACTTACCTCTAGCGAGGGACGCAACGAGAACCCAAGTTGGGCGCCCGACGGAGCGCATATCGTGTACGCTTCGAAACGCGGCCGCCAATCGCAGATTTGGGTGATGAACGCCGACGGAACCGGGAAACACGCTTTGACGCAAACGGGGAGCAACGAAAAGCCTGTTTGGGTGAATGCGGAGAAGTGATTTACGATACTGGAGTGAAGAGAATTCAGGAGGGAATGTATTCAGAAGATCATGACAAAACACAAAGTAACGCTCGCGCTGATGGCTGTAATGATTCTTGGGGTGTCGGTAAGTTGTAAGAAGAAGATTCCGCCGCCACCGCCGGCAGGCGCCCGCGCCCTTGCCGGATAATACTGCGCCTGGCGGCTAGAACCAACCATCGGCTACTTTAGCGCTGAACCGACGACTGTGACCGTAGGCCAGCCTTCGTCCCTCCGCTGGTCCGTGACGGATGCCACGAGCGTTAAGATCGATAACAACATTGGCGAAGTAAGTCCAAACGGACGCCGCGGCGTTTATCCGACCGCAACCACCACTTATCATTTCACGGCGACTGGCCCGGGCGGTACGTCCGAAGCGGACGCCACCGTGACGGTGAGCTCGCCGCCGCCGCCTGCGCCGGTACCAGACCGTGTCCCAGCCGACGATTCAGGAAATTCTGGCCAAGCAGGTGCAGGATATCCACTTCGATTACGACAAGAGCGAGATTCGCGGCGAAGATCAGGCGATTTTGCAAGGTGACGCGAGCGCGCTCAAAACTGTCTTCCAGATGGATCCCAATTTCGTGGTTACGATTGAAGGCCATTGCGACGAGCGCGGCTCCGCCGAATACAACCTGGCGATTGGGCGACCGGCGCGCCGCAGCCACCAAGGATGCGCTTATGGCGCTCGGCGTTCCCGGCGACAAACTGAAAACGGTCAGCTTTGGCAAAGAGCGGCCCATCTGCACCGAACCGACGGAGGATTGCTATGCCCGCAACCGCCGGGCCCACTTCTCGGCCGCACAATAGGGGCTGCGGCTCGCCGGGAAATTAAAGTTCACTTACACTGAAGACAAGTACGAAACGGGGACGGCTCAAAACCGTCCCCTTGTATTGAGGAGTAAATCCATATGAAATTAGTGCGCCTCGCCGTTTTATTGTTAACCTGCTCTAGTTATTGTTTTGCCGTAAACAAGGATATGTTGGCATTGCAGCGGGAGTTGGAAGACCAAATCAACGCTTTGCAGAACGACATGAACACCAAGCTCAGCACCATGAACGGCATGCTGACCGCAATTCAGGCCGATTCGCGCCGGAACGCGGAGTTGATTTCCGGCATGCAAGATTCGGTATGCAGCGGCGTGACCCGCTCCATGACGCCGGTCAATGGACTGACGAACCGGGTGGATTCGGTGGGCGAAGATGTGCGCTCTTTAAGGACGCGCTGGCCGATATTACCGCCCGCATGGAACGGATGGACGCCAAGATTACGGATCTGAAGAACCAGATGCAGATTATGCAAAGCCCGCCGCCCTGCCTTCGTCCAGTGGCATGTCGGTCGACTCACTGCAATGGCTCGTCCTTCATCACCGTCCGCAATCGGTACTACGCCCCCCCAGTACCCCACGCCGGCGGGAAGCGGCCCCTCAACAGGCCCAAAACCACCGGCGGGCATGTCCGCCGATCGAAGCTTCGCCGAAGCCATGCGCGACCTGCAAACCGGAAAAAGTGATTTGGCGTATAACGAGTTTCAGCAGTATTTGACATATTTCCCCAACACCGAATTCGCCGCCAAGAGCGCAGTACTACTTGGGCGAGATTGACTACAACCGCTCCAATTACCCGAGTGCGATTCACAATTTCGACTTGGTGCTGGAGCGGTATCCGGAAAACCCGAAGACCGCCGACGCGCATTTGATGAAGGCCTACGCGCTGTTGAAGGCAAATGAACGCAACCGGGCGGTGCAGGAGTTTCGGATCTTGGTGAATAACTATCCGCATACCGACGATGCGCGCAAGGCGATTCAGCAGTTGCGGTCGTTAGGTGTTTCGGCAGCGGCGGGTCCGGCCGCGGGCGGTGGGACGGCGCAGGCAGCACGGCCGTAGATATTTGCAGAGGGCCGATATCGCCAATGGCCGCACCAAGCCTGCGGAGGAAGTCTATGCATCGATGCGCTTGAAAAAGCATGGTTTTCAAGGCTAGATAGACGCTGGCCGCAATGCCATCAAAGTCATCAACTAGTTGGGCGACGAAGTTATGGAAAGTTTTCCGAATCGGATGGTCATCTGGATCTTAGCCGGGCATTATAAGCCACCCACGCGATATGTACCTTCGGTATTTTAGTTCGGTACCGAGTGGCGACTTCGACCTTTCCTCGTTAGTTAGCCCATGCGAACATTCCGACCCATCGTAGCCGGTTTGATGCTTCTCTGTGTGGTGGCATCGGCTGGCGCCCAGGCGACCTGCACTACAGACCAGCCCGCCATCCAAACGCGCCTCCTCGCCGCTGGCGCGCTCGCTTCCCATCCCGTTCTCGCTCATTGCGAACATCTGTGCAACTTGCAATTTGGCGGCGAAACCTAGCCAGTCATGGATCTCACCGAACTGGTAATCGGCGCGTCCGTTTCTGATCCCAACACCGAAAGCGCTTCGACGAAGGACTTTCCGCACAGCCCTTGGCGGGATTACTATTGGCGTTCCTTCAACACCAAAAACACGCCCAAACCCAGCGTCGCGCAGGCCCTCGCCTCGTTCCTGGGCGTCCAAGTGTCTGGCGCTTCCAGCGGTGCTCACATCGAAGTATCCGTCCACAACCTCTGGATCACCTCTAACCACTTCAAGAATCAGACCGGACGCTGGCCCGGGCCGCCCCTGCCCCTGCGCCTCCAAACCCGACCGCGGCGATTACGCCGCCTTCCGTCCTTAGTATCCTTGTGCCATGAAGGTCGTTGCGGTCCTTTTGACTATGTGGGCCGCGGGTTCGGCCACCACAGCCCAAACCCAAGCGCCCAAAGGCCGCCCTGCAGATCCGCCGCCAATCTTGCGGCAGGAGTGGCACGGCGCCGCGCTTCCCAAAGCAGTCATGGATCGCAAACCAGAACTACAATGAACAGCGTGATTGCACTTCTGTTATTGCTGGTCGAGATGTTGGCGGCGTGGGGACTATGGATTGCCGAAGTCCGTTGGGTCAAGGGTTGGGCGGGCCTCGCTTGGCTCTCGGGTTTCAATTGGTCTGCCTTGCCAATCTGCCCTTTGATCGGAGTCGCCAAAGCCATCTTCACCTCGAGAAAAGCCGACCTAAAAGAGAGGACGACGTTTGCGCTAAGTGTAGCCGGAGCCTGCTTGTTCGCCTTTACCATCGCTCGCTGGGCCTTTTTCGAAATGTTTTCGGGCGGCCTTGGATCAGTGATCATTTCAGATCGTCCCATGCCCATGCTTCTTTTGGTTATTGCTCTGCTTCTCGTCGCTATCGTTCCAACTGCCGCTGCGAACCGTTGGCTCGGGCCCGTGCACTTTTGGACCGCGATCGGCCTTGGCCTTTCTCTGCTACTGGTCGTCCCGCTATCGCTAGCAACGACTAAACTTCTTCCGGCGCCGAATGGAAATATGGATGCAATTCACGCGATCAAAATGGGTACCCGATTTTCTGGGCGGCCCTGCTCATTCCTCTCGTTCTCCGCTTTGGCCGCAAATCCCCCGCAAGCCCGAGCGACACCAAAAGTCCACAGTTGTTGCGGCAAGATGTCTAGCCTCGGCCAAGCCCAAATCACTCCGACGCACCCCGAACCGTCCGTCCCTCCGCCAGTCGCCCCATCCCAAACGCCAGCCCCGCACAGGCAACCGCCCAAATCACCACGCTCCGCGCGTCATTTCCCGTAAACGCCGTTGAACACGGACCCGCCCACGCAAGCGCTGCCGCACATCCGCAGGTCGCCAGCGCCACTCCCGCAATCATGCCGCCCGCTCTCCGCCAATCGCGCGCCGCTACGCGTCCAATCCAAGCCCATAGGGCAAAAAAAAAGGGCGCCGCCAATTAGGAAATAGACCAGTAAGTGATAACTCGCCGCATCCTCGTCCACTGCGTGACACACGGGCTGCGCCGGCGCACGCAGCACTACAGAACGAATAAACTCACCTACAAATGGCATTGACCACTCGAACACCAATCCGACCAACCCGAAGCCCAACATATAGAGCCACGCCTTGGCTTGTCCCGGCGCAGCGTTTGGGCGCGGCGCTGTGGCATCGTCTACGCTATTTGCCAAAAGAGAACCCTCGCCGCATTATTCAGATCCGAGTACCAGTTATGGCCGGCACCGCCCCATGGTAATGGAACGTGTTGCACACCCACCGTGAAGCGAAAAAACGTCGCCGCCCCCGGAGTCAGCCGATCACGATTCCACAGATCGATGTGGTTGCCCGTACCATTAGGCGCCGCCCGGTTCGCGCCAAGCGTCTCGCCGTCGCGCAGCCAATAATGCTGAAAGAAAACAATGCCAGTCTGATTTTGGATTTTCCCGGCGAAGCCCTTGCCCGGCGTAATAATCAGGGGCGACGGGCAACCGGCGAATGGTCTGTGCATCAGCCAGTCGGCGAGTTCCTGGGCGCGCAGAACCATACCACTTCCGTTCGGGGCAAACTCGCAGCTAGGTCCCCGGAACGACTTGAAGTTAACCCCACTCTTATGTAGCGCGGTTCCGAGCTTGATAGCGCACTGATCTTCATAAGCCTTGCGCCCAGTGCTCGGGTTCACGCACGGATCATCAGGGGGGTAATTCGCCCAAAGATCCGAGAACGCTATCTTAGTCGCTGTTGCTGTAGAACCTGTGGCCATAGAAAGTATCGTAAGCAAAAATCATCGCGCGATCAAGATAAATAGTTAGCTCAGCTCTCATTTGTAATCTAATTCACAGACGCAGCCCTGCGCAATCCCCAGCAAGCCCGCGCCTGCTAGCTACGCCACTCACTCCGAAGAAAGCACCTCCACGTCCGCCAAATCCTTTGCTCGTCCCGCCACCTTCTTTTTCGCAATCAACACATCCCGCCCCACAAAGTAAGTCGGGCAGTTCCCACACGCCCCGCTCAACGAATAACTACAACCCAGACACCGCATAGTCAAATCACAAAAGAGCCGGACATGGCGGAGCCATGCCCGAAAAACGTATTTTTGTCTATTCTTAATCCGTGTTCATCCGTGTTTATCCGTGGCTAATTGTCTTTCTTAGTCCGTTATCCGCAGCTCATTTCGTTCCGTAAAATGCCGATTTAATCCTCCAAAGCGTACCCGAGGCCACGCCGGCCTTACCGCCGTTAGCATAGAACTCGATCTGACCCGCGTTCGCCGGCGCAAACACCAAATCCGTAATAGTAACCCGCCCGTCATCGGCAAACACTTCGACCGAGTCGCGGTCAACAATGATATTCAAACGAAGGCTGTTACCCACGAGCTTGAGCGGCGCTTCCGTTTTGGCGGGAAAGTCTTTGTGAAACCCCACATTGCCCGAATGAGTGCGATCCACAAAAAGCACGCCCCGTTGTTTGTCATAGCCAACGTTGGTGAACGTACCGTCATTCGCCAGTAACTTCCAGCCAACCTCCTGGGCAGTGCCAAGAGGGATTGTGGAAGCGAATTCGAACTGGTGGCCCGTGTCGGTGATAGATCCGTGTACCGCGATCGGCGCCTCACGCAGTTTACAAGCGCGTCAATCGGTTGTTGGAAGAGCCGGATACCCTCGGGAGTTGTCTTCAGCGCCAGTTTGCGAGGCAGCGTCATCTGGCCGCGAAACGGCGTGGTTGGCATCTCTCGCGCATACTGCCAGTTGCTCATCCAGCCGAGCATGGTGGGCGCTTCGGTTTTGGGCAGATTGTTAAAGGTAAGGGCGCAGTAGCAATCTTTGCCGTAATCGGTCCACAGCGTGGTGGCCGCTGCATTGTCGTTAGTAAAGTGTTCGCCGTCGAAGTGGCCAATGAAATACTGTTCGCCCGATCCGCCTGCCACAGCGCCTGGGTTGATGCCCACTTTCAACACCCAACGGGTTTCGGCTTTGCCGTCTAGCGGTACTTCGAACAATTCGGGGCACTCCCACTGCCCGCCCGTGGCGCCGGCGGGGCCGAACTCGCTGGCGCGTTGCCAGCGCTTGAGATCGGGCGATGTGTAGATCAGGATCTTGTGGTCATTCGGCAGCGAGACAGCCATCACCCAATGCTTAGCTTGTTGCGACCAGAACACTTTCGGGTCGCGAAAGTCAGTGAGATGTAGATCGATAACAGGATTGCCTTTGTACTTAGTCCAAGTCCTGCCGCGATCGTTGCTGTAGGCAATATTCTGATTCTGCAAATCGGGCGTGGCCGCCGTTTTGCCGGTGAAGCCAGTCCACACAGAGACCAGACAAGGCTTGCCGTTGAGGCAGAAACCGCTGGTGTTGTTGTGATCTACGACAACGCTGCCGGTGAAGATCATGGTACCGTTCTCTTCGGGAATGGCCACCGGCAGTTCTTGCCAGCGCAGAAGATCTCTGCTTACGGCGTGGCCCCAACTCATATGGCCCCAGGTATCGCCAAACGGATTGTATTGATAGAACAAATGATATTCGCCTTCGAAGAAGACGAGGCCGTTGGGGTCGTTGGTCCAGTGAACACGCGGCGAGAAATGAAATTGCGGGCGAAAAGGCTGGTCGTAGCCGCTTTGACTCGGCAGCACAGCGCCGGCGAAGGTGATCAGTAGCAGCGGTAAATGATGGCGCATAATGGCTCCGGGCTTGACAAGTAGCTCACGAGGTATAGCATACTAATCTAAGCGTCTGCGCGCGCCGAGTTGCGCCCATCTCTCAATGCATTCTCTTCCCAGAACCCTGCCGCGTATTTGCGTGGCGCTGGGTCTACCTTCCGCCAGCCAGTTGCAGCGCGCCGCCGAGCGCGAATACAAAGATGGCAGTACGTTCCTCGAGTTCCGGCTCGATTATCTGACTGACCCCGCTGCGGGGATGGAGGTGATTCGTAAATTTCGACGCACCTTTCCCGACGCGCATATTTTGGCGACATGCCGTCACCATGAAGCGAGCGGCCACTTTAAAGGCTCGATTGAGCAGCAGGTGAAGATTCTGGAGGCGGCGCTACAGGCAGGGGCGACGTTCGTTGATCTGGAAGTGGAATCGGCGGAAAAGGCGAAGCACGCTGTGGCGCGGCTGCGCGAATCGGGGCCTGTTTGCGTTTCCTATCACAATTTTGAGAAAACGCCCACGTTGGATCCAGTATTGCGGCGCATGCGCAAGTTTGAGGCGGACGTTTATAAGATTGCCGTAACCGCGCGCAAGCCCAGCGACAATTTGCGCTTGATGGAATTTGCGCGCGAGCATCGCGATTGCCGGATCATCGCGCTGTCGATGTCGGAGATTGGGGTTGTTTCCCGAATTTTAGTAGCGCCGTTGGGCAGCTTGTTTACTTATGCTACGCCGTCCGTGGAAACCGGGACGGCTCCAGGTCAAATCTCGGCAAAGCTCATGCGCGGCCTTTATCGCGCGGAGAAACTGACGAAGACGACTCGGGTTTATGGAGTAATCGCCAGTCCGGTGGCGCATTCTAAATCGCCGCTGATTCATAATCGGGCGTTTCATGCGCGCCGGGTGGATGCGGTCTATCTGCCGTTCCTGGTGCCGCCGTTGCAGTTGCCCGATTGGATGAAGTTTGCGGCTGCGCTGCCGGTGCAGGGGTTTAGCGTGACCATTCCGCACAAGCAGAACATCATCCGTCATCTTGATGTTGTCGCGCCACTCGCCAAACGCATTGGCGCCGTGAACACTGTGTGGCGCAAGGCAGGGAAGTGGCGCGGGACGAATACCGATACCGAAGGTGTTTTGAAGCCGCTGGCCAAGCATCTGCGTTTGCCGCATGCGTCTATTTTGATTGCGGGCTATGGCGGCGCGGCGCGCGCGGCGGCCATTGCGCTGGGCGACGCGTCGGCAGAGGTTACGGTCACCGGACGCAATTTAAAGAAGGCGCAAGCGCTCGCCTCCGTGGTGAAAGGCAAGGCTGTTTCCGTGCGCGAAGCGGCGGGCCGGCATTTCGACGCGTTGGTGCATGCGACCCCGCTGGGAATGTCGCCTCATCCGGAGGGCTGCCTTTTCAACGACGGCATTCCGGCGGACGTTGTGTTGGACATGGTTTACAACCCGCGCGAGACGATGCTCTTAAAGCGCGCCGCCGAGCAAGGGCTGACGGTGATTCCCGGCATTGAAATGTTGCTCGAGCAAGCGGCGCACCAGTTTGAAATTTGGACGGGCGAAACGGCGCCGCGCGCGGTGATGCGCGAAGCGTTGGAAGCTAGCTAGCCGGGCCGGTTCATCATGGCAGTGGCCGTGGCGTCCAGGAACATTTCAAGAACATGTGCCGGGGCGGCGGGCAGTTTGGTTTCGTCCAGAGCTTTCTTCATCAGCGTCATCCAACGGTCGCGCGCGGCTTGGTCAATCGCAAACGGCACGTGGCGCATGCGCAGGCGGGGATGGCCGCGCTCTTCAATGTAGTTTTGCGGGCCGCCAAAGCGGTAGATGAGAAAATCGCGCAGACGCTTTTCCGCGGCGGCCATATCGCGCCCCTGGTACATGGGGCCGAGAATATCGTCGTTGGGGATTTGCCGGTAAAAGGCGGCAATGAGCAAGGTAAAGCCGGCGTCGCCGCCGATAGCCGCATAAACTTCGTGTTCTTCCACGAACACGATGCTAGCAATTCGCCGGTTATGGCTCTACCCAAACGGTGAACGTGAGGGTTTCGGCTTTGTCGGCCGCTGGTTCATAGTGGGCGGACACTTCCCAGCAACCAGACGCGGGAATGTTGAACTCGCTCGCCATAAACATGTTGCCGGCCGTGTGGTCAACGTTGATGCTCCGCACAGGCGGAGCCCAGACGAGCGGGTCGGGCTTATCAAGACGCCTGGCGACGACAGATAAACGAGGATTGGGTTCGGCCACCGCGTCGTAGCCTTGCCGAAAGTACAGAAGCTTCGCTTTGCGGCGCGGTTGTGCGGACCAGTGAGCGCGGACAGCGACCCAGAGCGACGGCGAGCCGTAGAGGAACTGGCCGGGGGCGCGATCCTCCGGATACGGAGCAGGCGGGACAAAGGCGGGGCTGGGCGGCTTGGTCACGGGACAACTTTCGCGGCCCTCGGCCAAACTAAGGCGAGGCAACGTTGCTAAGAGAGCGATGGTTAAGGCGCAAGAGTAAACCCGGTACCGGATCATGAATGTCTCTCACGATTTTAATCCGAGGCTAGACGCAGTCACACAGCGACGGTTGCAGTAGATCCGAACTCGCGCCAGGGTTTGTTTTGTGATTCGGCTACGGCGAGACAAGTAATATCGCCGTCAAAAGTATTGAGGCCGCTGGTAATGGCTTGGCTCTCCTTGCAGGCGCGTTCCAAGCCCTTGTTAGCGAGGGCCAGGAGGTAAGGAACGGTGGCATTGGTCAAGCCGAAGGTGGAGGTATGCGGCACAGCGGCGGGCATGTTCGAGACGCAGTAATGGAGGACGCCATCGACGTAATAGATGGGGTCGGTATGGGTGGTGGCGTGGGCGGTCTCAACGCAGCCGCCTTGGTCAATAGCCACGTCAACGATTACTGATCCGGGCTTCATGGTCTTGACCATGTCGCGGCGGACAACGCGTGGCGCGGCGGCTCCGGGAATGAGTACGGCGCCAATCACCAGGTCGGCGATGCGTACATTCTCGCGAACAGTGTAGGTGTTGGAAGCGAGCGTGCAAATGGAGTTGGAGTAGATGTCGTCGAGTTCGCGAAGCCGGTCCAGATTGCGGTCGATCACCGTGACGTTAGCGCCCAAGCCGCAGGCGATCTTGGCAGCGTTATGGCCGACCACTCCGCCGCCGATGACCAGTACGTTCGCGGGAGCGACGCCAGGGATACCGCCAAGCAAGATGCCACGGCCGCCGTTGGGCCGCTCCAGGTACTGTGCGCCCACTTGGACCGCCATGCGGCCAGCAACTTCGCTCATGGGAGTGAGAAGGGGGAGGGAACCGTCCCGCTCGCGAATGGTTTCATAGGCGACCGCGCTGACACGCGTTTTTAAGAGTGCCTCCGTGAGCTCAGGAAGTGGCGCCAGGTGCAGATAGGTGAAGAGGATGAGGCCCGGGCGAAAGAACAGGTACTCCGACGGCTGCGGTTCTTTAACTTTGACGATCAGATCGGCTCTGCGCCAGACCTCGGCTGCCGTGGGCAACACGGTCGCGCCCGCTTCTACATATTCTGCGTCGGGAATAGAACTGCCAACACCCGCGCCTGTTTCCACCAGCACTTGGTGGCCTTGTTCATGCAATGCCGTGACCATACTGGGCACGCAGCCGACACGCGTTTCATGATCTTTGATTTCTTTAGGAACGCCGACGATCACCTTTGTGACCTCCGTCTCCTATTGTGGAATGTTTTGTTGAGGCTTCGGAGCAGGCAGCGCGGCGACGCTGCCATCATGTTTGGGACCAAGGCCCAAACCGATGAGCGACAGAGAGTTGATCTTGCCATCGGGCGTAAGGTTCTGGCTGGTCTGAAATTGCTTTAAAGCGTCCACCGAATCGGCATTCCAAACGCCGTTCACTTCGCCTTTGAAATAGCCCTTGTTGGCCATGGCCTGCTGGATTTCGCGCAAACGGTCGGTGTCGGGATGAGGAGGAACGACCGGGCCTGTTTTGACGCGCACGACGCGGGAAACAGTCACCATGCGCCCATGCACCATTTTTCGCACGACGACACGGCGCACGTTGGCTTTGCCCGTTCGACCGGCTTTCTTTTGTTCCAGCGCCTCGCCGCGACTGGCGGGGCGCCGTGGACCGTGGGCTATTGCCGCGGTTGCCTTAGCTTTCGCAGGTTTAGGACGCACTGGAGCGGCCGATTCTACGTTCGACATGGCCAGCAACAGCGCCACTACGCACAGCCGATTCATCGCAATTCTACCCGAATTTTATCACTTCTCGAGAAAAAAGCTGCCCACGAACAACGCATCAATGCCCGAGGAGTAGAAGCTTCTGACGGCATCGCGCGGCGTACAAACCAGCGGATCGCCAAACAGGTTGAAACTCGTGTTGTAAAGCACTGGAAGCCCATGCGCCTTGCCCGCTGAGGTGAGCAACGTGTGATACAGCGGATTTTCTTCCTTGTCCACAAGGTGAACGCGAATGAGGTCTTGCCCAAGCAAAGCGGCGGAGAACATCTCGCGGTATTGCGGTTTGACCTTGGCGACGGTAGCGAGATAACGCGCATTAGCGCCTGCCTCAAAATACTCGCCGGCGAGTTCTTGTGGCACCGAGGCGGCGAACTTGCGGTAGCTTTCGCGGTGCTTGATGTAAACGTTGAGATTTTCAGTCGAATACTTGTTCAGCGGCGATGCTAGGATGCTCCGGTTGCCCAGGGCGCGCGGCCCGAACTCCATGCGACCTTGCATCCAGGCGACGATTTTATTGTCTTTGAGTGCGTCGAGCGCGCGGCCGATGAGTTCGCCTTCGGTGAGCAGGTATTGAAAGCGGAGTTTGCAGTTTTCCAGCACCGCTTTGATTTGCGCGGGTGAATAACTGGGCCCCAGGCAGAGGGTATTGAACGGGACACGGTTCGTCTCGCCGTAGAAATTGTGCCAAGCATGAAGTGCGGCGCCGATCGCAGTGCCCGCGTTGCCGGCGGCAGGTTGCACAAATACGTTCTTGAATTTAGCTTCGAGTGCGGATACGAGGAGAGCGTTTAATCCTAGACCACCAGCGACGCAGACATTCTGCGCCGGTTCAAGCATGGCGGCAACGCATTCCTCGATGCTTTTTTGCAGGCTGGCGGCTAGATCGGCCTTGACGGCGGGACTGAGAGGCTGCTGGGCATCAATGCCTGTTTCGGTATAAAACTTGCGACTGAAGCCGCCGCGCGTTAAGTGATCGGCGTCAAAATATGAACGGTCGAGACGGGGCCAATGGTTGGCGCCGCTATGCAACACCTTGCGGAAGACCTCTGCGTACGCAGGCTGTCCTGAAGTTGAGAGCCACTGAACCTTGTGTTCGTCGGCGCGCGGTTCATAGCCGAGCATTTCGGTGACGCGGTTGAACAAATCTCCCAGCGAATCGGGGAAATACATCTCGCGCACGGGCAGGAGATGATTTTGCTGGCCCTGAAATAAAGCGCCGGAACGGAAATCGCCGGCGCGGTCGATGCTGAGGACGGCGGCGTTTTCCATACCGGAGGCGTAAAACGCTGAAGCGGCGTGCGCTAGATGGTGTTCGACAACCAGAATTTCGCTGCGGGGGAAGCGCGTGCGCAAGTCGATCTGAGTGGCGCCTTCTTCACCAACAGCGAATGGGCGGGCGAGCGCGACTGCTTCGACTTCTTCCGGCTTTACGCCGGCCGATTCCAGCGCGAGGGAGAAGGCTTCATCGGGGAAAGAACCCGGGCGGTCCTGGCGCGAAACTTTGGCTTGTTCCACGGCGGCGGCTAAGCGGCCATCTTTGATGACGCAGCAAGCAGGATCGCTCAGCAAGCCGCCGAGTCCAACGATTACTTTCGGCATGGTTAGACCTTTCGCAGCCTGGCAATGACGCGGTCGCGGCCAATGCAACCGAATACGGCGAAGGCGCTAGGACCCACAGGTTGCCCCGTGAGAGCAGCGCGGCTGGCATTGATGAGGAGTCCGGCTTTGACGCCGCGCTCTTCGGCGAGTTTGCGCAGGTCGGCTTCGACGCCGGCTTCAGTGAACTCAGGATTGGCGGCGATGCGTTCTGCTAGTTCACGGAGAAGCTCGCGCGCGCCGGGCGCGTTCAGTTTTTCCAGCGCTCCCGGTTCGGTTTCGAAATCGTCGCTGAAATAGGCGCGCCCTTTGCTGGCGAAATCAAGCAGCGTGGAAAAGCGCGAACGAATGATATCGATTGTGTGATCGAAGAACGCCTCGTCACCATAGGGCTGGAGGCCAGCGGCGGCGAGAGCTTTTTTCACGAGAGGCGCGAGGATTTCGACAGGCGCGGTGCGCAGATGTTGCGAATTGAGCCAGAGGGCTTTGGGGTCGATGGGGTCGGCGTCGCTGAAGTTGACTACCGCGTTGCTGCGATTGACGCCGTCGAAATTGAAGGCGTTGGTCAATTCAAGAAGAGTCATCTGCTCGCGGTTGTCTTTGGGCGACCAACCGAGCAGGCAGAGAAAGTTGATGTAGGCGCTAGCGAGGAAACCGTTGTCGCGATAGGTGGTGACGCTAACGACGGGTCCGTGTTTGCGCTTGGAAAGTTTGGCACCATCAGGTGCGACGAGCAGAGGCAAATGGGCAAAACGTGGTAAGGGCGCGCCGGCACCCTGAATAATCAGGATGTGCTTGAATGTGTTCGTTAAGTGATCTTGCCCGCGAATGACGTGGCTGATTTTCAGGTCGATATCGTCGGCACAGGACGCGAGATGGTAAGTGGGCATGCCATTGCTGCGGAGCAAGGCAAAATCTTCGATATCGGCGGTAAGCTTGCTCTGTTCGCCATAGACCTCATCGTGAAACTTGACTTCGTGGGCGGGGTCGCGCTGAACTTTGAATCGGATGACGAACGGCTCACCCGCTGTAGCGCGTGCGTCGCTCTGCTCTTGGGTGAGGGCTCGCATTTCGGGATTACAAAGCCAAGGGCCTTCGCCGTGCGGCTTATCTTTCGGATCGACGTCAGCGGCGGCGGCTGGTGAAAAATCACGATAAGCAAAACCGCGCGCGAGCAAATCGTAGGCGATCTTGCGGTGCAGATCAAGACGCTCCGATTGGCGGTAGAATTCATCCCACCCCAAAGCGAGCCAATTGAGGCCGTCGTAAATGGAATCGAGCGATGCCTGGGTGTTGCGATCCACATCGGTATCGTCAATCCGAAGCACCATGGTGCCCTTTTGTTTCCGCGCAAACAACCAGTTAAAAATGAATGTGCGCGCGCTGCCAATATGCAAATAACCCGTCGGCGACGGGGCAAATCTAACCCTAATCATGAAGTTTTAGTGTACCGTTGGCAGGCTAATTTATTGAACCGCCCACTCGGAGACACCGGCCGATTTTTCTTTTCGAAGCGTTAATTCGAGTTTTATCGCCTGCGTAGTGATTGGTTTAAAACTGACGTGGTTGAACTTATCTACGGCCAAGCCGTAATCGGTCATGGCTTCGACGGGTTTCCATTCCGAGCCGCTCAAATATAGAATGCGCCAACTGGCCGGCAACGCGACGTCGCCGTGCTTTTCGACGAACCAGTAGACGTCAACACTGGAAATCTGACGTGTTGCGCCAAAATCGTATTGCGCCCATTCGGTGGTGCCCTTTTGAGGCCACCAGTTATATTGCGAACTGTTATCGGCGGAGGAGGTGGGTTGCTCTTGATCGGCCATGACGCGCGGGTTGCGATTGCCGTTGGCGGCTTCGGTTTGCCCGGATACGGTGACTTTGCTTTGCGAAGCGATGGTGGGGAAAGGCGTGGGATGCGCGCCGGTTTCGGCGGTAGGGATCCACACTTCCATTTGGCCGGGACCGCGATTTGCCCAGGCATAGTAGGGGATGGCGGTGAAGGCTTCCGAGGTATGCGCGATTGCGCCGTTTTGTTCGTAGCGATAGGCGGTAGCTTCGCCGCGAATGACTTCCACTCCGTTCAGCAAGGCGGGTTCGAAAGCGGCTTTGAGCTTTTGGGTATCGGAGAGAACCAGATTTCGGACGTGCTTGTCGGGACTATCGACCCATTCGGCAGCATAAACGATGGGGCCGCGTTGGAGTGCGACGCGGCCCTTGTCGGCGGCCACTTTTTCGTTGGCAACGACGCGGCGGATGGGCATGGGCAAGTGCAGATCGATGGTTTCGCCCGCTTTCCATTCGCGCGTGATGGTTGCGTAGCCATGATCGAGATCGAGCGGAACGGTGTGCTTGTCTACCTTCAGCGTGGCGGGTTCTTGGTTGTTCGGATCTTCGAACGAGTAGAGGTCGCCAGGCATGGCTTGGCCCTGGGCCCAGCCGGGAATGCGGATCTTAAGCGTGAAGCGGCCCGTCTTTTCAGGGCTTACGGTGAGGTGGACGTCACCGCTCCACGGGTATCTAGTCTCTTGTTGGATGGATACTTTACGGTCGCCTTGCAATGTTACGGTGGCATGGTTGCTCATGAAGAGGTTTACGTAGAGCGTGTCGCCTTGTTGTGCGTAGACGTAGCCCGGTAGTGACGGCATGAAACGAGTGATGTTGCCGGGGCAACAGGCCACGCCAAACCAGGGGCTGCGCTGATGCTGGCCGTTGGATTCGAGGGGATTTGGATAGAAATATGTCTGGCCGTCGAGACTGACACCCGAAATTAAACCGTTGTATAGAGTGCGTTCCAGGATGTCCATGTATTTCGAATCGCCGTGTAAGAGGAAGAGGCGCTCGTTCCAAAAGGCGCTGCCGACGGAGGCGCAGGTTTCGTTATAGGCAGACATGTTGGGCAGGTCGTAATCAGGGCCGAAGCCTTCAATGTTGCCGACCGCGCCGATGCCGCCCGTGACGTACATCTTCTTGTTCGTTACGTTTTCCCAGATGGCATCGATCGCCTTGATGTAGTTCTTGTCGCCGGTCATAGCGGCAACGTCGGCCATGCCGGAATACATGTAGGTGGCGCGCACGGCGTGGCCCTCGGCTTCCGTCTGATCGATGACGGGGCGGTCGGCTTGGTTATAGGTTTTGCCGCCATGCCGGCTGTCGAGCATGAACTGAGCGAGCTTGAGATATTGCTCGCGGCCGGTGACACGGTACAGCTTGACCAAGCCCATTTCCACGATTTGATGGCCAGGATAGATGGTCTTTTTGCCGGGGCCGAAGGTGGCGACCAGAAGATCGGCGCTCTTCAAAGCGACATTTAACAAGGTGCGTTTACCAGTGGCTTGAAAGTGCGCAACGGCGGCTTCATAGAGATGCCCGAGGTTGTAGAGTTCGTGGCTCAAGATTTCCTCGTTCACCCAGCGCTCTTTGCCAGACCATTCGTGCGGGTGTTGTGGATCGATGGTTCGAGTTGTGTACAGGTAGCCATCAGGTTCTTGGGCGGCGGCAATCTTGGCGATGAGCTTGTCGAGATAGGCGTCGAGTTGCGGGTCTGGATGAACGCTTAGGGCATAGGAGGCGCCTTCAATCACTTTGTATGGGTCGGTGTCATCGAAAGGATAGCCAGGGGCGTGTTTGTCCGCGAGGTCTTTATGCTGTAGGACCATGGCGGCGCGCACGAAATTCTCAATGCGGCCGGTGCGCTCGCACTGCTCGAAGGCGGTGGGGATGGAAACTTTGCGGTTGATCTCGATGCGCGGGGCCCAGAATTCGTCGTCGACGTGAACGGCGGTGAACGGTACGGGCTGGATGGGATAGTCGCGTTTGGGCGCGTCCTGGCCACGAAGGGCAGCGCCGGCGGAAACCAGCGCTGCTATCGATACGAAGAACTTATGCAATGAAATCACCTGTTTTAGATTTTAGAATCGTCCTGGCGTTGAAGATGCCGTTTAAGAACCCTTGTCTGAGGATAGGTTGAGATAGTGAGCGAATTACGCTTCGAACCCAAGGCAGGTGGGGCTGGAGCAGCGGGCGGCGAAAGTGAAAAAACAAACCCAATCGGGTGGGATGGTGGACGCTGGGTGGCCCTATTACGCTTCGAAGCCAACGGGGCAAAGTTGGGGCAGGCTGAAAAACGAACCCAATTCGGGGAATGGGCGATATTGCGCTTCGAACCCAAGACGGGTGGGGTTGGAGCAGCGAGGGGCGAAAGTGAAAAAACAAACCCAATCGGGTGGGAGGGTGGGCGCTGAGTAGCCGAATTACGCTTCGAAGCCAATGGGGCAAAGTTGGGGCATGCAGAAAAGCGAACCCAATTCGGGGGACGGGGGATATTGCGCTTCGAACCCAAGACGGGTGGGGTTGGAGCAGCGGGGCACGAAAATGAAAAAACAAACCCAATCGGGTGGGATGGTGGGCGGCTGGTTGGTCCCATTACGCTTCGAACCCGATGGGGCAAAGTTGAGGAGGGCAGAAAAACGAACCCAATTTGGGGAATGGGCGATATTGCGCTTCGAACCCAAGGCGGGTGGGGGTGGAGCAGCGAGGGGCGAAAGTGAAAAAACAAACCCAATGGGGTGGAGGGTGGACGGCGCTTTGATGGCAATTTGGGTTGGCGGCTGGCTTGGCTGCCGATTCGACCAGCGGTGAGCTTGCCGGCCGGGCGAGGGGATGCCCCAGAGCGGATTTGGAAATTCAAAGCCATTTTTCAAAGTGAGTCCTTTCTTAGAGTTTTGCGGTGAAAATAAAAAAGCGCCCGGATCACGACGGATCGGGCGCTGTTACTTAGAAGCTTTACGGGAAAGCACAGTTATCCCGTAAGTGTCAAAGTAACATCCGCGGGGGCGAGGTGTCAAGGTGTGCTAAGCGTTGTGGCGGAGCTAAAATAGCGCTCGCCACCAATGACGCGCCCGGGGAGTTGCGGCAAGTTTGGGTACTTCTGCGCGCGGTCGATAACGCGGCACGGACGAGTGGATTTCAGGCGCGATCGGCGTTTCTCGGGACCCACCTCAGTTACTCTCCCTCTATCCATCGGTCGTTTGGCAAATTCGTGCCGTTTTACAATCTTGTAATGAACCGGCTTGTCCGAAGTCGCCGCAAAGTGTATCGGCAGCTCCTGGCGCACGCTCGTCGCCAGCCGCATCAAGAATGCTGCGGAATTCTAGCGGGGCAGGACGAAATAATCACGGGTGCATTCCCCGCGAAAAATGGCGCAGCTGATCCGGTCAGAAACTATGAGATTGCGCCCCAGGAGATGCTGCACGTTTTGGGCGAACTCCGCCAGCGGCGGCTCGAATTCCTCGGCATCTACCACTCGCATCCGCATTGGTTGGATATTAATGAGCCTTCGTGCAAGGACATCGCGCTGGCACACAATTCTATACCGATTCATTTCATAGTCACACCCCGGCCCTATGCGACCACACCCATCCGGGCATTCTCAATCCGAGATGGGCGTGCGACGGAACTTGAAATTGAGCTCCTACCCTGATGTCATTGACAGCGGTTGACGAATCCATCGAGCGTGCATCATTGAGAAACCCCGCGAACCCTAGCCCAGCCCAAACTGTTATCATCCGGTCGACTTTCAGAGAGGGTTCGGTGCAGGTATTCGAGTTGTGAACGGCGTTTTTCCGTACCGATCCTGCCAAAGCGTTCGATCAACAGTAGATTTTTGCCGGTGGCGCGGCATACAGCAAAGTGGTGCTGGGCAACCTTGGCCAGACCTTTGATTACGGCAACCACGTCAAATTAGCGAGGCTCAGGTAGGCGCTTTGGAATCAGGTCAGGTAACTAAGAAGCCGAAGACGACGGTCTTTTGCGACGTTTTCGTCGCCTTCAGTCTTGCGCAGAAAACCAACTATGCGGAATTCGTTCCTTGAGAAATGCGGCTACTCATTTATCCGGACATGCTTATAAATTGGTCATACGCTCAAGCTCCGGAGGATAGCGATCTCCTTCGACGGCAATTCCAGCGGTGGCACCGTCCAATTCCTGGAGATCACCTTCGCTGAGTTCGACGCCGGTCGATTCAATATTCTCTTCCAGCCGCTTCAGTTTCGTCGTGCCGGGTATTGGGACAATCCAGGGCTTTCGGGCCATCAGCCAGGCAAGCGCAATCTGAGCAGAAGTGGCTCGCTTCTTTGCCGCAAACTCTTCAATGACCTTCACCAATGGGCGGTTCGCCTTCCTCGCCTCCACTGAGAAACGCGGAAAGGTTCCGCGATTATCCGCTGGATCGAATTGAGTCTCTTCCGTGATCGTGCCGGCCAGATAACCTTTTCCCAGCGGACTATAGGGAACAAGACCGATCCCTAACTCCTGCAGCGTCGGAATGATTTCCTGTTCAGGCCGCTTCCACCAAAGCGAATACTCACTTTGCAGCGCCGTAACAGGTTGGATCGCATGAGCATGCCGGATGGTCTGAGCGCTTGCTTCGGACAGCCCAAAATGCTTGACCTTCCCCTCTCTGATCAGGTCGCTCACTGTGCCCGCCACCTCTTCAATAGGCACTTCAGGGTCGACGCGATGCTGATAGAGCAAGTCGATCGCTTCGACACGCAGTCTCTTGATCGACTGTTCCGCGGTCTTGCGGATATACTCTGGCCGACTGCAGAGGCCTTGTGGCTTGCCGTCGCCGCCAGGTCCAAAATTAAAGCCGAACTTCGTGGCGATCACGACTTGGCCGCGCAACGGCGCAAGCGCCTCTCCGACCAGCTCTTCGTTCACGAAAGGTCCGTACACTTGAGCGGTGTCGAAAAATGTGATGCCGCGTGAAACCGCATCACGGATGAGAGAGATCATCTCCTCTTTGGTCGCCCCCACTTCTCCGTGGCCAGGGCTCATCCTCATGCAGCCGAGCCCGATGGCGGAGACGCTCAGCCCGCTCTCGCCTAATTTTCGCTTTTGCATTGTGCCTCCAGTATGATCTTCACTGTTGCAGAACGAGAGCGTTCGCTAATCATAGGCTCAAGATATGGGCTGGTTCTATACTTTGCCCGGTAGGCGTTGTCAATTTGTTCATTCATTGATTTATCTGTCACCGCTTCGAAGGTAACGTCTTTCGTGATCCCCGCCGCGTAGATGCGGCCGCGTTGTTGCCGCATCGACGCCTTATACCAACTGGAAGATGTGCCGTTGTAAGCTCGCACATAAAGCGCATCGCCCACCACGACGGACCAAATCCAGGTCGGTGTTCCGAAGGTTACGCCATCCTCTCGCAATGGCGCAATGTGCAAATCATCCGTCTGGCCGATCTTTTCCAAATCATCTTTAGGCCACGAATTCATAACTGCTGCGCCTTCTGCCGCTTTTCCAATACGTCTTTGACAACAGGCAGCGCGGAAAATGCATTGGGCCATCCTGCATAGAAAGCGAGGTGCGTGAGCACTTCGGATGCCTGCAATTGGGTCAACCCATTGTCCATGGCGCGGCCCAGATGATAAGTAATTTGGGCAACCTGAGCGGAGGCAATCAGGGCACTCACCGTGACCAGGCTTCGGTCGCGCGGGGCCAGAGCCGGACGAAGCCACAGGTCGCGGAAGAGGAGCTCAGTCGTGTTCTCCACCAGCCCCGGCGCAATAGCCCCGTAGTTGGCGCTGACTTGTGTCGACCTTTGTTTTTCGGCCGCTTCGTTTAGCGGAAGTAACTGCTCCATTGCCGGAGGAAGCCGATCGCTGCCGATGCCGCGTTGCCGGAAAATCTCTCGAGCCACGGAAACGGCTGCCATCGCATTCGGCCAGCCGGAGTAGAAGGCCAGGTGAGTAATGATTTCTGAAAGTTCACCTGGCTTGACACCGTTGTCCAGCGCCATGGCGAAGTAATGCGGCATCTCATTGCTTTGCATGCGTGCAATCAGAGCGGCTACCGTGACGATACTGCGGTCGCGCGGCGAAAGCTCGGCCCGTTTCCACAGGGCGCGCATAAGCACGTCTTTCGTGTAATGCTCCAGTGCCGGTGAAACCGCGCCAATGTCTTCGTTGTTCATGCTTTTTGTTCCGACCTTCTTGCTTTCTGCAGTAAAGGCGGGACCCGCTGCCCATACAGCAGCTATGATCAGATCTCGCCGTGTTCCGTTCATACGCCAACTCCTCCAATGGTTAACGCATAATGAAGCCGCCATCGACGGAGATGGATTGTCCGGTGACATAGCTAGCGGCCGAACTACAAAGCCACAGTACGGCATCGGCAATCTCTTCGGGTTTGCCCATGCGGGCCATGGGCACGCTCTTCTCCATCGCCTTCAATGCTTCCCCCTGGCCGCCCGCCACCATCTGCTCGGCCATCGGGGTCCAGATAAGGCCTGGACAGACGGCGTTGATGCGAATGCCGCGCGCAGCATATTCAAGCGCTGCGCTTTTTGTGAAGCCAATCACGCCGTGCTTGGCCGCATGGTAAATGCCACGCTCGGCGCCTCCTACAAGACCGCCCAGCGACGAACAGTTCACGATGGATCCGCTTCCTTGCTGGCGCATCTGTTGCAGTTCGAACTTCATTGAATGCCAAACGCCTCGCAGGTTAATGCTCATCACGCGGTCGTAATCTTCCCCAGTCGTGTCGGCCGTCTCCGCCAGCACATTTTGAACCCCGGCATTGTTATACGCGACATCCAGGCGTCCGAAGGCGGCGACGGTCTGTTTCACCATCAATTCCACTTGTGCGTCATCAGAGACGTCGCAGCGGATGGCCAGCGTTTTGTGTCCTTTGTCAGCGAGTTCTTTCGCCGCAACCTGCACTGCCGCTTCATTCCAATCAGCTAACGCCACTGCGGCCCCCGACTCCGCAAACGCCTTGGCCGTGGCCAGGCCTAATCCAGACGCCGCTCCGGTTACCAGGGCCACTTTGTTCTCAAATGAGATATTCACCTCTTCATTTCTCCTTGTCTTGTTTGTTGAGCTGATTTGCGTCAAGGCGGTACTGTTCGTCCGTCACTTTTTCAAGCCAGTTCACCGCCGCGCCATCGACCTGTTCCTGCACGGCAATGTGTGTCACTGCGCTGGTGCGCGTTGCTCCGTGCCAATGCTTTACACCGGGCGGAATCCAAATAACATCACCTTTGTGCATAACCCGCACGGGGCTGCCCCATTGTTCTATCCAGCCCACTCCCTCCGTCACAATAAGCACTTGACCCAGCGGGTGGGTATGCCAAGCTGACCGCGCTCCCGGCTGAAACGTGACCAGTCCGCCGCTTGACCGGCTCGGTTCATTGGCGCTGAAGAGCGTTTGAACACGAACCGAACCAGTAAAGCGGTCTGCTGCCCCCGCTATCGTTGTTTGCGCGGCTCTTGGCGTGATTGTAATTTGCGGACTTTTCACCTGGCCACCTCCGCCAGCGTCAGGGATCATCAGCAAAAACACCAAAATTGCGATTGGGTTTCTCATGTCCACGCTTTGCCTTTCACTCTTCAAGACTATAAATCGCAGCGGTTCCTATGCTTTCCTAATCCTGTCAATTTTTTGCACAATCCTGTTCGTCCATGAAGTTTTGCGCATATAGCCTTGGCACTTGGAGTTACCCTGAAATGGGAGGTTCCTGTTGCTCAAACGCAGAGGCGGCGTAGGGTCGCCACATGCAGCTTTGCCAGATCCAGTTGTCATGGAGATGCGGCACGCACTCGCGCAGCGAATTAAGCATTTTGCCGCGCAGAGGGGAGAGTATCCGACTGCCATACCCGAGTTATCGCTCTATCACAGAACCGCGCCCACACCCTGTTTCCGGGCTTCCTATGAACCAGGCTTGAGCATCTTCGTGCAAGGACGAAAGCGGATTCTGCTGGGGGGAACCGAGTATCTGTGCGACAGTTCGTCGTTCCTGCTCTCTTCAATCGATGTGCCGGCGGAAAGCCAGATCATCGAAGCCTCCGAGGGTCTACCGTTGCTGTGCATGTTCCTGCGCCTGGATATGCCCACTGTCCGCGAAGTGGTGAGCCTCGACGACTTACCGGAGACGCCCGCCTCAAGCCATCGACAGGGACTTGCCGTCGGCCAGACGACAGTCGGTCTCCTGAAGGCGGCTTTGCGGTTGCTTGACCTTCTTGATACGCCGGAGGACATACCATTCCTGGCCCCACTGGTTCATCGCGAAATTCTTTATCGCATTCTGCAGACGCCCCAGGCCGGGCGGTTGCGGGCTCTCTCCACCAGCGGGGATCTGGCACAAAGAACCGCGCGGGCCATCTCTTGGCTGAGAGCCAATTATGCCAAGCCCTTGCATATGGAAGAGCTGGCATCCACCGCGCGAATGGGCGTTTCCACGCTGCATCATCAATTCCGCGCTCTGACGGCGATGAGTCCGCTGCAGTATCAGAAACAACTGCGGCTGCAAACCGCTCGGCAGCGAATGTTAATGGACGGACTTGATGCCACCAGCGCCGCGTATGAAGTTGGATACGAGAGCGTGAGCCAGTTTACCCGCGAATATAGCCGCTTCTTCGGTCAGCCGCCGGTTCGCGACGTCAAAGCCCTGAAAGCGAGCAACACCGCGGTTGTTCTGGGTGCCATGTAGAGCAAATATGAAAACGAAGCAAATCCTAAGGTCGGCGCTGCCGTTGATAGCGTGTTGCTTTTTCCTGGCTAGCGAACGCGGATACCCTGAAGGGGTGCAGGCACCGCTTGTGAGACTCGCTGAACTTGAAATTTTTCCAGACCAGTTAGGCGCTTATACAGCAGCTCTGAAAGAAGAGATTGCCACGTCAGTTCGAGAGGAACCGGGAGTCTTGACGTTGTATGCCGTTTCTCTCAAGGATCATCCCGAACAGATTCGCCTTTTCGAGGCATACCGCGATGGCTCTGCTTATCAAGCGCACCTGCAGTCACCGCACTTCAAGAAGTATAAAGAGCAAACCCGGCTGATGGTCAAGTCCCTCACACTGCTCGAAACCGACACGCTTCTACTCGCTTCGAAATCTAAATGAATGCCGGGCAGAGGCGTAAAAACGGTTATTCAGAATAGGCGGTATCTAAGGCTGTAGTGATTCCCATTCCATTTGGCCGTAGAGTCGAAATGCCGCCGCTCACTGGCCCCGGCTGGATCACGCGCCACTCGGCCAAGGGGTCAAATCGAGTGATGCGGGCCGAACGGCTGTTCGCAGCGCCTCAATTCTAAACAAAAACCGTGTTTGACGGGGGGTGAACGAATTCGTACTGGGATGTCGGCTTGTCAGCTGGAATCGTCGGTACGCTCACCAGAACGGATCGCAGGATCGAGCGGCGTTTTTCGGTATCTATTCTCGATGACTCGTACCTTGGTTGCTGCAGGGGAGTTGAGTTGCGGTAATCTGCGCTGAGGATAGCCGAGCTTTTTGGATCCCGGTCGGGGGCGGTCCCCAAAGTCCTTCTAGTGACCTAAGAGCTATTCGCAGAAGTGCGGGGCTGATGTTTTTTCCGTTTGAAGCCTGACCATGGTGTCGTTCTCTTGTGGCACTAGGAAGTCTGGCACGACAACATCGAAAACGCCTTGCTGGGACATGGTCAAGAGATAAATCCCCGGCGGCGGCGCGAATCGAAAGCGCCCGCCGTTGTCGGAAACCGTCGAGTAGTGAAGAGCTTGATCTTTCACGTTTGTCAGGAGAACGTTGGCCCCGGCCAGTTTCTGCCCACCGGGCCTATATTCTTCAATTAAACCCAGGATCAATGCAGATTTTCGCGCACGCCGCGGCCCATATTCGACAATGTATTCGACCCCGCACTTGAACCACTCGTGCGTGGTATCGCGATTGCACTCCAAACCTGGCTCGTTGCGGCGGTCGTATCGACGATTGAGCTTATTTATGGCGACGACCGTAGTAAGCCCTATGCCAGTTTTAATTTCGGCGGTCAGCCAATCACGCGGTGGGGATAGCTGGTAGGTGCCACCCGGTACATCGGAGAAACGGTGAAGTGCCCTCCTCCGTCCGAGTTAGTCTGAAACACACGCTCCACAGAACATAGCCGGATCGTTTGCGGCTGGGCCACAGGATGATAGCCGGGGTCCTCCGACCAAGAAATGGTGCCAGTAACAGTTCGCGGTATTTGTACCCAGCCTAGCCAAATAACGGCAGCGGCAGCAGCTACGAGAAACGACGTGGGACCCAGGTTCCGCAGCCAGTTCCGCTCCTGTCTCAACCCGTCTAACATTCTTTTGTGCAGATTATCAGACTTATCAGCCGGGTCGTTTTGATTACAGCGTTCTGGAAATCATTTCCAGATTGCGCAGACTTGCGGTCATCTGGGCAACCGCTTTTGAAACTCGCAAGAAACAGACACAAGCTTGTCTCAAAAACGCTGTTCCTGAGGGAGGATTGGCGATCATTCTCGGCAAGTCGGCTTGTCGACTGGAATCGTTTTAACTAGGATGTCCTTCGCCAGCTACATCCGGATTTTCTTAACTAATGGCAGCGTTTGAGAGGACCTTGCCTCGCACCAGCAATACCGTCGCACTCGACGCCGGAGCACCTTTCAACAGGATATTGATTCAGGAGCATCGCGTCATCGGATAAGCGAAACCGCATTAGTGATTCATGCGGTACAGCATCCCCGCCACCGCATTGGCCCGCGCGCCATTGTTGGCGGATTGGGCCTGTTGCCGAGCGTTTTCGCGCAAACCGGCTTCCATCTGAGCGGCGTCTCTAGCGGCAAGCGGGTCCCCGAGTTGGTTACCGCGGCGGAAGGCCGAGCGTGCTCCCGCAATGTCGCCATTGTATTGGAGCACCACGCCCAGGTTCGTCCACCCCTGCGCAAAACCTGGCTTGATCGCCAGCAGGCGCCGATACGAGGCGATGGCATTTTGCAAGTCTGTCAGACTGTGCGTAGCCGTTTCCCAGCGTGTACCAGACATTGGCACTGTTCAAGCGTTCCGCTATAACTTTTTCCTGGTCGAGCGCAGCCATCGCGGACTTTACCGCGTTGCCCTCCGAATAAGCGGCGGCAAGATTGTTGTAATAGGTGGGCTGGTTTGGGTTGATCTGAATGGCCCGCTTGAAGGCATCCACGGCCAACCGCAACTGTTTCGTCTGCGCGTACGCAGTGCCCAGCGCATGCCAGGCGGGTGCCGAATTCGGGTCGATCGCGACACAGCGGCGCAAAGGGGCAATCGCCTTGTCTGGCTCATGCAGGCCGAGGGAGTACGCGCTTCCCATCAGGCCCCAAGCATCAATGCTGTTGGGCTGCGCCTGCGACCATGCCGTGGCGTAACGCAGCAACCCTTGCCAATCCTGTGCCTTTTCATAGGCTAGACCCCGCGCCACAGTGTAGGTTTGCGCCGGCGCTGTGCGAGCGCTGATCGATAGAACTGCAAAGAAGAGCAAGCCGAAAGCCAAGAGGCGGTGAGAAGACATCGGTAAGGAAACCTCCATCTCAGGACAAACTTTTACAGCCGGATAAGGCGGATTATAACAATGCGAAACAATCAGGGCACACCATTGGGGCCTCCACTAACTTGACTCGAGATAAAAGCGTATTTGGATCGGCAAATCGGCAAACGTCGGCAGATCTTGCTGTGCGACTGTTGGCTGTCGCAACAGTATTTATCATTCCCCATCCGGCCCTATCCGGCGAAACTTCCTCGAACGGGACTAGTGGCCAACGCCGGAATTCAATCAATGATGTGGAATTTCCAAGCTAGAATAGCAACGCAAAGCGAGCTAAACACTGAGCATCGTTCGCAGTGACGATATCCTTTTTGAGAAGATATGGAGGCCTCGTGTACTTCGTAATGATCGGTCTGTTTCTGGTGGTACTCCCATCAGCTTCCGTCTGCGGGCAATTGTTCTTGCACTCACAAAGCGATCAAGCCCTGTTATCGATGATGGGACGCTGGTGGGCATTCTGGGCGGTGGGAATCCGCCTGTTCATTGCCGGGCTTAGGCAAGTCATTGAACCGCAATTCACCGCCAAAGAAATTTTCAGTTCTGATGATCCGCGCTCGCTTCCAATGGTGCGCGAGATTGGATTCGGTAATCTCGCCTTTGGATCGCTCGGCGTTCTGAGCCTGTTCCGACCTGATTGGGTTCTCCCGGCGGCGATTGCCGGCGGAATCTATTACGGCTTAGCGGGGGCGGGTCATATTCCTCAGAAAGATAAGAACCCGAAAGAATGGACCGCCATGCTTTCCGATTTTCTGGTATTCCTTATCCTGGCCGCATTTGTCTTCGGGCGTCTTTCTTGAGAAGTGGTTCTCCCAAGTTAGGAAAGGCGTCACAAGAACAGCAAAGAACCCATATAGGCGACACCAGTCAGAGGGGATGGTAAGGCTGCAGGGACTGGGGACGATGGAAGCGGTGGCGGTGTGGCTCTATGTGCAGATTCGCCCAGTGGTGCTGGCGTGGTTTCAATGACGGCTTGGCTGAGATAAGCGTCGCGGTGCCGCTTACGACGGGATTGAGCAGTTACACCGTATTGCCGCGAAGTCGGCTCTAGTGAGATTGGCCGAAATGGAGAAGCGCCCCGGAAACGGCGCTGCAGTCAACGACGACGAGCTAGAACCATTTCACGTTTGGGGAAGTTTGCGAAACGGCGCAGCTTTGGAGTCCAACTCCGCTTATAACGCGTTTTACGGCAAGGTGATAAGAAGGCAAGAATCAGCAACCTTCACTCGGCGATCCGAGCTTTAGACTACTCCGGTTGAAGCCTGAAGGAACTGGAGAGCCGAGACCTGGACTAACCATCGTGAGGTCTGCTCAAAGACCCTTGAGTCCTGACGACGCGGCGCCAATAACAGTGCATTCAAAAGCCGTGGCGTAAAGGGTTGTGAGGTCAAGTTGCTTGCTAACAAGACCGACGCACCGATGTTCGAACCACTCTGCGAAGACAAGCATGAATCGAGGGTGCGCAGTTGAGAGGAGCGACTTTGCCCAACGCATATAGTACGGAATGAATTTCAGAGTGCTATCGCCAAACCACACCTCCCGAGCCCTACAGGAAAGGAGAACAGCGAATCCATCCTGGCCTTGAGTCTTGCAGTCGTCATCGTGAGGTGGCGGTTGAAGCGTAGACAAAGGTATCAGTGGGCGGGGCTATTGAGCTTCGAAAAGCCCGTGGCACAGGATGCCGACTCCATTCCGAGAGGAGTAAGGCAACACGGCAGCTGCGTTAGTCGCGAGTAGCTGTTGGTCCTGCGTAGTCTTAGAACCCACGCACGCTGAGAAACAACATGTACGAGAACCGGGAGATCTCCTGTACGTCTTGGTCGAAAGATCAAGACCGGTCCGCGAAGGCCATAAACCAAACGGCGGACTTGCACGTGCAGGAGAAGTCGGACTGCGCCCCAGTACCGATGAACCGAATCGAACAAAGAGGCAGAAACCTCGGCGGAGGTTGCGGAGGGAAGGGCGCAGATTGAGGAGAACATCGGGGAATTACACATGTCCCCGACACAGAGCGGGAACCACATGTCACAGGGGTTGCGTGGTGTGCGAGAAGTAGCAATGGTAAGGAAGCAGGAACGGTTTACCACTTTGCTCCATCACGTTACGGTCGATCTGCTGCGGGACAGCTTCTTCGCATTACAGCGGCGAGCTGCGCCCGGAGTGGATGGCATGACGTGCCGGCCCCTTGTCGAAACGACCTGTTTGGTTATTCCACTCACCTCCCTGTTTGCGGGCCATCCGGAAGTTTACTTTCCCCGACCGTCCGCAAGAGTAGTGGAAGGGTGGCCGACAAGCCGGGCACAATCGGCGCGCTCACTTCAACGACCAGCGCGTTGTCCGTTAACTTGAATGCTCACTCGACAGGCAGAATTCCGCACGGGTAGGGCTCCCCTTTGTCCGAGTGGCCGACTAACCGGACACGATCTGCGCGTTCACTCCAAAGACTAGGGCGTTACACAGCCAAGTGCCCGTGAAAGATAGATCTGTGGTGAGATCTGTCTTCAGAGACGGAAGCCTCCAAAGCACAGCATTGGGCGAGGCATCCAAAAGCTGATTCGCCGGGTGATGCTAACATCGTTTCCCATGCTTCCACTCTCCGAATGGCAAACGTTTCTTTCCGTACAAGCCGGGGCGGCAGCCACGTTGACGGGATTGGTGTTCGTCGCGGTTTCGATAAACCTACCCAGAATACTTGAAACGCCCGGTCTTTCGGGACGGGCCGCGGAGTCAATCCTATATTTCCTCCAGGTTTTCTTTGTATGCACGGCGATGCTGATTCCGCGACAGCCGATGAAAGCGGTAGCCAGTGAGATATTCGCCGTCGCGCTACTCTCCTGGGCCATTCAGGTCACGACACAGTTTCGTTATGCGAGGTCACGCCCCGGGCACCCCTTTGTTTGGCTGATCATGAGGATTGTGCAGACACAGTTTGCAAGCATTCCATTCATGGTAGGTTCCTTTTTGCTCTTCCTTGGATGGCCGGCCGGCATCTTTTGGCTTTTGCCTGGGTTTGTCTTCTCCTTTATCGCAGGCGTCGTAAATGCCTGGGTGCTGCTCATCGAGATTCTCAGGTAGTCAAGTTCCGCAGAAACGGCGTTCGAGGAAACTTGAGCTGAGAACGACCCGGCGTCGGCTTGTCTCCGCCGATTCTTTAAGACACTCGTTGTCCGTAAACATGCTTCTCGCGGAAGTAGATTCAAGTTATTAGGAAGCTTTTGGGGTAGTTTGGAACGGCCACGCGCCCATTTCAGGCGCCAAATGGCGCATTTGCCAGAGTGGGGATAGATTGCGCGGCTCCTTCGAGAGCGGGCAGATAGCGGGGACGACCGCAGCGCAGCGGTCTGGTCGCCGATTTGCGCTCACGCGATCCCTTGGATGCTCAGAAGCCGGGGGCGCCAGGAAGGGTCTTCCGAGCGATCTGGAAAGCGCTTAGGGTCTCCGGGTACCGCAGTAGATTACACTGTTTTCAAAGAAATCTGTGTTTCGGTGTGCTTTCTTCGCCGAAAAAATCTGGCTGGACGGCACTACCATTGGTTGAGCCCTAACGTTAGCAATCCTGACCCCGAGATCCTTCTTGCGGCCATAGAAGGTTTTCTCGCTACTTGCCGCCGCCCGGCTGCGCTCGAATATGGAGAAAATCCGATTCCACTGCAGGCTGGGTGCTATGCGCTGGAAATTCGTTCGGGCCGCCTATCGATTGAGATTTGGGACGAGACGCGCAGCATTTCACGGCGCATTCTCTCCGTTGACCGGCATTCAACGGGTGTGTTGGATTGCGCCATACATAAGTTTGGCGGGCAGCCGAGCCGGCTTACGTTTCTGGATTTAGATAAACCGCAGACCGAGCACCGGAAGCGTATGGGCGAACGGCAAAATTTTGCGGAGCAATTCCGGCGGATGTTGCAGCGGCAGTTTCCAGGTTGGGACGTGGAGACGCTATCGGCGGCGCTGGATCTGCAGCATTCGTTTTCGTCGCTGTTTCCGCGGGCGAAGGTCACACGGGGCAGCCATATTTTGGCGGCGATGGCTTGCCCCAGCGTTGAAGACGAACATACGTTTCTGACCTTCGCGCTTATTTGGCACAATTATTTGCAAGCGCGGCGGCGCACTCCGGGGCAAACGTCGCTTTGTCTGTTTCTGCCGGAACGAGGCAGGCAATTTGACGGCTCAGCGATTGCGCTGGCTGACGGGCCAATCGCTGTGTCCGCGGTTGTTCCGCTTTAACGAGCATGGTTCAGCCGGAGAAATCGACCCGCAAGATCTGGGGAACTTACAGACGCGACTTGCGTCCCTTTATGTACGGCCGCGCGTTTCAGCGGAGATCGAAGCCTTGCTGGACGAATTAAAGTCGTTTGAAATGGTCGGTTGCCTGCCCGAAATGAACGGTGCCCTTAGCATTCGCTGGCGCGGTTTAGAGTTTGCGCGCGTGGAAGACGGCCGTATCTTGCTGGGAATAGAAGAGAAAAAAGAAATTTCATTAAATCGTACTTCGGAGGTGACATATTTCGTTTCGCAGCTGTCTTATAACTCAGCAGCGAAGCAGTCTGCTGCAACCAGCGCTCCGGATGCGACCCCTCCTCAATTTTCGGAGCGCTGGCTTGAAACAATCATTCGCGGACATTTGCCCTACATTGATCCCGAACTGCTGGCTGAGCCTGTTCATGGCCAAGTGCTTACGTTCGCTGCGGCTGATAGGGATTTGATTGATCTGTTAGCTATTTCGCATTCGGGCCGACTGGCGCTGTTGGAATTGAAGACAGAGGAAGATCTGCACCTTCCTTTGCAAGCGCTAGACTACTGGATGCGGGTGGCTTGGCATTTGCAGCGTGACGAATTGCGGCACTTGTTTCCTGGCTGTGCTGTGCAGAGTATGCCGCCGAAGTTATTTGTGATTGCACCGGCCATGGCCTTTCATTCTTCGAACGCCGACATTTTCCGCTATTTTTCTCCAGAGATTGAGGTAGAAAGAATAGGACTTAATTCGGACTGGCGGAAGAATTTGCGAGTGGTGTTGCGTCTAACAGGTGCGGATCTACCAATTTCACACGGATCGAATAGTGCTTCCGGAGGAGGAGTGGTTTCATGAGTTTTGACGGATTGGTGCAAATCAAAAAAGCGATCGGCATGCTCAGCCCCAAAGAGGTCCGGGATTTGAGCCAGCGCGAGGTACGGATTGCGCTACACGCGCCCGACAGCCAAAGCTTTGAGCAGATGGAAGATTTTCTGCTGCATGAGCTGCGGCCGGCGCGGCGACGCGAATCGGCGGAGATGCTCATTCGTAATCCGAGTTCGACGAGCCAGGCGGATGTGAACATTTATCACGCCAGCTTGCACGCGCCGGCGAAATCGCTGATTTATGTGCCGGAGCAACCTGATGTGGTGGTGGCGAAAACGCTGAAGGCTTATCCGGACTTGGGCATCGCGCTGGCGAGATCGTTTCAGCCGTTCCGTTCGCCGTATGTGAAAAGCGTGATTGCGGATGTTTGCAAAGAGAATACGCTGTTTTCTTTGGCAACGGCGTTGCCAGATATTGTGCCTTTGATTTCGCTGCCTTGGGCGATTGCGGAATTTGCTTCTGACACGGCGTTTCTGACGATGAATCAGATTCGCATGGGTTTTATGATTGCGGGCGGAAGCGATCGTGAAGTGGGGTATCTGGAGCAGAAGGGTGAGATTGCCGCAGTGATTGGCAGCGCGTTTGGTTGGCGTGCGTTGGCGCGTGAGCTGGTTGGCAAAATCCCGTTCGGCGGCGGCTTGATTGCGAAAGCGGGCGTTGCCTATGCGGGCACCAAGGTGTTGGGTGTTTCGCTCGATAAATATTACAGCATGGGCTACACGTATTCGCGCGAAGAACGCAACAAGCTCTATGCCGAGGCTTACCAGCAGGGCAAGAGTGTGGCTGCGAAGATTTTGCGGACGATGCGGCCCGATCTGGCTGCGAAGGTGATGGATAAAGAAGCGCATCAGTAGGTTCGGTTTCAGACATGGGGTGCATGCCGCGGTACGCTAGCGGTTTGCACCCTTTTCTATGACTAAGCCTATTGCGCTCGTTACGGGTGGCAGCCGCGGTATCGGCCGCGCCATCGTCGAAGAGCTTTCCTCGACTCATTCCGTTATTGCCACTTATAATTCCAATCTTGCCGCAGCGCAAGACGTTGCGCGGGCGACGGGCGCGACAATTCTGCCGTGCCAATTAGGCGATGCCGCTTCCTGCCGTGCGCTTCTTGGTGAGATTGACAAACGATTTCCTTCTATTGATTTGCTGGTCAATAATGCGGGCATGGCTCCGCGCGAGCGTCGGGATATTTTGGATGCCACGCCGGAGAGCTTCGACGAGCTATTCGACACGAATCTGAAGGGGCCGTATTTCCTCACGCAGCATATCGCGCGCGGGATGCTGGCGGGGGGGGCCGGAAGAATTGTTTTTGTTGGCTCCATTTCCAGTTTTACGGCGTCGGTGAATCGCGGCGATTATTGCATGACGAAAGCCGCCATTACCATGGCCGTAAAGCTGTTTGCGACGCGCCTGGCGCCGCACAACGTACCGGTGTTCGAAATTGAGCCAGGGATTATTCGGACGGACATGATTGCGACGGTTGCCGCCGCCTATGACCAGCGCATTGCCGATGGCCTTCTGCCGCAACGCCGTATGGGCGAGCCTAAGGATGTGGCGAATGCGGTGCGAGCGATTGCCGATGGGCGCTTGGATTACTGCACGGGGCAAATTTTGCATGTGGATGGTGGTTTCCATCTGCGTACTCTGTGAGTATGTACTCGCTTGACGCTGTCGAAGTTCGTGTTCTTGGTTCGCTGATGGAAAAAGAAGCGACTACGCCGGAGTATTATCCGCTTTCGCTGAACGCGCTGGTGAATGCTTGTAACCAGAAATCGAACCGTGACCCGGTCGTAGACTACGATGATGAAACGGTAGCGGATGCGCTCACGCGTTTGCGCGAGAAGCATTTCTCGCTGACGATTACGGGCGGCAGCCGGGTCCATAAATATCAGCAGCGAATTTCGGAGACGCTGAATCTGGGGCGGCGCGAATCGGCGATTCTGTGCGTATTATTTCTGCGCGGGCCGCAAACGCTGGGCGAAATCAAGGATCGCAGCGAGCGGATGTTCGCTTTTACGGACCTTGCCGAGGCGGAACTGGTTCTTGAGAAACTGGCGGCTTGGCCCAGTGGCGCGCTGGTAACAAAACTGCCGCGATTGGCGGGCCAAAAAGAAGCCCGGTTTATGCATCTGCTTGCGGGCGAACCGGATCTGGAAGCGCTGGCGGCGGAGCCCTCTTCTGGTGCGAGCGGCGGAGCGCAACCCGGACGAATTACGCAACTGGAAGATGAGGTTCGTGAGCTCCGCGCGGAGTTTAATGAACTCAAGCGGCGTTTTGAGGCTCTGGAATCGCAGCTTCGTTAGTTACGCCTTGGGGTGCGCGCGATCATAAACAAGCTGCAGATCTTTAAGCGAAACCTGCGTGTATTTTTGGGTGGTGGACAGACGCGCGTGACCCAATAGTTCTTGAATCGAACGCAGATCTGCGCCATCGCTGAGCAGATGCGTGGCGTAGGCATGGCGGAAACTGTGAGGGTGGACGGTGGAATCTCCGGCCACTAGGACTGCGTACAGTTTGACGAGACGCCTGACCTGGCGGTCGCTTAAGCGCGAGCCGCGTGAGTTCAGAAACAAAGCCCGTTCACTGGCGGACGCTTTGCGCGCGTCCAGATAGTTGTTCACGGCGTCAACCGCGCGCGCGGCCACGGGGACCTGGCGCTCTTTGTTGCCCTTGCCGCGCACCCGCAACCAGCCGCCGCGCAAATCAATGTCTTCCAGGTTGATGCCGACCAGTTCACTGACGCGAATGCCGCAACCGTACATGAGTTCGAGAAGAGCGACGTCGCGGATTTTGTCGGGCCGTTCGACAACGTCACCTTGTTCCACGGCATCGATTAAATTGTTGGTCTTCTCGGCGGTCATCACGTCCGGCAAGCGCTGCTTCACCTTTGGCGTTCGCAAGCGATGGGCTGGATTTTTGCTAATAACGCCTTCTTGCAGGGAGAACTTGAACACGGCGCGCACGGCGGCCAATTTACGGCGCACCGTGACGACGCTCAGCTTGTGATCATAGAGGCCGCCCAGCCACTCGCGCAGCAGGCCCAAATCGAGTTGTTCAAACGCCGGTGGGATTTCGCCGGGCACTTCGAAATAGCCGGCGAACTGTTCCAGGTCTGAACCATAGTTGCGCAGCGTGTGAGGTGAGGCACCGCGCCGCGTTAACTCAGCCAGATACTTCGCAATAGACTCCCGAATGGTTGGCATGGATAAACTCTTCGAACGCAGTCTGTGCCCGCCGGCAAATCTCTTGATGGCGCGCTTTCTTGTCGCGCTTGAACTTCGCTTTGGCCTCTTCATCGAGCGCCGGCAGTAAATCGAACGTTATGTTTGCAGGTTGAAAATGACGTGGATCGGCAGCAGTGATGTAGTGGCAAAGGCTGCCGAGGGCGGTTTCGCGCGGAAATACGAGTGGTTCGCGGCCAGCAGCTAGAGCAGCGGCGTTGCGGCCTGCAATGAGTCCGGTGGCAATCGATTCCGCATATCCTTCCACGCCGGAAATTTGGCCGGCGAAGAAAACGCGCGCATCGGTTTTCAGTTGAAGAGTATTCAGCAGGAGGGCGGGCGAATTGATGTAGGTGTTGCGGTGCATTTGGCCGAAGCGGACGAATTCGGCGTTTTCCAATCCTGGAATTAACCGAAACACGCGGGCTTGATCGGCGAAGCGCATGTGGTTCTGAAAGCCAACCAAATTGTAGCTATCGGCGCGCTGGTTTTCTTGCCGCAGTTGAACGATGGCGTAGGCCCAACGCCCGGTGCGTGGATCATCAAGGCCTGCCGGCTTCATGGGGCCAAAGCGCAGCGTGTCGCGGCCGCGACGGGCAATCTCTTCAATGGGCAAACAGCCTTCGAAGTAAGGGGTCTTGTCTTCCGGGATGTGCGGCTCGTAGGATTCCGCTTTCAAGAGTTCATCGATGAAAAGGTTGTACTGATCTTTGTTGAAAGGACAGTTGATGTAATCGTCGCTGCCGTCGAGCGATTTGCCATAGCGCGAGGCGCGAAACGCGATGTTCATGTCAACCGAATCGGCCGCAACGATGGGACTGATGCTGTCGTAGAAGAATAAGCGGTCTGCGCCGGTGATGCGCGCAATTTCTTCGGCGAGCGGTTCGCTGGTGAGCGGGCCGGAAGCGATGACGATGATTCCGCCATTGGGAAGCGTGCGAACTTCTTCGCGCTTGACCGTAATGTTCGGATGCGCTTCAATGGCGCTTGTAATTTCGGCTGAGAAAACTTCGCGGTCAACGGTGAGCGCGTGGCCACCGGGAACGCGTGCCGCATTCGCCGAACGCATCAGGAGCGAATCTAAACGGCGCATCTCCTGCTTCAATAACCACGGAGCCGAACTCTCTTGCTCGCTCTTTAGCGAGTTGCTGCAAACGAGTTCTCCAAAGGCGTCAGTCTTATGCGCGGCGCTGCGGACAGCCGGACGCATCTCATACAATTCAACCGGCGCGCCGGCTTCCGCGGCCTGAAAGGCGGCCTCGCAACCTGCTAATCCAGCGCCGATGATTTGAACAGTCTTCAAGATTCAAGTCTCCCATGCGCGATAATCTTTGCATGAAGTCCCGTCTCCTTCTTCTTAGCATCATTCTGCTCTCTTGGGTCGCCTATGCGGCTACTGAGGTTCCGAGCACCGTGGTCCGCCTGGTTGTGACCAACCAATTTGACAAGCCTGTTGAAAACGCCGAGGTGATTCTTGATTGGGTGGGCGGCCGCCAAAAACTGAAAGCCGGAGTGAAAAAGAAGATTCATTGGGAGGTGCATACGAACCAGGAAGGTGTCGCGCATTTTCCGCCAATCCCAGAGGGGAAGATCCAGCTTCAAGTGAATAAGCAGACGTATCAAACTTGGGGCAACGAAGTTGAGGTTGCCGGCAAAGAGCAAATTGTGAATGTGAAGCTAGCTCCGCCGCAAAGCCAGTACAGCGCGCATCCGGCGTTGAAGCCGGCGGACACGCCCCCGGCCCCTCCGCAGAACTAGTTGCTCGCTATTTGCGTTCCAACGCAATTGCTTCGATTTCAATCCCGACATCGCGCGGCAGGCGCGCCACTTCAACGGTGGTGCGCGCCGGCGGATTATTGGGGAAAAATTTGCCGTACTCTTCGTTCATTTTGGCGAAGTTGTTCATGTCTTTCAAGAAGACCGTGGTTTTCACCAAATCATCGAGAGTGAGCCCAGCGGCTGCCAGGACGATCTTCATGTTCTCAAGCACGCGGGCGCATTGGGCTTGAATATCGCCGGTGACAAGTTCTCCGGTCTTCGGATCGGAGGGAATTTGTCCGCTCAGAAAAATGAATCCATTGGCACGCATGCCAGGGGAATAGGGGGCTACCGGCTTGGGGCCGTCTTTGGGAAAGAGACTTTCTTTCATTGCTCTATTTTGCACTGTTGGGAAAACGAACGGTTCCTACGAGTTCGTTGACACTGGCAACGCCGAGCTTGCGAGCGACGCGAGCCAGATCTTGAGCGATGCGCGCCGGCGCTTTGGGGTCGGCGAAATTAGCGGTACCGACTTCGACAGCGCACGCACCGGCGATCAAGAATTCGGCCGCATCTTCGCCGTTTGCAATGCCGCCTAAACCGATGACCGGGATCTTCACCGCTTTTGCGGCTTCGTAAACCATGCGCAAGGCGATGGGCTTAATGGCAGGGCCCGATAAGCCGCCGAAGCCAGCGCCGATGCGAGGCGTACGCGTTTCTATGTCGATGGCGAGCGAGATGAAGGTGTTGACTAAAGAGATTGCGTCGGCACCGGCTTCTTCGGCGGAGCGGGCGAAGGGTTGAATACGTGGCGACGTTCGGCGATAGCTTGACGATGAGCGGCCGTTTGGCGACAGCGCGGATTTGGCGAATTAATCCGCCGAGCAACTGCGGGTCGCTGGAAAAAAAGATGCCGCCATGCTTGGTATTGGGACAGGAGACGTTGAGCTCATAGGCGGCGATACCTTCGGCATCTTCGAGCGCGCGCACAACTTCCAAATAGTCATCTTCCGCGTAACCGAAGACGTTCGCGATGACGGGCACAGTATGTTGTTTTAGCTTCGGCAGCTTATCGGCGATAAATGCTTTGACCCCGACGTTTTGCAAGCCAATGGAGTTCATCATGCCGGCTTCGGTGTGCCAGAGGCGGGGTGCGGGATTGCCGGCGATGGGTTCGCGCGAGAGGCCCTTCGTGATGATGGCGCCGAGTTTGCTTAGATCAATGATGGACGCGAATTCAATGCCGTAGCCAAAGGTGCCCGAAGCGGCGATGACAGGGTTGCGCAGCGAAATACCGCACAAAGTGGTGGCTAAGAGAGGATCGGCCATTTATTTCTTCGCGACCGCCAATTGAGCCGCCGTTTGCTGAATGAGCTGCCAGCTTTCGCGAATGTCTTGCTCGGTGGTTTGATGATTGCCAATCGCGAAGCGCAGAACGAACTTGCCGTGCAATATGGTTTGCGAGAGGAAGAGTTTGCCGCTGGCGTTGATATCGGCCAGCAACTGGCGGTTTACCGCGTCGGAACTACGATGGCGGAAGCAGACTAGTGAAAGTGGGACGGGCGCGGCGATTTCGAAATCATTGTCTGATTCCACCAGACTTTTCAGCACCTGCGCCAAGCGAATGGATTCACGCAGCATGGCTACAATACCTTCGCGCCCGTAATAGCGCAGCACGTACCAGAGTTTTAATGCGCGGAAGCGACGCCCGAGTTGCACGCCGTAATCGTTGAAGTTCACGACTTGGCCATCTTCGGCAGTCTTCAAGATTTCAGCGCTGAGAGAGGACGCGCGGCGGAACATTTCGGGCAGGGAAGTGAAGAGAACGCTGCAATCCATCGAAACATAAAGCCACTTATGCGGGTTGAAGACGAATGATTGCGCGCGTTCGACGCCGTCTAACAGATGACTGAGTTCGGGTAAAATCGCGGCCGAACCCGCATAGGCCGCGTCTACATGCAACCAGACTTTGTAACGTTCGGCAATGGCGGCAATGACGGGAACATCTTCGATGGCTGATGCGGACGTTGAGCCAACAGAAGCCACGATGCAGCACGGGCGCTTGCCTGCGGCGATATCGGCTTGAATCGCTTTATCCAGTAACTCAGGCCGCATGCGAAATTGGTCATCCACTGGAATTCGCCGAACATTGTTTTGCCCGAAGCCAAGCGTGATAGCTGCCTTTTCCGCCGAGGTGTGCGTGTGTTCAGAAACGTAAACGGTTAGGCCGGGCTGCATGCCTTGGGTGCGGCATTCCGGCGCGATCCATTCCCGTGCCGCGCCCATGGCCTGCATGACGGAGATGGACGCCGTGTCATAAATAACGCCGAACCACCTTTCATCGAGTCGGAGCCACTGCCTGAGCCAGTTGAGCGTGACTTGCTCCAGTTCCGTTGCGGCCGGCGAAGATTTCCAGAGCATGGCGTTCACGTTAAGCGCGGCGATGAGAAACTCTGCCAGAACGGAAGGTGGCGTTGAAGAAGCGGCGAACCAGGCGTGGAAATTTGGATGGTTCCAGAGCGTTAGACCGGGAACAATCCTCGATTGAAAATCGGAGAAGATTTGTTCGATGGATTCGCCATGCTCTGGCGCAGCGCTGGGAAGTTGTGCCGCAATTTCTCCCGGTTGCGTAGACGGCACAACTGGAAAGTCGCGCACGTGCTCCATATACTCTGCAATCCACTCAGAGTGAGCGTGCGCGGCCTTGCGAAATTCGTCGGGAGACATTGCTTGTCTTATAGTATCTGCGGTGACCACGCGTGAAACCAGGTTTCGAATTCCTGCTTCAGAGCGAGGGTCTGCTCGTCGTAAGGCACGGCAGTATGGGCGAATTTCCAGCCACGTGCGCAGGCTGCGAGCTTTATGCCGATGGGCGCGGGAAATTTGTCTAACCAGGCGAGAAACTCATGCAGCTTGGCATTCAATGTATTCGCACGGGCCTCATCCTTGGCTAAAATGGCTTGATCGAGCGCTACCAATAGTTCCGGTATCGCGGCGGCTACACCGGAAACGATCCCGTCGGCGCCCAGTGTGCGCGCGCGGTGATAGATCGCATCGTTACCTATGAGCAACTGAAAGGCTTGTTTCTCGCGTAGTGCCAGTAGTCGCTCGAACTGCGCCCAATCGCCGCCCGAATCTTTTATACCTGCGAAGGCGCCGCTCAATAGTAATTCGTCAATAACCTCAGGCGGCAGAGGGTTCGTGAACTGGGGAATGTTGTAAAGGTAGACAGGCGTTTTGCCATCTACCTCTTTCATGAACTGTTTGTAGAACTCGGCAATTTGCGAGCCCGCGTAGCGGAAGTAGTAAGGAGGCATGAGCAGCAAACCAGCCACATCGGCCTCCATTGCGTCTTCGGCTAGTTCAATCGCGCCCGCTAGCGTTGAATGCGCCACATTCACAATGAGCGGAATGCGGCAGCGCTTCTTCGCCAGCATGAGAACGCGCATGCGTTCAGTGATGTCAAAGTGGACGAACTCGCCGGTTGACCCAAAGAGCACAACGCCATCCACACCTTTGCTGGTGATGGCGTCAATGTAGTCGAATAACGCGGCTGCATCGGCCTCGACCGAATTCTGCGGGCGCGGCGTCGCCAAGGCGACATAGACGCCGCTGGCTGGCGGCGCCACTTGCTTCTTTCCCATCGTGTACTTCGAATTTTACGCCGAAGCTTTTAGAAACTTAATTCCTTCGAAGGCGATATCGTCTGGCGTGCGTTCGATATCGCGCCAAATGGAGGCCGCGGCCGATAGCTCGCCAATGGCGAAACCGAAACTCTCAATGGTGAGCCAGCCATCGTATTTCATATCGCGCAGGGCGGCAAAGACACCTTTCCAATCAACGTGGCCGCTGCCCGGTGTGCCGCGGTCGTTTTCACAAGTGTGGACGTGTTTCAGAAACCGACCGGTGGTTCGCAGCGCCTTGGCGGAATCTTTTTCTTCGATGTTGGCGTGGAATGTATCCCATAAGATGCCCACATTCGGATGATCAATTTCGCCGCACAGCTTGACCGCATCTTCCGTTGTGTTCAGGAAATAAGTCTCAAACCGGTTCAAGGGTTCTAAGCAAACCGTCACACCGTTAGCCGCCAAAACGGGGCCGAGTTGTTTGTATCCATCCACCGCGTTCTTCCATTCATCGGCTGTTCTGCGCCGCCCTGGCAAATAGCCAACGGGCGAATAGAGCGGGCCCGCGATGAGCTTCGCTCCCACTTCGGCGCAGGACTTGAAACATTCAGAAAGGTGGGCGATGGTTTTGCTGCGCACTTGCGCATCGTGCGAAATCAAACTCAATTCGCGCGGGCAGCACAGAGCAGACGGTACACTCCAAGGCGTTTTGCGCGAGCGCCTTGCGGATGTCGGCAGCTTTGAAGTCGGTAGGCCGAATCAGCGCCACCTCAATACCATCAAATCCACTAGCTTTGATTTTCGGGAGCAAGTGGAAATGCTCCGGGCCAAAATTGCCTGTCCACAAGAACGTGTTTACGCCGAATTTCATTGACTCTCCTAATTTTTGATAAGCTGACTGCGTTCGTTCAGACAAACGCAGAAAACAAATGATATCGACATTCGTTCGCAGAACTATGCCGCTGGCTGCCGGCTCTTTGCTTTTAGCCGCCCAACTCAATCGGCCCGAAGATATTCCGTTCGAAAAACACGTCATCGATCTAGGCGCCAGCGAGACGGCGGTGATTGCCGATATTAATGGCGACGGGCGTCCCGATATCGTGTCTGGCGAATATTGGTATGAAGCGCCCAAGTGGACGAAGCATCATTTCCGAAACATTCTCTATACGAATTACTACATTGACGATTTGAGTACTCTGCCGCTCGATGTTGACGGCGATGGACGGGTGGATCTGGTCACATCGGGCTGGTTCAGTAAAAAGCTCGCTTGGTGGCACAACCCGGGAAAGACGGGCGTGATGTGGGAGGAACATGAGATCCAGACTGGTTACAACATTGAGTTCACGATACTGGCGGATTTAGATAACGATGGCAAAGCCGATGAGATTTTGCCGCAATTCGGCAACGAGAGTGCTCCGCTGGCTTGGTATGAACGCGATAAGAAAGGCGGCATCGTCAAACACGTAGTGAGCCCGCACAGCTATGGCCACGGCATCGGCGTAGGCGATGTGAACGGCGACGGACGCAACGATATTTTGACGCCCAACGGCTGGCTCGAGGCGCCTGCGGACCCGCGTTCGCCGGATTGGAAATTTCATCCTGATTGGAAGTTGGGCGATTTGGGATTCATTCATGTGGCCGACGTGAACGGCGACGGCCGGCCGGATATTGTGACGTCAATGGGCCATAATTACGGCATTTTTTGGCTGGAGAACAAGGCGGACGGCACATGGGAAAAGCATATGATTGACGAGAGTTGGTCGCAACCGCATGCGACCACGCTGGTCGATTTCCGTGGCAAAGGCAATCTGGGAATTCTCACCGGCAAACGGTATTTTGCGCACAATGGGCATGATCCGGGCTCGCGCGAACCGCTCGGTGTTTATTGGTACGAACGGCTGATTGACCCGGCCACGAAAAATATCGAATGGGTGAAGCACGTGATCGATTACGGCGGTCGAACGGGCGGCGGCATTCAAATACCCGTGGCTGACATTGATGGTGATGGCGATCTTGACTTCGTGGTTGGCGGTAAGAGCGGATTGTTTCTGTTTGAAAACAAAACCAAGTGAACTCCATGCAAGAAAAAATCTACGACGTGGTGGTGGTTGGCTCGGGCGCGGGCGGCGGTACGCTGGCTTCGCGCTTGGCTCATTTAGGCGCGGACGTATTAGTTCTAGAAGGTGGTCCGCAAGTCAACACGCGCACGGATTTCAATACCCACGCGCTACCGTTTGAATTTCCGTCGCGTCATATCCCCACCATGCGTCCAGGCAAGCCGGGATTTGATGCGGAGCGCAGTCGCGGCTTAGGTGGCAAAACAATGCTATGGAACGCGGTGGCCCTACGATTCAGCCAGCGCGATTTCAAAGGCCGCCAGCACGATGGCGTGGGCGAAGATTGGCCGCTCGACTATGCCGACATGAAGCCGTATTACGACCGCGTAGAACGCGAGGTGGGCGTGTGCGGCAATTTGGATCATTTGGATGATCTGCCGGACGGAATCTTCTTGCCTCCGGTGCCCTTGAAGTGCACGGATATAGCCATTCAGAAAGGTGCGGCGAAGTTAGGCGTCAAAGTGATTCATGTGCGCAAGGCCACTTTGAGCCGCGCGCAGAGAACCCGTCCCGCTTGCCACTTTTGCGGCAACTGCATGTCAGGCTGCGACGTGGTGGCAAAGTACAACTCTTACGACGTGCAGATGGTGCCCGCATTGAAAACGGGCAAACTCACGTTGCGCGGCAACAGCATTGTTCATAACCTGGCGATTACGGATGAGGCGCGTGTAAAGGAGGTGCAGTATTTTGATCGCGAGACTCGCGCTGCCGGCGTGGCTCGCGGAAGGGTTGTGGTGGTGGCGTGCGCTTGTGCGCAGAGCGTGGCGCTGCTGTTGATGTCGAAATCATCTCGCTTCCCCAATGGTCTCGCCAATTCCAGCGGACAACTGGGACGCAACTTCATCCCGCACATTACCGCCGGGTTTGAATTGTTTTTGGAAGACTTTATCGGCAAGCCGAGTGAGAACGATGAAGGCTTTCTTGATCATGGCTACATTCCTTCGTTCATGCATGATCAAAAACGCGACTACGGGCGCAGCTTTGGCGTCCAATACGGTTATCACAATCGCCGTGCCACCGGCTGGGCGCGCTCCATTAAGGGCATGGGCAAATCTTACAAAGAAGCGGTGAAAGCGCGTTACCCCGCTTACATGACGTTCAGTCCCTATCAGGAAATGTTGCCGAACGACAACAGCTTTATTGACTTGGATACGGCGAATCTTGATGAGTACGGCCTCCCCCGCCCGCGCCGCCATTGGAAATTGTCCGAGATGGATATGAAACTCCACAACGACATGAAGCGCCGTTGCCAAGAGATTCTGGAGGCGAGCCGCGCGCAAATTCTTTCTGTGAGTGACGAACCGGCCACGAACCACGAGATTGGCGGCTGCCGTATGGGAACTGATCCACGCACGTCGATCTTGGATGCGACCTGCCGCGCGCACGACGTGCCCAATCTGTATGTGGTGGATGCGAGCGTGTTCCCGTCGTCTTCGGAAAAGAATCCGACTTTGACGATTATGGCGCTGGCCTCGCGGACCGCCGATATCATTGCCGACCGTTTACAAAAGAGGGAAGTGTAATGGCTGACTATTCATCAGACCGGCGTCAGGTGCTCAAGCTGTTCGGCGCCATCAGTGCAACGTGCGCTTATCCGTTTGCTGGCGATGAGCTTTACGGACAAACGGTGCATGAGCACGGCGCGCCGCAATCGCCCAACCGCTTTTTGAACGATGCCGATTTTAAGATGATTTCGCGCATCGCCGATCTGATTATTCCTGCGACAGACACTCCCGGAGCGGTTCAGGCGGGCGTTCCGGAATATATCGACTTAGTCATTTCGCGCGAATCGCAGCATCAATCGGTGGTGGCCGACGGGCTGCGCTGGCTGGATGCGCAAGCGAAAGACCGCGGTGCGGACAAGTTTCTTGAACTGGATGAACACGGACAACTTGCCATTCTGGAGCCCCTTTGCGAAGCAGCCGATAGCGAGAAAAATCCCGGGCGCAATGTGCAGTTCTTCGCGCTGATCAAACGCTTGACTGCCGACGGCTACTACACTTCGCGAACCGGGCTTATCGATGAACTCGGTTATAAAGGCAACACCGCTCGGGATGGCTATCCTGAGTGCGTGCCCGAACACTAGGCGGTCTTTAGCGCAACTTTGCGTGTGGATTCTCTTACTTTGAGGCTGGCCGGCAGGCGCAACGTTCGGGGCGCTTTAATTTCGTCGGCGCCCTTGCCTTGTATTCGATCGAACAGCGTCGCCGCAGCCTCGAAGCCGATCTCATAGGCAGGCTGCACAACGGTCGTGATGGCGGGTCTAAACAGATCATCGAGTGTCAGTTCGTCAAACGTGACGAAACCAACGTCTTCGGGCGTACTGAGCCCGCACTCGCGCAACGCGCGCAAACAACCAAGCGCGGTGGGGCCGTTCGTACAAAGAAACGCATCAGGGCGAGCTATAGAACGAAGCTTTTGCTTGCAAAGTTCGGCCACATCCTCCGGCCGAACATTGCCATGCCAAAGCAAATCCGCCTCAATAGCGATGCCGGCGCGCCGCAGGCTCTGCTCATAGCCTTGCAAGCGCCGCTTTTCATTCGTGAGCGAAAGCGGGCCGGTGACAATGGCAATCCGTCGATAGCCCATCTCAATCAAATGATCGGTTCCCATTTCGGCGGCGGAAACATCTTCGACGGAAACCGAATCAACGGGCAGCTTTTCCGGAATGCGGTCGAGACAAACTACGGGAATGCCGGCTTCGATCAGGCGCGTAATTTGCATGATGGGCACAGGCGCAGCGGCTACCACCACCAGAATGCCCTCCACGCGTTGTGAACGCAGCAGCGAAAGCAATTCCTTTTGGCGTTCGGCGCCATCGGTTGAGTTCACGGCAATGAGCGAATAGCCCTGCTTCCAGGCGGCCGTTTCCGCACCGCGAATCACCAGCGGATAAAACGAAATCGTCATGTCGGGCACAATGATGCCCAGCGTTCGCGTCCGGCTGGTTTTGAGGCTGCGTGCGACGTGATTCGGATGATAATCCAACTCACGAATCGCCTCTTGCACCTTCAGGCGCAGTGGTTCGCTCACCGGCACTGCGCCTGACACTACGTGCGAAACGGTTCCGACCGAAACCCCAGCCAAATCCGCGACTTCTTTAATCGTTGGCATTTACCGACAAACGCGAACGTTGCCGCCCGCGCTAGAAAAGCTCTTAATACGAATATTGCGTGTTTCAATCTTCATCGCAGCGTGCCGGAACACGGTGCAACTGAATGCCGATCTCACCTTCCATCTTACGATTAGCCTTGTCGTCGTCAATCAAAATGCTCATCACTCGGCCGTTGATCATCTGGATCAGCGTGTTGCCGCGCGCGATGATGTCCATGTCGTTCCAATCGCCGCTCTTGATCACGGCATTTGAGTTCGTCGTTGCTGCCGAGGGTGCCGATCCAGCCCGGCTTCTCGCCGTCAGGAACATAAACGATCTGACCGCGCAATGCCAAGAAGCCGCGCATCCGTTCTTCATAAACCTGACCGGTAAACATCTCCTTGCCGTCGATGTCCGCCTGATAGCCTTTCATCACCCACTTCGCGACGTCGGGCAACTCCACGCTGCGGTATTGAATGCCGCTATTGCCGGTCTCGCCCGTCATTTTGTATTGCAATCGCAATTCGAAGTCGGCGGGCTGCGCCGCCTTTCCAGATACAGAAGATGTTCTGCGGTGGTTGATGATCCGGCGTGCGTCTCGCCGATGATTTCGCCATTCTCGACCTTCCAAAAGTCAGGATCGCAATCCCAACCATCCATGGACTTGCCATCGAAAATCTGGCGTGAATCCAGTCTCTTCGAGCGGGGGAATAATTTTCGTGATATCGCGAGGCCTACCGCCGCGCCTGCCTCCCGGCCCTCCGACCGGCGCACAGGAGGCGGTCCTTGCTGCGCACACGCCGCGGACGCTAAACAAACAATTCCAACTGCCAGAATGAATCTGTTTTTCATATTGATCTTTCCTCTATCGAACTTTCACCCAACTCTTATTCGCGGCCGATTCCAGCACCGCCGCCGTTACGTAGTCGGTGGCCAGCGCTTCACGGAACGTGGGAGCGGCGTTCTTTCCTTCACCCAGGCCGTTCAGAAAATCGGCGACTTGATGGATAAACGTATGCTCATAGCCGATCTGCAAACCCGGCACCCACCACTGCTTCATGTAAGGATGCTCATTATCGGTAACGTGAATACTCCGCCAACCGCGCAATTTACTAACATCGCCATGATCAAAATACTGCAAGCGATGCAGATCATGCAGATCCCAAATGATCGATGCTTTTTCGCCGTTGATTTCAAACGTGTACAGCGCTTTATGTCCGCGCGCGTAACGCGTAGCTTCAAAGGTCGCTAGTGAGCCGTTCTTGAAACGCGCCAGAAAAGCGCTGGCGTCATCAATGTTTACTGGTTCGTCTTTGCCGGTCAGATTGTGTTTGCGGGTTTTGATGAAAGTCTCAGTCATCGCCGTCACTTCGTCAATGCCGCCGTTCAGCCACATGGCTGTATCAATGTTGTGCGCCAGCAGATCTCCCGTAACGCCGCTGCCCGCCACACTGGCATCCAGACGCCACAGACCCTCGCCGCCTTGCGGCAAATCGCTCGAAATCGTCCAATCTTGCAGAAAAACGGTGCGGTAATGAAAGATGCGGCCCAACCGGCCTTCATCAATCAACTGCTTGGCCAGCGTGACAGCCGGGACGCGACGGTAGTTATACCAAACCATGTTGGGCACTTTCGCGTCTTCCACCGCCTTACCATGGCTTCCGATTCGCAGGATTCCGCCCCAGCGGCTTCTCGCACATCACCATTTTCCCGGCCTTGGCCGCGGCTATAGCGATTTCCGCGTGAGTATCGTTCGGACTGGCGATATCGATCAGATCGATATCTTTGATCATCAATCAGCTTGCGCCAATCTGTGTCCGCTGCTTCATAACCCCAGCGATCCGCAAACGCTTTCGCTTTTTCGCCATTGCGCGCGCAGATCTTTTCAGAACCGGCTGGTAAGGCGTGTCGAAAAAATTGGTAACTTTACGAAACGCATTGGAATGCGTGCGGCCCATAAAGCCGCAACCCACTACCGCAATATTCAATTTCTTCAGCATGCTAATCCCACCCGTGCGCATCGCGCACCGCCAACATCACTTCCAAAACATCATTCCAAGTCTGCTGATTCATCATCACGGCGTTCGGGAACATGCACCCGTCCCAACAGATATGCGCGAACGCCCGCGTCGGCTTGTCGTCGTCATCGCGCATCCAGGCGCCGGCGTCGCGCACGATATCCAGTTTGCCGTTGGGATCGTTCGGCAGACAATGCCGTCCGGTTTTATCGTGCGATCCGGAGCCCTTAACCGTGCCGTCGTTCTGCGCCACGTGGAAATCAATGGTCCAAGGACGCAACGCTCGCGCCATCACCTTATAAGCGTCGGCCAGTAGATGCCCTTGCGCCCAATCGAAATTTTCCGGCAACAGCCGATCTTCCGGTGCGTTGTAGCCCATGGTGAACAACATGGTATGCGCCATATCGGCTTGAAAGCCCACTAAGCCGGGCATGCCCACCATTTCCAAAAGCTGCACGTTCCGCCGCCAGCTATGCATCCCAGCCCAGCAGATTTCGCCTTCCGCGGCAAGGCGTTCACCATGATTTGACGCAATTGTTCCCGCTTCCCGAAACGTGTGCGCAATCTTCTTGGTATTGCCTTCCGGATCTTTCATCCATTCCGCAGGACTGGCCGCCGAATCAATCCGGATCACGCCATATTTGCGTACGCCCAATTCGCGCAGCTTGCCGCCAATCAAGCAAGCCTTCTGCACCTGCTTCAGAAAAAGACCGCGCTCTTCTGCGTTGCCCATGGCGGAACCGCCGCCCGTGCCGCCCCAAACAGGCGCCACCAGCGACCCGGCTACCAATTTATGGGCGGTCAGTTTGTCGGCCAGTTTCTTTAAATCGTCGTGCGTGGAATCGATATCGGTGTGCGGCAAGGAGAGAAATAAATCGACTCCGTCAAAGCGCTGGCCATCAATTTCAGCGGCAGCGGTTAGATTCAACATGGTGTCTAAATCAATGGGGGGCTCGGAATCAGGACCTTTGCCCACCAGTCCGGGCCACATGGCGTTGTGAACAGCGGGAAGTTTGTGATGTGTGCTCATGGGGATTTGAAACGCTTCAATCTCGGCCAGAGTATATCAGTAATCACTGCCGGCCAAGAAACTACCGCCCTACTTTTCGTAAAGAAAGACCGGCTTTTCCAAACGGCTTTCGGCACCGTCATTTACCGCAAATGCCTGATAATCTCCGGCGGCCTTCCAGAGCGAACCCGCGGCGTACTCGCCATCAACGCGTAGCGCATAAAATTCAATCCCAAGTTTGGCGAGCAGCAGCTTATCGTCATTGAACAATTTAGAAACACGTTTAAGCGCGTCTAACACGGCATCACGGGGAGTGGCGCCGCGCCGCATTGCTTCCACAATGGTGTGTGCGCCCACTACGCGAATATTTAATTCGCCTACACCGGTAGCACCCGGCGCCGCCGACGTCGGGATCGACAAACAAACCCGCCCCGATGATAGGTGAATCGCCCACACGCCCGGGAATTTTCCAGGCCAAGCCGCTAGTTGTGGTCACACCCGAAATCTCGCCCTTTTCATTTAAGCCGAGGCAATTGATCGTTCCGTAAGTCGGATGATTGGCCATGCGCCACGCCCATTTCAACGTGTCCACATCGGTGTTGGGAAATGTTTCACGCAGATGCTGTAGCGGCGGTTCGGCTTCCGCCCGCAAATTCGCTTCAAAGGACGTCCAGTTGTTGAATCCTCCCGGTGTGCGCAAAGACTCTTTCCAAACCAGCCACGCGGTGCGCGATTTCTCCGTCATCAAATCTTCGCGCTGATAACCATGGGCCAGTGCGAATTTCGTGGCACCCTCGCTCACCAGCATCACGTGCGTGCTGCGTTCCATCACCAGCTTGGCGATTTTCGACGGCGTCTTAATTCCATGAATCGCGCCCACCGAACCCGCGCGCCGCGTTGGCCCGTGCATGACGCTGGCGTCCAGTTCCACTTCTCCTTCCTCGTTCGGCAGGCCGCCGTAGCCAACAGAGGTGTCGTTCGGGTCGAGCTCAATAATGTTGACGCCCGCAATCACGGCGTCCAGCGTATCGCCGCCGGCCTTCATTACAGCCACTGCTTTGGCAACGGCGGCCAAACCATTTGGACTTGAAATGGCGATGGGCTTTTTGCCGTTGCCCGATTGCCCCGCTGTGGCAGTCGCTGCACTGGCGAGCGCTGCGGAATTCGTTAACCATTCCCGACGATTCATCATGCTATGGGCTTTGTATCACAAGCGCCCGCGCCGCACCAACGTTACAATACAAGTTCAATGACCGAGAAAGTCTCGCCTGCAAAGGGCGTTCATGGCGTAGTTGGACTCCCAGGCGACAAGTCCATCTCTCACCGCTTCGCAATGTTGACATCCATTGCCGAGGGCGACTCCGAAATCCACAACTATTCGACCGGCGCCGATTGCCGCTCCACTCTTTCGTGCATGCATGCTTTGGGCGTGAGTCACACGTTCAGTGAGGTTGACGGCCGCCGCGTGCTCACCGTGCACGGCAAGGGCATCAATGGACTACGCGCTCCAGCGGCAACGCTCGATGCTGGAAATTCCGGCTCCACCATCCGCATGCTTTCGGGAATTCTAGCCGCGCAACCTTTTACTACTCACGTCACTGGCGACGAATCGCTGGTGAAACGCCCCATGAAGCGCATCATGCTGCCCCTTACCGAGATGGGCGCGCGCATTGAGGCTACTGGTGGACAGTTTCCGCCCATCACGATTCAAGGTTCGCCTTTGCATGGAATTGATTATTCGCTTCCCGTAGCCAGCGCCCAAGTGAAGAGCTGCGTTCTGCTCGCCGGGCTTTATGCCAGCGGCGAAACCATCGTCCGCGAACCCATTACCACTCGTGACCACACGGAAATTGCCTTGCGTGAACTGGGCGCAGACATCACGATTGAGCCGCGCGTCGCCCGGGTTCGTGGCGGCGCTAAACTGCAGGGCAAAATGTTGGTAGTGCCGGGCGATATCTCCTCGGCTGCGTTCTTCCTCGTCGCCGCGCTGATCACTCCTGAAAGCGATTTGATCCTGACCAATGTCGGCCTGAATCCAACACGTACGGCGCTACTGGACGTTCTCAAAGCCATGGGCGCCGACATCAAACTTCTCCATATCGAACAAGTGAACGGCGAAGTCATCGGCAATCTGCAAGTGAAAAGCTCGGTGATCAAAGGCGGCGCTATCGAAGGCGCCACCACCGCCGCGCTGATTGATGAGATTCCTGTTCTTTCGGTACTGGGCGCTCTCAGTCAGAATGGCCTCATCGTGCGCGATGCCGCCGAATTGCGCGTGAAAGAGACCGATCGCATCGAAACCATCGCCTCTAATCTGCGCCGTATGGGTGGCACGCTTACAACCACGCACGATACGCTCGAAATTCCGGGCAAGCAGAAACTTCACCCCGCGGAAATTCAATCTCACGGCGATCACCGCATCGCCATGGCCTTCTCCATCGCCGCGCTAGCAGCATCCGGCCCGTGCGAAATTCACGAAGCCGAGGCTGCCTCGGTGTCGTACCCTGAGTTCTACACTACACTTCGCAACATTGCGCGCTAGCCGTTCGCTAAAGGATGCCTGTTATGGAAGACGCCGCTGAATCGGAACTGACTCGGGAAGATCTCATTCACGATCTCAACAACGTCTTCGAAACCATCACCGAAGCCGCCGACCTGCTCAGTACGGACCGGCGTTGGAAAAGCTTAGCAGCCACTTTGGGCCGCAGCGTCACGCGTGGTAAACGGTTATTGGGTGCGATTCCCGACAGCACTCCTTATTTAGCGGGCATCGTTGAAGATGCCATCCAGTCTGTGACCGATTACTGCATTGCCGCCCGCAAGCCGCGTTTGCGTTTTATCCGCGTTATCTCAACCGATACCCGTTTGCCGGGCTCGGCCAAAGATTGGGAACGCGTCTTTCTGAATCTCTTCCTGAACGCCGCGCAAATCATGCAGAAGCCGGGCCGCATTGATATTGAAGCGCAGCAGTTGGAGAACAGTCTGTGCATCACCGTTTCCGATAACGGCCCAGGTATTCCAGCCGAACTGCTGCCGCGCATTTTCCGCACCAATGTCTCCACGAAAACCAGCCGGTCGCGATCGGGGCGGGGCCTACACATTGTGGCCGCCATCGTGAAACAGTATGCCGGCAGGGTGACAGCGGAGAATCGAGAGCGCGGGAATGGCGCCGTTTTCACGATTTCCATCCCTTCCGCGGGATAGCTAAATCAGTGCCATCTATGATGAATAGACAGTCTTCTGGATGAACTATCTTTGTATTCATTGCCATTTTTACCAGCCGCCGCGCGAAAATCCGTGGCTGGAACAGATAGAGTTGCAGGATTCCGCCTATCCTTATCACGATTGGAATGAACGCATTTCGGCGGAATGCTACGGCCCTAATTTAGCCGCGCGCATTCTTGACGATCAGCAATACATCACCCGCATCGTCAATAACTACACGAAAATCAGTTTCAATTATGGCCCTACTTTGCTTTCCTGGGCCGCCGAACACGCGCAGGAAATGTATGAAGGCATCTTGAATGCCGATAAACAAAGCCAGAAGATTTTTTCCGGTCATGGTTCAGCCATTGCGCAGGGCTATAACCACATGATCATGCCGTTGGCGAACAGCCGTGACAAGCTCACGCAAATTCGCTGGGGCATCGAAGATTTTCGCAGCCGCTTCGGCCGTTTGCCGGAAGGCTTGTGGTTGCCGGAAACTGCGGTTGATAGGGAATCGCTCGATTTGATGGCGCAGTGCGGCGTCACTTATGCGATTCTTGCGCCTCATCAGGCGAAGGCCATTCGGCCGCTGTCGGGTGGCGACTGGCAGGATGTGACGGGCTCGAAAATCGATCCCAGCCGCGCCTATCAGTTTAAAGGTCCTAGCGGCAAAACGATGGCGCTCTTTTTCTACGACGGCCCTATTTCGCAAGCGGTCGCGTTTGAGAAGCTTTTGCACAACGGTGAAGAATTTGCCAAACGCTTGACCGGCTCTTTTTCTTCAAGCCGAACTTGGCCGCAAATGATGCACATCGCCACCGACGGCGAAACGTACGGCCACCATCACCGGCATGGTGAAATGGCGCTGGCTTATGCGCTCGATTGCATCGAATCGAAGAAGCTCGCGAAAATCACCAATTACGGCGAGTTTCTCGAAAAATTTCCGCCTACGCACGAAGCTCAGATCATTGAGAACACTTCGTGGAGTTGCATTCACGGCATTGAGCGCTGGCGCAGTAATTGCGGATGCAATGCGGGACGTCTGGGTTGGAATCAGGAATGGCGCCGCCCGCTGCGCGAAGCTCTCGATTGGTTGCGAGATTGGATCACGCCCCGTTTTGAGCGCATGGCTGAGGGATTGCTCAAAGATCCCTGGGAAGCGCGCAATGGCTATATCGGCGTAGTACTGGAGCGTACACCCGATAGCCGCGATCGTTTTGGCAAAGAGTTCTTTTCACGCGAACTGACTGACGACCAACAGGTCACCGTCTGGAAGCTCATGGAGTTGCAACGCAACGCCATGTTGATGTACACCAGTTGCGGCTGGTTCTTTGATGAGTTGTCAGGTATCGAAACCGTTCAGGTGATTCAATATGCGGGCCGTGTCGTGCAACTGGCCGAGCAGCTTTTCGGCGAACCGCTGGAAGATCAATTTTTGGAGCGCGTAGGTGCGGCCAAAAGCAACCTGCCGGAGTATGGCGACGGCGCGACCATCTATCGCCGCTACGTCAAACCATCCATGGTCGATCTCGAAAAGGTCGGTGCTCACTATTCCATTAGCTCGCTGTTCGCTCCCTACGGCGAACGTACCGATGTTTTCGCCTACACCGTCAAGCGGCTCGATTATCATACCGGTGACGCCGGCAAGCTACGAATGGCGCTGGGTCAGGCGCGCTTCACCTCAAAGGTGACGCAGGAATCGGCGGTGCTCACCTTTTGGGTGGTGCATTTTGGCGATCACAACGTTGCTGGTGGCGTTCAGCGAGCCGACGGCTCGGCGAAGTATCTCGACATGCTCGCCGCCATCAGCGGTTCGTTCGAACGGGTTGACATTCCCGAAGTGGTGCGTCTTCTGGATAAGCGCTTCGGCGAGAAAACGTATTCCCTTCGCTCGCTGTTTCGCGATGAGCAGCGCCGCATTTTACGTACTATTTTGTCCACCACTGTGGCTGAAGCAGAGGCTGCGTATTTGCAGCTTTACGATCATCACGCCGCACTGATGCGCTTCATTACCAGTCTGGGTACGCCCATGCCGCGCGAATTTTCGGCCGCCGTGGAGTATGCCATCAACAGCCTGATGCGTCGCGCGTGTTCGGCAGAAGAACTAGACGGTGAACGAATCCGCAGCCTTCTGCGCGAAGCGCAAGCCAGCAACGTCAGCTTAGATAAGACGACTACCGAGTTCCTGCTGCGTCGTAAACTCGATTTGCTGGCCGGCCGTTTCGCCGCCGAACCGTCGAACCTCGAAAGAATTGCGGATTTGCAGCGTGCTCTCAAGATCGTTAAACAAATGCCGTTTCCCGTTACGCTATGGGGAGCGCAAAACCAGGTGTATTCGGTGCAGTCCGGGCTATACGTCAGGACCAAACGCCGCGCCCAACGCGGAGACCCCAAGGCTCAGGAGTGGGTAGAGGCGTATCTGAACCTGAGTGATTTGTTGATGATCCGCCTGTCGGCGAACTAGGTTATTAGCTCTGCCTGAGCAATGCCACCACGTCATCCACGGTGATCACGCCCAGTAGTTCCTCTTTCTCGTTGACCACCGGTAGCGCCAGTAAGTTGTATTTGTCGAAAAGCTCCGCTACCCGGTCCTGCTTGAAATCGGCCTCAACCGACAACAAACGTTCACTCGCAAAGTTCTTTAACAGCGCATCGCCTGGTGCAAAAAACAGTTTCGCCAACGGCACTGTCGCGCGCAAATGGTTTTGGTCATCCACTAGGAACAGATAGTGCAGATCCTCGATCGTGTCTTGTGCTTTCAACGCATCTAAGGCCTGTGCGACCGTGGCATTCTCCGGCAGCGACAGAAACCCCGTATCCATGAGGCCGCCAGCCGTGTGTTCGCCGAATTCCAACAATTCTTCGACGTCTTCTTTCTCCTCCGGCTCCATCTCCTCCAGAATTTGCTCAGACTGCTCTTCTTCTAATTCGTTCAACACGTCTGCTGCTTCCGAAGGCTCCATCTCCTCCAGAATGTCGGCCGCTTTATCCGCCTTCAACGATTCAATAATCGTGGTCTGAATCTCCGGCTCAACCTCGCTCAACATCTCGGCCGCTGTCTCCGTGTCAACGGCGTTCACAATCGCCGCCCTATCTTCGTGGCCCAAATGTTCAACAATATCTGCCAAATCGGCTGGGTGCATATCTTCTAGCAGCTTGTTCGAAATATTCAGCCTTACGCGCCGCTGCGGGTCAGCCTCCACAATATTGCAAAATTCCCAGCGGATCGAGTGCGGTGGAATGCGCCGCTGCAAAGATCGAATAACCGCAGCCGGCACAATCCCGCTCAGCACGCGCCGCACAATGGAGCGGATACCAATATCAATCTCCAGGATGTGCAAAACCTGCGTGCCGTTCTCCATCTCTTTTAGAAATGTGACATCGTTCACGCGCACCACTTTACGGCCCTGCGCATCAATCACTTGTTGATCGAGCAGGTCTCTCACCATCCGCAGCATGTATTCGTCGGAATGGTAAGGCGTCAATAACTCGTCTTTTAGATGGATGCCGTCTGAATCAATGGATTTAATCTGGTCATAACGGATGCTTAACCAGCCTGGGCCAGCGCCTACCAAGAAACGGTCTACCCGGATTGGATCAATCAGCGGCACCAGCGCGGCATCGCGGAGCGTACCAATAAGCTGGCCCTTGAGGTCATAGACCTTCAGGCCCAGCAGTTCGGTCAGGTATAGGATCTCTTCCGCCATGTTGCCATTGCGCGGGCGCGCTGCCTTATCTTAACGCGCACGCGCAAAAGCAGTCTAGTGTGTGCCCCAAAATTCGCACTCACGGCCGCCTGATATTATGCTTTTGCAACATGAAAACTGCCATTGCTTTTGTAGCCCTCAGCGCCAGCCTCGTCTGCGCGGCGCCCCGCGTTCCCAAGATTGAGCAAATGCCCTTCGGCGAAGTCGATGGTAAGCCCATTGTGCTGTACCTTCTGAAAAACGCCGCCGGCATGGAAGTCACTATCACCAATTACGGTGGCGCCGTCACCTCCATCAAAGTTCCCGACCGCAACAAAACCCTCGGCAACGTCGTTCTCGGTTTCGATAATGTCGGCCAGTATCAAGCCACCGCTTCCTATTTCGGTGCGCTAATTGGCCGCTACGGCAACCGCATAGGTAAGGCGCAATTTCAATTGGACGGCAAGGTCTACCACCTGCAAGCCAACGAAGGCCCCAATGTGCTTCACGGTGGAACCATCGGCTTTAACAAACGCATCTGGGACGTCAAAGACGTTTCCACTCCCAAAGCGGCTGCGCTGGAACTTCACTATCTCAGCCCTGATGGCGAAATGGGGTTTCCCGGTAGTCTGGATGTTACTGTTCGCTATACGCTAGATGCCAAGAATGGCTTGTCTATCGAGTATTCCGCCACCACCGACAAAGCCACGGTCCTTAACCTCACCAATCACACTTATTTCAACTTGGCCGGTGCCGGCAGCGGTACGGTCTTGAAGCAACATCTCACCATCCGCGCCGATCATTTTACGCCCATTGATGACGGCTTGATTCCTACGGGGGTTGTTCAATCGGTTGATGGGACGCCCTTCGACTTCCGCCATGGGAATGTGATCGGCTCGCGCATCAACGAAACCAACGACCAACTCAAACTTGGCAAGGGTTATGACCACAATTTTGTTTTGAACGATCACACGGCGAAAGATTGGGTTGTGAAAGTGGAAGACCCGAGCAGCGGCCGCGTTCTGGAAGTATATACAGATCAGCCGGCGGTTCAGTTTTACACGGGAAATTTCTTAGACGGGTCTGCCAAGGGCGTGGGCGGAGCGTTCAATTTTCGCTCGGCGCTTTGTTTAGAAACCCAGCACTATCCCGATTCACCAAATCATCCTAACTTTCCGAGCACGGTTCTCCGGCCTGGCGAGACATACCACAGCGTCACAACGTACCGCTTCAGTACCGAAGAATAGAGCCTCACAGCCATTGCCCCGGTAGGTACACGGCAGTCATGCGGTCGGGCCGGGTCACGCCCTCCGATCGCATAAACTCATCTGCGGCTTCAATTCGAGCCGCGCCCGCACTTCCTTCTAGCTCGCCGCGCCGCCGAGCTACACTCGCCGCTATCAGCTTGAGATTTTGTTCCCGCAAAATCTCTTCTGCTTGACCCAACAGCGTGAGTGTTTCCGTCTGCCGTTTCAATCCCGCCAGCACCCCGGCGCGCAAAACCAGGCTAAAGGCGTCTCCCCATGGCGAACCGGCATCGGCCAAACGAGTTGCATACTCGCCCGACTTCTTGCCGCAGCGGCCTGCTGTCAGGCAGGCGCAGCCATTCTCCCAACGCGGTGCGGCCGCGCGCATAATACAAATTGGTCCGCTGCATTTGGCTCTTGCGCGTAAAGAGAGACCGCCGGATAGCAGGCCACTCATTGAGCATCAATTGGCGCGCTTCTTCCGTCCGCCCCGCGTAGAGATGGCACTCCATGCACGCCAATGCGCCGTTAAAATGCGGTAAGTCGAAATAAGTCTTGCGCCATTGCGTCAACGCCCGTCTCATTTCCGAAATGGCCCGGTCCGGGTTGTCCGCTGCGAGTTCCACCAAATGCGCGGTGCCGGAACACCTTACCGAAACAACGGCGTACACATCTCCGCGCGCGCGCCCGTCCTCCAGAATGGCCGGTACCTTTTCCGACAGTTCGCGAATCCTCCCACCCCAGCCCAGGAACCAGATCAGCGCCATGTTGAATGTTCCCAACTCCCACGCCGTCGCGCGGCCGCTCGCTTTTTCCAAACCCAACGCTGCCGTCCGGCAATGCGCCATGCCGTCTTCCACGCGTCCAACAAGAAGTCAAGTCCCACCCAACTGAGTTCGGTCATCGCCGAAAGGTAAGGATCGTTAATTCGTTCCGCCAGCTCCACTGTCAAGCTCGCTAGCTTGCGTCCGTGCTCATATTCGCGCGTGCCACCCATCGATTCGTAAATGGCCGCGAAACCAAATGACAATGCCAAGCGGAACGGTTCGCCCGCGCGCAGCGCCACGAGCATGTGCTGAGCGTGCAAATAGCTGCCAAAAAAAGTGTCCGTCGGCAGCAGCGCCATCGCTCCGCTCCACAGCAGATCTAGCTTCTTGAGCGTGCCCTCCGGAATTTCGGCCGCGGTTCGCTCGCGCCAAGCTAGACCACGAAAGCGAATATAGGCTCGAATCGCCAGCATGCGAACCAGATTCTCCAGCCGCGTGGAAGGGACATGAATACCCGCGCGTCGCAACAAATCGGCGAAAATCTCAATCCCTTCGTCTAGATAACCGCCGCGCATCAATTGTTCGGCCGCCAGACGGCGCATCTCAATCGTGTCTTGCGTGGCGGGCGAATCGGCAGCCATCAGGTAATACTTCGCCGATTCCCAGCCACGACCCGCATTCGCCAGCGCCTCTGCGCGCTTGCGTTGCAAATCGGCCTGGGCCTCGGGCGTGGCCTGGCCTGTGTTGAGCGCTTCTAAGTAAAAAGCCGCTGCTTGTTCAAAGGCTAAAGCGTTTTCTGCCGTTTCAGCCGCCGCTAGCGCCGCCTTGTAAGTAGCGGGCAAATTGCCGGCGCCCCGGTAGTGCCGTAAAAGACGTTGCGGGTCTGGATCTTCTTCTTCCTGCAAGATCTGCGCCAAATGCGAATGCCATTCCCGTAATTCACTTTCCGATAGCCAAGCTAAGGAAGCTTGCCGCACTTGGTCATGGAACGGCTCTAGCTTGCCCGCCTGCGTTCCTCCCGTTACGCGCACTAAATGCTCGTTGACAAGACCGCCAAATCTCTCTGGCTGGGTCGTCATTCGTCACTTTTACCGCTAGATAGAGCGTTGTCTTAGAGAGCGGCTCACCCGCCACCGACAATGCTTCCAGCAAACGCCGCGCGGTGGGTGATAGCGTACCGGCCCGGTGGCGAATCATCTCCGAAAGCAAAATGGTTCCCGCTGGCCTGGCCGTTTCACCCTCTTCCATCTCTAACGACGCAAACCGTAGTAACTCATTCAGCAGTAATGGGCTTCCATCCGCCTCGCGCAAGATGTCGTGTAACTGGTCTTCGCTAATGGTTAGTGTTTTGTGTTGCAGAATGTCGAGTAAGTCGCGCCCTTCCCGCTCCGAAAGGCCCTGAATCTCAATCTCGATCCATGAATTCGCGTCTCTCAACCTGTGCTGGAATTCACGCAATGCTTTGAGCGGAGGACTGCTCTCCGCTTCCTCGGTCCGGAACGAAAGCAATAACATCAACGCGGGAGCATTGGCCGGCAAGACGAGTTCCGCCAGAAACGCGATACTGTCTAAATCCCCCCATTGCAGGTCGTCAATCGCGATCACCACCGGGCCCCGATCCGTCATGCGTCCCAGTAGTTCGCATAATGCCTCGAACGCCCGCCGCCTCATCTGTTGCTCATCGGCATCCACCGCTGTGCGTTGTGGAAACGACGACAACATCTCAATTTCTCCAAACACCGGGAACAATCGTCGCAACAACTCCGGATTCCTGGGCAACAGCGCCATCGCCGCCGCCTCGGGAATCGACTTAAGATGCCGCACCAGTTCATCCGCAATGGGATCAAGCGCTTTATAAGGTACTGACTCCGACTCCCGGCAGCGCCCCCGCAGAATGACGGCTTCGGGACGCTCCTGTTTCAAATTGTTCAGGAAGTGCGAAATTAGCGACGTTTTCCCGATGCCCGATTGCCCTTCGAGCAGAACCATCTGCCGGTTTCCCGACGACAACCGCGCAAAGCGCTCGCGCAACAAGTTCAGTTCCGCCTCGCGTCCTACGAACTCTTCACGCGGGCGAACCACGCTTCTGGTGTGTCGCTGCCCTTGGTCTAGCAAGAAATCTGCGCCGGCCTTGCGGGCCGCCGGATCGCGGTCAAGCAAATTTTTGCAGGCCTCATTCAGATCGTCCGGCACGTCGGCAACTAGGTCTTTGGCCTCGGGTGCCTTCTCCGTTCTTTTACGTTCCAGCGCCTCCATCATCGTGCCGTCAAAGGGAAGTGCTCCGGTAAGCGCTCGAAACAGCATCACTCCAACGGCATACCAATCCGCTGCTTCGCTGATGGCGCCACCGGCTTGCTCTGGAGCCATGTACGCGGGCGAACCCGCTAATAAGCTCTGTTCAATCGACGCCGATTCAAACTCGCGTACCAAGCCGAAGTCAAGAATGACGACGCGCCCTTCCGCTGTCACCAGAACGTTCGACGGCTTCAAATCCCGATGCAATCGGCCTGAAGTGTGCAACGCCTGCACCCCGGTCGCCAGCTGAAACAACGCATCGCGCAACCGGTCGCCTTCAACTCGATAACCGCTCGGTCGAACATAGGAAAGGAAATCAACTCCTTCCACGAGTTCCATGGTGAAGTACCACTGCTTGTCTTCGCCGAACAATTCGTAAAGCTGTACCAGATTGGGATGGACCAGATCCACCAGCGAGCGGAATTCGCGTTTGAAGCGCATCAGATGAGGTGCGTCAAACTGCAATAGCTTTTTTAGCGCGACGACGGAGTTCCGCTCCCGGTCAAGCACCTTAAAAACGACCCCAAACGTGCCGGCGCCTAGTTTCTCTTGCGCCGTGAAGCGGTGAGTCTGTGGAAAATCTTCGCGCGAACTTGCCATTTGCGCCGCAGATGACGGCCTACTGGCAGTGGCAGGCAACGTCAGGAAGTCACCTGAAAGGCTGTGCTCGGCCAGTAACCGCTCAGCCTCAAGCCTCACCGTCTCGTCTGAACACTTCTGCGCCAAAAACGCCTGTCTCTTTTCGGCAGGCTCCTGCAGCGCTTCGTGAAAGCGCTCTTTGACTTCGGCCCATTGCTCAGGCGTCATGGCTTTGGTTGCTGGCTAGAAAGCTCCGCATGCAACCAGGCCTTTGCCACCACCCAGTCGCGGCTCACGCTCGATAGCGAAATTCCCAAAGCCAAAGCGGTTTCTTCCGCAGTCATCCCTCCGAAATAGCGCAACTCAACGATCCGGGCTTGGGTCGCATCTAGTTTACTCAGCCGCTCCAGCGCTTGATCGAGCGCCAGAATCTCGTCAAAGTTTTCGTTGGCCAACAGCGGCGCTTCATCGAAGTCCACCCTTTGTTGCGGATGAGGCCGCTTGGCCGCGTGTTTTGCACGAGCTTGGTCCACTAACACGCGGCGCATCGCCGATGAAGCGATCGCAAAAAAGTGCGTTCGGTTCCGCCAGTGCGGGTCGGAACCCACCAACTTCACATACGCTTCATGCACTAATGCGGTTGCTTGCAGCGTGTGATCTGGTCTTTCACTGTTGAGGTAATGCTGAGCCAGTTTCCGCAGTTCTTTGTAGAGAAGTTCAAACAAGCGGGGAGTTGCCTCCTGGTGACGCCCTTCCAGCTCATTCAATAACTGGGTTACTTCGCCTGTCGAACCATCCAATGGGATTGTGCCTCTTTGTGATTCTACCTCTTTACGACCATTCCGACCGTTTCCACCAATTGTGAATTTTTTTTCAAATTCTTGGCGTGAAACTTTCCTCATTTACGCATTATTGGCCAGAAGCGGATTCGTTGCCTCGTGGAACAAGTCGCTTTCAATATTGGACTGGTAGCACGGAGGTCTTTATGGAGACGCATATCGAAAAGCCTAATAGTTTCAGCATTTGGCCGCTGGCGGCGATGGAAACCAAGCCGAGCACAGTCATGTCGTCGAACATCTTCGATGAGAACTATTTGACTCGATTGCGAAGCGGAGACGAAGAAACGGCGAAGCACTTCACCGCCTACTTCCGCCGCATGCTCCGCATCAAGCTCTGGGCCAAATTCGGCCGCTCTATCCAAGATGACTTGATGGAAGATGTTCTGGCCGCGGCGCTGGAAAAGATTATGAACGGCGAGCCGCGCGACCCATCTTGCCTGGCCGCTTACGTCGGCGGGATTTGTGCGAATTTGGCCAAACGGCCCGATCCCGAGCACGAATCACAATTCGGACTTCGATTTTGACCACATCTCCGACCGCGCCCTCACCGCTGAAGAGCAGATGATCTCAAAGGAACGAGCGCGTTCGGTGCGCGCCGTTCTCACTTCTCTCAAATCGCGCGACCGCCTAATATTGGTCGATCTCTTTTACAACGATCTGGAACGGGAAGAAGTCTGCCGCAAATATAAAGTAAGCCGCGAACAACTGCGCCTCATTCTGTTCCGGGCCAGAGGTCGTTTCCAGAAGAAGTGGATCCCCAAGTAACGGGCATTCGCAGCGAAGGGCGGACTAATTCCGCGCGGAACTTCAGCACCGGCCGGCAGCGCGTAGACTCTCATGTCAAACTGAGTTGATCGATGCTAACCGCCGAACAAGTTGCCGCCCTTCGCCGCCGCTTCCCATCCTCCACGAGCAAACCTATCTGTATAACTGCTCGCAAGGCGCGCTCAGCGACGCCGCTCAAAGCGGCATGGAAAGCTATCTCCAGAGTTGGCGCACTTCCAAAGCTCCCTGGAACGATTGGATCGAAGTTTACGAATCCATGCGCGCGGAGTTCGCTCGCTTCATCAACGCTCGACCCGCATGAAATCGCCATGCTCACCAGTGCCTCCGCCGGCATCAACGCCATCGCCAGCGCGCTTCAATTTTTCGAACCGCCCCAAAGTCGTCATGGGCGAATACGAGTTCCCTACCATGGGACAGATCTGGCTCGCTCAACAGTCCGCGCGGAGCACAGATTGAATTCCTCCCAGGCGTTGATAACGCCGTGCCCCTCGCGGCCTACCAGCTGCTCCATTGACAACCACACAGCCATCGTTCCCTCTCACGCAAGTCTCCTTCCTCAACGGCGCCCGCGCCGATTTTGCCGCCATCACAACAATCGCCCACAATCAGCGGCGCCCTGGTCTTTATGGATGGCTATCAAGATTGCGGCACTCGCCCCATCGAGTGAAAGCGATGGACATTGATTTCTACGTCACCGGCACCCTCAAATATTTCTCGGGCCCCTCTGGCCTCGCCTTTCTTTACGTCAAACGGTCCCTCATCGAATCGCTCACGCCCACCCTCACGAGCTGGATGGCCCAGCGCGACGTCTTCGCCTTCGATACCCAAAAACTTGACCCCGCTAGCGAAGCCCGCCGTTTCGAAGGCGGCTCCCCGCCCATTCCGAACATTTATACAGCGCGTGCCACGCTATCCCTTTTGCTCGAAATTGGCATGGAAAATGTTGCTTCCCAAATCGCCCAACTCGCCGGCGCGTTTCTCGCGGGCACACGCACTCTCGGCATTGTCTCGAAAACTCCGAACAACACCGTTGGCCCGTTAGTCGTTCTCCGCTCGAACAATCCTTCGGCCTTAGTCGAAAAACTGACCGCCCGTGGAGTCATCGTTTCCGCCCGTCAAGACGGCGTGCGCTTTTCATTCCACGTCTACAACAACCACACCGACGTCAATCAAGCCCTCTCGGTGCTCGCCGAAAATCTCGACCTCCTCGTGCGCTCATGAGCAGCCCCCACCCCATTGGCGCCGCCACGGTATCGGCGGTTGAGGAAGCAGAAACACTCTCGCGCCAGCTCACCGCGCCCCAACTAGCCATGATCGCTATCGGCGGCGCCATCGGAAAGGTTGTTCCTCGGCAGTTCGCTCGCTGTTCACACAGCGGGTCCAGGCGTCATCCTTATTGTCATCGGCGCCTTCGTCGCCTCACTGCTGATGCGCGCCTTAGGCGAAATGGCCGTTGCCCATCCCACCGCTGGTTCATTCGGTATCTATGCCGAACTCTACATAGGAAAGTGGT
>CAWJBS010000064.1:0-53411 GCA_963840845.1 Bryobacterales bacterium
TCAACGGTCGCTGGGGCCAACCGCTCTCAAAGTAACCACCGTGGCTCCCCAGCCGCCCCCTTCGGCCGGGGCATCGCCAAACGCAATCACATTCGGTGTCCGAGCCAGAATTGCTCTCACCATCTCACGTTGCACACCAATACCCCTACCGTGGATTATCCTTATTGCTTTCAGCCCTTTGTGCTGAGCTTCTTCAAGATAAGCTTCAATGGCCGCTTTGGCGTCTCTCGGGGCAAAAGGATGCAAGTCGAAAACGTCCGTTACCGGAATCTCAATGGGATCGGTTTCCATCGCTCACGCCTGCTAGTTCATCGGGGCTAAAAAATAATGGCCGGTCCAGCACCATTTCTACGGTCATTCCCCGTTGCAACATCGCGTCGGGTCTACGACTGGCCAGGACGCTAATTAAACCCGCCGCCGCACCGCCAGCCACGCCAATAACGCTACCGCTCCGGATATGTCCTGCAGCCGCACCCACCGCGGTCCCAACGCCTGCCCCTGCGGCGGTCGTGATCGCCACCGTTCTCACCGCCTCCTTCTTATCCATGTTGGGTCCTGTCACTTTCCCCGTTTCATGGTCCAGCTTTCCCTCGTTCGAAGCGTCCAGCGCGCCCAAGTCCGCCCGAAAGCTCCGATTCACCCCGTTCGGCAGAGTCAGCGAGTCAAAACGCACGGCAATCTCGCCATTTCCTTTGATCCCTCGCTTCGGCCGCGTAACCTCCGTAACTGTGCCCGTCACCCAACTGCCGCGCGGCACCACCATCTTGCCGTTGATCAAAATCGGAAACGCCGTTTCCAAATAAATGCGATCGCCCACTACCGACTGTTTTGTGCTTACGCTATTGATCATGCTCAACAGAATGTGCGTGCCGGCGTCCACTTGAATACTGTTGGGTGGCGCCTCGGGACGTTCTTTCAAACCAGCAGTGGGAGCAGTCGTTGGCGGTGTCTGTTGCGAATCTTGCCCCTGCAAACATCCGAGTAAACAGAAAAACAGTATGCTCTTTCGCATCTTCTCATTTTCCTACAAATTCGTTTCGTACATTCAGCGCTTTCTTGAAAATCGTGCTTAACGGAAGGCTTGCCAATTTGCGAATGTCCAGCCAGTCACAACCAAAGATCTCCGCAGGCGCCTTTGCATCCCACAACTTGATCCGGTAATCGTGTACAGTAATGCCGTGCCGGAAGGCGCCCAGTTCCCTAATGGGTTCGACCGCCGGCAATTGCTCCCGCTCGGGCAACTCCCAAAAGCCCGGCATGAGCCGTGCATGCGCCGGACGTTGCCAGGCCAGCACTTTTCCGCGCCTCTCGATCCAGAACAACGAGCGCTCAATTTGTTTGTTCTTGGCTTTCACCTTCGGAGCAGGGAACTGATCGGTGGCTCCCAGTTCCCGAGCCCGGCATACCTCAGCCACCGGACATAGCAAACAATGCGGATTCCTCGGCAGACACAGCGTCGCGCCGAGTTCCATCATTGCTTGATTGAAATCCCCCGCATGCTGCCGATCAAGAAGCTTACCCGCCGTTTCTACGATCTGTTTTCGATCTAGATGAACGGCCATGAGCCGGCTGATCACGCGCACCACATTTCCATCCACCACCGCATGCGGCAGGGCAAATGCGATACTCGCCACTGCTGCCGCCGTGTAATCGCCTACACCCGGCAGACTCAAAATCGTCTCGTAATCGTTGGGAAATCCCCCCATATCGACCATACGCTGCGCGGCCTTTTGCAAATTACGTGCCCGATAATAGTAGCCAAGCCCCGCCCAATGCTTCAGCACTTCCTCTTCGTGAGCGCCAGCAAGCGCCGCATAATCCGGAAAGCGCGCCAGGAACCGCTCATAGTACGGAATCGCCGCCGCCACGCGCGTTTGCTGCAGCATAATTTCCGAAACCCAGATCGCGTACGCCTCCTTGTTGCGCCGCCAGGGCAAGTCCCGTTGTTGCCGGCTAAACCAGGTCAACAGATTCGCGCGGAAGCGCTTTAACTTTGCGGCGGACCACATGGAATTGGCATCTTATACTAGGTGAGGAAAGCCCCTGCCGAAACCTAGTTTACCTTCCGTACCCGAATTGTCCCCCGGTTCACCCGTGCTGGGTATCCGTGGTGCGCGCGTCCATAATCTGAAGAACGTGAGCGCCGACATCCCGCACAATCAGCTAACCGTGGTCACGGGAGTCTCCGGTTCCGGCAAATCCTCGCTTGCATTTGACACCATCTACGCCGAAGGTCAACGCCGGTATGTCGAATCGCTTTCGGCCTACGCGCGCCAGTTTCTCGAACGCATGGAGAAGCCCGATGTCGATGAAATCATCGGTATTGCCCCGCCCATCGCCATTCGCCAAAAAAATCAAACCCGTAATCCGCGCTCTACTGTAGCCACTGCCACGGAGTTGTACGATTTCATGCGCCTCTTATGGGCCCGCGCCGGACGCACCTATTGCCCTAACGACGGCACCCTAATTCAACGCGATACGGTCGATCAGGTCGCCGAAACGATGCTTGCTGAACCCGAAGATTCGCGTTGGTACGCTTTGTTTCCCGTCAAGGTCGCTGGCGCGAACGAGGCTGCCGCCTTGCGTGATCGCTTATTCGATCTCCGCAAAAAAGGCTTCAACCGGCTTTTCCAGGGCGGGAAGATGTTCGAGTTCTCCACTCCCGAATCTCTCCTCGAAATCAATTTTTCTAAACCGCTTTTCATCCTGGCCGACCGTATTGTCATTCGACCGGACTCCCACCAGCGCCTGGTAGACACTCTTGAAATTTGTTACCGCGAAGCCGGCGAAATTTTCTTTGAACAAGCCGCCGTGGCCGATCCGCGCATCCTGCATTTCAGCGAAACATTCGCGTGCAAGAATTGTGGGCAAGTCGCAGCCAAACCTGAACCCACGCTATTCAGCTTTAACAACCCGATGGGCGCTTGCCCCACTTGCCAAGGCTTTGGCAACACCGTGGATTACGACATGGACCTGATCGTCCCTGATCCATCCCTAACGCTTGAAGAAGGCGCAGTCGATCCCTGGACGAAGCCGCAATACAGTTGGTATTACGACGAAGACCTTAAGCCGAAAGCGCGCGGCAAGGTGCGGCTCAACGTCCCTTACGCGGATCTCAAAGCCGAAGAGCGTGAGTTCGTCCGCAAGCATGTCTTCCGCTTCTTCCACGAAGTTGAGCGCAAGAAATACAAGGTTCATGTGCGCGTCTTTATGAGCCGCTATCGGGCCTACACCCAGTGTCCGGCCTGCCGTGGCGCTCGTCTGCGGCCAGAGGCTTTATGGGTGCGTCTAGGACCCTGTAATATAGCGGAGGTCGCGGCTATGAATATCCGCCGCGCGCAGGAGTTTTTCGACACTCTCGAACTAAGTCCGGAAGAACGCGAGATCGCCGATAAGGTGCTCGACGAAATTCGTCAACGCTGCAAATTTCTCAATGACGTCGGTCTCGAATATCTAACGCTTGACCGCTTGTCTGCCACGCTCTCGGGCGGTGAGGCGCAGCGCATTCAATTGGCCACCTGTCTCGGCTCTCGCTTGGTAGGCGCCACATACGTTCTTGATGAACCCTCCATTGGTCTGCACAATCGCGACACCGCGCGCCTAGTCAACATCTTGAAAGATCTTAAAGATCTGGGCAACACGATCATCGTCGTCGAGCACGATCCCGACATCATGGCCGAAGCGGATTTCATTCTCGATCTCGGCCCCGGTGCCGGCGAAAACGGCGGCAAGATTATCTTCGCGGGCACTTACCCGGAATTGTTGAAATCTTCAACTTCCCTAACCGGCCGCTATCTTCGTGGCGAATTGTCCGTCTCTCGTCGAACGGACCGCCGCAAAATTAACAAGAAAAAGCAGATCTCATTCTACGGAGCACGCGCCAACAATCTGAAGAATGTTGACGTCGATATCCCGCTCGGCATGATGGTTGCCGTGACCGGCGTTTCGGGTTCTGGCAAATCAAGTCTGGTGCATGAAGTAATCTACAAAGCGCTCGACTCTATTGTCAACAAGGAACGAACTTCCCAGCCGCAGGGCGAGACCGCGGAAAGCGCGCGCAAGCTGCCGCTAAAACGGGTCGAGAAGGCCAACCTGCTCACGAGCGTGGTGATGGTTGATCAATCGCCCATCGGACGCACCCCCCGTTCAAATCCAGTCACGTACATCAAGGCCTTCGATCTGATTCGTGAGATTTTCGCCCGCACGCCCGAAGCTGAAAAACGCGGTTACGAAGCTGGTCATTTCTCATTTAACATCCCGGGGGGCCGCTGCGAAACTTGCCAGGGCGACGGCACCGTTACAGTAGAGATGCAGTTTCTTGCCGACGTCGAACTCGTTTGTGAAGAGTGCAAGGGCACGCGCTACAAACAGAAGATTCTCGACATCAAGTATCGCGGTCTCAATATCCACGAAGTCTTGCAACTAACCGTACGTGAGGCCTTGACCTTTTTCGCGGAATCGTCGAAGCTGGCTGCCCGTCTCAAGGTCCTCAGTGATGTCGGTCTGGGTTACTTGCGCCTTGGGCAATCCGCCACCACCTTAAGCGGCGGTGAAGCGCAGCGTGTGAAACTCGCCGCCCATTTAGCTCAAGCTAGTTGCGAAGGCACACTATTCCTTTTCGATGAGCCCACTACCGGTTTACACTTCGACGATATCTCTAAGCTCTTGCAGGCCTTCGAAAAACTGATTGCCAATGGAGGCAGCATCTTGGTCATTGAGCACAACCTCGATCTCATTCAAGCAGCCGACTGGGTTATCGATCTAGGACCAGAGGGCGGGGAAGCGGGAGGCCGGATTGTGGCGCAAGGCACACCCGAAACGCTTGCCGGCGTGGCTGAATCTTATACCGGTAAATATCTAAAGATGGCGCTGGCCCAACGTGCAATCGCTTAACCATTTGCCTTCGGTCGATCAAGTTTTGCAAAAACTTGGTCAAACAGGATGGCCGCATTCAGTCGTCGTCGCCGAGATCCGCAGCGTTATAGAAGAGCAGCGAGTCTTAGTAAAGTCCGGCGCGCCCGTTCAGTCTGGCTTAGAAGAAGTAGTTAAGGATCGCTTGCATCAGTTGGGTCAACCCTCCTTGCGCCGCGTTATTAACGCCACCGGTGTCGTGCTGCACACTAACTTAGGCCGCGCGCCTCTTGTCCTGTTCGAACCGGTTGCTGGCTACTCCAATCTCGAGTACGATTTGAAAACAGGCAAGCGCGGCAAGCGCGACTCGCACACAGCTAGGTTACTTGAGAGGCTCATCGGCCGCCCCGCCATTCTCGTCAACAACAACGCTGCAGCTGTTTTCCTTGTTCTCCATGAGATGGCCGCCGGTAGCGAGGTCATCGTCTCGCGCGGTGAACTCATTGAGATTGGCGATGGTTTTCGCATTCCTGAAATCATGGCACGCTCTGGCGCTGTCCTTAGAGAAGTAGGCACAACCAACCGTACCAGCCTGGAAGACTATGCCAACGCTGTTAGCGAGAGGACGAAGCTCATCATGCGCGTCCATCCTTCGAATTTCCGCGTCGCCGGTTTCACAGCTCGCCCATCGCTGAAGGAGCTATCTGAGTTGGGCCGCACCAGAGGCGTACCGGTGTATGAAGACCTTGGAAGCGGCTGTTTGACTCCCGGCATTGACGAACCGTTAGTGAGCGAGAGCGTCGCTGCGGGTGTCAATCTCCTTTCGTTTAGCTGCGACAAATTGCTCGGTGGCCCTCAGACCGGTATCATCGCCGGCAATCAAGAATTAGTTTCACGCGTCCGGCGTAACCCTATGTATCGGGCTTTTCGCGTGGACAAGCTAATCATCCAAGCCTTAGAAACCACGCTCGGCGCACTGTTGCGCCAGGATTGGCAAACCGTTCCGGCACTGCGAATGATCTTCACCAAACTGGAAGATTTGAAACGTCGCGCCGAGCAAGTAAGTGCCGCGGTTGGCGGCACTATCCGCGAAAGTGAATCTCCCATTGGCGGCGGTTCAACGCCCGATCAAATGTTGCCCACCTGGCTTGTTGAAATAGAAACACCCAACCCAAACGCCTTTGAAAAACATCTGCGTTTCACAACGCCGCCTGTGATAGCGCGCATCGAAAACGACAAAATCATCCTCGATATGCGCACCATCTCAGATGCCGAAGTCTCGTCCCTAATCGGCGCCGTAAAGTCAGTTTAGAGCTTCCAAACCACACTGCCTGCCACAATGCTAGCCACAGGACCGCCTTTGAATTTACGTCCATCAAACGGTGAATTTCTACTCTTCGATGGCGATTTCGCCACATCGTAAGTCCACTCATGATCTGGATGAAAAATGGTGACATCCGCCGCAGCACCAACGCGCAAGGTGCCGCGATCCAAAGACAAAATCTGCGCAGGATTCTGCGTGAACAGCTTGACGATATGAGGCAAGTCCACATGCCCCGGATGATAAAGCTGTTCTAGGGCCAAGCCCAACGCCGTTTCTAGCCCGATAATTCCAAACGGGCAGCGTTCAAACTCCTGCATCTTCTCGTCACCCGGATGAGGCGCGTGGTCCGTAGCAATCGCGTCAATTGCACCGCTGATTAATCCTTGCGTTACCGCTTCCACATCAGGCCGCTCGCGTAACGGCGGCTTCATCTTGTAGTTGCTGTCGTAAGGCAGCATATCCGAATCGGCCAGGACAAAATGGTGGGGCGTCGCTTCCGACGTAACTTTCAGCCCGCGTGATTTTGCAAATGCCACCATTTCCACTGCGATTCGCGATGAAATATGCGCCACGTGATACCGGACGCCTGTCACTTCCGCCAGCAGAATGTCACGGGCCACCATTACATCCTCAGAGCTGCGCGGAATGCCACGCAAGCCCAATCTCGTGGAAACCAGACCCTCATGCACGTTGCCGCCCGAACTGAGGTGCAGATCTTCGCAATGTTCAATCAGCGGCATATCCAGCGCGCGCGCAAACTCCATCGCGTGCCTCACCACCCGCGCGTTCATCACCGGCTTTCCATCGTCCGAAATGGCAACAATACCGGCCTGCTTCATTGAAGCAAACGATGCCAGCTCCTCACCCGCGCTGTTCTTCGTAATCGCGCCAATAGGATAGACGTTCACAACGGCATGCCTGCGTGCGCGATCCACAATGTAGCTGGTAACTGTGGCATTGTCGTTCACCGGCTGTGTGTTCGGCATGCAACAAATTGAGGTGAAACCGCCTGCCGCGGCCGCTCTCGATCCAGATTCAATCGTTTCCGAATGCTCAAATCCGGGCTCGCGTAAATGAACATGTATATCCACGAATCCGGGTGCAACCACCAATCCGGAAGCGTCGAAAACTTCCGCTCCCGTGGCGTCGATCTGTGCCGCTACCTCACGGATCACCCCGTTCTCAATGCCTACATCGGCTACTTGGTCGAAGTTTTGCGAAGGGTCGATCACGCGGCCATTCTTGATGACGAGTTTACTCACTAGCCTAAAACCCTTTCCAATACCGCCATGCGAACAGCAATGCCGTTCTCTACTTGGTTCAAAATGGCGGAACGCTGCGAATCGGCCACTTCGGAAGCAATCTCACGCCCGCGGTTGATCGGGCCGGGGTGCATCACTATCACGTTCGGCTTCGCCGCTTCCACATGCTCAAGGCGCAAGCCGTAGAAGCTGAAATATTCAGCGGCGGGAAACGCCGCTTCGTTCTGCCGCTCTAGTTGCACGCGCAGCATCATAATCACGTCCGCGCCCCGAATCGCCTGTTCCATGTCAGTTGTTAATTCAATGCCCGGGGCAATCTGGCCAATCTGCGGCGGCAACAGCGTCGCCGGGCCGCACAGAACGATTTGCGCGCCAAACTTGGAAAGCAGAAAAATATTGGAACGGGCCACGCGGCTGTGCGCGATGTCGCCGATGATGGCCACTCGCAGGCCTTCCAATGTCCCGCGCCGGTCTAAAATCGTCAGTGCGTCCAACAGCGCCTGCGTTGGATGCTCGTGCGTACCATCGCCCGCATTCACAATCGGTATGGGCAGGTAGCGCGAAAGGAAATGCGGAGCGCCCGACGCCGAGTGGCGCATCACTATAGCATCCGGCCTCATAGCCCCCAGGGTATTGAGCGTGTCCACCAGAGATTCACCTTTTGAAACACTGGACCCCGAGCTCGTGATCGACAGAACTTCCGCGCCCAAACGGCGTGCCGCGATTTCAAAGCTTGTCCGCGTACGCGTCGATGCTTCGAAAAATAGATTCACAATCGAGCGGCCCTGCAAAATAGTGGTGCGTTGGAACGGCTGTCCCGGCGGAGGTTGAAACGTCTTCGAACGCGACAGAATCACTTCGATGTCCTGCCGCGAGATGGATTCGATATCGAGAAGACCTTTGCTCATGGTGATTCTCAAACGTTGAGAGTCTAACCCTTTGCCCCCAGGTCTTCTACCCGTTCAACTAGCAGCACTTTCTCCTGATCATCAACTTCCTGAAATTTCACTTCAATAATTTCGTTGGAAGCCGTTTGCACCATGCGGCCCACGTAGCGCGCTTCAATGGGCAATTCCCGATGACCGCGATCAATGAACACCAGCAGTTGCACATTAGCGGGACGGCCATGATCAAAAAGCGCATCGAGCGCCGCTCGAATGGTGCGTCCAGTATAGAGAACGTCGTCCATCAGCACGATATCTTTGCCGTCAACGCTAAAATCAATTTGCTTCGCCTTGTAAATCGGCTTATCGCCGACTGTTGAAAGGTCGTCTCGATAAAGGTTGATATCCAAAATCCCCACGGGAATGTGCAAGTTTTCCAGGTTGGCGATTTTGGCGGACAGCCTTTGCGCCAGCGGCACTCCGCGCCGCTTGATGCCGACAAAGGCCAACGTCTTCAGGTCGCTGCTCTTCTCCAAAATTTCGTGAGCCAGCCGGACCAAAGTGCGGTCCATTTCCGACGGACCCATCAATTGTTTTTTCTCTCGAACTGTCGCCATAAAAATTGAGTTCAGGTTAACACGGATATATACTTGTGCTGATTCAATCTTAATTCCTGGAGAGTTTCCTATGGGCGAAAAAGTCCCTCAAACACTGAAGAACCACGCGCGCTTCGATCCTATGTATCACTACGTTACCGTGCCTTTGGCTCTGTTATTTTTCATATGGACAATCGTGCATCTGTTCCGCCATCCCGGGCGCGAAGCCATCGCCTGGCTAGTAGTGGCTACGCTCATCTTCTTACTTTCCGGATTAGTGCGGACGTATTCATTAAAGGTCCAAGACCGCGTCATTCGCCTCGAAGAGACTATGCGTCTTGCGAGATTGTCGGGCACCTCGGCCATTCCAACACTGACCGAAGGCCAGTTGATTGCCTTGCGCTTTGCGTCCGACGCGGAAATGCCTGCGCTGGCCCAAAAGGCATCGGCCGGCAATCTAAAGCCAAAGGAAATCAAAGAAGCCGTGCAAACTTGGCGGCCGGATTATTTCCGCGTCTGAAGATACGTCCGGTGAATCCGCCACAAATCGGCAAGCGACTTGACGAAGTCCGACGGATGCAGTTTCGAACCCGCTACGTCGGTCCATTTTTCCAGCGGATATTCGTAAATCATTGCCCCTAATTGAGTGGATGTTAGTTTGAGCTGTTGCCGGTAACGTGCCAGGATTTCTACATCAAAGATCCATTTCGAAAGAAAAGGCGCGGCGAAGATCTCGCGCGTGTGTGGGCGGACTCGGAAGAGTTTAGCCCCGCACTGCGAATCGTAAATACTTAAATGCAGCAGTAGCGAAACCATCGTGGCGAACACTCGACCCGGATAATGGCGGACCGCTCGGCGCTCTACCTCGCGGCCCAGCAGCTTCACGCGGGCGCCGAAAATCATTTCAATGACAGGTTTCTCATCAAGCACTTGCGCCAGCGCGGTAACAGCGTTCAGCGGTGTTGCTAGGTCGGCGTCCCAGAATCCCACAATGCGCGGCGCAAATTGATCCAGCGCATGCAAAATGCCGCGCCGCACCGCCTCGGCTTTGCCGCCGTTCGGGCTGCACGCCAGGATGCTCACGTTGGCGTCATTCCCTGTTCGTACACTTTCCAGAACAGCCAGCGTGTTGTCGCGGCTTCCGTCATCCACAAACAGCAGATGCACGTCCGGTGTTTGTGCCGCAAACTCTCGGAACTCTTGTACATTGAGCCGCGCCGCCTCGTTAAAACACGGCACAATGAGGGCGATAAGGCCTGCGCTATTTTCCATCGAGTGGCAGTGTCACGGTCTTTCCTGTATGCGCCGATTGGCGCGCGGCATCGAGAATCTCGCTCACAATTAAATTGGTCTCAATTGAGGAAAGACTGCCGTGATCATCGATCTCACCCCGCACCACGGCGGCGAAATAACGCAACGAATCGTCATACGGAGCGCTCAGTTTGGGTGCCTCTTCTTCGACGGCCGCTTGTCCCTCGCGCGTAATCATCGCGTGGTCGCGCAGAATCGTGGAAATCTCCGCCGTCCTGCCGTAGACTTGCATGTCTTTGATAGCGAACGGCCAGTTCCAGGAGGGCTCCAGAATCGCCACCGCGTGCCGATAAGTAAGAACCACCGTGGCTTCGTCGTCAACGAGCTTGTAGATGTCCGGCTTGATCTGTTGTGTAACAGCCGTAACGGTCTGTGGCGCTTCGCCATGCATCAGCCAGGTCATAAGGTCTGCACCGTAGCAACCGAAATCGAAAAGTGCGCCCGCTCCATTGAGCTTCGGATCAGTCAGCCAGTTAAAGAACTCGGGCTGTACGTGGATCTCCTGCGGGCCTTGATGGCCGTCATGGACCACCACTTTCCGGATCTCGCCCAACTCACCCTTGTCCACAAGCGTTTTGGCGAGCGCATTGCTCGAATACCATGTGGTTTCGTAATTCACCAGTACATGAATCTTGGCCGCGCGCGCTAGTTCAGCCATCTTGAGCGCGTCCTCGTAACTTACGGCCAAAGGTTTCTCCATCATCAGGTCCACATGCGCCTTGGCGCAAGCTTCCACCGCGTGCAGATGTTCGAACGTGCTCGTGTAGCCAACCACGCCGTTGGGCGATGTATGGGCCAGCATCTCGGCCGCGGAAGCGTAATACAGATTGGGGTTCAGGTTGTGAAGTTTAGCGTATTTGTCGAAGAGCCCACGGTCAGGCTCGGCTATGCCGACAATCTGAATATCGTCGCGCTTGAGCGCGTTATTGAAAAACCCCGCAACGTGTCCGTGCGTAAGGCCAATCACGGCGATCTTGAAGGGCTGAGCCACGCACGAACTGATGGCAATTAGGGTGATGAACAGAAAACGGAACATAGGGTTGGTTCCTTCACATTCTAGTCCCATTCGCCCGAACTCTCCTCCGTATCCCATAAACTGGTAGATATGGTCCTCGCTATTTTTGCGTTCCTGGCATTCGTTTCGCCTGCGTCCGCCGCGCCCCCGACCATCGATAACAGCCAGCTGGACAAAGGCTATAGCGCCATGTACAACCTGGATTTCAACGGAGCGCATAAAGCATTCGCTGAATTTGAGCAACAGCAACCTTCCGACCCCTTCGGTCCCGCCTCGCAAGCCGCAGCCTATCTCTTTTCCGAGTTCGAACGCCTCAAGGTTCTCCGCTCAGAATTGTTCGCTGAAGACAAAAGCTTTTTAGGCGCCCCCAAGTTGAAGGCCGATCCAAACGTTAAGGCTCAATTCGAAAAGGCCTTGAACCGCAGTCAACAGCTCTCCAACCAAATGTTCAAAGAGAATAAAACGCCCGACCGCGCCATGTTCGCCTCCATCGTTTGCACCGCCTTGCGCGCCGATTATCTAGCCATGATCGAGAAAGAAAACTGGCAGGCACTGACGAACATCAAGGAAGCCCGCACCGAGGCCGAAGCCCTCATCGCCAAACATCCGGACATGAAAGACTGCTATTTATCGGTGGGCGTCGAAAACTATCTACTCAGCCAGAAGGGCGCACCCGTCCGCATGTTCCTACGCTGGACCGGAGCGCAGACCGATAAGGACACTGGCATTCAAAAACTAAAAATTGTGGCTGCCGAAGGTCATTATTTCAAGCCCTACGCCAAGATTCTGCTGGCCATTGCCGCTGTTCGCGATAAGAATCGAGCCGCCGCCGGACAACTCATGGCCGACTTGGCTCACGAGTTTCCAGCCAACAACTTGTTCAAAGATGAAGTGAAAAAACTAAGCTCCGCCTGCACCGCCGATTGCTAAACTACTTGTGCTTGCGCGTGGGATGTTGCGCGGCTCGCTCGGCGTATTTTCTCAGCAAGCTATGCAGTTCGCTGCCCTCATTCGGCCATGCCGTCGGCCCGTTGATCACTTCTTTGTTGGTGAGCTTTCGGCCATAAATATCCTCGTTATCGCTTACATCTTGCCGCAAAGTCGCGCCTTGTAAATAGATCCCTGCAAAAGCGCCGCGCGCACGCGACCACGAAAGCATTTCAGCGCGCATGCTGGCATCGGTCTGCGCGCTCGTGGCTCGCCCAACCGGCCCAGCCGCTGCTTCAGCCGCGCCTCCCACGGTGAATTGCGTGCTCAGCAACTGGTTCGCCCCATGCCGGTTCATAATCAGCAAAATCACGTCGGTCTCAATCGCGCCGATTTGAAAACCGAAACTGCCGCCTTCAATCCGGATGGAACCAGGCGCAGACCAGTCCGCCCCTCTGCGGCACGAGAAAAAACCTTTGCCATATTTGGCGCCTACACCGAATGCCCCTTGCTTCACGCCGGGAATCACCACAATGCATTGCGCGTGGTGCATCAAATCTAGCGGGATTCCTTTGTCGGGCGTTGACATGATCTCGCCCAATACCGTGGCCGCGCTGTTCAGACGCTTCGGTGTCGCTTCCGCCTGCAACAAAAACGGCAAACAAATCGAAAATAGTAACGCGATTTTCTTCATTCCTAAATACTCTTCACTGGCATCGTCACAATGTCATCCACCTGTTGGCACTCTTTAATGACGAACGCCTCGCCATATTTCACGCCAATTAAATTGCCATAAAAACGCGCCACCGCCGCCAGTCGCTCTTCCACTTCCTTCTGCGAAGGGAACAAGTCCGACCCGGCTTCCGCATCGCCATATTGCGATTGGTAACTAAACAGCGACGCCATGCGCCTCTCAAACTGTCGCGAAATATCCACCACAAACGACGGCGTTACATTCGCGTATTGCGAAGCGTAAAGAATCTTGAAAGGTCGATGCGGCGGTACGTCCTCTTCCAGCTTCTTCAAGCCAGCCAGAAAACAAGATTCATAGCCAATTTCCGCCGCCTTGTAGTGGTCTGGGTGCCGCCCCGTCCAATAAGGCAAAATCACCGTCCGCGGACGAATGCGCCGAATCACGCCGGCCAGCGTCATGCGCGCCGTGATAGTATTCTCCAGCCGCGCATCCGGCCACCGCAAATTCTGCCGCCACGTCAGCATCAAATGCTGCGCCGCTTTCTTTGATTCCTCAATGCGCAGATCCGGCGTGCCCCGGCTGCCCATATCGCCGGCCGTCAAATCCAGCACGCCCGCGCGGTAACCCATCTCCGCCATGCGCACCAGCGTGCCGCCGCAGGTTTGCTCTACATCATCGGGATGCGCCGCAATGGCCAGAACATCGAGCGGCCGCAGATTTTCAAACGGTTCATTAGGATCGTGCATGTCTTAGTAAAAATAACGCCGCGTATTGGGGAAAAGCCGGATCAGAAAGAGGCCGGCCAGAAAGCCGCCCACATGGGCGAACCAGGCCGTGCCGCCCGAATCGCTAAAACCGTGAGAAAGGAACACGCCGTTTACCAACTGAATGCCAAACCAGTAAATCAGCATGAACGCTGCCGGGATTTCTACCATGAACACAAACAGCACAAAAATCAGGCTGTAGACCCGCACCCGCGGATACAGCACCAAAAACGCGCCCATCACGCCCGCTATAGCACCGCTTGCGCCCAACGTGGGGATCGGGCTGTGCAGCGTCATCGCCAATTGCACCACTGCCGACGCCACACCGCAACTTAAATAGAAAACCAGAAACCGCGCCCCGCCCATCACATCTTCAATGTGCGAGCCGAACACCCACAGAAACCACATATTGCCGATCAAATGCACCCACCCCGCATGCAAAAACATCGACGTCACCAATGTGGTCAACCGCAAATGATCGGGCACCATCGCGTAGTGCATCACGAAGGCATTTTCCAAATACGGTGGCTGGATGAACTCCCAAAGAAAAACGATCACATTCAGTGCAATGATGATCACCGTCATCGTCGCCGGATTGTTACGGTTGATCAGCGCCTTCAGCGGAATCATTTCTTGCTGCCTTGCGCCTTCACGCGCCCCGCTACTTCCACATCTTCCAAGCGCCGCACTTCGCCCGTTTTACCTTTGGCAATCAACTCGTTCACTTCTGCCAGATCCGGAATATGCCCGCGCGCCCCAATAGCCGTGCAATTAATCGCTGCCGCCGCGTTGGAAAATTCCAGCGCCTTCTCAATCGGCATGCCCGAAAGGATGGCATAGCAGAACGCACCGTGATAAACGTCCCCCGCGCCCGTCGTATCCGCGCAGGTCACTTCAAAGGCGGGCGAATAATACCAGCGCCCCTGATACAGCGCCAGCGAACCCAAATCGCCCAGCGTCATAGCGGCCAACCGCGTTCCATACTCCGCCTGAATCTTGCCCAACGCCTTGAACGGGTCTTGCTCTTTCGTCCACTTCGCGGGCCAGCCGGAACCCGCCACCAAATAATCCACGTACTTTAAGACCGATTCAAACCCCGGATAAAGCGTGTCCACATCAATCGATACCGGCACATTATTCTCATGCGCCACTTTCGCCGAATGGGCCGCGGCGTCAATATCATAACCGTCGATATGCAGCATCCGCGCGGCGGCAATATCCTCGGTCTGAATCTCGTTTGGCTTGAGCCGCAAACAATCGGCGCGCTGCCACAGCACCGTTCGTTCACCCGTGCGCTCGTCAATGATGATGTACGCCGTTTGGTTCGGACAATTGTGGCGTACAATCAGGGAACTCGTATCCACACCCGTGCCTTCCAGGCTTTGCCGCTGGATATCCCCGCGCACATCGTCGCCGATCGTGCCACGTATTTGGCGCGCAGGCCCAGCTTGGCGCAAGCAACAATAGCGGTCGCCACCTGCCCGCCTGGGCTCAGCATCTCACGGTCAAACGCAACCTTGCCCGCGTAAGGAGGAAACTCCTTCACCAGCAGCAAGGTATCGGTAGCATTCAGACCGATTCCCAAAACATCGCAGGCCCGGCTCAACCGCGCCTACTTTTTGATAATGGATGTCGGAACTTGATAAAGATAAATGGTGTGAACGGCGTTCGTACGGCCTTCGGTTTCAGACGTTTCAATAGGCTTCCATCCCGGGATCGGATAGTCATATGATACGACCCTGGTGTACGGCTTCAAGTAACGCTCCAGATTTGGGCGCAGCGTATCGTTCGCGGCAGTCGCCAAATAAAGCGTCACCACGTTCGCTGCGCTCAAGTCGGTCTTCATGAAATCGCCATGAATAATCTTGACATCCCTCTGTAAACCAGCCTTCTTCACATGCTCGGCCGCCGTGCGCGCCAAGCTACTCGAAATCTCGATCCCAACGCCTTTTGCTTTATATCTCGAAGCGGCAGCAATCAGAATTCGCCCATCGCCGCAACCCAAGTCGTAGATGATTTCGCCAGGCTTCAAGTTCGCCACTTCCAGCATTTTGTCAACTGCATGTTCAGGCGATCCCACAGTCGGCGCTAGCTGCTTTGAAATCATCCAGCGTCGCCTGCTGGCCAAACGCGATCAGAATCTGAGATTGCGCAGCGGAGGCGAGGCCTAGCGCTACGACGGCAAGCGAAGCAACATAGCGAAGTCGCATAGACATTTTCCTAGTACTATTATTGTACCTGAAAACTCCAGGTTTTGAGAACGGGTTTAGTGTCCGCCACCGCTCACAGCCGCGCTCGCGCTCGCCCGTTCCCGTTTGTGCCGCGCAATTCGGCTCACCATCTCGGATGTGGAAAACCAGAGATCCCGCGGTCGCGAAATCGTGTATTCGGTCCCTTTGAACGTACGAATCGCGTGGCTGATCGAATCCTTCCAAGGCACCGCCCGGGGATCCAGCGCATAATTCATGTAGAAAACAGGACACTCTATATCTCCGATGCGCCGCAGGGTGTCTTGGGGTACATCGGCGCTCAGCATCGCCTTTGGCCCCGCGAAAATAACCGCATCCGGGTGGGTCGTATCACCCACTTCGCTCGTGATCAGCGTCTCCAGGAAATCGGAATCGCTGTGCTTCTGCTCCAGACGCGCTACGTTCACAGTACCCAGCTTCATCGTCTGCAGTGCCTTCCCCAAAGCCGCAAAATCGATGCTCGCCGCCATCTCCTGCCTATAAACGATCCGTCCCTCGTCTATATTGAACGCCACCAGCGATAAATGTGCCACGCGCGGGTCCCGCTGAATCGTTTTCAGGATCGTGACTAACGCGTCTGTGTCGCTCCGCTGCAATGCCGCCGAATACGCTTCCTGCGGCGCAAAATTCACCAACAGCTTCACCGTCAGGTTATCGTCCGTCGGTTTGCGCTCGTGCGTTGCCGCGTCATTCACAAATGGTTGCGCCACCGATTCCGATACCTGATTCGCCGTGATAAATAGCGGCATCGGCTTATCTTTCGCAGGCAGTGCCGCATCCACATCCCACGCCGACGAACACAGATGGTCCGCCCGGTCGCGCATCAGCCAATCCACGTGATAGCTGCCCTCGCCCAAATCAATTCCACCTTGCAGCGTGGCATCGCCCTTGGCATCCTCTTCAATCGCCGGGACATTGAAATGCTGCACAAAATAGGAAGCGCTCAGTGGCGTGTCTCGCGGAAAAACCCGAAAAATCACAGTCAGCGTCTCGCCGCTCCCGAAAGTTCACGCAGCGGAACCGATACGTCGAACCCTCCATGAAACCGTAGATCGAACCCCAACTCGGCCTTCCGGTCAGTGACCGTACAAGGAATGTCTTGCCGCACCTCGCCCGCTTCCAAAACGGCGATGTCGGAAGGAAGAAGATTCAGCGCCTCACCCGGCTGCGCAGGTTTAAGCATCATCTGCGAAAACGCAGGCGAGGGCAGCAGCGTGCAGACCACGCCGACCACCATACTGTGCAGTGCCGCTAGCGCGTTCCTCTGCAACCAAAAACTACCGGGCGAACACCATCCAAGTAACCGCGGTGCCATTTTTTTTAGCGAGCGGCCGCAAAACGAATACGTACGGCAACGCCGCTCGTTTCACCATTATGCCGCAATCCTGTCGATTAGACACAGGAATTTATAGTAGGATCACACTGGAAATTTGCTAGTACTATCGGTTAGCGGTCGCCAAGCGTATCGTGAATACATGCCAGCCGCTGGTCGAATACTGAAATTTGCAGCTAAGATCGCGACTTGCTTCCTCGTTTTAGTCGTTTTGCTGATTGTGAATTCTACCGCCCAAGGCTATTCAAAGTGGTGGTTCAGTTCCGCTGGAAGAGTCTTAGTGGACGGCGTCCAGAACGGCTATCTACACCGCGATTGGCACAACTCAGCCGGGATCATTACGCGCGTCGACTCAAAACCAAGCCAATCGTATTTAGTCGAACTGAACCGCAAACAAGTTTTCGATTGCGCCGGTTGGCATGCGCCGCGGTTTCCAATCCTTCGTTTCGGCGACGTGAATACGCCTTGCTTTTTTCCTATCAATTCCGAAATAACCACGGCTGACTACGCCAACTCCTCAACTCTAACCGCGCGCCGCGGTTTCATCAGGTTCCACACCAAGAACGACCACTGGGTGACTGCCTCCTGGTGAACTGGCACGCCGGATCTCAGCCAATATTCGTTCCAGAGAACTCTCGTCACGCCCCCTCACCCTCCAGATCGAACGTGGTTGAATGAAAAGACTTCATACGCTGGCTGCCTCCACTGTCTCGGTCCACCTTGTCGCCGTTTCATGCACGGCGGGCTCATACCCCCGCTCGAAACATTCCACGATCGGCCTCGGCGTTAACACTCTGACAATCTCGTCGTTTGATCGCATCTGTCGGCAGCCATACCCGTCCGCGCTCCAAAGCAATTGCGCGCCTTTCCACAAAAGATAGGCGCTCCCGCCCACCTCTATGAAGGTCCCATCCGGCAGCGCCCCCAGCACCGCGTCGTATGTAACTTTTTTCCTCTTGCCTTCCAGCCGCGCCGCATGCAGTTCCATATCCATCTCATCCGCCATCGGCCGGCGGTCAAGACCACTCCGCTTCTGCCAAGCTTCTCGGAACGCATTGAACCGAACTCGTCGGCACTCGGCGCAAGGTCGGTGCCCCGCCGCAAACGCCACCGCTTCGTCAAGAAAGAAAAGCTCCGTATAGAGCCGCTCCGACATGACAACACGCTGTCGACCCTTAAATGCCAGCACACAAGTGATCCAGCGCCTATTCGTAAAATGACCCACAATCTCACGGTGGCCATTATGCAAAACGCCACCTCGATTACCCATCATCGTGCCGCGCGCATGGGTACGAAACAACTCACCGAACGGGTTTACCCGGTTTTGAAGAGGCATTCAAACTGTGACTCTCGATTCATTATCACCATTGGTCGCCTTTTCACCGTCCCGCCCGATAGCCATCCGTCAACGTCCCCAGAAACGCCACCACATCATCAATCTCCTCCTCTGACAATGCCGGTGCCTCCCCCGCCTTCCGCCCGAACGGCGCCTGCATCTCCACATTCCCCCGGTACCGTTCCGGCAAATCGTCAAACTTCTCCGCATCCCCATCGCGCTTCACATAAAACGCCACCGCTTCTCGCAGCGAATGAACCGCTCCATTATGAAAAAACACCTTCCTTGTCGCCACATTCCGCAACGAAGGCGTCATAAATCGCCCGCAGTACTCATCCCGTCCCGTAAAATCTTTCCGCTCCGGACCGCACATCCCTAAGTCATACCAATGCGCATCCGCATTCGCCGGAATCTCTGGATTTCGCCGCACACCCAACGCAATCAAACCAAAATCCGTAAACTGCGGCGGCGTCCCCCTCGCACCCCTCGTCGCAATATGGCAGCGCGCGCAGTTCCCCTTCTGCGGATCGGAAAACAATTTCAACCCCCGCTGTTCCTGCTCGCTCAGCGCTGCCTTCCCCGCCAGCCACGCATCGTACTTGCTGTCGTACGGATAAAACTCCCGATAGTTCTCCTGCCACACTTCTAGCGCTTCCAGAATGGTCTCAAAAACCCGCCCCTCGTCTCCGCCAGCAAGCCGCCGCAATTCCGCCGCGTAACTCGCCTTCTCCGCACTCGCCACCACCGCAGCCTCACTCGCATTCGCCATCTCAAAACGCGATAGCAGCGGAATCCGCGCCTGCTCCCGCCCCCGATCCACGCGCCCATCCCAAGTCAGTCCACCCGTCGGCCCGTTATCCACGCTGTCATCTCCATTCACTTCCTCGTCGAAGTGATGTTCGCTGAATGCAGGAACCGCTTGCAAATAGCGCAACGATGGAACCGCTCGTATCCCTGGCTCTCGCCCATCCACCCCGCCACGTTGCACCGCCAATCCATTCGGCGGCCCATACGCAAATGCCGGATCGTGACAACTCGCGCACGACAATTTTGCCGAAGCCGAAAGCCCCGGATCAAAGAACAATTTCCGCCCTAGCGCCTCCATTGCCTTCGCTCGCTCCAAGGCGCGCGCGCGGTCGCTACCGTCTTCTCGGGCTAAGACCAGAACACACAAAACTGCATAGAGCCTCAGCACGCCGCCATCATCGCATGAAACATAAGTGGTATGACATTGCTATGCGCATTCATCTACTGCTCCTGCTGGCGGCCCTCAGCGCGGGTGTCCCCGCCTATGGCAAAGCCAAGCCCAACCTCAACCACATTCGCAACGTCGTCGTCATTTACGCCGAAAATCGCAGCTTCGACGTCTTGTACGGCACCTTCCCCGGCGCCAACGGCCTCAGTCAAGCCACCGCCGCCCAATACACACAAATCGATCGCGACGGCCAACCCTTCCGCGAACTCCCGCCCATCTGGGGTGGCCTCACCGCCACCGGCGTTGTCCCGCCCGTAACCCAAGCCCAAACCGCCCACCTTCCCAACCAACCGTTTTCCATCGACAGCGCTAGCGGCTTCAACACCCCCGACTCCGTCATCACCCGCGATCTCTGGCACCGTTTCTACGAAAATCAAATGCAAATCGACGGCGGCAAGAACGACAAATTCGCCGCTTGGGCCGATTCCGGTTCGCTCGTCATGGGCCACTATGACGGCTCCCAAATGAAGATGTGGGCTCTCGCCAAGCAGTACACGCTCGCCGACAACTTCTTCATGGGTGCCTTCGGCGGTTCCTACATGAATCACGTCTGGTTGATCTGTGCCTGCGTCGGCCTATATCAAAATGCCGATCAAAGTCCCGCCAAAGGCTCCATTTCGGTGGTTGAAAAAGACGGTGTCACCTTAACAGTGGCGCCCAATTCCCCCGCTTCCGCCGTCAATGGCCCTCCCAAGTTTGTAAACTCCAGCAGCTTAACTCCCGATTTTTTCGCGGTCAACACCATGCAGCCGCCGTATCAGCCCAGTTCCGTGAAACCGCCCCCCGGTGGCAATCCCGCCCTCGCCGATCCCACGAGTGCCAACGTTCTTCCACCCCAAACGCAGCGGACCATCGGCGATCTCCTCTCCGCAAAAGGAATCAGTTGGGCTTGGTATGGCGGCGCCTGGCAGGCCGCCCTCTCTGGCAACAATAAATCGCCCGTGCCAAATTTCCAATATCATCACCAGCCCTTCAACTACTTCGCCAGCATGGCTCCAGGCAAACCCGAACGCGCCAAGCATTTGAAAGATGGCGGCCTCGCCGGTGCTGCGTTCATCGCCGCCATCGACAAAGGCCAACTGGAGCAGGTCGTCTTCTACAAACCTCAAGGCAACCTCAACGAGCACGCCGGTTATGCCGATGTCCAAGCCGGCGACGCCCACATCGCCGATGTCATCGCCCACTTACAAAAAAGCCGCCAATGGAAACACATGTTGATCGTTGTGACTTACGACGAAAACGGCGGTTTCTGGGACCACGTCGCCCCGCCCAAAGGTGACCGCTGGGGGCCGGGCACTCGCATCCCTGCCATCATTATTTCGCCCTACGCCAAGAAAGCCTTCGTCGATCACACCCCATATGACACCACTTCGATTCTGCGCTTCATTACCAAGCGCTTCGACCTCCCCGTGCTCGACGGCATCAAACTGCGCGACGAAACCATGAAGGCCAATGGCTCCACTCCCCTGGGCGATCTGACCGGAGCGTTGCGCTAGTCAATCAGCCAATTACCTTTCATGCTCTGACCCGCCCAGCGTTTGCGTTAGGAGGGAAGGTGCAACGGACATTCAAAGCTCTTGCCCATGTCATGAGTTTTTGAATGTCCGCTGCTTCAAAACAGTGAAAGCGAAAGAACTGATGAGAAGTTGGAGGCCCCAAGTGTCCAAACTCCTTTTAGAAATTGAAACCATGCCGGAGTTTCTTTAGCCTCATCCTGCGTGAACGGAAGCATACTCACAGAGAGGGCGCGATGCCGAGAATGCTCCACCCGCTTCAGCAGTGCGCGCCTGAAACCCGATTATGACACTCGCATAACTGTCCTAACCAGCCGTTCCAGCAGCGTTTTGTCCCCTAGGCTAGCCATATACGGTTTGCCTGACGGACATGAAAACTCCTTACAAGTCGCTCATTTGGCCCATCCTCCGCACCCTGCCTTCTTTGCTGCTGGCGTCCGCAAGTTATTGCCAGAAGCCCGACGCTCCCGTACCAGATAGAATCAATCCCACAGCTTCGGCCCAATCGAAACCAATTCGCTCCGCGCGCGTGCCTGCGATAACTGTTGACCTTGGCGCCAACTATCCCGATGGTTTGTTCCACGCCACCGTGTACGAAGGTTTTAGCGCGAATGCCGGTCTGGAGATTCCTATATTTCGCAAACTTTCACTCGAAGCAAAAATCGGCGGCCACAAAGCTCAAGCAAGAGAAAGTGGCGACCTCGCTATTTTTCAGTTCTTGTTGAACGGAAAAGTTTATATCCGAAATCCAGATCGACGGCTGAGGCCCTTCCTGAACGCGGGCGGGGGAGCGTATGAATTTACCCGGAATTCCTCCGCCTTGGGCGTCAACTTCGGCACGTATAAGTTTAGTAACGAAACTCCGTATCCAGGAACGAATTGGGGTGGCGGCCTGCTCATTCGACTAAATAGAAATTTGGGTCTTCAAGGCTCATACAATTTCTACGCCGTCCAAACCCATCCCGAGGTGACGAAATTCTCAACCCTCCAAGGTGGAATTCGCATTTCCCTCCAGTGAACTTCGATCACTTTGCAAAACGTCAGCCAGTGCTCCGACCTTCCTGCGGCGCATCTACGGTCCCTTGCTAATGTTCGTCTGCGATTCACGGTTAGGGAAACTGTTCTAACTCGCCATTCGCGACGTATTTCGGGGAGGCACAGCCAGTTACCCTTCAGGCTCCAAAAGATACCCTGCTCTCCGCCATCCCACGTTTCGGCATCGGGATTGAGCAAGCACAAGCAAAAAAAAGGGCGGCGATAATACCAATTCCGCCCGACGAAATTCGGCGGAACTTTGAATGTTGACGAGCCGGAAGCTCTATAGTTACCTTAACGAAAACCCAACCGCCGGCGAATACAGGTAGCTAACCGGAAAGTCTGCGGCGAAAGAACGACGGGACATCACGCGCACCTTGCGTCACCGCAACAATCTCAACGGTCGGGCGCACGGCTCGATAGAGGATCAGGTAGGTGCCTACTGGAAAAAATAGAACGGGGTGGCTGGTAAGGTCTTCGCGCTTGTGACCGATGCCGGGTGTTCGCGCGATGGCCTCGAACCCATCGAAAAGCTTACCGATCCAGCGATCAGCGGCGTCGATACTGTCTTGCGAGATGTACTCCCAGATTTCATCCAAATCGAGGTCGGCATCCTCGCTGAGAACATACCGCTTATCCCTTGGCTTTTCGGCGTTGCTCGGATTTCCGCTTGAGCCGGTCACGAGCGTCAGCGGGCTGAACGTGCTTCCCGCTGTCGAGAGTGTCTAGCCGCCGCCCAAGTTCCTCATTGAATTCCCCTAACCGGGCAGCCCGGTTCTGATCGTGCTCTTCCAAAAGGCGTAGCGCCTCGCGAACAACTTCGCTTGCTGAACCGTAGCGGCCCGCTTCGACCTTGGCACTGACAAATCTTTCAAGTTCAGGAGTGAGAGAGACATTCATGACCGACCGTTCCTCTTCTTTTTATCCTATCGGTAATAACAGAAATTGTCAATCTTTGCTATTAATCCGACGTTGTTGCTGAGCAAGAGCCGAGTAATAATTAGATAGCGTACGCCTTCTTCATCAATGCCGAAGACACCGTTTAGTCATAAACATTCGCTTCTTTTCGCTCCTAACACTGTTCATCGCCTTGACTTGTTCTCGCACCGCTGCTGCAACCCCGGCGCGATTTGAAGATTATCCCGCTACCGTCGAGATCATCAAGCAACCCGTCCCGGTGCGCATTCTTGACGCCCAAAGTCGCCGGTACCGTACCGAACTCCGCGAGACCTCCCGGCGCGCTCCCAACTTCGCCGGACATTTCATCCTAGCCACCTGGGGATGTGGCGCATCCTGCATCATGTCTTCTGCCATCGACGCAAAGACAGGTTCCGTTACCAGACTTCCTTTCACCGTTTCGAACTGGCCGCTGGATGTGACGGAACCCCTCGTCTTCAAACCCGATAGTCGTTTGCTGGTCATTCACGGAAGTCGTAACGAAAGCGCTACCGGGATTTATGACTACGAACTCGTCGATCATGGCTTCAGGCTGCTTAGCGAAACCAGCATCAAACCCTGCAATCAACCTCGTCCATTCCACCGGTCACCAAACATCAAAATATTTTTTCTCCTACATTCCAAAAGACTTATTCCATTTTTTCTGTGAACCCCAAACAGCCCTGCCGCGCCGAGCGGTAATTTTTGATCAGGTCTGCGGAGACTCGTTCTCTTCGGACCGTCTGCTCTTCCGCCGTTGCGCGCATGCAAAGCAGAGTCAATCAGCGCCCGTCCCGCGCCTCTTCAAAAATTTCAACTTAGGAGCTAAATCTATGTCTTCCCTGAACCACCCAACCGCCCCGGCGCCGGAATCTCCAGCATCGGCTCGTCCCTCCTCGGCAGTCGTCACCGATTTCCCCCAGAACGGTCTCTTTCGCACACTAACCTTCGAAGAAGAAGATAAGTTCGAAGCCCTAAAACAGTTATTCCTTGCGGAACATCAGCCTGTCACTGTCACAGAGGCTATCCTCGTCAACGCCATGCTCGAGTCTCACTGGCTCGAACAACGCACCCGCAGGCTCCTCAGCACCTGCATTGACCGCGCTACCGGAGCCGTCACCAACGAAAAACATTTCTCCTTATATATGCGCTGCCAAACCACGCACCAGCGCGCTTTTCACAAGTCGCTAACCGCTCTCCAAAAACTCCGTTCGGAAAAGTGCAAAGCCGGCCATGGGTTCGAAGCGCAAAAGATGAAAAATGAGCAACACGAGATGAAAAAACAGAAGCATTATTGGGACGTCATGAAGAAAGACCTCGAAACGTGCCGCCAAATCAGCCTCAACACTATGCAAAACATCAAAGCACGCGCCGAAGTTCCTGGGTTCGAAGCGGAATACGACGCGCAACTCGCCAAACTGGGTCTTAACATGGACGCCAGCCACGTCGCTGCGCAAGCCGCCTAAGCCATAAACGGATGCTGCCGCCTCTTCTTCGCTCACCGCGTTCGCAGATTCGGCGCCCAGCTCTTTGAAAATTGAACCTTTTTCCCGGGTCGCGCCACAAGTGTGTCCGCCCGCCGCGTTCCATCTGCCCCCGTATGCTACAGTTCGAGTGGATATGGCTTCCCGCAGTGTTAACAAAGTGATTCTCATAGGGCATCTGGGACGCGATGCCGAGACGAAGTTTACTCCGTCTGGTGCCGCTGCTACGCGGTTTTCCGTCGCAACCTCGCGTCGTTGGAAAGACCAGCAGTCGGGCGAATGGAAAGAAGAAACCAATTGGTCCAATGTCGTCCTCTGGCGCTCGGAAAAATTGGCCGAGTATCTGCAAAAAGGCAAGCAGGTTTATGTGGAAGGCCGCTTGCAAACTCGCAGCTACGACGACAAAGACGGCAAGAAAGTGTACGCCACCGAAGTAGTGGCCGACGAAGTGATCTTGCTCGGCGGCCGTGGCGAAGGTGAAGGCGCCAGTGCCGGTATGGGCGGTGGCGGTATGTCTCGCTCTGCTAGTGGTGGCCGTCCCTCGTCTGGCGGTGGCGGCGGCATGCCCTCTGGCGACGGCGACGACATCGGTCCCATGGGTGTTTCGGACGACGACATTCCCTTCTAAAGAATGCGTCGTCTCTTAGGGCTTTTCGCGAATCCTTTTCGTCTCTCAGCGATTCAAACAGGTTGAACTAGTTTCAACACGAAAGACCGAGTCGCCGTTTGCTTTCCTTCCATAATCTTTTACTGCACCATGGCTACGCGCTCCTATTCGTGTATGTACTAGTGGTCAGCCTTGGCATTCCTATCCCCGTTGATCCTGTCTTCCTTCTCATGGGAGCTCAGGCGGGAGATCACCACTATTCGTTCTTCTTATCGGTCATGAGCGCCCTCGCGCCCGCCGTCCTCGGCGACATTGTCTGGTATCACATCGGCAAATATAAGGGCCGCTCTGTCCTCAGCTTGCTGTGCAAACTTTCGTTAGAGCCCGACACCTGCGTTCGCAAAACCGAGACCTCTTTCTCCGCACGCGGCTCCAACGCTCTCTTGTTTTCTAAATTCATCCCCGGCATGAGTTTGGTCTCGGTCACTCTCGCGGGCATCAGTCGCATGCCGTTTGGTCGTTTTCTCTTGGCCAACGCCGCCGGTTGCACTCTATGGGTCAGCACATACCTCGCCGTCGGTTGGCTCTTCCACAAACAAGTCGATACCATCATTGCGTCTCTTGGTCTTTACGGACGTCGTGCCGGCCTCGTCATTCTTACCCTGCTGGCCGCCTACTTGGCCTACAAATATTTCCAACGCTGGCGCTTCCTCCGCAACTTGCGAATCAATCGAATTACTCCCGAACAAGTGCATGATTTGATCACCGCCGGTTGTGGTGTCACCATTGTTGATTTGCGCCATCCTGCCGAAGTGCAGCGCGTGGGCATCAAGATTCCGAACGCCTTGGTCTTGCGGCCCGAAGATTTGCGCTCGCGCTCGCACGAAATTCCGCGCGAACATGAAATCATTCTCTACTGCACTTGACCAAACGAAGCCACCAGCGCCCGTGTGGCGCTCCAATTAAAGCAAGCAGGATTAGTAAGAGTTCGGCCGCTGGCGGGCGGTTTTGAAGCCTGGCACGAACGCGGTTTTCCAACGGAAGCTATTTTAGAAGATACGGAGATTCATGTCGACACCGCAAGATGAGCTTATTCTCGAAACCGGCAACGCCCTACAGCTTTCTCACCTTTTGCTGCCCATTCAGCCGGATGATCATGTCCAAGGTTCCGATCAAGCCCGCCTGACGCTTGTGGAATATGGCGATTATCAGTGCCCTCCTTGTGGCGATTTGTTCGTCACCATCGAACAATTGCATCAGAAACTGGCAGAAGACGTTCGCATCGTCTATCGCCATTACCCGCTCTCCGGTTCTCATCCGCTCGCCCAACTCGCAGCCGAATCGGCGGAAGCCGCCGGCGCGCAAGGCAAGTTTTGGGAAATGCACGCTCTCCTCTTTGCCCATCAGAATGATCTTGCCGAAAAATTCCTGGAAGAGTTCGCCGAAAAGCTGACCCTCGATATGGATCAATTTCGCAAGGATCTAAAAGACCGCACCTTCGAAGCGCGCGTCCGTGAAGACTTCAAACGCGGCGTAGCTAATGGTGTCTACGGAACCCCGGGCTTGTTTGTCAATGGCATCCGCCACAATGGCTTCTTCGATGCCGAATCCATTCTCGACACGGCTTCAAACAAAGAGTCCTAGCTCACCGCCGCCAGCGCGTTGATATCCCGGTTTTCCAGATGCGTTTTGGGTGAACCTTGCGCAGCTGCGCGGATCATCGCAAGCCCGACCCGCCGGGTATCTGTTACGTAATTCGGCACGGTCGCCTTCAACGCCGGGTACAGCGGACCAATGAACCTGTAGATCGCCGCGTACAGTGGCGTCTTGCTCTGGATGCCATCCATCGGCATGATAAAGCCCGGCCGAAACATATAGGCTGCTTTAAAACCCATGCGCAGCAAATCGTTTTCCGTTCGGCCCTTTACCCGCGCCCACATGCTGCGGCCCTTTTCCGTACTGTCCGTCCCCGTGCCCGAAACGTAGATGAACGTCATATTCGGGCTCAGCTTGTAAAGCGTCTTCGCCACCGCCAGCGTCAGGTCGTAGGTAACCCGCGTGTAGTCTTGCTCATTCATGCCTGCCGACGAAACGCCCAAACAGAAAAAGCACGCATCGTACCCGGCCAGTTCATTCTCAATCGCCGAGAGATTGCTCAAATCCTTTTGCTCTATCTCCTGCAGCTTCGCATTGCTCACGCCCGTCTTGCTGCGCCCTATCGTAAGCACTTTCTCCACTTCATGGCTCAGTAGGCATTCGCTCAGAACCCCTTGCCCAACCATGCCAGTCGCCCCGAACAGTATGGCTTTCATTTCTCGTCCAGTTTCATGATTACGCCTTTCGGTCCTACCGCCCAAACCGCACCACCGGCCGCCGCCACTGCGTTCAACGCGCTGTCGGAAAACTGCTGCCAAGTTCGCCCGTCATCTTCCGAAACGTCCGAACCCGTCGTGCCCACTGCTACCAGCCTGTGGCTACCAATCACCGCCACGCCCGATCGGTACGCCAAACCACTCACCGCCGTCCAAGCTCTCCCGCCATCATGCGTCACTGCCGCAGTATGCCCCGCCGCCTTCGGGTTCTGATAATCGCCGCCCACCGCCACGCCGTTCTTCCGGTCCAAAAATGCCAGCGAAAAGATGCCCGCTGCCTTTGTCCCGCCCAGCGGCGCCTTCGCGGCACTCCACGTTCGCCCGCCGTTATGCGTCCGGAAAACGCGCGCCCCATTCGGCCCGCCCGTTGCGAACCAAGCGTCCTTCGTGCCTCTAGTAACAATGCTCGTGCCGCTCGCTGCAAACGCCCCTTCATCGGGCAGGGAAGCCGGCGTCTTCTGCCGTTGCCATGTCTGCCCCGCGTCAGCGCTGGTATAAACGACAAAAGACCCATCCACTGGATCGCCCACCAAAATGGCGTGCCTTTCGTCCCAGAAAGCGAGCGAATCGAAGAAGCCCTTCGCATCCGGATTCGTCAGCAGCAATTCCCAATGCTGCCCGGCATCCTTTGTCTTATAAACCCGCGAGCTAGCGCCCTCGCCGCTAGCCAGCAAATAAGCCGTATCAGCGTCGAAAGCTTCCACATCCCGAAAGTCCAGCGCCTCAGCACCCGTCACCGTTCCGCTCTGCCAGTGTTCGCCGCTATCGGTCGTCCGCAAGAACGTTCCTTTGGTTCCGCTGGCCCACGCCACCTTGGCCGATACCGCGCACAAGCCTCTCAAACTGGCAGTCGTGTTCGATTCTTGCGTGTTCCAGTGCAGCCCCAGCGCTACTAGCGCCAACCCTACCAACACGGCTTACTTCCGCGCTCCGCCAGCCAGATATTCTTGGAGCAGCGTCTGGAACTGCGCCAGAAAAGCTGGATGCGCCGGCCACGCCGGACCGCTCACCAGATTCCCGTCGGTCACCGCCTCATCCATCTTCAGCTTTGCGTAAATGCCGCCCGCGCTCTCCACTTCCGGCGCACACGCGGGATACGCGCTTACCCTCTTCCCCTGAATTACGCGCGCCGCCGCCAAGATCTGCGGCCCATGGCACAGCGCCGCAATCGGCTTCTTCGCCTTCTCAAAATGCTGCACCATCTCAATCACTTTCGGGTCCAACCTGAGATACTCCGGAGCCCGTCCGCCCGGCACCACCAACCCATCGTACTTGGCAACATCAATGTCCACAAAGGAAGCATTCAGCACAAAGTTATGCCCCCGCTTCTCCGAATACGTCTGGTCCCCCTCAAAGTCGTGGATCGCGGTCCTCACAAACTCACCTGTACTCTTACTGGGACACACGGCGTCCACTTTGTGGCCCACCATTTGTAGCGCCTGAAACGGCACCATCACTTCGTAATCCTCCACGTAGTCTCCAACAATCATCAGCAGCTTACCGGAAAGCATTCTTGCTAAATTCCTTTAGCCTCTATTATGCGGAATCCATACTGTCCTTGCCGCGACATCGTAACCTTCACAGGTTCCCATCGCACCCGGTCGGCTTTAGCATGGAGTCTAAATGGCCGCATTGACCACCAAAGATCGAAAAACCGCTGAGTCTGGCCTATCCCTCTTCGCTGATGGTGGAGAAATGGGCTCTCTGATGAGCTCTTTCGATTGGCAGCGCACCAAGTTAGGCAGCCCGTCAATGTGGCCCCAATCTCTTAAAACGGCCGTCCGCATCGTTCTCACCTCGCAACAACCCATGTTCGTCTGGTGGGGCGAAGACCTCGTCAACCTTTATAACGACCCGTATCGCGCCATCCTCGGCGGTAAACATCCCAGCGCTTTAGGTCAGCCCGCGTCAATCGTGTGGAAGGAAATCTGGGATCAGGTGTATCCCCGCGCGCAGCGTGCCATGGCTCGAAATCAGGGCACCTACGACGAAGCGCTGTTTCTCATGATGGAGCGCAATGGCTATCCCGAAGAGACTTACTATACCTTTTCTTACAGCCCGATCCCCGACGATCAAGGCGAAGCCCGCGGCATCTTCTGCGCCAATACGGACGAGACTCTGCGTATCATCACCGGCCGGCGCTTGGCCACCCAGCGCGAACTGGCGGCTCATGCCACCGACGCATTAACCATTGCCGATGCGTCCGCCTGTTGCGTCAAGGCGCTTTCCACTAATCCTCGCGATATTCCGTTTGCTCTTCTGTATTTGAAACAGCAGCCACTCAACCAAATAGTCTGCGCAGGTTCGTGCGGTGTTAATAACGACTCGTCCGACGTCGCTTTTCAGAACTCTAAACTCTGGCCGCTCGACGAAGTGTTGCGAACCGCTAGCTCTGTCGTCATAGACATTCCTCCCGGCGTGCAAGTACCGATGGGTGCCTGGAACGGTGCCCCACAGCGCGCCGCCCTCCTTCCTATCAATCCCTCTGGTCAAGTTGGATACTCCGCAGTGTTGGTCGTTGGACTCAATCCCCATCATGCCTACGATTCTCAGTACGAGGATTTTCTAACTTTGGTCGCTGGTCAAATCGCCTCCGCTCTCACTAGTGCAAAAGCCTACGAAGAAGAACGCAAGCGCGCCGAGGCTCTCGAACAACTAGACCGCGTTAAAACGACGTTCTTTGCCAACATCAGCCACGAGTTCCGCACCCCTCTGACTCTCATGATCGGCCCGGTTGAAGATTTGATTGAACAATCCGAGCGCTCTGGTGAGTCAAGCAGTAGGGCGTCACTTAAAATTGTTCACCGAAATGCAGTCCGGCTGCAAAAGCTGGTAAAATGCTCTCCTCGATTTTTCCCGAATAGAAGCCGGCCGAATGTCTACAAAATTTCAGCCTACAGACTTGGCGGCTTACACGGCGGAACTGGCTTCCGCCTTCGAATCGGCCATGACGCGTGCTCAACTGCAGTTCCGCGTTAACTGCCCGCCCCTCTCTAGCCTGGTTTCAGTCGATCGCGAAATGTGGGAAAAGATTGTCCTCAATCTTCTCTCCAATGCCCTGAAATACACCCTGAAGGGCGAGGTGACTGTCGAACTGCGGGAAAACGCGGGCTTCGCCGAACTTTCCGTAAGCGACACCGGCATCGGCATTCCCGCTAACGAACTGCCGCATTTGTTTGAACGCTTTCATCGCGTCGCTGGCGCGCAAGGCAGAACCTACGAAGGCACGGGAATCGGCCTGGCGCTGGTCCATGAGCTTGTGGCTTTGCACGGCGGTACGGTCACGGTCGCCAGCGAACTCAATAAGGGAAGTGTCTTCTTGGTTTCTTTGCCCATGTCGGGCGTCGAGAGACTGTCTACCGCGCCGGCTGAAATTGCGCCCGTACACCTTCATCTGCCACGCACGAATACTTATGTGGAAGAGGCTCTCAGCTGGCTTCCCAAAACAGCGGACGCCTTCGACGATGCCGGCTTGGCGCCGCATCCCCTGAATGCTTCTAAATCATCCAACGGTTGTATTCTGTTGGCTGACGACAACGCCGACATGCGCAGTTATCTCGAACGGCTTCTGAGCGCCGAGTTTGACGTAATCCTCGCGTCGAATGGTCACCAAGCTCTGCAGGCCGCCCTCGACTCCAATCCTGATCTCGTCATCTCCGATGTCATGATGCCTGGGTTGGATGGCTTTGGCTTATTAAAGGAACTGCGCGCCAATCCTGCTACGCGCGACATCCCGTTTGTCTTTTTATCCGCCCGTGCGGGCGAAGAAGCCAGCGTCGAAGGCCGCGAAGCCGGTGCCGACGACTACATTGTCAAGCCTTTCACCGCGCGCGAACTGATTGCCCGCGTAAGAGGCACGCTGCTCCTCCACCGCGAACGCCGCCACGCCAGCCAACAATTGAATCAGGTCTTTGAACAGGCCCCCGTGGCCATCTGCGTCTTGAGACCTCCCAACTTCACTTACGAGCTCGCCAACTCTTTTTATGAAGAGACCGTCGGTGCGAAGCATATTGTCGGCCGCACCATCGCCGAAGTCCTTCCCGACCTCAAACCAGATGTCTGGCAGGCGCTTCGCCAAGTAATGGACCACGGCGAGCCCTTTGTCGCGAACGAATGGTACGTGCCTTACGATTCAAATGGCGACGGCCAAGGCGAAGATCACTGGTTCAACGTTGTCTACAATCCGCTCAAAAACTCCGACCAGACCATTCGTGGATTGGTCTCCGTCAGCCACGACGTCACCAAGCAAGTCCTTTCCCGAAAGGAACTCGAGCGTGTCAATCGCGAGTTGGAGGAGTTTGCCTATGTCGCCAGCCACGACCTGCAAGAACCTTTGCGAATGGTAAACGCCTACAGTCAGTTGCTCGTCCGCAACCTCGGTAAGGCGAGTCCCGAGCAGAGTCAGAAGTACGTGGATTTTATCGGCAAGGGCGTCCACCGCATGGAGCAGTTAATCCGCGATCTTTTGTCGTTCGCGCGAACCGTCCAGAGTGAGGCGCCGGAAACTGAGCCCGTCTCCTTGAAACTCTGTGTGGAAAAGGCCCTCGATGTTTTGCGGGTGCAAATAGACGAAAAAAATGCGCATATAGAAGTAGGCGAACTGCCGCTTGTCATGGCGGATGAATCGCAAATACCGCAACTGTTCCAGAACTTGCTTTCAAATGCCTTGAAGTATGCCAAGCCGGGCGTACCTCCCCAGATTCAGGTGTTCGCCGTTCCTCAGGACCAGGATTGGAGAGTCACAGTGCAGGATAACGGCATTGGTTTCAAACAAGAATATGCCGAACATATTTTCGGATTGTTCAAGCGCCTTCATAAGGACGAACACACCGGCACCGGACTAGGCCTTGCCATTTGTAGACGCATCGTTGAGCGCTTCGGGGGACGCATTTGGGCGGAAAGTGTGCCGGGCGAAGGCACCACGATTTCGTTCACACTCCCAGGTCAGCAATGAAAACCATACTCAAGATCCTGCTTGTTGAAGACAATCCAGCTGACGTTGAACTTGTCCGGGAAGCATTAGAAGCCACCGAGTTAAAGCATGTTCTTCAAGTCGCGAACGATTTCGAGGAAGCCAAACAGCATATGGACAAGATGCTGCTGGGTGCGCCCAGTCCAGACGTTCTGTTAATGGACCTGAATCTTCCTCAGGGCAGCGGCCTCGAACTATTGCGGTTATTTCGCACCAACCCGGATTGGCGGTCCATTCCGGTAATTGTTGTCAGTTCATCCAACGCGCCACGCGACCGCGATCAAGCCGCGCGTTTAGGCGCCGCCCATTATTTTAGAAAGCCTTCCGACCTCAAAGAGTTTATGGAACTCGGCCCCATCGTCGCTAAATCAATTGCCAAGAGCGCATAAGTGCCCTGTGGAGTCTACGAATGTAGCTTTCCTCGTTGACGGAAGCATCTTGAAGCAATAAAGTCGAAAACGTAAGGAGTTCTGGCCCATGCCGGCAGATACCGCTCCATACGGCCGTTCGACGCAACGCGCGCCAGACGTCGCCGAAATTCACGTGCTTTGGATTACCGCTGGTTTAGGCTGCGACGGCGATACCATTTCCATCACAGCCGCAACTCAGCCAAGTGTGGAGGACGTCCTTTTAGGCGCCATCCCGGGCCTACCTAAAGTACACCTACACAACCCGGTTTTAGCTTATGAAGTCGGTGACGACTTTATGAAGTACTGGTACCAGGCGTGGGAGGGTAAGTTAGAGCCCTTTGTGTTGGTCGTCGAAGGTTCTATTCCTAACGAGAAGATTAAACGCGAAGGCTACTGGGCAGCGCTCGGCAATAATCCCGATACGCATCAGCCGATCACAACCTGCGAATGGATTGACCGTCTGGCTCCGAACGCCACCGCCATGATTGGCATTGGTACTTGCGCCACGTATGGCGGTATTCACGCCATGCAAGGTAATCCGACTGGCGCCATGGGTCTGGCGGATTATCTTGGCTGGCAATGGAAATCCAAGGCAGGTCTGCCGATTGTGAACGTGCCAGGCTGTCCCGTTCAGCCCGATAATTTCATGGAGACGCTGCTCTATCTCCTCTATCAGCTGGCGGGGCTCGCTCCCATGATTCCACTGGATGACCAACTACGTCCTAAGTGGCTTTTCGGCGCCACCGTTCACGACGGGTGCGACCGCGCAGCTTATTACGAGCAGGGTGACTTTGCGGAAGACTACAATTCGCCCAAATGCCTCGTGAAAGTCGGTTGCTGGGGTCCGGTCGTGAATTGTAATGTGCCCAAGCGTGGCTGGATGGCTGGTATCGGCGGCTGTCCCAACGTCGGGGGTATCTGCATCGGCTGCACTATGCCGGGCTTCCCGGATAAGTTCATGCCGTTTATGGATGAACCACCCGGTGCTCGCCTCTCTGCGGCCGCCATCAGTGTGTATGGCTCGGCCGTTCGGTCGCTTCGCAGCATCACGAACGCGACTGTTAACAAAGAACCTAAGTGGCGGCATCCGGGATCGCGTCTAACAACGGGTTACCACCCGCGCAACCTGCCGCAACATCCGCGTGCATAGGAGTCCTTTCGACATGGCAACAACTACAGACCCCGCAGTCTCTCAGGAAACATCGCAACGCCGGCTCGTGGAGATGAACTGGGATCCCATTACTCGAATTGTGGGAAGCCTTGGCATCTACACAAAGATTGATTTCGCGAACCGCCAAGTTGCCGAGTGCCATAGCACCTCTTCCATCTTCCGCGGCTACAGCATCTTCATGAAGGGTAAAGATCCGCGTGACGCGCATTTCATCACCAGCCGCATCTGCGGTATTTGTGGTGATAACCACGCCACGTGTGCTTGCTACGCGCAAAACATGGCGTTCGGTATTCGCCCGCCCCGCATGGCCGAATGGATTACTAATCTCGGCGAAGCAGCTGAGTACATGTTTGACCATAACCTTTATCAGGACAATTTGGTCGGCGTGGATTTCTGCGAACAGATGGTGAAGGAAACGAATCCCGGCGTCTTGGCCAAAGCCGAGACAACGCCTTGCCCGCATGCCGAGGCCCATGGCTATAAAACCATTGCCGACATTATGCGCGCGCTCAACCCATTCACCGGCGCGTTCTATCTGGAAACCCTACAGATGAGCCGCATGACTCGCGAAATGTTCTGCCTCATGGAAGGCCGGCATGTGCATCCTTCCACGCTTTATCCCGGTGGCGTGGGCACCGTTCCCACCGTTCAGCTCTTCACCGATTACATGGTTCGGCTCATGAAGTATGTGGAATTCATGAAGAAAGTGGTTCCACTGCACGACGATCTTTTCGATTTCTTTTACGAGGCTTTACCGGGCTATGAGAAAGTCGGCCAGCGCCGAATTCTACTCGGTTGTTGGGGCTCGTTCCAAGATCCTGATGTCTGCGACTACACGTACCGCAACATGGACCGCTGGGGCAAAGCAATGTACGTCACGCCTGGCGTTGTGGTCGATGGTGAGTTAGTCACCAACAACTTAGTCGATATTAATCTCGGCATTCGTATCTTGCTTGGCAGCTCTTATTACGACAGCTGGCAGAACGACGAAATGTTTGTCAAGAAAGACCCGCTGGGAAATACGGTTGATCGCAACCATCCCTGGAACCAGACCACCACGCCGCGCCCCCAGAAGCGAGATTTCAAGGCCAATTATTCCTGGGTGATGTCGCCTCGTTGGTTCGATAAGCGTACCGGCGATTATTTAGCGCTCGATACGGGTGGCGGTCCGATTGCCCGCTTCTGGGCGACCGCGTTAGCCGGGATCGTGGACATTGGTTACGTCAAAGCAACCGGCCACAGTGTAAAGATCTATCTTCCGAAGACGGCTAGCAAACCAGAGGCCGAGTTCGAATGGAAGATTCCGAAATGGAGTAACGCCATTGAGCGCGACCGCGCCCGTACCTATTTCCAGGCTTACGCGGCAGCTGCGGCGCTGTACTTTGCCGAACAAGCGATGAAAGATCTGCACAGCGGAAACACCAAGACCTTTACGGATTTCACGGTGCCCGATCAAGCAATCGGTTGCGGCTTCCATGAAGCGGTGCGCGGTGTCCTATCTCATCACGTGGTCATCCGCAGCGGCAAGATCGCCAATTATCACCCTTATCCGCCTACCCCGTGGAACGCCAATCCGCGCGACATTTACGGCACGCCTGGACCTTATGAAGATGCTGTACAAAATACTCCAATCTTTGAAGAGAACGGACCCGAGAATTTCAAAGGGATTGACATCATGCGCGCGGTTCGCAGCTTTGACCCATGTTTACCGTGCGGCGTTCACATGTATGTCGGAAACGGAAAAACTCTAGAGGTTCATCACTCATCGATGCTGGGCTCGCAAAAGCATTGATCCCATGCCGCAAACATCAGACGAGCGGCTTCGCCGCATCGAAGAGTTAGTGCATCAACTGGAAGCCGCGGCTGATGCGGAAACGCGTAGCGTGGCCCTTCGCCTCATGGAAGCTGTCTTGGAGCTACATGGTACCGGACTTGAGAAGATGATGGAAATAGTCTTCGACTCCGGCGAGCCGGGGCGGGCGGCCATTCGCCGTTTCGCCGGCGACAACATTGTCTCCCCGCTGCTAGTGCTTCATGGGCTTCACCCTGACGATTTGGAAACAAGGGCGCTGCAAGCCGTCAATCAACTCCACGGGAGGGCAGAATTGATTGGCGTATTCGAAGGAAACGTGCGGGTTCGCTTGACCGGTGAAGGTCGCGGGCTCAAGGAATCCGTCGAGGCCAGTTTGTTGAGTGCCGTCCCTGACGCCTCAGCCGTGATTGTAGAGGACGCCCCACCATCCAATACGTTCGTCCCTCTGTCCGCGTTAGGAATGGCTGTCTGATGCCAGTCTCCTCTCTATCGGTGTTGCGCCAATTCGTTCCGCCGCGGGAGTTGCTGGAACGCTGCGATAGCTGCGGCACTGAATTGGCTGCCGATCACGAGCATACGTTTGAGCCTGCCAGCAGGCGAATTCGCTGCGCCTGCTCACGCTGTCTCAGTTTTATGCCAGCGACGCTGCAGCGCATCCCGCGCGACGTTCGTATTCTCTCTGGCTTCCATATCAGCGACTTCCAATGGGATATCTTGCAAATTCCCATATCGCTGGCATTTTTCTCTTACAGCACTCCGGCTGAGAAATGGATTGCTCTTTATCCGGGCCCCGCGGGTGCTGCTGAATCGCTGCTTCGTATCGATTTTTGGCAAGACATTGCGTCTCACTATCCAGAATTAAGCAGATATCAAGCCCGACGTGGAAGCGTTACTGGTGAATCGAGTTGGCAGCGCTCGCGATTACTTTATCGTGCCGATCGACGAGTGTTACAAGCTCGTGGGATTGATCCGGATCCATTGGCGCGGCTTATCGGGTGGTGCATTCGTTTGGGGAGAGATCGGCCGATTCTTCAACAAGCTCCGGCAGAAAGGTCTTGTATGCTGAGCCTGAAATTCACTATTACCAAAGCGTCCGCCGTACCATTCGCGGCGGCGCCCACCATTGCGTTCACGCTTGAGATCAGCCGGGTCAGCGACGAACCCATGATCAAGAGCATTGCGCTCCGTTCGCAAATACTTATTGATGCAACGCGCAGGCATTACGAAGCGGCCGAACGTGAACAACTCCGCGATTTGTGGGGCGAGCCAAACAGATGGCATCAAACATTGCGTTCTCTCCTTTGGACACACGCCGCGGTGACGGTACCTGCTTTCGAAAAATCGGTTTCCGTTGATTTGCTTGTCCCTTGCACTTTTGACTTCAACGTAGCCGCTACGAAATATTTTCACGCTGTGCGCAACGGAGATGTCCCTTTGCTTTTCCAATTCAGCGGAACCGTCTTTTATGCAGCCGCCAACGGCGCCGCACAGATTGAGCAGATTGGCTGGGATCAAGAGAGTCATTTCCGACTTCCGGCTGCCGTCTGGCACGAAATGATGCAGCTTTACTATCCGAATAGCGTTTGGCTGCGCCTGCGCCAGGATGCGTTTGATCAGCTCAACCAATACAAAACACAACACGGGATCGGCACGTGGGAGGAGGCCATCGAGAGCTTGCTCGCTTATGAAAAGGAGACGATCTCGTGAACTTTGAAGCGGTAGAGAAAATAGCTAACGCTGTGATGTATGAAGGCTTCCTGCTTTATCCCTATCGCAAGTCGTCAGTGAAGAACCAACAGCGCTGGCAATTCGGAACGGTCGGGCCTGTGGGTGGCTCTGATCCGAACGTACTGCAGACTGAGTGCTTGGTGGAAGGTGGCATTCACACATACATCGATGTGAAAGTCCGCTTCTTACAAGGGGAAGAGGAACGGCAGATCACAGTGCCGGGCATTCTTCTCTCTTCCGCCGCCGAGAAACGCTCGTTTTCATTTCTGCCGCTTTCGGGAATAGTTGAGATCAATTCTGTGCGGGTTTTCCGAGAGGTTTACCGCTTGACAGTTAAGATCACGAATCTGAGTAGCGAATCTTCAATGGCTTCCACGCATACCTTGTTAGGAGTTGAACACGGCAATTTTCTCTCGCTGATTGATCCACCAGAGGAATATCAACAGGCATCGAAAGAATGCCGTAATATCGGCACTTGGCCCGTTTTAGCCGGCAAGGAAGGCGAGCGGAACTTCTTGTTATCGGCGCCCATTATTCTTTACGATTACCCGCAAATTGCCCCCGAGAGCGCGGGAGACTTGTTCGACGCTACTGAGATTGACGAAATTCTTTCCCTGCGCGTCCTTACGTTAAGCGATGACGAGAAGAAAGAAGTTCGAGCAGGCGATGAAAGGGCGCGAAAAATTCTTGATCGTACCGAGAATTTGCCGCAGGAAGCGTTCGCGAAAATGCACGGCGCGATTCGCGGTTTGCGAAACGCCTCGAAACTGCAGTTTCGCGAAGGCGACCGCGTTCGCCTGCATCCACGCAAAAAGGCCGACATCTTCGATATTGCGCTTGAGGGGAAGATCGCCCTTGTCGAAGCCGTGGAACGGGATTTTGAGAACAATATTCATCTTGCGGTAACAGTAGAAGACGATCCTGGCCGAGATCTTGGCAGCGCCCGCCAGATTGGCCATCGCTTTTTCTTCGGACCAGAAGAAGTGGAGTTAGTGTGAACGTGCTGGTAGCGTGCGTCGGTAACATCTTCCAGGGCGATGACGCCTTTGGTTGTGAGGTGGCCCGGGAACTGGCGCAAAGGCCCAGACGGCCCAATGTGAGTGTCGTTGATTTTGGCATTCGCGGTTTAGATTTGACTTACGCTCTTATGGACGCACCGGCGCTAACGATTTTGGTAGACGTTATGGCGCGTGGTGGTTCGCCCGGTACTCTTTATACGATTGAGCCAGATTTGACGGACAGCGGACTTAAGTTGGGCGAGCAGTTGGCAGTTGACGCGCATGTAATGGACCCGGTCAATGTATTGCGCGCGGTAAAGGGAATGAGCGGTGTGTATCCGCCGCGCGTGCTTTTAGTCGCGTGTGAGCCTGCCGATCTGGGAGGCGTAGACGGCCGAATGGGCTTAACTACACCGGTATTGAATGCCGTACGGCGCGCCGCCGATATTGTGGAGTCTTTAATTGAGAAAGAAGCAGTAGGGGTAAACCATGAAATTACTATTTAAATTAGCCCTCGTGGCCACAGCCGTCGCGGTAGTGTTTTCGCTTCCGGACATTAAGCGTTACATCCGCATCAGCACAATGTGAATGCGGCCATTCTGCTTGTGTTCTTAAGGAATTGCTAAAATTGCGCGCAGTTACATGCGCAAAGCAAACCGACTTTCGATCTTCCTCCTGACACTGGTCTCCGTCTCGCCCGGAAGTACTGCCGTGGTTACGGTTGATGCAGCTCATCCCGGCGCCGCCATCTCGCCACAGATGTTTGGCGTTTTCTTCGAAGACATCAATTTCGCTGCGGATGGCGGTCTCTATCCGGAACTGGTGAAGAATCGCTCATTCGAATTTAGCGATCCGCTCATGAGTTGGCACGAAATCATGCGCATCAATGACAAGGGCTTGGAGCGGCCGAAGGGCGAGATGGACATTCGAACGGAGTCGCCGCTGAATCAAAGCAATCAGCACTATCTGAGGGTGAAGGTCACCGAAGCGGGCTACGGGGTCTGGAATTCCGGATATCGCGGTATGGGTGTGGAGAGCGGCGCGGAGTATCGATTTTCCGCCTATATCCGGGGCGGGGAAGGGAAATCCATTCGTGCTGTGATTACAGACGAAAGCAACAAAGAGATCGGTTCAGGCAAGTTGACTGGCTTTGATGATCACTGGAAAAAATATGAAACGGTGATTCGCGCCGGCGCCACCACACTAAATGCACATTTGAATCTATTTTTTGATGCGCCCGGTTCGCTTGACTTGGACATGGTGTCTCTTTTCCCTGTCGATACCTGGAAGCAGCGGCCCAATGGATTGCGCAAAGATCTGGTTCAACTGCTGGCCGACATGCATCCTGGCTTTGTACGCTTTCCCGGTGGCTGCATTGTGGAAGGCCGGCAACTGGCCACGCGCTACCGGTGGAAGACCACGGTGGGCGATCTTGCCGAACGGCAAACTCTGATTAACCGTTGGAATGACGAGTTTGATCAACGGCCCGCGCCTGATTATTTTCAATCGTTTGGTTTGGGCTTCTTTGAATACTTCCAACTGGCCGAAGATATTGGGGCGCGTCCTCTCCCGATTTTGAACTGCGGCATGGCATGCCAGTTTAACTCCAGCGAAACCGCAAAACTTGAAGATCTCAAAGAATATATTCAAGACGCGTTGGATCTGATCGAATTCGCGAATGGCCCAGTGAGTTCCGCCTGGGGTGGATTGCGCGCCAAAATGGGGCATCCGGAGCCTTTTCATTTGACGATGATCGGGGTGGGGAACGAGCAGTGGGGCCCGCGCTATTTAGAGCGTTACAAACTGTTTGCGGCTGCGCTGAAAGCGAAACACCCGGAAATCCAGTTAGTGGTAAGTGCGGGACCTGCACCCTCCGGCGAACCGTTTGAGAGCATGTGGTCGAATTGGCGCGAACTGAAGGCCGATATTGTGGACGAGCACTACTACATGGCTCCCGAGTGGTTCCTGGCAAATTCTGGGCGCTACGATCACTACGACCGTTCGGGACCGAAGGTGTTTGCCGGTGAGTATGCGGCCCAAACGTCGGGCACGACTAAGCCCGATAACCGTAATAACTGGAAGGCTGCCATCGCTGAAGCCGCTTTTATGACTGGCCTTGAGCGCAATGGTGACGTGGTTCGAATGGCGTCTTATGCGCCGTTATTGGCACACGTAGACGCCTGGCAGTGGAAGCCGGATGCCATCTGGTTTGACAATTTGCGCTCTTTTGGGACACCTGATTACTATGTACAATCGGTATTCGCCAACAATGTGGGAACACGAATCGTTGCGGTGACCTCTCAGGTAGACGACGGCGTTTATACCAGCGCTACCCTCGACGAACGAACTCATGAGTTGATTGTGAAAGTCATCAATAACAAGCCCGAAGAACGAGGTGCTGATATTCAGCTGAAGGGCGTAAGATCGTCAGGGTCTGCGCGGGTCACGACTTTGGGAAACGCCGATCTGAACGCCGAGAATAGTTTTGCTACGCCGACGTTAGTATCGCCGCAAGTTTCCACTGCCGAGGTTAGAGCAGGTGCCCTGCAGGTACGTTTGCCTCCCTACTCATTGACTGTGTACCGTATAGCTCTTCAGTAACTGCGTTCGATACAATGCTCAGGCTATGACTGACGATACTTTGCCTGGGGTTCAGAGCCCATATCTTGTTCGCTGCGGGATGGGCCATCGCTATCTGGTTGGATGCCAACTCGCGACTTTATTGGCGCGCCCGGAAGATACCGGCAGTTTGATGGAAGCAGCAGTGATATCGGGAGGAGCGGGGTCGGTGTTCCCGCTTCACCAACATGCCCGTTCGCATGAAAGCTGGTATGTTCTCGATGGCCAAATCGAGCTTTATTTAGCCGGCAAGAGTTATTTATTAGCGCGCGGTGATTACGCCAACATTCCGCCCAACACAGTACACGGTTATCGCATGCGCAGTCATTACACACGGGTGCTTGTTTGGACGGTTGGTGGAGACTCGGCGAAACTTTTCTCGATCCTGGGCGAACCTTATCAAGGTTACGTCCCTCCCGAGACTGGGCTGGCCTCTCTCTCCTCAGAGAAGCAAAGTGCGGCTGAGAGCGCCTGCGACATCAAATTCACGGGAGCGGAATTGCCTTCCAACGGAAATTTCGATAGCATCGATACCCACGTGCCGCCGGCTGGTATGCAGCCTTATGTTCTGAAGGAAGGTGAAGGCGAACGGCTGATTGCGGCCGAGCAATTGTTTGGCTTTCTGGCGCATCAGGGCAACACGAACGGTAGCTTCATCACGCTGACCACCATGGGTCCGAAGGGCGATCGCATTCCCGATCATTATCACGAAAAGCATACAGAGACGTTCTTTTGCCTGGATGGTGTGATGACGATGTGGGCCAAAGGCGAAGAATTACAGTTGCTGCCAGGCGATTTTCTGAATGTGCCGGCAGGAACGATTCATTCATACCGGCTGGATGCGCCCTTCACGCGATTCGTGGGGTTGCTGGCACCCGGTTTGTTTGAACCATTCTTCCGCACTTTCTGCGATCCGTATGATGCCTATATTTTTCCGCAGGTACCCAAGCCAGGACGGTTCGACCGCGTCATCAAGAAGTTAGGGGAGTTGGATCTCAAGTTAGTCGGTCCGCCAAGATGATTTGCGAAGTTACGATCCACCGGGACCTGGTTTATGCGAGTCCCCATGGCAAGCCGCTCTTGGCCGATCTCTACCTTCCGCGGCAGCCTCCTGCGAGGCTGCCGGTGATTGTGTGGTTGCACGGCGGCGGTTGGCGATTGGGAGATAGGCGGCTTGCGCCCGACCTACAGCGTTACTTCGCGCAAGAGGGTTTCGCTATGGCGTCGATTGAGTACCGGCTGAGTGGCGAGGCGAGTTTTCCGGCTGCGGTGGAAGACGTTAAGACGGCTGTGCGCTGGCTGCGAGCCAGCACGGACGCGTATGGGCTCGATGCTAAACGCATTGGATTGTGGGGTTCGTCGTCGGGCGGCCACCTCGCGGCTCTCGCAGCACTCTCCGGACGCTGGCCTGTTTGAATCACCCGCCTCCGAATACGCGGTGCATTCGAGCGAGGTGCAAGCCGTGATGGATGGTTATGGCCCCGTCGATTTCCTGCAGATGGACGCGCAGCGCACCGCCGCCGGAGTTGCATCGGACGATCCGGAATCAGTCAAGCTCCCGAAAGATCTTCGCTCTAATGCTGCCGATTCGTTCGAGTCTTTGTTTATCGGAGCACCGATCACCACGTGCCCGGATCTGGTGAAGCGGGCGAATCCGGTGACCTACGCCAGATCCGGAGCGCCGCCATTTCTGATCATGCACGGTTTAGCGGATTCCGCGGTTCCCGCCAAGCAGAGTGAGCTTTTATATGAAGCGCTGGCCGCATATCCTGGCAATCAGGTGACGCTCGGCTTGATTACCGGCTTGGGCCATGGCTTTCTAAACCGCAACCATTTGGACGATGGCCCGAAACGTTCCGTTGATCTGCGCGGGCCAACATACGGTGGCGCGGATCTGGGGGTTTTTGAAAGAATTCTCCGGTTCTTTCGACAGAATTTATAACGCACCCCCGCCGCTTCTTTCGTAGACCTTGCGGTATATCTCAGCCCTTGACTTGATAAGATGAAACCCTGTTGTCCTCGGCTGGTCATGCCGCAGAAAGGTTGGGTAAAAATGAAAAAAGCCGCACCGATTGTGATGTTGGAGTTCAACGAATTGAGTCCAACGCTCATGGATCAGTTTATCGACGAGGGTAAACTGCCTAACTTTAAACGTATGAGATCGGAGTCCCAAGTCTATGTTACGGAAGCAGAAGAGATCGCTCCGAACTTGGAACCTTGGATTCAGTGGGTGACAGTAGAGACGGGACTTTCGTATAAACAGCACGGCATTTTCGATTTAGGCGACGGGCACAAGTTAGGCTTTCCGAGAGTAGACGAACTAATTTCGAAAGACGGGGGGAAGATTTGGATTTGCGGCAGTATGAATGCCGCTTTTCAAACCCCTCCGAATGGTTACTTTCTACCTGATCCATGGTCTGTCGGTGTAGATCCTTATCCAAAAGGCGAATTTGAAGACTTCTTCCACTACGTCCGGACTAACGTTCAGGAGCACAGCCGCGACAAGATGGTGATGTCAAAATCGGACCATCTCAAGTTTTTGGCGTTCATGGTCCGGCACGGATTTTCAGCCAAATCGGTCAATGCGATCGTGCGGCAGTTGGCGGAAGAACGATCGGGCAAGTTCCGTTGGAAACGCGCCGTGTTGCTCGACAGATTGCAATGGGACGTTTTCTCCTACTACTGGCGCCGGGAAAGGCCGGATTATTCTACGTTCTTTATCAACAGCACTGCCCACTTTCAACACATGTACTGGCGGAATATGGATCCGACTCCGTTCAAGATCAAACCGTCCGACGAAGAGCAGGCTGAGTATAAGGACGCGGTGCTCTACGGCTATGAATGCATGGATAAAATCGTCGGCGACTGTTTAGACAAGATGGGTCCGAATACGCTTGTCGTTCTATCGAGTGCGTTAAGCCAACAACCATGCTTGGTTTACGAGGACAAATCGGGCAAAACGTTCTACCGCGCTACCGAACCGGATGAGTTCTTCGCATTTGCCGGGATAAAGGGAAGATACCGGTACGCTCCGGTGATGTCTGAGCAGTTCCATATGTATTTTGAAGAGGAACCAGCCGCTGCCGAAGCAGAGCATCTGTTGAGGGCTCTGAAAATTGACGGCAATGATTTGATGATGGTGCGGCGCGAAGGGCAGGAAGTCTTTGGTGGCTGCACCATCTTTACCCAGCAAGACCGTCAGTCGCTAGTCACGAATGCAAACGGCGAAAGCAAACACTTCGGGCAACTGATGTACCAAGTGAGTGGATTAAAGAGCGGCATGCATCACCCGGACGGCATTCTTTGGATCAGAGATAAAGCGAAGGCTCCGACGTCTTCGCAAAGGGTGTCGTTGCGCCAGGTGGCGCCAACGATTCTGGCGCATTTCGGCATATCTCAGCCGGACTTCATGACGCTTGGCCCCTTGTCCGGCTACGCAACAGAGCAGCGCGCCGCTACGCACGCCTAGCTTGTCGGACGGCGCAACTTGTGAATAGCGCTCAGCACCTGAGCGTTATTGTTTTCGGCACTACCACTTACTAGGGGCGATGTCGGAGACACACGCCAGATTTCCCGCGTTCCGAACCATGAGGTTTGGCCCGCCTACGAAATTTTGAGACACAGGCGCGATATCATCGATATTCTTAGCTTTGGACTTATGCAAAACGGAAATTGTGATATCGGATTGATCGGGCTGGCCGTCATGGGCCAGAACCTGGTCTTGAACATGAATGACCACGGATTTAAGGTGGCGGTCTTCAACAGGACGGTTTCGAAAGTCGATGACTTCTTAGCCAATGAAGCGAAAGGCACACAGGTGGTGGGCGCGCACACCATTGAGGAATTTGTGGGCGCTTTGAAATCACCGAAGCGCGTCATGCTCATGGTGAAGGCTGGCGATACGGTGGATCAGATGATCGACCATGTGGCGCCGCTGCTGCAGAAAGGCGACATCATCATTGATGGTGGAAACTCGCTTTTCACAGATACGAATCGCCGCACCAAGAGTTTGGCGGACAAAGGCATCCTCTTTGTTGGCACCGGCGTTTCGGGTGGTGAGGAAGGTGCACGCTTCGGCCCTTCGATTATGCCTGGCGGCAACAAGGAAGCATGGCCGCATGTGAAAGACATATTCCAGGCTATTGCCGCGAAGGTGGAAGACGGCACGCCGTGCTGCGACTGGGTGGGCGAAGATGGCGCCGGCCATTACGTGAAGATGGTGCATAACGGCATTGAATATGGCGATATGCAGTTGATTTGCGAGGCCTATCAAGTGCTGGAAACCTACCTCGGCTTGAGCGCCGACGAACTCGCCACCGTGTTTGCCGATTGGAATAAAGGCGAACTGGATAGCTTCCTCATCGAAATCACCGCCGAGATTTTTGCCAAAAAAGACGAAGATGGCAAGCCGATGGTGGACAAGATCCTGGATACGGCGGGACAGAAGGGCACAGGCAAGTGGACCGGCATCAGCGCGCTGGATCTCGGCATGCCGGTGACGTTGATTGGCGAAGCGGTCTTTGCGCGTTGCCTTTCCGCAATTAAGGACGAACGCCTAGCGGCGGCAAAGGTTCTGAAGGGACCGGACGGCGCGGCTAAAACGGCCGATCGCAAAGCCTTTATCGAAAACGTGCGGCGCGCGCTGTATTGTTCAAAAATGATTTCCTACGCGCAAGGCTACATGCTGTTGCGCGAAGCGGGCAAAGAGAATAACTGGAACCTGAACATGGGCGGCATTGCGCTGATGTGGCGCGGTGGCTGTATTATTCGCAGCCGGTTCCTTGGCAAAATCAAAGAAGCCTATGACAAGAACCCGAAGCTGACCAATTTGCTGGTGGACGATTTCTTCGCGGGCGTCTTGAACAATTATCAACAGTCTTGGCGGCAAGCGGTGGCGGCGGCGGTGGAAGTGGGTATTCCCACGCCGGCGTTTTCCACCGCGCTGGCCTTTTATGACGGCTACCGGACGGCGCGCCTGCCCGCTAATTTGCTGCAAGCGCAGCGCGACTTCTTTGGTGCACACACGTATGAACGCGTGGATCAACCGCGCGGTAAGTTCTTTCACACTAACTGGACCGGCCGCGGAGGCCGAGTTTCTTCGGGGACGTATAACGCATGAGTTACGGTTTTGAAATCCGCAAGGATGGCGCTTTAGATTTTATGTCGATTGGCGGTTTGGTCTGCCGCCTCGACCCCGGCATCATCCCCTTTCGAAAGGCAGCAGAATGCCTGATCCACGTAAGCGGTGGCGAGTTTAACGTCAGCGCGAATCTGTCGGATTGCTTCAAGATGAAGACGGCCGTGGCCAGTGCAATGGTCGATTACCCGCTGGGCGATTTGGTGGCGGAACGTGTCCGCGCCATGGGCGTACAGGGGTTCTTTAAGCACTTCAAGCACGATGGCGTAGCCGGGCCGAACATCGCCACGGTTTATAGCGATCGCGGGCAGGGTTGCCGCGCGCCGGTGGTGTTTTACAATCGCGCGAACGAAGCGGCGGGCATGTTAAAGCCAGGCGATTTCGATTGGAAATCGATCTTCGCCGGCGGTATCCGCTGGTTCCATAGCGGCGGTATTTTCGCCGCGCTCTCGCCGACTTCGGCTGAAATGGTGATCGAAGGCATGCAGGCGGCAAAAGCGGCGGGTGCCACCACTTCGTTCGATTTAAATTATCGAGCGAAATTGTGGAACGTGGTCGGCGGTCACGACAAGGCTGTCGCCGTGATTGACCGTATCGTGAAAAATGTGGACGTGCTGGTCGGCAACGAAGAAGATCTGCAGATGGGTCTCGGCATTCCGGGTCCGGAAGTGGCGGCCAAATCGAAGCTGGATCCAAGCGCGTTTTTCGGCATGATGGAGAGCGTGCGAAAGAAACACCCGCAGGTGAAAATCGTAGCGACCACTTTGCGCGAGGTGCATTCCACCAACCGGCACAGCTGGAGCGCCGTGGCGTGGATCAACGGCACGACTCACCAAGCGCCTACTATGGAACTGGACGTTTATGACCGTGTTGGCGGAGGGGACGGCTACGCGGCCGGGTTTATCTATGGTCTGCTTACCGGCCTGCCGGAAGACGAAGCGGTTCGGATGGGTTGGGCGCACGGCGCCTTGCTGACAACTTTCCCCGGCGATACCACGATGGCGACGCTTGATCAGGTGAAGTCGCTCGCGCAGGGCGGGTCGGCGCGTATCCAGAGATAAGTACGGTTTACGAATCTTTTACAAAAATCGGGCCGGCGACAGCATCTAACATGTCGTCGGCCCGATGCTATTATCGATGGAGAAAGACACAATCATGCGAACGCTACTGGCATTCCTTCTGTTGTGTCTGATGAATGCCCACAGCCTGCTAGCTCAGGCGGTAAACGATTCTGGCGGGGCGGAAATGCCGCCCAAGACAGCCTCTCCTCCTCCTGTGCCTTCCAACCCCCGCCGTTCTGTGGATTTGCGGGTCGACCGCACCCTTGTTCTGATTAATGTTACGGTGACTGATCCGCTGAACCGCTTCGTGACTGGTTTGGATAAGGAACATTTCCGGCTTTTTGAAGACAAGGTTGAGCAGGAGATCCTGGAGTTTTCCAGTCGGAAGATGCCCCCATCTCAATCGGCTTGGTGTTCGATACCAGCGGCAGCATGGGCGCCAAATTGCAGAAATCGCGCCAAGCGGCGGCGGAGTTTTTCAAGACGGCGAATCCCGTCCGACGAGTTCTTTCTTAGTGCAGTTCAACGACCGGCCCGAACTGGTCGTGCCTTTCACCACCGATACCGACAAGATTCAGAGCACGCTGACGTTTACCCAATCAAAAGGCCGCACGGCTCTGCTTGGACGGCGTTTATCTGGCCATGCACGAGATGAAGAAGGCGCACAATCCGCGCAAGGCGTTGCTGATCATCTCCGATGGCGGCGACAATGCCAGCCGCTACACTGAGAGCGAAATCAAGAACGCCGTGCGCGAAGCCGATGTGCAGATTTTCGGCATCGGGATTTTTGAATCGATGGGCGGACGTTCGCGGACGCCGGAAGAAGCGGCGGGCCCGAGTCTGCTGAACGAATTGGCCGAACAAACCGGCGGCCGCGAATATGCGGTGGATAACATTGCGGAACTTCCGGACATTGCAGCTAAAATTGGAGTGGAGCTGCGCAATGAATATATTCTTGGCTACACTCCCAAAAACCGTGAACGTGACGGAAAATATCGGAAGGTTCAAGTTAAATTAAATCAACCCCGTGGATTACCGCCCCTTAAAGCTTATTTCCGCCTCGGCTATTATGCGCCGACTCAATAAGGCGGCAGCTTGCTGCTGCTGGCAGTTCTTCTGGCTGCTGGCTGTGTTTACGCCCAATTCCGCTCCGATACGCGCCTTGTTGTGTTGCACGCCAGCGTAGCCGACAAACATGGCAAGCTGCTCACGAATCTGAAGCAGAACGCATTCAAAGTTTTCGAAAACGGCCAGCTGCAGCAGGTGAAGATTTTTCGGCGCGAAGACGTGCCTGTTTCGCTCGGCATCATGATTGACGATAGCGGCAGCATGCATGACGAAGCGCGCCCGCGTGGAAGCGGCGGCTCTCGCCTGGTGAAGGAGTCGAACCCGCAGGATGAAGTCTTCATTGTGAATTTCAACGATGAATGGTTATCTGGACGTGCCCTTTACCAGCGACATTCACAAGATGGAGCAGGGTATCGCCAAGATTGATTCGCGCGGCGGCACGGCCATGCGCGATGCGATCAGCGCCTCGCTGGACTACATGCAGCGAAAAGGCGAAGAAGGACAAGAAAGTTCTGCTGATCATCACCGATGGCAACGACAACGCCAGCAATACATCGCTTGAAAAGGTTGTGGCCCGCTGCAATCAGAGCGAAACGCTGGTCTACGCCATTGGTTTGTTTACCGAGGAAGAAAAGCACGAAGCCGCCAAGGCTAGACGCGCCTTGAATGAACTGACCAGCACCACCGGCGGCTTGGCGTTCTATCCGAAAGATGTGTCGGAAGTGCAGTCGGTGGCGTCCGAAATTGCCGCACGATATTCGCAATCAATACACGATTACTTATACGCCGCGATTCCAGGAGCTTGATGGCAGCTACCGGCAGATCAAGGTTGTCGTGGATGGTCCTGGTAAGCCCGACTGTTCGCACGCGTTCAGGCTATTATGCGACGCCCGAAGCGCATAAGGTCGGCGACGGCCGGCGGCTCATAAGCGGATGTTGCGCTTCCTTTGGAACAGTTCGCGCGGCTACCGGTTGCGGCCTTGGGAATCGCCGTATCTGCGCTGGCGGATTGAGACTTATTCAGGGATTCCCGCTGAGTCCATAACAAACACGGCATTCTTCCAGTTCGTGTGGAAAGAACGCCAAGTTCGCTTGGTGCAGTATTCTGAGATGGGTCAGGAATTTCCCTCCGCCGAAACGAAGGGCTTATTCAGTCTTGCCTTATTCGCTATTCCTGCGGCGGGGCGCCGCCCAGGGCGGCCGAATTCCCGCGTGGCCCTTTTGCGCGCGTCTGTCACGGTGTAACCGGCGGGAACTTGAAACAGCGAGGCGATCGGCCGCTCGTTTGAATATTGGTCAGTGCGAAAACGTTAGACCCGCCGCGCGGATCGGTAATGTTTGGCGGAAACCACGATTTGCAATCGGGCGAATACCAAGTCTCGGAAGTGGAAACAATCGGCTTGGCGTTGCCCATCGCACCCGCTGGAATGGTGCGCGTGGTCGATTGTACCCTGTGCAGTGACGCTGTTGACGACCGTCGTGCCCAAGTCGGCTTTCACGGCATTGGGATTCGCCGGACTTGCGGCTTCGTTAGCGCCGGCGAGTTGGCGCCAAACCCGCCACCTGAAGGAGGAGCATGTACTTGCGCGTCTGACGGCTGTCTTCGTTGTGGATTCAATTCATACGAATAGCCAGCCACCGGATCGAAAATCGAAATCCGCGTAACAGGACCAGTCTGGCCCAGCGGCCCGCCCGTTGATGTTTCCATCGAGTAAGTGCGCCCTTCGCGTCGCGAGCGACTTTGCCGGTCGTGGTGTGTTGAATCACGTTGCCATCGGCCAGCGTTTGCGTGTGAGTTACGTTCATGTCTGCAGAATAGGGCGCGCCCGTAACAACTTTGTGACCATGCGGTCCAACGCCCGGGCCACCTGCCATGGCTCGGCCGAAACCCCGTCCGCCACGTGGTGGCGGGGCCTTGCGCCAAGACTGCCGCGCCAGTCAACAAAACAACCAAAAACAGACTTTGTCAGTTTCATTTCCTTTTTCTCCTTGCGGCAACTCAAAAACTCATTTATTCCCAACTCACGACATGAACGCCCAGCGGCTGTCCGTCGGCTCCTAGTAAGACATCTGCCAGCACCGTACGGTCCTGGTTAAAATTTCATTCGCCATCCGGCTCCAGCCCAATGCCAATATCGGCCAGCGAGGAGACCGGAACTTGCATTTGTACAATCCGCGGCGCGCTCGCCGGCAGATCGGGATTCGAATAAGGCAGCGCCACAAAAGTTTCGCCATCTACTTCAATCGCGTTTGAGACGGCCGCTGTGCGTGCTGCGTGATGGGCCTGTTCGACTAGGAGCGTCTTTGTTTCGGGGCCAAAATAATGCCAATGGCCAAAGTGGCTGCAATGGCCATGCCCCAACCGAAGCGGCGCATAACTTTCTCCGGAGCTTGCCGGATCGGCTTCAGCGGCGGCTCAACGTTCTCGATCGCCCAACCGGTCTACTCGATCAGCGGCGACGGTTCACGACGGACTCGATGCCACCGCGAAGACGTCCTCGATCGCTTACGTATTCGTGGCGGCAAGTCGGCGCACGCGGCAATGTGCGCCGGCACCCATTCCGCTTCACTGCGAAAGTTCCTGGTCTACCGCTCTTACCAGCAAATCCCAATTTAACCGTCACACTTCATAGCAGTTCCCTCAGCCTTTCCAAGCCTCGCTGAACGTTCTCACCTACTGTTGACACCGAAAGATCAAGTGATTCCGCAATCTCCCGATACTTCAATCCCTGCGTCCGCAAAACCAAGCAGGCCCGCTGTGCTTCGCTTAATTTTTCCATCGCCTGCCGTCAGGCGCTTCTCGCGCTCGTCCCCCAGAAATGTTCTTCGGCCGACTGGTCTTTCGCCACGGGTTTCGCCGACGGGCGGCAGATCTTCAATTCGGCCGGTATTTCGCGACGCCAAAAGAGGTTTGCCGGTTGCGCGCGCTATTATGCACCACCCGGTAAAGCCAAGCCCGTAAATTTCTCTGGTCGCCACCGCCAGCAGGTGCTCATGCAGCTTTAGAAAACTTTCCTGAACAATATCCCGGGCGGTTTCCGGATCGACACCGAGCATCGCCAAGTAGCGCTTAAGCGGCGTCTGCTCGCGGTCATACAGATCCAGACACACGGCTGTTGTTTCCGTTTTCCCACGACTCGATCTTCCAAGGAACCGCTGGAAATGTCAGAAGTCGCCCTTGATCCATAATTTATGTATTGAGTCTTTTCTAGGATATACGGTCTAGCGAGGCTTTAGCGAGGGTCACAGAAGGGCTCCTGGGGAGTTGCACTTGGGGTTGGGGTGGAGCCCTTCCGTGACCTGCCGTCTCGCATGCTAGGTGATGGTATAACCTGGTCAGCAGCCATTTTTCCGGGAAATGGCTAACAAATTTTTCTGCATTCGCTAGGATCTTGGAAAATATGTCGACGCTGCCCGACGAGGAATTGAAGTACCCGATTGGGACGGTATAAGGCCCCGACTGCGATCTCAGCGGACCAGCGCGCCGCCTGGATTGAAGAAATGGCAAAACTGCCGCTGAATCTTAACTACGGCGGTCGCGGGGCTTGACCGAGGCGCAATTGGATACGCCTTACCGGCCAGGTGGCTGGACGGTTCGCCAAGTGGTTCATCACTTGCCTGACAGCCACATAAACAGCTACACGCGCTTCCGTTTGGCGCTGACGGAAAAGTTCGCCGGTCATCAAGCCATACGATGAGGCCGCCTGGGCGGAATTGAGTCGACGCCCGGACCGCACCGATTGCGCCGTCGCTGGCGATGCTGGAAGGTTTGCATACGCGCTTTGTGCTGCTGCTCAAGTCTCTCTCCGATGCCGATTTCGCTCGCAACTTCCGCCACCCCGAACTGGGCGAGACGCGCCTGGATTGGACGCTCGGACTTTATGCCTGGCATTCACGCCATCATGTGGCGCATATCAAGAACCTACGCGCTAGACAGGGTTGGTAGGCCGGGAGCGGAGCTTCAATGCAGCGGCAACAAGGCATATTCCCAAGAACGTAAGGGTGACGTTTCCTGGCTCCGGCGCGTAGGCCAAAGTTTCGGGTGCACCGTCGGCGGCGAAGGCCGAAATGGTGAGTGCGGTACCCGCATTGACTCCAGCATCGCTGGAAGAAGCATTGGCCATCTCGTCTATTGTGAGCGTGATCGGCGTTCCTAACGTAATATCAACAGAAAACGGAAAGGGATTGGTGCATAAGTCTACGCATTCTGTCACTTTCGAGCCATTCACGTAAACGCTGAGATCAACCACACCAGCACCATCGAGGCCGCCGTCAGATGCGCCCGCGCCGCCGCCGAAAGCCAGATAACCAGAGACCGTGCCAGCCCGGGGTAAACGTTGCCGATTCTGACGGCTGACGCGGAAGTGGTCCCGGAAGGATTCCAGGTTACATACAAAAAATCTGCACCAAGTGAAGAATTCACGGTAAGTTGAGTGCCGGATTCGGTCACTGACGCGGACCGATTGGCTGCGTTGAATGTATCTTCTGCATCGGTGCAACTGATTACCTGCCCATTGGAAGTCGCGCTGATTCTTTGATCGCAGCTCACGCCTATAGTGATCGTGGCTGCTGATGAAGCAATCGCGGCAGCAAACAAAAAAACGACTAGTTTCAAGGCCAAGCTCCTCAAATGGCGACACGAGCCGATGGCAGGTTCGAGCGCTCCGGTCGATTGTCAGTTCATT
>CAWJBS010000065.1:0-42081 GCA_963840845.1 Bryobacterales bacterium
TGACATCGATACGGATTCCATTCAAGTGGTCCGCGACCGCGCACGTTGACCACCAAGCCGCGCCATCGACTTTGCACCACCAACTCACGCCTGGCACACGATCGGCCACCAGTGCCGCCCGCTTTTCCTCCGCGATATGCCCTTGGAAGACGAAAGACCAACCAAGCCGTTCCGACTCCGTCTTATAGCCCGTAGCCTTTGCAAATTCTGCAAAGTTCGCATTCGTTACCGCATACCGGTCTATGTGAAACGGGTCCACTTGCACTTTTCGAACCGGACCTTCTCCGTCGTTCGGAAACGCCTGCTCCGAGTCGGTACCCATAAGGAACACGCCGCCATCGAGCTTGATCATTTCCGCAACGGAACCACTGGTTGCGCGCTTTCTTGCCGCTGCCGCCTGCCGCGATTCGTCCAGTCGTTGCGCCCGCTGACGGCTCGGCACACAGCACGGATGCGCCAGGCCCGCCGCCGCGAAAATCTCGAAGTCTTTCCTCATTTTGATTTCCGAATCTCGGCGCGCGCCCTCACCTGCTCCATATATAGGCGCACGGCCTCTTGCTTCTCCTGCAACCACATTTCATCTTCCAAAGACGCGCGCGCCTCCGCTAGCGTGGGCACTCGTTCCGCGCGATGCTCATAGACCTTCGCAATGTGAAAGCCGAACGGTGTTCGAAAGATGTCGCTCACCGCGCCCGCCGCTAGTTGGAAAACCTGTGCGTCGAACTCCGGCACCATTTGCCCGCGCACAAAAAAACCAAGATCGCCGCCGCGGCCGGGACAGTCGGAGTGCTCATCCGCTACTTGTTCGAAGGGTACCCCTTGTTGCAGCAGCGCCTGGGCGCGCTCAATGGCCGCGCGAGCTTCGCTTTCCGGCGTGAGTTCGTCCACATTCTTGACAATATGCGCGACGTGAACGTTTTCCGGATGCCGCAAAGAGGCTTTGCTCTGTTGGTAAGCCGCAGCCACCTGCTTGCTCGTCGGCTTCGGCACGTTCGCGGTTACAGCCGCAATGAATCGCTGCACTCGCAAATCTTCTTCGATACTGGCGCGCATAGTTTCCCGGTCGCGCGGCAACAAACAACCGGCTTGTTGCGGATTCTGCGCGTCGTATTTCCGCACTTCTGCCTCAATCGCTTCCGCCGCAATGGGGGTGGGATCGCGAAACGCTTCTTGGTGCAGCAACGTTTGCTCAATCACGCGTTCGCGCGCGACTTCCCGCGCCTGCAGTTCTAACGCCAGTGGATCAATGTCGGACACTTGTCCGCGCAAATACTCTTTCACCCGGACCGCTTCCAGCCGTACCAGTCCGTCATCTACCAATTCGCCGTTAATATACACGCGCAAACCAGCTTAGCGCGCTTGCTTCAAGGCGCGCTTCAAAGACGAGTTTTGCTATTCGCTACTTCGGCTCCCAAAATGGCTGTTTCGCCGCGACAAACTCTACAGGCACCTCAGTCACGAAGCCTTTGAGCCATTGCGTACACTCCTCCATACCCGCCTGTTCCGAAGGAATGTGGGTCAACATAATCAGACCTTTGCGCATGCCCGCTGCATGCGCATCGTCCACATATTCCACTGTCTCCCACTCCGGCACTTCTCCGATAATCACCACTTCCACATCGCCGCGCTCGAGCGCTTTGATCTGCGTATCTGTCCCAGCCGCTCCAGGAATGAGCGCGATCTTAGTCACCTTCATATTTCGATCGCCCACCACGCGCATCACGTTGATATTCAGCCGCTTTTTCAAGAACGCGGCCAAATCGCCAAACGTCGTCTCAGGCAAAGTGAACAGGTGTGGATTCTCCGCACTCTGAAATTTCTCCCATCCCAGCGCCTTGGTCATCCCGAGTTGAATGCCATCAGGCTTACGCATGTGCCAGTGATCGTGAAAGCGCCAAACCACCATATGATGCTCGCGGATGAATGCTTCTTTCGCCGCCAGCACTGCATCGCCTTGTTTTTCAAGATTGTCGATACCGTCCTGATGGCTGTAGAAGGTCGGCTCATGCGTGATCACCAGATTGTCCCCTTTGGCTGCTGCGCGTTGCAGAACGTCTAGCGTGGCCATCATGGTTACGGCAATTCCGGTGACTGGCGTATTCGGATCGCCGGCTTTGAATGTATCCACCGTGGGCGTGTGCCACGGCACGCCTACTTCCTTCTGAATCCGCTCAATCACCTGTTGCGCCGTAAGCGAAGGCTTTGTTTGCGCACCGGCGCAAACCGCCATTAGCAATCCCAAGAGGAGAAAGCTATTTCCCAAGACCCTTCGTTTCATCAATAACAATGAACTGGTTAACCGGCACATTCTTGAATTGTTGTTTAATCCCACTCGGCCATTCTACGCTCACGCTTTGGACAACCTTGTCCTGCGCCAAACCAAACGTTAATGCCAAGTCACTCTGTGAACAATAGCTTGAGCCGCTGTGCACCGTCTTCCACTGCTTGCCGAGCGCACTCTCCACTCTCACTACCGCATCCAAGCCGCTGCGGTTTGACTTAGTTCCCACGACGCGCACATTCAACCAATTGTTCTTGTTGCCGCCTTCGTTGGTGTAAAGCACTGCCGCGCCGTTGTTATTGTTGAATACTAAATCCAAATCGCCGTCATGATCGAAATCAGCATAGGCCGCGCCGCGCGCTACCAGCGGCTTCTGAAAATCGGGACCCAGCTGATTGCTTGCATCCTCGAACTTGCCGCGTCCCAAATTGCGAAACATCAACGGTGGCTCTTTGTATTGCACCTTCGGCTGTACGCGAGCAATCTCAGGCTCAATGTGGCCATTTGCCGCCAGAATGTCGTCCCAGCCATCCAGGTTGTAATCGAAGAAGAACGCACCGAATGTTAAGCTGAGCAAGCTTGATCGGCCCACGGTCGACGAAGGCGCTTCATCCACAAAAAAACCCTTGCCTTCGTTGTGATACAGCCCGAGCATCTGGTTCGCGAAGTTACCCACCAGCAGGTGTGGACGCCCGCAATGATCGTAGTCGGAAGCATCCACACCCATAGCCCCGCGCGCTACGCCATCTTCTCCGTAGGCCACGCCGGCCTGCATCCCCTCCTCTTTAAAAGTGCCGTTCCCCATGTTTCGATATAACTTATTTGGCTGTGTATCATTCGAAATAAAAATATCCGGCCAGCCGTCGCCGTTGTAATCGAAGATCAGCACACCGAGCGACTTACTCGTGTTATCAATTAGTCCCGCCTTCTGCGTCACATCTTCAAATTTGCCGTTTCCCAGATTGTGATACAGCCGCGCCGAGGTGCCTTTATAAGATTCCGGCGTACAGTAAGACTTCGATGCGCCGTCAAGCGAGCACCATTGGTCTGTCTTCTGGCTCCAAGTTGCGTAATTAGCTACAATCAAATCCGCTTTGCCGTCTTTATCGTAATCGAACCAAGCAGCACTGGTCCCAAAATTTACGTTATGGATGCCGCTCTGCGCCGTTACGTCCTTGAAATGGCAGTTCCCTTCGTTATGAAACAGGTGGTCGCCATCGAGCGCGGTCACGTAAATATCCGAGCGTCCGTCATTGTCGTAATCCGCCACGGCGACGCCGAAGCCATACATCTCCACATCTAAACCGCTGCCGCGGGTCACGTCCGTAAACGTCCCGTTGTGGTTGTTCCGGTAAAGCGCCATCGTCGTTCTGCGCCCGCGCGGCGCGAAGTCCTTGCCGTTAATGAATAGAATATCGGCCCAGCCATCGCCGTCAATATCCACAAACGCCACCCCCGATCCCAAGGTCTCGGGCAAATAGCGCTTGCCCGTCGCGCCGGTGTTGTGTTGGAAATGAATCCCGGCCTTGGCCGTGGTATCCACAAATCGCACGGCCGTCTCGGGAACGAACGCGCCTGCGGCGGCTACTAACAGCGCTACCAATGCAGAACCAACAATCAGTGTTTTCATACGCTACGGTAACGGCACAGACTCGTGCGCATGCACGGCCTGACGCTCGTTGTTATCCTCTGGACTCGCTAATCTTCTCTTTGCGGTAATCGCCTGCGCTGCTTCATCTGCCTTGAATCTCTGGAAGAGGGCCTGTTCATGATTTGCCTTTTCCGTATCGCCCAGTCCTTTGTAGCAAAGCATCGCCGTGTAGTGCATCTGCACATCTTCGGTATCTACATCGCACACCCGCTGGCAATACTCTAGCGCCTTCGCATACTCTCTCTTCAGCAACAGGAGGCGGGCAATCTGATTCAGCACCACGCGGTCGCGCGGATATTCTTCTTCGACCTTATGCAGTGAAGCCAGCGCATCGTCATAGCGGCCTTCGGTCTTTTCAACCAAGGCACGGAAGTAATAAATTCTTCCCAATGAAGAGTTCAATTGCAACGCTTTTTCGATATAGGGTTTGGCCGCATCGGTCTCGCCTTCCTGAATCAGCGCGCGCGCCACATTCAGCCACGCGTCGGCGTAACCAGGTTCCGCCTCGGTCGCCTTCTTGAATGCGAACTCCGCGCCTTTCAGATCGCCTTGTAACAGCAGCCCGATTCCCCAATCGTTCCAGCGCTCGCGCGTGCCCGACTTGGCCAACGTGTTCCAAACCGGCGCTTGATTTGAAACCGGCAGCACTAACTCCGCTTTCGACAGCGTTTCAATGGGCAGCGTTGGAATCTCATCCTTAATCCGTCCCGAAACGTTGCGCGGAATATTTGTCTTGTCGAAGCTGTAGTCCAAGCTATTGAAGTTTTTCGCCAACAACAACTTCACGTCTTGTCCCGGCTTCGGTTCGCCGGCATAAGCGAAGTGTGTGTAATACCAACTGAACTTTCGGTAATTCATCTTGGCGGTGAAATGAATCTTGCCCTGGGCTGTGGGTGGCACTTTCACCAAATAATGCGCCACGTCCGCGGCACCGGGCGGAATCAAGTGGGCATACAATAAGCTGCGCGCTTGCCAGGCGTTCCGTTTGTTAATAGGATTGCCTTCGCCATCCAATTGCACCGCTCGAAAGAAGTGTGCGCCGGGTTCCACAGGACCTTTGCCATTATCTTCTACGCGGCCGCTCCAGAAGATAGGCTTCCCGCCGTCGTCGGTGGCTTCCAATTCTAGCCAGCAATCAACTGAGTCAATGGTGCCACCAGGGAAAAAATGACCCACCTTCCTCGTACGCACGACCACGTCCACTTGTACCGTATCGCCTGGTTTTAGGGTGGCGTTTGAAATGTTCGCAGGAGCCGCCATCTGACCCACGTTACGCAGCAGCACCGTGCCGCTTTGCTCTGCTTCTTCACCCACGGCGAAACCGGTGTTCGCGCTCTGTTGTGAATCGTTGCGACGTTGCATCGCTGTGGTTTTCTGCGGCTGGACGGGAGTTACAGCGAAAATATCTACTGTTACAAAGCCCGATTTCAAGAAATCCTCAGTAGCTTTCATCTGCGCGTCATCATGGTTGGATAACGGCAGGGCCGAATTGGCCGCAGGGAAGCGGTGGGAGTGCACTTTCCCATTAACGTTGCCCGGATCGTGCGAATCCACCAGCGGCATATGGCAGCCTCCACAGGTATTCGATTTCGCCGGATAATAAAACGAGCGTGCGCCTTGGCCGGAGACACCGCTTGCTTGCCACGAATCATATTCATTAAATCCGCGGAACCACCGGTAGCTATTCACCGGAACATCTAAATGCACCTTGTGGCAGGCCGAACAATACTCTGAACTATTACGCATGAACGGCTTCATAAAGGTTTGGCGGTGCGCTTCCGGCGCCGCATAAATCACGAAGCGCTCCACGGCTTGAATCACAGGATTCGTGCTGCGGGTTACTTCATGCAGCGGCGGATACGACATCGTAAATCCGGCATTTCCCACCGAACCGTTTACATGCACAATGGAATGGCAGGACATGCAGCTCAAACCGGCCTGCGCCTCCGGAGTATCTATTTGATCTTTGATCGGCTTGTCAAATCGCCCATTGAAAAAAACCGCGTGATCGTGGCATCCCGCGCACCACTTACTCGGCTTCGTTCCCACGACCGATTGCATGTATTCAATTGATTTCCGGTAGTACTGATTGTTGAACGAGGCGAAGTGGTGAGCCGAGCTATTCCACTGATCGTAGATATCTTTATGACACTCGCCGCACTTCTTTGACTCCATGAAAAAGGAAGAAGGAACGATCTTGCCGTCGGACGTGTTGGCGCCGGACGGAAAGAAAGGACTTTGGGGACCTCCGCCTTCTTCTTCCATTGATACGGGTACATTCTGCGTGTTCACCACCATGTTTTCCGGGTGCTTGATCCATTTGCGGTCCGCAATGCCCGCCAGCAACACCAATCCCGCCAGCGCGCCGGCAACACCGGCGAGCTTGAAACTCTCTCGCCGCGCCAATAACACCACTACCGCAAACAGCGACACGACAATATGAATCAACAGAACCGAGTGATGATCGCGCGTGTTGCCCACGTACGCCAACACGCCGCCCGAAATTGCGGCCACAACTGTCCACGCCAACCTGGGCTCGCTGCGCGTCAGCAGGAGGGCGACTATGCCTAGCGCGGCGCCCAGCCCAACGTGCAAAAGCAGGTTTGCCACGGTAAATGCCGTTGCCAGCGGGAACGCCCACAAGAGAGCGCTATTCACTAATAGGATCGCCAGTGAAAGGCTGCACCAGAATTTCAAGCGGTTCGTCATGACTTACTCCGTTATCGGCGCCAGAGGTCGAATCAGTTTCAACGCTGGCCGCGTTAGATACTCGCGCACATAATCCGCATGTTCTTTGTCTTGCGGAAAATGTTCATTGCTCTTGTATGGGTAACTGCTCATGCTGTGGAACGGCAGCGGCAAAACAGTATCGCTAAATGCAGTATTCGCATCGGCGTCTTTAGCCCAGCCATCCACCTTCAAAATAAAATCGCGCGTCCAGCCCTTTGGCAACTCGGGCAGGGAAGCCGCCTCGTACTCAATGCTCACTTCATCGCCGGAACCCATAATCACCATGCGGTCATCCGCGCTCTGCAGCAGCGGCGTCACTTCGCCATACCGTGTGTAAAAGCCGGAGGTCGGATTCCAATTCGAAATGGCCCGTACATCCGAATAGACAAAGCGCTCGGGCTGCTTGCGCTCCGCATCGATCACGGTTCGCGAAAAACCACGAAAATGCAAATCGGCCGCCGCCGGGTTCAACTCCGTCAAACGTACCTGCGGCGCGCGCGCATCTTCAATCAGAAAAGCTTCGTCCCAGTACACGCAAAGGTTCGTCACAATGCGCACTTCACGCGAGCTCGACAAAAACTTCCCGGTTAAATCCACCGCGATGGTCTTCGGTTTGCCGGACGGAATGCCCATATCTTCCACAACCGTTTTCCATTGCCCGGCCGAATCTTTCACTTGGAGATAAGGGAACACCAAGCCGTGGCCGCTCTGCGCCTCACGCAAAAAAGTACTCCCATCGGCCCAATCCACCCAGCCATTCAAAACAAGTGCGGCCTTGTTTCCCGCGGCAGCGCTGCCGAAATCCAAATCCAAGGTGTGCAATTCCGCCACGCCCGAAGCGTCGCGTGCGAAGGCATCTGGATATCGCTGGTCAATCTTAGAAAGTTGTTCCGTGACATCCACACCGCGTGAATCCAGCGCTTGCCGCGCATGAATCTTTTCCGCCGAGCCAAACAATCGAAACTCCGGATACGGTGGCGACTTGAATTTATCATTCGTATAAATCGCCGTTCCACTCGGATGATCCACTGCCATTAATTGCACCTGGTCCAAATACGAAACCTCGTGCAACTCTTCCGTGATCTGCAGCTTGTATTTGCCGCCCACGGCCTTCAACGCCGCTCCTGGAATCTGAATATACTCGTCATGGTCAACCGGAAAATAAGCTCCCATCACCCGAACTCGCCCCAAGCGGTGCCACGCCCAACACGTCTGTGATGAACTCATACTTCTCGCCATTCCAGGTGAAGATCATCGGGCAAGACCCCGAAAGCCGTTGCGCCTCCGGAATGGTCAACACTTCCAACTTCTGGTGCGGCTCATTCTGAATTAATCCGTTTGACCACGTGATACGAATCGTGTCCGCATCCGTATGCCCATCCACCGCGAAGGCCAGCGGCACGCCTGCGTAAACTTTCTTCTCGTAATAAGCGCCGGCCTTCATCTCCACCGTCGCTCCGGGTGCAGTCTTGAGGTTTTTTACGCCTTGAATCCGCACAGTCATCCAGCGCTCCGCCGGCGACGCGTTCAATGCCAAATGCACGTTGCCGTCGGGAGAAAGCGTCGCTAAATCCTCGCGTTTGTCGCCGTTGAAATCAGCCCTCACACCGCCGTGCGGCACCTTGCCTTTCTCGTCAACCACAAAATGCCCGTCGGCATTGCGCAATGCGAGCATCTGAGGATGAAAGCTCACCAGGTCAATCAAACCGTCATGATTGAAGTCTTGCGCGTCCAGAAAATTCGCGCCTGCCGGCAATACCGTTAAATCAGATGCCTCGAATACGCCATTCAAGCGGTCTCGATACAACACTCCTGGCCGGTCTTCATACGAAACCACCAAATCGCGCGCCGCCGTATCAATGCGTAGCGCCACTTGCGCCGCGTCCAACGCCTTGCCCTTTACGAAAGGAAACAGCCCGGGGGCTTCTTCAAACTTTCCGGCGCTTACGTTGCGCAGCAGCACCGGATTGGTTCCGAACAACAGCAAGTCCAAATCGCTGTCATGATCGAAATCCAGCCATACCGCCTTGGTAATCCCGTTGTTCGGCGCTAGATCTGCAACCTTTGTGAACGTTCCTTTGTTGTTGTGATAAAGCTCAACGCTTTTTGCCGTTACCACGCACAGATCAGGCAGCCCATCGTTGTCGTAATCGCCAACCGCGATGCTCACGACGTCATGCATGTCCGTGAGCTTCACCGCTTCTACGCCGTGCTTCAGTAATTCCACCCGATTGCGCGACCACACTAATAAATCCGGCTTCCCCGTACCCTCACTGTCAATTGCCACCATTTGCGTTCCGGGCAATGCCCAACCGCTCGAAACCACTTTGTCGTCATACTTCGTCGGCTCGCTCGCGGCCGTTGGCCTTGGCTCCGGCGGATCATCCAGCTCCACGTATGAGCACCACTCCATGTCCTCCGCTACCGCTGCGCCTTCCGTCCGCTTCTTCACTTCTTCAAAGGCCGCGCGCTCCTTCGCCGCTTCCTCGCGCTTCTGCGCCCGTTGGTACAGGCTGAACAACTGAAAATGCGGCCCTGCCAAATTCGGATTGAGTCTTTCCGCTTCCAAGAACTCCGGCAGCGCCGCTTCAGAATCGCCCTTTGATCGGTACACCGAAGCCAGGTTGTAATGCGCCACCGCTTCATTCGGCGCCAGCTTGATCATGCCTCGCAGTTGCTCAATCGCCTTTTCGTAGTCGCCCGCGTGTTTGTAAGCGATGCCCAGGTTGAACCAGGTATGCGGATTCGTCGGATCTTGTTTTTGCGCCTTGATCAGTTCCGCCATGCCCTGGTCCGTTTGTCCCGCGCGCAAAAGGGCCAGTCCATAATTAATCCGGTCGCGCACCGAATTCGGGTTCATCGCCAGCGCTTCATGCAACTCAGTCACGGCCTGCACATGCGTATCGGGGTTTTCATAAAACGCTTTGCCCAGGTTGCGGTGCTCCCACAAACGGTCTTCCGCCGGCGGCACATCAGCCGCAGTCAGAAAAAGCACACTCATTAGCACCGTCACGCCCACAAGGCTCGTTTTATTCATCAGACCCGTTGAGTTCCTACAGTGTAAAAGAATCATCGCTATCTCCACATCAACCTTTAGTTTGAGCCACGTGATTTAAATCACTGCTAGATTGGAGAACGTGCTTACGCAAAGCGCCTGCAAAATGGCCGAAATGATCCGTTCCCGGCAGATCTCTCCCGAAGAACTGATGAACGCTCATTTAACGCAGATCCAGCAAATCAACCCGTCGCTTAACGCCGTTGTCGAACTCATTCCACGAACGTCGCCACCGCTCCCTGGCCCGCTGCACGGTGTTCCGTTTTCCATCAAAGATTCAATTGATGTAGCTGGCTTGAAAACCACCGCTGGCACATTAGGCCGCCGCAACGCGCCGCCCGCTGCTCAGAGCGCGACCCTCGTAGATCGTCTAGTGAGTGCCGGCGCCATTCCCATCGCCAAAACAAATCTGCCAGACCTGCTTTTCTCGTTCGAAACCGACAACCTTATATATGGCCGCACCAGCAATCCGTATGATGTCACGCGCACTCCTGGCGGAAGCAGCGGTGGTGAGTCCGCCCTTATCGCCGCCTGCGGATCTCCCCTCGGTCTCGGTAGCGATGCGGCCGGTAGTGTCCGAGTCCCCGCCGCTTTCTGCGGTATTGCCAGCATCAAGCCCACAAGCGGCCGCCTGCCTCGCACGGGCCACGTTCCTCCCTCCGGCGGTTGGATCGAAGCTCTCTGGCAAATCGGTCCCATGGCGCGCTACACCGAAGATCTTGTCCTCGCCATGCGACTCCTCGCTCATGAAGATGACGCCGATTTCACTTCGCCCCCTGTTGCCCTTCTCGATCCGCCCGATCTGAAGACTCTGCGCATTGCTTATTTCACCGACAACGGCTTCGCCCCATGCAATCCCGAAATCAAAGCGGCCGTGGAGCAATGCGCCCGCTTTTTTGCCGCCGAAGGCATGATCGTCGAGGAAACTCGTCCTCCCGGCGTTGCGGATGCTTACGACCTCGAACTGGCTCTTCTCGGAGCCGATGGCGCCGACGGCATCGACCAATATTTGAAAGACGCTGGCAGCCATCAAACCCACAAGCTTCTCAACGGCTTTGTCGATCACATGCGACCCCACCGCGCCACTGTCGCCCAGTTCGCCAAGCGCTGGGCGCAATGGGATGAATATCGGAGCAGCCTGCGAGCGTTTTTCAATCGCTACGATGCCGTCCTCAGCCCCGTCTACACGCAACCTGCCTTGCCTCACCACGCATCACTCATGGAAGAAAACTTTCGCGGCTTTAGCTACACAATGGCCTGGAATGTGGCTGGCGCCCCTGCTGCCACCGTGCGCTGCGCCGAGCACAATGGCCTTCCCATTAATATTCAAATCATCACCAAGCCCTGGCGCGACCTTCTCGCCTTGCAGCTTTGTCGTACGATAGAGGACCAGTTCGGTGGATGGAAAAAACCGTGAAGTTACGCTACCTAATCCTGTCTCTCTGTTTTGTGCTTAAGGCTTCCGATGCGCCTCCGCAGGCCGAAATCTCGAACGGCCTTATCAAAGCTAAAATCCTACTGCCCGACACCGATCACGGCTATTACCGCGGCACCCGCTTCGATTGGGACGGCGTTGTCGAAAGCCTCACGTACCAAGGCCACAACTTCTTTGGCAAATGGTTTGACCACTATGAACCCACGCTGCACGATGCCATCATGGGGCCCGTGGAAGAATTCCGCACGGGCGAAACCGCTATCGGTTACGACGACGTCAAGCCCGGCGAATTCTTCATGAAAATCGGCGTCGGCCTTCTGAAAAAGCTCGACAACGAAAAGTACAGCCAGTTCCGCGACTTACCCGCTTGTCAGCCCCGGCAAACGCGTCGTGACTCCCGAAAGCGACCGCGTCACATTCGAGCACGACTTGGCCGATGGCCACGGCCACGCCTACGAATATCGCAAAACCCTCCGCCTTGCCTTTCGCAAACCCGAACTCATCATCGAACACTCACTTAGGAATACGGGTACCAAGCCTATTGACACCAGCGTGTACAACCACGATTTCTACATGATCGATAACCAGCCCGCGGGCCCGTCCTATCGAATCACCTTCGCTTTCGCACCCCAGGCAAAGAACGATTTGAAAGACATCGCCGAAATTCACGACAATGAACTCAGTTACAAACGCGAACTCCAAGCTTCGGGCGAATCCCTCTTCACCCCCATTAGCGGCTTCGGCGATAAACCCACCGACAACGACATCATCGTCGAAAATACAACGGCAAAGGCCGGCGTCCGCGAAATCGGAAACCGGCCTTTGTCTGACATCAATTTCTGGACCATTCGCTCCACGGTGTGCCCGGAAGCCTACATCCACATGCACATCGAGCCAGGCAAAACATTCACCTGGAAAATCACGTACCGCTTCTACAGCCTGCCTTAACTCTTCGGTACGAACAAGAACGACACCGGCGACGGTACTTCAAATACTTGATCGGTCTTCGTCAATTTCCCGTTTGACTGGTCCACCGTAAACAAAATGAACTTATTCTGTTTTTGATCTCCCACAAACATCAACTTTCCGGAAGGATCTAACTCCACGCCGCGCGGCATTTCACCACCCGTCTCAATCACTTGCTCACGCGTCAGTTGCCCGCTCGCATGGTCGATCTTGAACACCGTAATCGCGCCAAAAAACCGGTTCGACGCATAGACGTAATCGCCCTTGTGATCAATCAAAATCTCCGCCGGATTACTCACTCCCTTGAAACCATCCGGCACCGTGGAAATCGTCTGCAAATGCGTCAGTGCACCGGTCGCATTATCACGCGCAAACACCGCCACTTGCGGAATCAACTCATGGATCACATAGGCCAACTTGCCATCGCGGCTAATCGCAATATGCCGCGGCCCTGAACCCGCATCCGTTTTCGCCACCGGCGGATCATTCGGCGTCAGCTTCGCATGCGCTGCGTCCACCTTGTAAATACGAATCTCATCCAGCCCTAAATCCGGCACATAGGCAAACCGATTATCCGGGCTGAACACCGTCTCATGCGCATGTGGCCCCTCCTGCCGCTTTTTGTCTGGCCCCGAGCCCGATGCCTTCATCAGCCCTGACAACGGCCCAATCTTTCCATCCGCTTCAATCGGATAAACCGGCACACTGCCCGACGTATAGTTCGCCGCAATCAGCATCTTGCCCGTATGATCTACCGCCAAATGACAAGGCGCCAGCCCTTCGGATGACCGGCTGTTCAAAGCCGTCAACGCGCCCGTGCTGCGGTTGATGGCGAACCCCGCCACCGCACCCGGCTTATTGCCATCTACCTCGCTCGCGGCATAAAGGTGTTGATAACCCCGGTCAGTCGCCAAGAACGATGGGTTTACGACTTTACCTACCAATCCCATCGACTCCAGCTTTCCCGAGTTCGCATCATACCGGTACGCATGGACGCCTTCGCCATACGTGCCCACATAAACAAAATAGTTTGAGTTAGAAGAAGAGTTCAAGAGTGCCCCAGCCATCATGGCCAACGCGGCCATTTTTAGTTTCATTTTGCGTCCTTGCTGTTTTTATCCAGCCGTGCTTGATGTGATTCGAACTCGGTTCGAAGTTGCGGCGCAGACAGAGCCAGCGCTTTGGTGACCACGTCAATTTCAATTGTGTACGGGCCATCTTGGGTTCCTTGGTCGTCAACCAGCGTTAATTGGTCGTTTTCCAGTGTATATGTCCCGCGCCGTTCCGTCCTCTGCCCGTGGATCTGCGTCAACTGAAAGTAACTGCCGTGGGTTCCAAGAATCAGCCGTCCGTAACACTGCGCCCCACGCCGCGGAGTCTCAGAGCAGGTTTGATTGATTCCTTGTCGGTCATCCACAATCTTTACGTAGTCCCAGCCAACTGGATCTTTGAGCAGGGTGATCTGCTCGGCGCTCAATTGCGCCCCCTTCGTATTCGGCGTCGCTGCCGCTTTATGCAACTCCAATTCAATCCGCACCTGCGGCATTGAAATCACTAGCGCGTTCGCCTTCGCATCCAGCGCTACCGTATATGGACCATCTTTGTTTTCTAATTCGTCCACAAATGTCAGCTGATCGCCCGCCAGCGTATACGTCCCCTTGCGCGGCACGCTCTTCCCGTGGATCGTAACTTCTTGAACAAAGTGATTGTCCGCACCTAAAATGAGCCGTCCCCGGCACTCATCTGTGGCCGGTTGACCATTAAAGCAGGGATGTTCCGTCTGCATCCCCGTGTCGCTCATCTTCACATAATCCCAACCAGCGGGATCTTTCAAAAGTTTCAACTGGTCCCGGCTGAAATCGGGCGCAGCGCGCAGCACCATACAGGCGGCAACAGCTGGCAACAAACCACTGCGAATAAAGTGAGCGAGCATAACCTCTCTATTGTCTCTTGCTCTCCTAATGTGTCATTGAGTAAACAATGTAGTTCACGCCAATCCGTATGCCGAGCGCCGAATATTCTTCTGGATAATCTGGATCGTCCGCCCACTCCCATGAATCTCCCAAATCCGAGTTGAACGCAATCGCCACCATCAAACGGTTCTTGTCGTCGTAAATGCCGCGCCAGTGCGCCACTACGCCATCGTTGCGATACGTAGCGCCGCCGCGCCGCGCCATGCGCACAGACCACTCGCCCGGCACCTGATACCGATTGTCCAAATCATAAACCGTGTGAAAGATCGATTCCTCATCCTTGATTTCCACAATCGGCCGGTTCGGAAACACTTTGTTCATGCTCGCTTTAAAGATTTCCCAATCGCGCGTGCCCCAAAAATCATCGCAAACCAAAAAACCGCCGCGCTCCAGGTAATCGCGCAGGGTGAGTGCCTGTTGATTCGTCAAATCCCATTCGCCCACAAATACCGCATAGAGCCAGGGAAAGTTGAACACATCATTGCGATCGTCCAAGCTCACCGGCTGCTCCACCGAGCGTGCATCCAAGCGGGTCAACCGTCTGATTGCATCCAGAAAATGCCGGTCCGCCCGCGGATAATCGTTAGTCCAACTCGAATGCCCCGTGCGCCAGTCCCAGCCGGCATGGCGAAAATGGGCCCCTTCAATGGATGGATACATCAAGCGCGCAAACACCCATTCCGTCTTGTCCGCAAAATCGCGCGGCAATGGAATTTGCCCTTCGTGATATTCATCGCCTGGATACTGCCGGAACGGCTGTGGTACGTTGCGCGGCATTTCCCCATGAGTCGCCGCATAGACGACGCTAACCACGGCCAGCAACCCGATGCCCGCACCTAGGAAAAACGCAAAATTACGTGGCACTGTCAATCCAGTGCCCTCGCTTCGAATCCCGCTTCGTCGAAACCGTTTGTTCTCACGATCTCTCGCTCAATCCGTGAGCATAGCACCTAAAATCTACGAAGATGTTCGTTGACACTACGAACCACTTCGTAGTAAATTCTGGACATGGCAATGGATAAGCTTCAGAAGCCCACGGCAACCGAGCTGGAGATTCTACGAGTGCTCTGGGAGCGCGGTCCCTCCACTGTGCGCGAAGTACATGAAGTGATGGCGCAAAGCAAACCAATCGGCTATACCACCGTACTAAAGATCATGCAAATTATGACGCAGAAAGGCAGCGTTGCGCGTAATGAAGATAGTAAAGCGCATGTATATAAAGCTCGCCAACCTGCGGAAAATACTAAGCGTCAATTGGCCGGCGATCTCTTGCAGCGTGCTTTCGCCGGTTCCGCCAGCCAGCTAATGATGCACGCGTTAGCCGGCAAGAAAACCTCGCAAGCGGAGATTGCGGAGATTCGCGAACTCTTAGACGAATACGAAAGGAAAGCAAAATGAGCGCTCAAATGATTCAAACTGTCGGCTCGGCGTTACTCCACTTTTTCTGGCAAGGTGCTGCGTTAGCAGTGCTGCTGCTCATCGGAATGTCGCTGACCCGCAGCGCGCGTGCGCGCTACGCCTTAGGCGTTACTACGCTCGCCCTCATGGCATTGTGTCCGATCGTCACGCTCGCCGTCCTTGCTCAATCGCCCGCTCCTAACATCCCTCTCGCGGCCGCGCACGATCCCATCGTGGCGCCGGCCATCTCTAACATCACGATCGCGCTCGATACCGCCGCGCCCGTTACTTCTTTTGATCTCCTCAGTTGTTTAGTCTGCGTCTGGTGTAGCGGCGTTTGTCTATTTGCCGCTCGCGCCTTCGGTGGTTGGTTGATTTTGCAAAAGCTGCGCCGTACCGCCCAAGAATCCCTTCCGGCCGAATTGCTCCAACGCTGCCGCCAATTGCAACAGCGCATTGGTATCAAATCGTTGGTCCGTTATGCCTCGTCCGAACTTGTCGAGTCGCCTGCGGTCGTCGGCTGGTTCCGACCAATCGTCTTGCTTCCTCTGTCTGTAATGTCCGGCTTATCTGTCGAACAGCTCGATGCGATCATCGCCCACGAACTAGCTCATATCAGGCGCTACGACGCACTCGTCAACCTGTTTCAAATTGCCGTGGAGACTGTGCTCTTTTATCATCCAGCCGTATGGTGGGTCAACCGGGTCATTCGCACGGAACGCGAAAACTGTTGCGACGATATCGCCGTCAACATCTGTGGCAACGTTACTGAGTACGCACGCGCCCTCGCCATGCTGGGCGACACGCGCCCCACTTGGGCGATGGCTGCCAATGGCGGAGCTTTGAAAGCGCGCGTCGGCAGGTTATTAGGTATGCAAAAAATGACTCACGGCATTCCGCGCGCAGGCTTGGCTGTTCTAGCCTTACTGTCGGCATCATGTGTTGTCCTTGCCGCGGGAGTCTTCAAACAAGACCCCCCTCCGCCTCCTCCAGTTCCTGAACCTCCGCCCGCTGCGGCCAACGTCGTCGAACCTCCAACTCCGCCTGAGCCGCCGACTGCGCCCGAACTTCCTCCGCTGAAACTGGCAAAGGTGACCCGAGACACCGCTCGGCTGAGTAGCATCGCCAATGAAGTGAGCGTGCAGGTTGCAAGCGCGCAGAATACGTCTGCCGATCAACAGCCAAAAGACCACACCGGCCCTTCCTACATCGATAGCCTCGCCGCCGCCGGTCTCACAAATCTCTCCGTCGATGAACTCATCGCCCTCAAAACCCAAGGGGTCACCGCCGATTACGTTCGCGAAATGAAAGCCGCCGGATTCGACGCCAGCGTTCACGAACTCATCGGCCTCAAAGTGCAAGGAGTCTCGCCCGAATACATCCGCGATATCCGTGCCACCGGCCTCAAACCCACCACTCATGAACTGATGGGGATGAAAGTCCAAGGCGTCACGCCCGAATACATTCGCGCCATGCAATCAGCCGGTCTTGGCGACCTGAAAATTCACGACATCATCGGTGCCAAAGTGCAAGGCGTCACGCCCGAATTCATCGAAAAAGTCCGCGCCCACGGTTTCAAAAATCTAACGCTCCGGCAACTAATCGGCCTTAAAATAGCCGACGTTCTCTAAAAGGAAACCACCAATATGAATACCCTGAAATCATCAGCGCTACTCGTGTGCCTGCTCGTTTGCGCCTCGGCCGTCGCCGCCGTCGACAAAGGCGAATGGACGCTCAGTCAATCGGAAGATCCCACCAAGGTCCGCCTTTTCCTCCATAGCGAACGCGACGGCGACCACTCCTTCAGCAGCAGTTCCGATTGGAACTCTGCCGACCTCAAAGGTCTCGATTGGGGCACTGCCGGCAAGCACGACGTCCACTTCAACATAGCCCGTGACGCCGGCACCATTGACGCTGAAGGCTTTCTCAAAGATGGCTCCGGCGCGGGCCTTTTCACCTTCCGGGGCAACCCCCAATACATCGCTCAAATGTCCTCTCTCGGCTTCCCGGGCATTACCGATGAAGCGCTCTTCGCCTTCACCCTGCACGACGTCAGTCTCGATTTCGTTCGTGGCATTCAAGCGGAACACATCAGCGGACTCGATCATCACAAACTCATCGCTTTCCGCATTCACGGTGTCACCCCGGCCTTTATCCGTGAAATTCACGCTGCCGGCGTCAACGAAAACGAAGCCGACAAATTGATCGCTTTTCGCATCCATGGCGTCTCTGCGGAATTCATAAAGGGTCTAACCGCTGCCGGCATTGGCACAACCAACGCAGATAAGCTGATTGCCTTCCGCATTCACGGTGTCTCGCCTGAATTTGTTCACGACATCCACGCCGCCGGTATTCAAAATGTCGATCCGGAAAAACTCGTCGCCTTCCGCATCCACGGCGTCTCCCCGCAATTCGTCAGCGAATTGAACCGTCTCGGCTTCTCCCATCCCGATCCCGAAAAGCTCATCGCTTGCCGCATTCACGGAGTCACCCCCGAATACATCGAAAAACTTCGTGGCCGCGGCATGCAGAACCTCACTCTTGATCAATTGATCAACCTCCGCATCCACGGAATCGATTGAACCTAACCGCCGCCCACTGCGTACGTCAAAGAGAAGCCAGCTATGACACTGTGGAACGACATCCGCTACGCCTTGCGCGGCTTCCGGCGCACGCCACTTTTCACAACCGTCGCTATCCTCTCGCTGGCCTTTGGCATCGGCGCCAACACTGCCATCTTCAGCTTGCTCGATCAAGTCATGCTGCGGCTCCTGCCCGTCAAGCATCCCGAACAGCTAGTCATTCTGAAAGAACGGGGCGCGCATTACGGCAGCAACTCGGGCATGAATGCCATGTCATATCCGATGTACACCGATTTCAGCCGGCACAATAATGTTTTTTCCGGTATGTTCTGTCGCTTCCTCGTCGAAGCGAGCTTAGGTTATGGCAGCCGCACCGAACGCATTGATGCCGAGTTAGTATCTGGGTCCTACTTCCCTGTCTTAGGCGTCAGCGCAGCGCTAGGCCGCACCTTCACGCCTGACGACGACCGCATCGTCAACGGCGAGCCGCTGGTAGTACTCAGCTACAGTTACTGGCAAAATCGTTTCGCTTCTGATCCAACGATCGTCAATAAAACCATCACAGTGAACGGTCATAATATGACGGTCATCGGTGTCGCCCAACCCGGCTTCGATGGCGTACAACTCGGTGAACCTGCCAAGGTATTCGTCCCCATGATGATGAAAGCGCAGATGACGCCGCTATGGGACGCTATGAAAGATCGCCGCTGGCGTTGGGTTAACGCGTTTGGCCGCCTCAAACCAGGCGTGAGCGTAAGCCAAGCGCAGGCGTCCCTGCAGCCGTACATGCACAGCATGCTGGAGCTGGAGGTAAGAGAGCCGGCCTTCCGCAACGCATCCGAATTTACGCGCAACCAATTTCTAAAGTCATCCATCGAACTCATCCCCGGCTCCCAAGGCCAGTCTTACCTGCGCGACCAGATGGGCACCCCGCTCTGGGTGCTCATGGCCCTCACCGGAACGGTCCTTCTTCTCGCCTGTGCGAATCTGGCGAATCTCATGCTCGCGCGCGCCGCCGGACGCGAGCGCGAAATGGCAGTGCGCTTGGCCATCGGTGCTGGCCGTGCCCGCATCGTTCGCCAATTGCTCATCGAAAGTCTGCTGCTCTCGGCCTTTGGCACTGCTCTCGGTTTGACTTTCGCCTTCGGCGCAGACCATCTCCTCTTAGCCGCCTATCTTCCCGCCGATGCCTCTGGCGATCTTGCCATCAGCGCCTTACCAGATCTCCGCATTCTACTCTTCACCTTTGCGGTCATGTTTGTAACCGTGCTCATCTTCGGTCTGGCGCCGGCCATTCACAGTTCGCGAGCCGACGTCGCGCCCACCCTCAAAGATCAGGCTGGCTCCGTCGTCAGTGGCGGCAACGTCTTCATGCGCAAATTGCTCGTCTCCGCGCAAGTAACTCTCTCGCTGCTTCTCCTGATTGGAGCCGGCCTTTTCTTGCGCACTCTCAATAACCTGCGCGATCTCGGCCCCGGCTTCTCACCCGAACGCTTAGTAGGCTTCAATCTCGATCCTTCTTTGAATGGCTATTCCTCCGACCGCTGCAGGAGCTTCTATCTGCGCCTCACTGACGAACTGGCCGCAACGCCGGGCGTTCAGTCGGTAAGTCTCGCATCCATGCGGATTCTCCAAGGCGGCGAATGGGATAGTTCCATGACGGCCGAAGGTTACAGCGCCCGTGCCGATCAAGGCCCAGAGCCCTACATGAACTCCATCGGCCCGAATTACTTTGCGACGCTAGGTGTCCCCATTTTGCAAGGCCGCGACTTCACCATTAAAGACACACTCACTGTCAATCATGGGCAGGACCACGAAGGTAAGCCCAACATATTTCCGGCCACCATCATAATCAACGAAAGTTTTGCCAAGAAGTTTTTCAAAGGCCGCAACCCCCTCGGCTTGCATCTCGGCTTCGGCTCTGACCCAGGCACCAAGACCGACATGGAAATCATCGCCGTCGTGAAAGACATAAAGTACACCAGCCTGCGCGATGAGATACCGGTGCAAGCGTACGTCCCCTACTTAGCAAGTCACTCTGTCGGCGGCATGACTGTCTATGTCCGCACCACTATGGAGCCGCAGAAAGTTATGGATGCCGTCCGCCGTAAAGTGCAGAATCTTGATTCGAATATCCCCGTTTACGCTATGCGCACCACGCAAGAGCAAATTGATCTTTCACTCCGCACCGAGCGTTTGGTCGCCAGCCTCTCAGCGGTGTTCGGTGCGTTGGCCACTCTGCTGGCCGTCATCGGACTGTATGGCGTCATGGCGTACACCGTCGCCCGCCGCACCCGCGAAATCGGCATCCGCATGGCGCTGGGCGCGGAGCAGGGCAACGTCATTTGGATGGTCATGAAAGAAGTGCTAACGCTTGTGGGAGCCGGCATTCTTGTCGGCGTCCCTCTCGCCATCGGCCTAAGCCGTTTGATCAAAAGCCAGCTCTTCGGCATGGCCCCGCATGATCCATTCACTCTCGCCGCGGCCACTCTCAGTTTGGCCATCGTCGCCTGCTTGGCTGGCTTCATCCCAGCTTTACGGCGCCAGCCGCGTACATCCCACACAGGCGCTACGCTATGAATAGATGCGTCTTTTGTTCGTACTGTTTTGCGCCTGGCAAGCTTGTGCCGACTCTATCATCGGGCGCGTTGTCAACTCAGTAACGAACGAACCGGTCCCGCAAGCGGAGTCAAGGTCACTTGCTTGACCGACTCGCAGAATCGGCTCCCACCGTGCAAAGACTCTACGACAAAGCCGCAGCCCGACGGCACATTTCAGATAGAACTCCGCTCACCTGGCCGCTACCGAATAGAAGCCAGCGCCGCTGGGTTGGTGGCCACTCCAGTCCTCCGTGATTGAGATATCGTTCAACGTCTCGCGATCAACCAACAGTTTCAACGCTGTATTGAAGCTTGCTCCAGAGGCGACTTTGACCGGTAGAGTCTTTGATGAAGCGGGCCTGCCAAAGGCCGGCGTACCGGTGGAAGCCTTACGTGTTTCCCCTTCGGGTTTGACGGCAGAGATGCACAGCGTTTCAAAGGCCACTACGAACGAAGCCGGCGTTTATTTGCTTCGCGGCCTCACTTCGGGCAATTACTACATTGCTACGCCGCTAACCCGCGAAGATACGAATGATCCCGCCCATCCCTATTTCTTCTTTGCCCCGAGCTCTTCCAGCCTTGACCAAGCGGCCATCACTCATGTGGACACCGGTCAAAGTTATTCCGACGTGGAAATCCACCTGCACCCCGTCACTTTCTTTAAGCTGCAAGGCCGCGCTCAAATGGAAACGCTGAGTTCTAGCCCCGGCGATACGCCAAAATTGCATCTCGACGCTCGCGACGCCTCCGGCGTTCTTCTGCCCGCCAGAGACATTTCCTTGAAGCCTGACGGCACATTTCAAACGGAGGTGTTGCCCGGCTTCTACACGCTGTTACTCTCAGGCGCCCAAGCGCCTCCGCAGCCGAAGAACTCGCAAACTCCATCTGCTCCCATCGTTCACTTACTCGCCAAACAAGACATTGAAGTCAGCGCCAAAGATCTGTTGGGAATTATCATTCTGATCCCGCCTCCTATCACTGTTACTGGACGAGCGGTCCTGGAAGGCACAACGGAGACGGCCGTTGCCAAGGGTCGGCTGACGGTCAGACCGATAGATGCCTTCGCTTCCGGTGGTCCGCAAAACGCTGACATACAGCCCGATGGCACCTTTGCGCTGACTAACTTAGATCCCGCCAACTACGCCCTGCGCATGTTTCCCCGTCGGGCACTTATGTGAAGTCACTCGTTTTTAATCAGCAAGACATCACGAATCAGCCCATGGATCTTTCCAGAGGTTCCGGTGGTGAACTCATAGTGACTCTCCGTCCAGGCCCGGCCACCTTAAAGGGAACTGTTTCCGCCACGCCAGACACCTTTTATATAGTCACGCTTATCCCGGAAGGTTGGACGCCCAACGGATCGGCCATGATCCGTCACGTTGCCAGTAGCGGCGGCCACTTTACCGCCGCCAATCTTCCACCGGGCCACTACAGTATCGTGGCTACCACCGGCAGAGAAGCCAATTTCTGGGACATCCCCTCGTTTGTCCACGAAATGGAAGCGCGAGCCGTGGGCATAGACGTCTCGGAAAATGATCAGAAAAGTGTTGCCGTTCCTTATCTCAATCTCACCGATGTCAACGAGATCCAAACCCGCCTCGGCCTTGATTAAGCCCCGCTCCGTGACAAAATATTCACAGCCATGTCCCTCACCGAAGATCTCGCCATCATCGCCCGCCAGGAAGCCACTTTGCAGTTCTCCCGTTTTAACGAAGACACGGCTTGGCAACTGGGCACGCGCCTCCGCCAAATGGCAGTCAGTCGAAATTTCACGCTGGTGATCGATGTTCGCCGCTTCGGTCACCCCATGTTCTACTGCGCTCTGCCCGGCACGTCGCCCGACAATCCGGTTTGGGCTCAGCGCAAAGCCAATACCGTCGCGCGTTTCCATCGCAGCTCTTATTACATGGGTTTGGAACTGCAGTTGAAAGGCACAAATTTGGCCGATCGCTTCGGCCTCATGCTCAACGATTTCGCTGCTCACGGCGGCTCGTTTCCTATCAGTCTCGCGGGCACCGGCGTCATTGGCGCAGTCACCGTTTCCGGCCTTCCACAGCGCGAAGATCATCAGTTCGTTGTCGAAGCCCTCTGTGCCGAGACGGGTAATGACTTTGCGCCTCTGCAACTTCCTCCGCCCGATGGCAAAAGTTGATGAACCAGAGCGCTGGCGGCTCTGCGGAAGGCGGATTTCAATCCGCGCGGAACTTTAGTTCCGCAGTTGACCCTGCCTAAGAGTCACACCCTGTTCAATCCAGCAACGCCGGTGGCCGCGCTCGTTTCAGACGCAATCTCAACAAAATAGCCCCGATTCATTCGGAGTCTAGTCCAGGCAATAACGCGCCGAAAGCCAAAGTGCTCCGACCGTATCACGCGCGACTCGGAGAAAAGTCGGGACCGCTGTCCGTTAAGAGGCTTGCCTCCGTAAACGTCGCCGCCCACAAGTCACAGTTTGAGGCCCCTACGCTAAACTGCCGACGACGATTAGCGAAACTAAGTTCTGCACCATCAGGTAAGACCTGTTCGATCGCCCATCCGCGCGGCCCGTGAGCCCGGAACTTCAGCGCTTAGCCGACCAATACTTCAATTCGGTTTGCTTATTTCATTGCCTGACAATCGAAGGGACTGAACGTCCTGCATAGGTGGCTTACCGAAATGACGTTTGTATTCCCGGCTGAACTGGCTGGCGCTTTCATACCCGACTTCAAAGGCTGCGGTTGACGCATCCAACTTGGCCGTAAGCATTCGATGCCGTGCAGCCTGCAAGCGGAGTTGCTTTTGATATTGAAGAGGGCTCATCGCGGTCAGGTCACGAAAATGTCGGTGCAGGGTCGCTGGACTCATGCTGGCAACGCTTGCCAGTTGCTCCACCCTCAACGGCTTGTCGTAGTTCGAACGTAACCATGCAACTGCCTTCGCTGTCCGCTGGCTTTGGTCGCCGAGCGTGGCAATTGCCCGCAGGCGTTGCCCCTGCGTTCCCTGCAACAAGCGATAGATGATCTCGCGGTGAACCATTTTGCCCAAGAAGGAAATATCCTTTGGCGCATCAAGAAGGTCCATTAGTCGGCAGCAGGCCCGGAGTAGATCAACCGTCGCTTCGCCGGTCGCCATGCCATGCGTTGCCGAGGAAGCTTCCCGCATCGGGATATCTTCCGTGTTCAGAATGTCCCGCACCGTCGACATATCCAACTTGAGGAAGAAGGCAAGATAGGGTTCCTCTTTGCTGGCTTTGATTACGCGGCTGATAACCGGCAGATCGACGGACGTTAACAGAAAGTCCGACTGCCCGAAGGCATAATGCATTCTGCCGAGGTCCACCCGCTTCCGGCCCTGCGGGATGATCAGCAAACTCGGCTCGTAGCTGCACGAATTGGGAGGGGTGGGGGCGGTGCTGCGATAGAGTGTGAGCCCCGAAAGACCCGTTGTGCATTCTTCTGCATCGCCAATCAAATTGCTAATCTTGCTTCCAAGGTCGGCCAAAAGCTTGCCGAGTTCAACCGCTTGAGCACTTTCTATTTTTTGGGGTTTTCGCATCGGTTTCTAGCCGCCCCTTTCTGTTTAAGCATAAGCCGTGCCGACTGCGAAAGATACACCACATCCATCATCATGATAGGAATAGGCAATGATTTGAAAGCATCTGGCTACCGTTCGGCCTCTGAATATCGCTAGCGTGGGAAGTGACAAAGATGGTTCGTCACTAACGGAGAAAACAAATGCAAAAACGAAAACTCGGAAAACTGGAAGTCTCGGAATTGGGCTTCGGGTGCATGAGCCTCGCTTCAAATTATGGCCCTGCCGCGCCGATCGATCAGGCGATTAAGGTCATTCGCGACGCTCACAGCAAAGGCGTCACGTTCTTCGACACGGCAGAAGTTTACGGACCCTACACCAGTGAAACCATAGTCGGCGGCGCTTTAGAACCTGTCCGCAATGAAGTACAGATCGCGACCAAGTTCGGCTTTAATCTGAGCAGCGGAGGGGGCCTCGATAGCCGACCCGCGCATATCAAGTGGGCGGTCGAAGGCTGCCTTAAACGCTTGCGCACTGACCGCATCGACCTTTTCTATCAGCACCGTGTTGACCCCCAAGTGCCAATCGAGGACGTAGCTGGGGCAGTGAAAGATTTAATCGCCGAAGGAAAGGTTCTGCATTTCGGCCTTTCTGAAGCCGGTGTTCAGACGATCCGCCGCGCTCATGCCGTGCAGCCGGTCGCGGCGCTTCAGACGGAATACTCTCTGATGAACAGGGACCCTGAACGAAACGGCATTCTTGAAACATGCGGGCAACTCGGCATTGGCTTCGTCCCGTGGGGGCCACTCGGGATGGGATATTTGACGCCTAAGCTGAACGCTGCCGTAATCTTTGATGCCAAAACCGATCTGCGGTCAGGCTTCGACCGTTTCAAACCGGAGAGCATCGCAGCAAACAAACCGTTTGTGGAACGCGTGGCCCAACTCGCGGCAAAGAAGAACGCAACGCCTGCCCAGCTTGGGCTGGCTTGGCTGCTGGCGCAGAAAAAATTTATTGTTCCAATTCCGGGTACCAGCAATTCCGCGCACCTGAACGAGAATATAGGAGCCCCCGATATTCATCTCACGGCTGACGATCTTCGCGAAATTGACCGGGAACTGTCAGAAATCAGCGTGCACGGTGGCCGGATGAACGAAGAGCAAATGCGGGTCGTTGACAAAACAGCGTAACCCCGCTCCGACACGTTGCAAAAGTACCCTTAACGAGACAAGAGACAAAGGGCTATGTAGAGCAGCCCACTTTGACCGGTTACCTACCACAGATCAAATCACCAATCGTTCGCCGCCCACCAAAGCCGATTCGAAAAAAAACAGATCACACCTCGCCATCCAGCCCTAGGCAAACGCCACGGGTGCCGCTACCGGTGACCACTCACCTACCCCTTTTCCCCCACGCTTCGACCCGCAAAGCACACCAACATCCAAATTCGCCCGCGTTTCTGGGGCGCCTTGAAAAGTCGATCACAACACTTCAAAGAATATTTTTCTCCCCTAACCCCTTCATTCCAAGCATCTTTCCTGAAACCCATTCACGTCGCTCCATTCCGCCCCCGGGGTCGTCCCTGCGAATCTTTAACCGTGGGAGAGCTGCTGTCACCGTCTCCCTCCCTGCGCCCGTTCCACACGCAGAATCAATCTCGCAAAGGACAAAAATCATGACCACCATGACCCCCCGCCAACTCCGCCGCGCCGCCGAGCGCGCTCAACGCAAGGCCGACCGCAAAGCAGGCGTCTTGAACAACGGTTCTCAATCATCTCCGGATTCGGCCCCCGCGCCGCCACCCCTGCAAGGCCTCACCGAAAATCTCAATCACCAAGCACCGGCCACGCCGTTCATCTCCGAAGCGCGCCAAGCCGCCAGTCGCGAAAACGGCAGCCATTCACAGGGCCCTAAAACTGTCGAGACCCGCGCCACCTCTGCGCAAAATCACACCACGCACGGCCTCGCTCGCCACATCAACGGAACCTTCAAACTCCTAACTTCCGAAGATCCCGCTGGGTTCGAAGCGTTTAAAAACAATCTGACCAAGGAACATTCCCCGAGTACAGAAACGGAATGCCTCCTGGTCAACACCATGGCCGAATCGCACTGGCTCGCCGATCGCGCGCAGCGTCTCCAAAACACCTGCCTGCATCACGACACGGGAGAAATCGCCAACGATAAAAAGTTCGCCTTATATCTGCGCTATGAAACCACGCACCGCCGCGCGTTCTATAAGGCGATCACCGAACTCCAAAAGCTTCGTTCCGAAACGCGCAAAGCCGGTCTCGGGTTCGAAGCGGAGGAAAACAAAAAGTACGAAAAACTCCGCAAAACATTGAAAGAGGAAGCCGAAAACGAAGGTTTCGCCTGGGACAACTTCCGCAAGGAGGCCGCCGCCCGCTTCCAAGTGGCCATGAACTTGACCCAATACCTCCAAGCCAAGAGCCAATTCACGAATTACGACGCCGATTTGGAAGCCGCGCTCGCCGAACTGGGCCTTCCGATGAAGCAAAAGGAGCCAATGGTCCAAGCCGCCTAAGCCATTTCAACGCCGCACGACGACAGCCGTACCCATAGTGTGCCCCAAAGCCGCCACGCTCCCTGGCGCAGTTTGCATCCATAATGGCGCAGTTCGCGAACCGCCCACAGCTCGAATGTCTTAACTTAGTGAAGGGACGCGGTGACCCGCGCAGTTGAATAATCAATGATGAACAAGCATTTTCGTGTTGCCGGCCGCCTCGCCATTAAGTTGGAAGAACTCGGCGTGCGCGTGCCCGCTGTCCTCCGCCGCGCCGGCCTCCCACAAGATCTTTTTCAGCAAACTCGCGTCCTCGTCACCACCGATCAACTGTTTGCCCTGTGGAACGCCATCGGCGAAGTCAGCGCCGATCCAACCATCGGTCTCAAACTCGGCTTTGAAACGAAGACCGAACGGTTTCACCCCAGCGGTATCGCCGCTCTTTGCACTGATAATTTCGGAGCCGCCGTCAGCCACTTGGCCCGCTACAAGCAGCTCACGTGCCCGGAAGAAATTCTGCAAGATGTCAATGCCGGCGAATGGCGCATCCGTTTCCGCTGGCTGCTCGCCGTTGATGCCGAACCTGCGGCGCTCACCGAATGCTGTTTTTCCTGGCTGCTCACCATCGCGCGCCATGGCAGTGGCACCCGCGTTTCACCGCTGCGCGTTGAGTTCATGCAGCCGCGCATTCACCAAAAACAGCTAGAGCGCCATTTCGAATGTCCGGTTCTGTTCGGCACTGCCGCCAACGCCATCGTGTTCCACGCCAAAGACGCGCACTGCCCCTTTGTCACGCGCAACGCTGAACTGCTCGACATGCTCGCGCCTCAGTTCGAAGAACAGTTGAAACAGAGCGCCGATGTCGACAGCTTCACTACCCTTGTGCGCGGCGCTATCCAGCAGCGCCTCGCCGGACACCGCCCCAACGTGGACGATGTCGCCCGTAGTCTGCATGTTAGTCCGCGCACGCTGCAGCGTAAGTTGCAAGAGGCCGGCTCTAGCTATCAGCGCGTTCTCGATGAAGCGCGCCATCAGATGGCCCGTTACTATCTCAGTAACTCCGTTCTCGAATTAAATGAAACGGCCTATTTACTCGGCTACGAAGATTCGAAGTCGTTCGTGCGTGCCTTCCGCACCTGGGAAGGTATGCCGCCCGGCCACTGGCGCGATACCCATCGCACCAACGTAGTCTAACCGTCAAATCTCAACGCATCAAGAGGAAATATGCAAAAACGCAAACTCGGAAAAAGCAATTTAGAAGTTTCGGCCATGGGCCTCGGCTGTATGGGCATGAGCTTCGGTTACGGCCCGCCCAAAGACAAGACTGAGATGACCGCCGTCATCCGCGCCGCTGTTGACCGTGGCATCACCTTCTTCGATACCGCCGAAGTCTACGGCCCTTACATCAATGAAGAACTCGTGGGCGAAGCCCTCGCCCCCTTTCGCGATCGCGTCGTCATCGCTACTAAGTTCGGCTTCAAGATCGGTACGCCCGGTGTGCTAGACAGTCGCCCGGAGCGCATCAAAGATGTGGCAGACGCTTCCTTGAAGCGCCTCAAAACCGACGTCATTGATCTCTTCTATCAACACCGTGTTGACGATGCCGTACCGATCGAAGATGTCGCCGGCGCGGTGAAAGATTTGATCCAGGCCGGTAAAGTCAAACACTTCGGCCTTTCCGAAGCCGGCGTCGGCACCATTCGCCGCGCACACGCCGTTCAGCCCGTTGCCGCCCTGCAAAGCGAATACTCTCTTTGGTGGCGAAAGCCGGAAGCGGAAGTCATCCCCACGCTGGAAGAATTGGGAATTGGCTTGGTCCCGTATAGCCCGTTAGGCAAGGGCTTTCTCACTGGAAAGATGGACGATAAAACCGACCTCGCCAAAGATGACTTCCGCAGCATTCTCCCACGCTTCACCCCCGAAGCCCGCAAAGCCAATCAGGCCTTTGTCGATTTGCTGGCCACCATGGCCGCTCAGAAGAAGGCGACTTCCGCGCAAATCGCGCTCGCTTGGTTGCTCGCGCAGAAACCCTGGATCGTCCCCATTCCCGGCACCACAAAGTTGACCCGTTTAGATGAAAACATCGGCGCCGTCTCAGTCGAACTCACCCCGGCTGATCTTCAAGAAATCGCAGCTGCTTCCGCCAAGATCACCGTGGAAGGCAATCGCTACCCAGAGAATCTTGAGAAGCTAACCGGCCGCTGACAAAATGAACGATAATAGAAAACGACCCAGCCTCAACAGGAGATTTTCATGACCGCGATTGTCGTTAATGGTGTGAAGCGTGAAGTGCAGGCGCCTTCTGACACGCCTCTTCTTTACGTATTAAGAAATGATCTGGAATTAACCGGCCCGCAATTTGGTTGTGGTCTAGCGCAGTGTGGCGCCTGTTCCGTGCTCCTCAACGGCAAAGAAGTTCGCTCGTGCATTACGCCGGTCGCGGCCGCGGCGGGCAAAGAAGTAACGACGCTCGAAGGTCTTCCGGCTCGCTGGGCCAAACAAAAGGGCCTTTCCGACGCCGATGCCGCCAAAACGCTTCACCCCATTCAGGACGCCTGGATTGAAGAGCAGACGCCCCTGTGCGGCTTCTGCCAAAACGGCATGATGATCAAGGCGACCGAATTGCTGGAACAGACTCCCTCGCCAACCGTTACGGAAATCAAAGCGGCCTTTACCACCTCCGGCACCTCTCCGCACCTTTGCCGCTGTGGCAGTTATACCGCCATCATTCAGGCTGTGCAACGAGCGGCCACCGTTATGGCGAAAAGGAGTCAAGCATGAGTGCCTTAGAGCAGAACAACTCCGTTTCCCGGCGCGGCTTTGTGAAAACCGGCGGCGCGCTCTTAGTCGGTTTCGGCCTCGTCGGCACCGAAGGCGCACAAAATGCTGGCGCCGTGGGAACAACCGTAGAAAAACTCGACCCCTCCAAATCGGAATCGTGGATCGAAATTCACGCCGACAACACCATCTTGATCCGCACCGGCAAATCCGATTTCGGCCAAGGCACTGTGTTCACCGCCTATCGTCAAATCGTCGCCGAAGAACTCTGCGTTCCTTTTGAAGCCATCACAACCGTTATCTCCGGCGACACCGACCGCACGCCTGATGGCGGTGGCACCTTCGATTTACTCATGCACGGCATGCCCAACTTGCGCAAAGCCGCGGCCTATGTTCACCAGGGATTGCTTGATTTGGCGTCCCAGCAATTGAGCGTAGCGAAAGATCAAATCTCAGTCAAGGATGGAATTGCCTCCGGTGGTGGCAAGACCGTCTCCTATGGCGACCTCGTCAGCGGTAAGAAACTGAACCTCACCATTCCCGTCCAGGGCGACGTTCACAGCATGTTCGGCCTGGTCGTCGCGGGGAATCCTCCACTCAAGCCGGTAAGTGAATACACCGTTGTCGGCAAGTCTTTCGCTAACTCGGTGATCACATCCAAAGTTAGTGCTAAAGAAACTTGGGTCACAGACGTGCGCTTGCCGGGCATGCTGCACGGCCGCGTCATCCACCCGAAAACTCTGGGCTCCAAACTCATCTCCGCCGGCACCCTAGACAAAGCGAAGTTCCCAAATGCCCAAGTCGTCGTCAAGGGCAATCTCGTCGGCGTTGTGGCGCCCACCGAATGGGAAGCCATCAAAGCGTCTCAACAAGTGGCGCGCGGCACCAAGTGGACCGAATGGAAAGGCCTGCCCGGCGATGCGCGCCTCTTCAACTACCTTAAAGAAGATACCGATTGGAAAAAAGCTCCCATTGCTAAGGCCAATACAAACAAAGGTGATGCCCCCGCCGCGTTAGCCAGTTCCGCTAAGAAACTTTCGGCCACTTACCAGCTTCCCTATGTGAAGCACGCTCCCATTGGACCTACGATGGCAGTTGGTGACTTCCGCGCCGACGGCACGGTATACGTTTACACCCATACCCAGAACGCGCAAGCACTTCGCACTGGGATCGCGCAAATGCTATCCACTCCTGTGGATCAAGTAGTCGTTCGAACGTTCGCCGGCCCGGGTCACTACGGCCGCTCAAATGGCGGAAATGCTGGCGCCGAAGACGAAGCCGTCATTCTCTCCAAAGAAGTCGGCAAGCCCGTTCGCGTGCAGTGGACCCGCCAGGATGACATGCAGTGGTCTACCCAATCCTCAGCCGCGATTTCCGATGTCCAACTTGGTGTCGATGCCAAGGGGCGCTTGTCTTCTTACGAAATCAGTCACTACATGCCGGCCATGCAAGACGATCGCTTGGTGGGCGCTGTTTTAGCGGGTCTCCCTGTCATGCCCGCGCCAAATGAAATCGGTTCCTTGTTCGGTATGGCGAACAGCATGCACGACCCTTGGGTCTATGACGCCGCGCCCGTAGTTTCAGAGCGCGCCTACGGCGGACCGCAAGTCGGTCAGTCTTCCTCGCCGCTCAACATTGGTCTGCGTGACCACAGTTTGCGCACGCCGGGCCAGTATCAACAAAACTTCCCGCGTGAACTCGCCATTACCGAAGCCGCCGTCCTCGCCGGTGCCGATCCCTCCAGTTCAGGATTGACCATGCGCGCGAAAAACGTGTCATCGGTGTCCTGGAATCTGTGCGAGAAGCTTCCGGCTGGCAAACTCGTTCCACTCAGGCAAGCGGCAGCGGTAACATACGCCGCGGCCAAGGCGTTTCCGTCATGTTCCGTTCCAGCACTTACTGGGCTTGCGTCGCCCAGGTGGCTGTCGATATGACCACCGGCGTCATCAAAGTGGAAAAGATCACCGTCTCCGTCGATCCCGGCATCGTCGTCAATCCATCGCAATTGAAACGCCAAGTCGAGGGCGGTTCCGTCATGGGCGTCAGTATGACGCTGCTGGAAGAAACCCACTTTGACGAGGGCGGTATCACGGCGACCGATTGGCGCAGTTACCCCATCTTGCCCATGGCTGATATTCCGGAACTCAAAGTGGTCCTCATTAATCGGCCCGAAGTGGGTACCTACGGCCAGGGTTCAGAGGCCGCCAATGCGCTAGCCGCTCCGTCCATCGCCGGAGCGTTCTTCGATGCAACCGGCAAAATCGCCCGTCGGCTGCCTTTGAAGCCGGATTACATACAAACCATTCTCAAGGCCTAGCGCCCAACATGGATAAGGCGTGCATTTCAGATTGGATTGCCGCGGAAGGCACGCCTCTTCCTTCAGGTGTCACTTGGGTGGAAGAGCGGCAAGCTTTCAATTTCTCTCTCTACTCCAAGCACGCCGAAACCGTCAGTATCGTCTTCTATCGGGAATCCGACCTTGTTACTCCGGTCCTCACCCGTCCACTTAACTACTTGCGTAATAAAACCGGGCGCGTTTGGCATTGCCTCGTTCCCGGTGCCGCTCTAGAAAATGCCAGTTACTATGCCTACCTAGTGGACGGTCCCCCTGCCGATGGCCCTTATCAGCTTCACCGTTTCGATCCGCAGAAAATCCTCCTCGATCCTTACGCCAAGACCATCTTTATCCCTCCCGCCTTTGATCGAGTCGCTGCCATTCGCCTCGGCAGCAACGCGGGCCGCGCCCCCCTAAGCGTCATTCCCAAACCTCGCCAAACTGTTTCGGAAGTGCGCTGCCCTAAGCGGCATGAATCCGATGCCGTCATATATGAACTCCACATCAGAGGCTTCACCCAAAATGCTAACTCCGAAGTAGCGGCCCAAAATCGCGGCAAGTATGCCGGTGTCGTTGAAAAGATTCCATATCTGAAAGAACTGGGCGTCACTATCGTTGAACTGATGCCGGTCTTTCAGTTTGATCCCGCGGGCGAAGACTATTGGGGTTACACTCCCCTAAGTTTCTTTGCTCCCCACAGCGCCTATGCTGACACTGCCGTAGACGCCCACCGCGAGTTTCGCGCCATGGTCGATGCTTTGCACGAAGCTGGCATTGAGGTTGTGCTGGATGTGGTCTATAACCATACTTGCGAAGGTAACGAAGGTGGCCCTACTTACAGCTTTAAGGGAATCGATAACACCACCGCCTATCTTTTGTCGGGCAATGCTGACAACCCTTACGCTGACTATTCCGGCACCGGCAACACGCTGAATTTTTCCAACCCCTATATGCGCCAACTCGTCGTCGATAGCCTCCGCTATTGGGCTCGCGATCTTCAAGTAGATGGTTTTCGCTTTGATTTGGCTTCCGTCTTCACCCGCAATGCCGACGGTTCGCTGAACTGGGACGACCCGCCCGTGCTTGGGCCAGATTTCGTCAGATCCAGACCTCGGCGATTGTCGCTTGATTGCCGAGCCGTGGGATGCCTCCTCGAATGGCTATGAGTTAGGCCGTTGCTTTCCTGGAATTACTTGGTCTCAGTGGAACGCCGATTTTCGTGATGACATCAGGCGGTTTGTGCGCGGCGATGCCGGCATGGTCGGAGCGCTCATGACGCGTCTTTACGGTAGTGGGGACCTGTTTCCCGACGACCGTATGAACGCTTACCATGCCTACCAATCCATTAACTTTGTTACTGCGCACGATGGCTTTACGCTTTATGATTTGGTCTCTTACAACCAAAAGCGTAACTGGGCGAACGGCGAAGACAATCGCGATGGCAATAACAATAATCTGAGCTGGAACTGCGGCTGGGAAGGCGATGTGGATGTCCCCTCGGAAGTCCTGCAACTCCGCTTCCGCCAGGCGAAGAACTTTTGCTGTTTGCTTTTCCTCTCCGCCGGAACCCCCATGTTCCGCGCCGGCGATGAGTTTCTGCAAACACAGAATGGCAACAATAACGCCTATAACCAGGACAACGAAACCAGTTGGCTCGATTGGAGCCGGCTCAAAACAAACGCCGGTATCTTCGCCTTCTTCAAAAAGATGATTGCCTTCCGCAAGGCTCATCCCACGTTGTGCCGCAGCCGTTTCTGGCGCGACGATATCGTCTGGCACGGCGTCGAAGACAAGCCGGATTTGTCTCACGAATCGCGCAGCTTGGCATTTTACTTGGACGGCAAGTCACAAAATGATGCTGATCTCTATGTGATGATCAACTCCTATTGGGAGCCGCTCGAGTTCCGCGTTCAGCACGGCGAAGCTCATCAATGGAAGCGCGCCATCGATACTGCGCTCGACGAAAACTCAGGAAGAAACAATCCCGTCTCTTTCCTGTAGCGTTCAACCCCGCTCTGTAGTCGTGCTGGTCCGCGAACGCTCTGGTTCGCTAATCTGAATAAATTGATTAACGCCAACACCTGTCAGCTTCTGACGAATGCCCGACGGCCAAGCGATCTCGATATTGGCAGTAGCGGCATCTCCTAGTCCGAAATGAATACGCTTGTCGCTTGCTGAAACGTAGCCGCCTGTTGTTGTGGCGAAACGCGTTTGGCCATTAACGGATACACGCGCGCCCAAACCGTCGCGGTTGCTTTCCTTTCCATGCAGCGTGATGTTGATCCAGTGGCCGCTGCCTCCGCCGCGATTCATGAGGACCATAGGCGGCCCTCCCAGCACCGTCATCACGGCGTCCATCCACCCGTCGTTATTCAGATCTCCGAAAGCGAGGCCGCGGCCTGCTACCGGAACCGCAACGCCTGATTCGCTTCGCACAAAGCGCCCTTTCTGATTCATGGCCAATAGCGGCGCTTCCAAATGATGGAGCGATGGGTCAATCGCTTCCACATTGTCCAGTACATGTCCCTGCGCCACCAGCAGATCTTTCCAGCCGTCGTTATCAAAGTCTTCGAGTCCCACGCTCCATCCGAACTTCCGGCAGTAATGCTCCCAATCCCGCTTCCAGGCTATGGCTGGAAAACATGTCCTTTGCCATCGTTATGAAACAAGCCGTAAGTTTGTCGCGGCAGCGCAGTCACAAGAATGTCGGGCAGGCCATCGTTATCATAATCCTGAAAGTCGTCCCCATGCCTGACAGCGGCTTGCCGTCGGCGGAAAAAGCCGCCCCCACATCAAGGCGCACTCCGTAAAAGTGCCGTTCCCGTTGTTATGGAAACAGGTATTGCTGCATGCCGTCGTTAGCCATGAAGATGTCAGTGAAGCCATCGCCGTCGTAGTCGGCGAAACAAACCCCAAGCGCGCGGCCCTTTTGCGCCGCGATACCTGCTTTCTCGCTTACATCTTCGAAAGTTCCGTCGCCCCGGTTTCGATAAAGCAGGTTCGTCGTCGCGGGAAACTCAGTCGGAGCGACAGTAAGTTCTCCGGCGCCCCCGCAAGCCTTACTGCGTGCCATGTCCCAATCCATGTAGCGCGTCACAAACAAATCAAGATGCCCGTCGTTGTCGAAATCGAAAAAGCCCGCAGAAACGCTCCAACCCCCGCCCGCAACACCGGCTTTCTCTGTAACGTCGCTGAACGTGCCGTCTCCATTGTTGTGATACAGGATGTTCCTCCCATAGCTCGTGACGAACAGATCGGCGAAGCCATCGTTATCGTAATCGCCCACAGCGACGCCCATTCCGTAATTTCCCGCGCCCGCATGGGCGAGACCAGCCGGCCTCAGTGACATCGCTGAAGCTGCCATCTTTGTTCTGACGGTAAAGCCGGTTCCAATAATGCGGAGTCGTTGCGGGCGAAGTTTCTCCGGTCGTTGAAGGCGAGACGTGGCCGCCGTTTACCAGGAAGATGTCAAGCAAACCGTCATTGTTGTAATCGAAGAGTGCCACTCCGCCGGGCATCGTTTCAATGAGGAACTTCTCGGGCGTGGGCGAGTTTTCCAGAGTGAAGCCAAGCCCTCTGGGGACTTTCGCTTCGAAGATCGGCAGAGCGCCGGCCATGCTTCGCAGCCAAAACTCGCGGCGGGTCATGACGTCAGTTTATGACGCTGCGAGCGTCTTTGCGTCAGAAAAAATACTAAAGATGAAACGCTCCCATACCTGGAAACCATCCTTAAGTTAATGTGCGGGCTTATGTTCTGTATCGGCTTAACGTGGCAGGCGGTCTCTCCGCAAGTCGCTGAGCATGCCAAGGCCGGTTTAGCCGACCGCCAGTTAGGTAAGCTGGCCGATGCTGTTACTGAATTCAAAACTGTCACCGAACTCGCTCCCGATTTTCCCGCAGGCTTCGTGAACTTAGGTGCGGCGCTGCTCGAGAGCCGGGAATACGTCGCCGCGATAACGCCATTGAAACGGGCTTGGACTTGATCCGAAGTTGGTCGGGGGCGGAGCAGATGCTGGGTTATGCGTTGCTGTCGGCAGGCTTCGCGGCGGAAGCTATTCCGCATCTCGAAAAGACCCAGTCTCAGGATGCGCTGGGCATTGCCCAATTCAAGATAGGTAAGTTATCCGAGGCGGTTGCCAATTTGAACGCGGCTTTGGCCAAACGACCCAACGACCCGGAATTACTTTATTACTTGGGACGCGCGAGCGGGTTGCTTTCAAAGGAGGCATTCGACACACTGGAGTCGGCTTATCCTGAATCCGCCCGCGCGCATCAGTCGCTGGCGGAGAATTTTGCGGCGCTGAGGAAGGTTTCGGAGGCGGAGAAGGAATATCAGACCGCGCTCCAGATTAGGCCGGATGCGCCGGGCATTCACCTCGCTCTCGGAGAACTGTACGTTTTGGCGGGGGAGTTGCCAAAAGCCGAAGATGAGTTTCAGGCAGAGGCGAAGTTACAACCGGGCAATGCGGAGGCCTCTTTCCGTTTAGGCAGCGCGCTGTTACAGAATGGCAAAACGCATGAAGCCAAAGCAGTACTTGAATCTGCTGACAAACTAAGGCCGCAAATGCCGGAGACTTTATTGGCTTGGGGAAGGCCGCACTTCTCGACGGTGACTCGGCTACCGCTGAGAAAGCCTGGCTTCAGGTCGTTCTGATTGAAAAGGCCAGCCCCATCGCCCGGCAGGCTCATTTCAATTTGGCGGCGATTTATCGGCAGCAAGGGCAGGCCGCCAAAGCCCAACACGAAATGGAAATATTCCGCGCGATGCAGAAACAATCAAATTAAAAAAACGAAGCCGCTCAACAACGCGGCTTCGTTGCCCTCCAATCAAAATGCCAGTTTCAAAGCGAACTGGATCAATCGCGGCGAGTTGGCAGTGCTTGTGATCTCGCCGAAATTCGAAGCCCCGAGCGCTTGTCCCGGATAGCCAAACTGCACGCGGTTAAAATGTTGAAAAACTCCGCGCGGAATTGCAAGTGGGCCTTGCCTTCAGGCGTAAGTGCGAAGCTCTTAAAGACGGATAGATCCCAATTCGCCTCGCCAGGAGAGCGCAAAACCGGATCGTTCCGGCTCTCGTCGCCGAATGTGAACGGCGCCGGTTGCGTAAAGCAACTGGTATTGAAGTATTCATTCAGCCGCGAAGTAATTGAGCCAGACTCCGTTAGATTACATCCGGAGGTGACGTTTGGCCTTTGAGTTCCAGCATTGTACGCGTTGAGGTTGCTGGAATTGGTCGTGAGATGAAGCGGAAAACCTTCTTGAATTGTCGTTACCCCTTCGATACCCCAGCCGCCGATGGCCGCGTCTGTGAAATGGTTAGTATTCGCCATGAACTTGCGCCCTCTACCGACGGGTACGTCCAGAACATAGCTAACCACCAGACGGTCGGGCACGTCGAAAGAGGCGAGGGCTTTTTCGTTGTTGAAGTTATTGTAATTCTGAATGCTGGCGACGCCACCGCCCTCGAGCCAACTCGTGACCGTGTCGGTATCGCTGATGAGTTTAGAGTGCGTGTAAGCAACCAGAATTGAGTTGCCTCCAGAAAAGCGTTTTTCGGCCTTGATCTGAAGGGACTCATATGTGGAATCGCCCACTCCTTCTCCGTTGTAGCTCACCCCCGTGTATTCCGGATACGGAAGCAGCAGTTGTTCGCGCTGCACGGTGGGCTGTGCGAGCGGCGATCCGACCGTGGTGATAATTCCGTAGAACGGGTTCGGCACGTTTTGCAGAAGCGCATTGCCCATTGATAAGTACTGGCTTGGCAATTGATCTAGGTTCGGGGAATTTGCCATTGGTAAATGCGTTCCTTTTGACCCCCCATAAGCGACATCAATGAGAAAACCATTGCCAAATTGTTGTTGAATGTCCGCGTTCCATTGTTGGGCATAACCGTAGGGATTACTCAAAATGTTTTCCCCTACGCCAGTTCCGATTAACGTGGACGCATAGCTTTGCGATCGTTGCGGTGGGGCCACGATGCCGCCCGGAAACGGATTTGAGATCGTATAAGCGGAACCCGGCGAGCCCGCGTTGCAACTGGCTGGGTAACACGCCGGTACTCCTGTGTAAACCGATTCAAGAACTGGCGTCGAATAGGTGTTAATTGGATCGTTGTTAGGACTGGTCGCCCAAGCCACGTCGTTGGGCAGCCAAAAGACCCCATAGCCTCCATGAAAAACGGTGTTGTGTGTGACTTGGTAGGCTGCGCCGACACGCGGAGATAACTGTGTCCAATCGGGCCGAATTCCGCTGCGATAGGAATCAGACGAAGAGTTAACTAAGTCTATGTTGCCGGGAACGCTAAGACCCGCGGCTGCCAAAACCGAATTCGCTTGATTAGGATTAAAAATCGAGATGCGATTGTAGCGCTCTGTCCACGGACCGTCCTCCTCCCAGCGCAGACCTACGCTCAACGTGAACCTCGGAGTAATATGCCAATCGTCACCCATAAAGACAGCTGGATAATATTGGCGCGCCGCAATCAGGGCGGGGCTGCTGGCACTTCCGCCCGATGGGTAGCCCAATAGGAATGTGGCGAGACCTAGCCCACTGCCGGCAGTATTGTACGCGTTGGCCGCCGTGAGGTCCGGATTGAAGTTGAAAATGCCTGTGGGCGTATTCGTCTGCGTATAATTATGAGTCATTCGAAGGAATTCACCGCCCACCTTGAAGGTGTGATTTCCGATGATCTTAGTTAACGTAGCCGCCGCACGATCGTTATCGTTGCGGTCCACAATCACGCTGCCCGTTCCCTGGCTGCCGAACGTGCCGGCTTGGTCGAAGCCGTTGATGACCGGAACCGGCAGATCTCTGAATACCGCTTGGCTGTTCAAACTCGCCGGCCATCCCAGCTTCGTCAGGTCATAGCCCAGAGTGGCCGGTGTGCGGTTATAGTCAAAGCGTTGGTAGCTTAAGCGAACTTCAAGTATCGTCGTCGGTGAAAAAGAATAAGTGTCGCCTAAGACGAAGTTGTTCGTGTTAAAGGTCTCTGTGCAGCGGTCTTGGCAGACACCGTTGCTAAATGGCTCTTCAGGCAGATTGAGATCGCCCCAGTAAGTGTAACGAGCGGTCAAGTGTTGCTTGTCCGAGATGTTTTGATCGATGTGTACAACCGTCTCGTTGTTAGTGCCGCCTTGACTATCGTTGCCAATCCAGTTGCCGACGCCTTGGGCGTTGCCGGGGGCATTCGGCTGGGGATAAAGGTTCAAGAGAAGGAGCGACGTGGGATTAATGCGGGTCGCTGGGATGATATTGCCCGGGAATTGCGTGCGGTTGCCGGCGGAACTCGCAGCACAAGCTGGAGTTCCTGGCGCACCCGTGCCGCAAGTAGTGAGAGGATCGTAAATGTTGACTCCTTGGGAAGCAGCTAGTGCGCTTAAGTCGCCGGTCCGCTCTTGAGCCGTGGGAACAGTCTCGGTATAAGACACGCCTTGACGGAGACGGAACCCTTCGTAATCGACAAAGAAGAATGTCTTATTCCGCCCATCGACAATTTTCGGAATGATCACTGGACCACCCAGATTGAACCCGAATTGATTCTGGGTGAAAGATCCACGCGGTGTTCCGTTAGTGTTGTTGAAAAACTGGTTGGCATCTAGATCGCGATTGCGAAGAAACTCCCAGGCTTCGCCGTGCAGACTGTTCGAGCCCGACTTAGTCGTGAAGTTCACAACGCCCCCCGCGAAGCGGCCGTATTCGGGCGTCAGGTTGTTGGTGGCAACCTTGAATTCCTGCAGTGAATCTTGAGTAGGAATCAGCGCGGTGATGTTGAGATAGCTGCCGTTTACCGGCGAGCCATCCAGCCAAACCATACTCTGGTTCGCCATTGCGCCGCCAATCTGATAGTTACCCCACGCGAATGGATTCTGCCCGTTGGGTGCCGACATGGAGCCGCCTTGCGGGACGACAGACGGGACCAACGCGGTTAGGTTCAAAGGGTTGCGGCCATTTAATGGCAGTTCGTCCGTTTTGCGAGTATCGACCACTTGGCCAAGTGACGAAGACTCCGGCTGAAGCAGGGGCGTTTGGGCCGTCACTTCCACCGTTTGCGTCAGGTCGCCTACTTGTAGCGATATGTCGATTTTAGCCGTATTTTCGGTTTCCACGCGAACGGGCGACCTCAGAATGCGCTTGAAACCAGTTTTCTGGACACCAACCGAGTACTCGCCCGGTACCACGTTTACAAATTGATAGAAGCCTTCATTATTGGTCGTGGCAGTGCGCTTTTCGCTGGTGCCCAGATTTGTGAGAGTGACGTCTGTGGATGCGATGGGAGCACCCGTGGCGTCGTAGACGTTGCCGACAACGGACCCATACGTGGATTGACACCAACTCGGCATAACGAACGCCAGTAAAAGTGCCACCGATAGAATACTCGAACGGAGAAGTATCTTGTACATCTACCTAACCTCTTTCTGCTAAAAGTAAGACCCGTATCCTATGTGCTTCCTAACGTGCACATGTGATACACAATATTGACTAATACGAAAGGTAAGGCGGATTTGTACCTCTAACAGGCTCTTTTGCTAGCGCAGCGAAAGAAGTAAAGTGTTTGTCTTAAGTCTCTTTAAGCCGCGATAGAAATGATGACGCACATTTTCGATGGGCTCTGAAAACCGTTCGCTGATCTCCCGCAATTCGAGCCCCTCAAAATAAAAGCAGCAGATCGTCCGCCGCTGGCTGGGGCTGAGGTCGGCGAAGGCACGTTCAAGTTGACGGCGTATCAGCTTGGCTCCGGTCTTGCGCTCTAAGTCGGAATCAACGGATGATTCAGAAGGGATCGGTTTCCCCTCGGCCGAGGCGTTGAATCGATGCCGGGCCAAGTAGGATTTCCGGTCGAGCGCGCGGGACAAAGCAATTTGCATGATCCAGGTTTTTTCGCTTCCTCGGGCGGGGTCGAACCGGTTCGCCTTGAGATAAGCATAGAGAAATACTTCTTGGACCACTTCTTCTGCTTCACTTTTGTTCCGTAGAATGCGCTGCGCCACGCTAAAGACAAGGCGGGAGTATCTGCGAAAGAATAGCTCCGAATCGGAATAAGGTGGCTGCGCCTGTACCGACGAAGTACTGCTCATGTTTCCAGGTCAGGAGACTACCGTGAGACGCCGCCGAATTGGAGTTAAGTTACAAGAGGCGAACCGGTAAGAACTACCTGCCACTGAACGTAACTGCGATGTTCTTGAAAACGCTGCCCGTAACCCCTGATTTCCTCAACAGCTTACAGCCATCTCCCCCAGAATAGCCTTCCTCGAAAATCCGAGTCACAGATCTCGAAAAAAATCACCGATTTTTTATTCCCCTCTTTATCAACCACTTACAAGCATTTTTTCGATTCCTATCGAGATCCGAGGCACGAAACCACGGGGCCCCCATGCTAACTTCAATCAGGTCCGCCAGAGTGTCACCTCTGTTGCGGGCCTTTTTGTTTGTCGCCTCTCCAAACAAATTCTTATTTCAGGAGCCTCAAATGTCACAACAACAACCCAAATTCGTCCCCACCGTCGTCAAATCCGCCTTCACCAACCAAACCATGCTCTTCACCGCCGACGAGGCCGTCGAATACCAAAAGCTCACCAAAATCTTCATCGATCACTACCGCCCCGTTGGGTTCGAAGAGGAATTACTCGTGCAATCTATCATCGACCTCGAATTCCGCTCCCAGCGCATCACCTCTTTGGAAATGGGTCTGCACGCCGTCGCCCGCCTCGCCTTGGCTGAAGACGTCCCCGCCCATCTCATCCCCGCGCACACCTATCTGAAGTATCAGAAGGAGTTCAAAGAACTCAGCAGCCAGGAAAGCCGCCTGCGCCGCTATTTCGAAAAAGACTTGAAGCGACTCACCACTCTACAAGCCGCCCGCATGCAAGTGGAACTGATGCGCCGCCGGGCCGAAGAAGCCCGCGCCAAGCAGCAGCAACAACAACAACCTCAACCGCAGGCCCAGCCGGCACCGGCCCCCTCCAGCCCCGCGATCGACCCGCCGTTTAAAAAATCGGCCGCCTGATCATCGGCACTGGATCAACTCACTTAACCCTCTTATGTCCGGGCGCGCCTCACCCGCTGCCAAACAGTAACCAGCTTTACCGGCGTCGCCTCTTTCTCGCCTCATCGCGTTCGAAGACTTCGGCCCACCGCTCTTTGACAATTGAATATCCTTTCCCCGGCGATGGGATTGCTACGTCCGCACACAACGCCGTACCGAATCTTTCGAGATGCAAATTGGGTTCGTTTTTTCATTTTTGCCTGCCCAGGCGCAGCTTCTCGCCCACG
>CAWJBS010000066.1:0-15384 GCA_963840845.1 Bryobacterales bacterium
GGTTCTACTTTGTTGTTGTTGTATTGAGTGTCTTTGTAGAACGACATCACGCGAGCTTTGAACTGCTTGATGACGTAGTTAAAGTTCACTTCTGTTGTTTTCTGGTCGAAGTTTGCCGTGACGGCGCGAGTATAATCTGCCTTGGCGTACTTGCCGAGAATCTCGAATTTGCCGTTTACTTTGCCGATGTGAACCACCTTGGGGAACAGATAGCTCGCCAGTCCGTAGGCGCCCTGACTGTTGTGATACGCAGCTTGGTATCCGCCCAAGCCGTTGTAGTCGGAATACTCGCTTTCGATTGAAAACACACCGGCGTTTTTCAATTTCTTTTCCAGCAGAAAATCGGCAGTTGTTGCCGTTCGGCCGTCTTGCACTTGAGTCGCTCCGCCGATGGCTAGCAGATTTTTGTCGCCATAATAGGTGCCGTTCAGGTAGTAACCATCTTCCGGGTCCCAAAAATCGATTTGAACGCGAGCTGCGCCAATGACTCTGGAGTTCCCGGTTGAGGACGGTCCATCGAAAACGCCCGCTGAAACTTTCACTTTTTTGGCGAAAGTTCCCCAATACATAGCGCCGTTATCGCGGCCCTGAAAGACGAACGGATAACCGTCTTGGATCCCATCGCTGTACACTGCCCATTCATGCGAATAGAAGGGGCCGTATAGATTCGCGCGGTCGCTGGGCGGCAGGAAGCGGCCGACCCATACATTTACTTGCGGGGAAAATTCGAATTGCGCCACCGCATCCAGGATGCCGATCTTGTTCGTCGCACTGTCGTAGTCTGTGTTGAACATGAACTTGATCGTGTCCGTGACCGGTCCGCTCACGTAGAGTCGAATGTGGTTCAGTTCGAATTGATTTGTATCGGCGCCCCCGGTCGTGTTGGTATTCACGTAGCTGGTTTGCAAACCGGCACCCACTGTTACGGGGCCAAGATTGACCTGCGCGTGTGACGGCGCGGCAATCGCAAACAACTCTAGAAGAAACAGAAAAACGGGGGTGCATCGCCGCGCAATGAACGCCCGTCCCTTATAAGGACCTCGTTGAAACATCAATGAATTCTCTCCTCCGGGCGTGAAGCACCGATTGTGATTTTGTTCGTTTTGCGAAACGAAAAATCGACCCGATCGGCTTTTGGCGAGCCGGAGGAAAAACAGCGTCACCGTCCCCGTGGCAGAGCTAAAAGCTGATTAGGTCGCGCATGCCGGACAGGGGCGATGTTTCTAGATCTAAACGAGACGTGGTAGATTTCACTGAAGTTTAACACGCGCCAAGTAGCTTTACTTATAGATAATTTTGATTGGCTTCTGTGACGGGAAACACATGGTTCACGACGCTTACAGGTGGAAGTGGTAGCGAACTTCCGCGTAGATCTGGCGGGGGTTGATGTAGTGCGTGCCGCCAAAAGTGTTGCTGTTATCGAGCAGGTAGCGGGTGTTCGCGATGTTGGTAGCATTGAGGGCAACCGATACGCGCTCGCCGAACTTCTTGCCTAACGACAAGTCAAAGGTGGAGTGTGGCGGAAGATGCGCGGGACCGTTCGCGGTGACAAAACCGGAACCAAACTCATACGCCGGAGTCATCCACATGTTCTTGGGAAGCTTAAGCGAGAGAACGCCCGTGGCCGTGTTGCGCTGGTCGTGGTCAAGCAGAAAGTTGCCGGTAGGAAGGAATTCGAGCAAACCGCCAGTGATGGGGCCGATACCTTGCGCGGTCTGGTTCGAATAGGCCAGACGCAATTGCGCGATCTTGAATAATCGGGGCGAACGGACGGTCACCTCCGAACCGCTGATGATGGCGCCGAGATCGGTCAACGGGATGAAGATGCCGGAATTACCGATCACGTCGTGGTCTAGGAAGTTCTTGCCACTCGTATGGAACTCGTCCAGATCGAGGGCCCAGCCGCGCAACGGAATGCTGAGGCCGATATCGTGTTGGATATCGCGCTCGCCTTTGAGTGGAATGAAGTCGTAGCCCTGATCGACAGCGAATTGCAAAGAAGGACCGGCTAAGCTGTCGAGCGGCGGCGGCTGGTAATAGTAGGCGTAATAACCGTGCAGCACCCAGCGGAGCTTTGGAATGCGGATCGATCCGCCGAGGCGTGGATCGAAGGCATTCTCATTAACCAAACCTCCGTAGTGCTGGAGGCGCACTCCTAAATCGAGAGAGAACCAAGACGTGAGTTTGTACTGATCTTCCACGAAGAAAGACTCGGAATTGGCCCAATGTACAGACGTCTGGTTGAGCACTTGGCCGCCAGGATTCGCGGTTAGCCCGAAGAACGCATCGTCCCGCTGCGCCCAAAAATCGATGCCCACGCGGGCATTATGTTGCTTTTTTTCGACCTGCAAGACGGAGCGCGTGCCCAGGTAATCGGAGCGAACGTTATCATTCAGCACGAACGGTGTGTCGAGCGGACCGCCAAGATACTGCGCGCTGTTGTAGTGGAAAGAGGGTGTCAGCGAAAAGACAACACCATCGGAGAAGCTGTGCGCCCAGTTAAACCCACCGAGATAATCTTTCTCTAAGTCAACGTCTCGAATGGCGGACGCTTCCTGATCCTGAGTGTTCGGGATCTGGTAGTGGTCGCCGCGAAGCGAGACGATCCAACGAAATTGATCTTTGGGCGTTGGGTTATAGAGCAACGAGAGGAAGCCGCCTTCGCCGCTTTCCTGATCGTGCAGGACTTGTGAGACAGGAGTGGCGAGACCGAGTTCGGAGCGGTTACCGTCAACACTGGCGTAATAAGCGAAGCGGGAGGAATGGCCGCCGATATCGAACTGATCGTCGGTTGAATAAAAGTTGCCGCCAGAGGCGATCAGTTCGGCGTCGTTGTTCCTTTCGAAGCCAGAAGGGGTGACGACGTTGAAGAAGCCGTACGTGCGGTCGCCATATTCGCTCGAGAAGCCGCCGCGTTCAATTTCGAGCTCTTCGACGTTCTTCGGGTTGATGAGCGGTGCGACGTTAGCGGCGATGTTGGTGTTGATCAAAGGGATTCCGTCGAAGAACCAGTTGACTTGGTGGCCGCCACGCATGTGGAGCATATCGTGAACCATGTACGCGCCGGGAGTGTAATCGGTGATCATAGCCAAGCTGTTGGTTTGGCTGGCGCCGGGGGTTTGGGCGATCTCTTGGGGAGTGACTAAAACCTGAACCGTCGAAGTTTGTGTTTCGAGCTTTTCGCCCGCGCCTGAGACTTCGATCTGCTGGTTCAAAGTGGCGACTTCCAGTTGCAAGTGAACAACGGGAGTCTTGCCGGCGACAACGGTGACAGGCTCTTCGAGCGGTCGGAAACCTTTGGCGGTTACGTTGATTGTATAAGCGCCGTTGGGAATGGCGGTGACTTCAAACTCGCCATCGGCATTGGCTTGGACAACGGTCGAAAATGATCCCGCAATGCTCTTGACAGAGACCTGAGCGTGTTCGATGGGACGGTGCTGCGGGTCGTGCACGATGCCATGCAGTTTGGCTGATTCCTGGGCAAAGACGGCTAGCGCACATAGCGCAAAAGCCAGAAGACACTTCCGGTTCATGAATTCCTCTCAAAGATGTAAATGGGCAGACAGGTTTAGGAGAGGAACGACGGAGGTCCGCGCTTTTGTTTAGCGCGGTAATAAGAGACACGGTAGCCCGCTTCGGCTTGAGCAGAGAGCGTTGGGCGCGAGACAAGATAACTAGATGAAGATTGCCTCGGACTGGTGTGGAAGGTGATGTTAGGAACGGCGAGGGTATTATGTGAGCCGTACGGGCACTTCTCGCTGAGGCCTGCAAAGCCGGGAGTTACCTTCATCTGGCAATGGTGCTTGCCGTTCTTGCGGCAGCAGGCAGGTACATCGGACGCAGCAGTTGTAAATGCTAATGCGGGAAGGATCAGCAGCCAGCTAAACGTGAGGACAAACAAAATGGCAATACAGCGCCGCATCAATCCTTGAGTTTAGCGCGGATGCCATGGGTTGGCGAAGCGCGGGTCATGCAGCACGGATTCGTCGGTGAGGGATTTGAGGAACTCGGTGAGGTCTTTGCGCTGATCGGCGGAGAGGTGGTAAGCGCCTTTGGCGTTGTGCTCGAAGGTGTCTTCAAGATGGATGGCGCTGCCGTCGTGCAGGTAAGGTCCGGTGAGGGCAATGTTACGAAGAGTAGGAACTTTGGGGACTTGGTTATCGGCGAAGGTGGGGCCGCCGTGACAGGTGAAGCAGGTGAAGGGCTGGCTGAAGAAGACGATCTCGCCGCGCTTGGCGGAGTCGGAGATGGCGGATTCGTCGCCGCCGTAATGGTAGCGGTCGAAGGGGGAATTGGCGGAGATGATGCTGCGTTCGAAGCAGGCGATGGCTTTGACGACGTTTTCGATGGTGAAGGGATCGAGTTGGTTCGGAAAGGCTTTGGCGAAGAGCGGTTGGTAGGTTGGATCGGAGTGGAGCATGGGGATGAAGCCGTCGCCTTTGCGGAGACCGAGTTCGACGGGGTGTTCGCCAAACATGGGAACCAGGGCTTGTTGTTCGAGCTCGGTCATGTTTGGATCGCTCCAGGTGAGGATCTTACTATAGGCAACGTTGACGAGGCTCATGGCACCGCGCGGATGCTTCTGACCAGTTGCTCCGATGGCAACGGGACGGCCATCGGTAAAGGCGAGCTCTTGTTTGTGACAACTGGCGCAGGACTGAGTGCCGTTAACGGACATGCGCGTGTCGTAGAAGAGGTAGCGGCCGAGTTCGACTTTGGCCACCGTCATGGGATTGCCAGCAGGAACAGGGGGTTTGGGAAAGCCTTTGGGGAGAGACCACTGCCAAGCATCCGGGGCTTGGGCGGCAAGGCTGAAGGAGGCGAGTAAGAGGACGCTACTTCTGAAGGCGGACATACTCGAGCGACTCCAACATGCGGACGGAGCGGGCACCAGCCTTGTCGTTGGGACACACTAAACGTAAAGGGCCTTGATAGCCGAAGAGAGGTTTACCATCGCGTTTGTCTGCAATGAGTATGGAGGCATTGCCAAAGTCGGAGCCGATTTCGCCGATGGAGAAGAGGACTTGATAGCCATCGTGGGCTTTGGCAATGATATAGCTGGCGAGGGCTTTGCCGCGGAGTTCTTTGCCAACAGGGACACCGGCCTTCTTGAGCACTTCACGTAAAGGAACACCTTCGTAGGAGACTTGGGTGCCGTCTTGCTCCGCAATGGTGACGGTCTCACGGGGCATGGAGGCGAGGTCGGCGGCTTTGACGGTGAGGGGTGTGGGGACGTCGCCTTGGACGGTAATTTCAGAGGGACCTTGGGCGAAGGAGAGGGTCGCTAAAAGTGTGGCGAGAAGGATGGCGCGCATAGGGGACGGTGTCCTTTAAAGGATACACCGAAATCTGACCGCTTGCTCACGCGCACGGCTCATTAGGAGCGGACGGCGGAGTTGACGTGCGCCGATCAATCGGGAAGACGCTAGGAAGGCTTGTGATCTTCTTCGACGGAAATTTTCAGCGCACGCAGGAATTTTTGATCCTGGCTGGTGAGGCGAATTTTGCCATTGGGTTCGTGAACGGGCTCGGCGGAGGAATCAGACGCAGTATCGTCGGAACCTTCTTCGTCTTCGTCGCGTTTGTTGAAACCGATAGTGGCTTCGAGCACCAGGAACACATCATACCCGGCACGCTTGATTTCGCCGATAGCACCGGCGATACGGTCAGAGTCGGAAAGGGATTCATTGATTGCATTTCCCAACTCCTGCACTAACTCCTTTAGTTTTTCGTCCAAAAAAAACCCCTTTCCTGGCACCTTCAGATTATCACTGAAAGCAGGCACTATGAGCGAAAACATCCCGCAAGCTAGCCATCGGTTCACGCCTCTTTAGTACTAGTGCCGTACGGACAACAATCGTGGCTATAGGATTAACCCTCTGACAGTTAGACGAGAAGCGAGGTTGATTAGATTTCGCTATTTTTCTGTTCGTACGGTTTGGCTTGGTATTTAGAGGCTTCTTCCTGTGCTCCGAAGGTGTTGTCGTGAGTACGCAAAGCGAGTTTGTACTCGTTGACCGCGCGATCGCGCTGCCCAGTCACGTCGAATATCTTTCCAAGATTGACATGCGACCAGACTTCGGTCCATTTGGGATCGAGATCACCGTTGATGGCGGAACGGAATTCGTTAGCGGCCGATTGGTAGTTGTTTTGTTTTAGGAACAAGTCGCCGATGCGGTAGTGGGCAAGAGAGCTGTTGCGGTTGACTTCGAGTGCTTTCTGAAATTCGCGCAGGGCATTTTGATAATCATTGATGGCGGCGAATTGTTCACCGCGGCGAATGGCGACGGCGATTTGCATGCTGCCGTCGAGGCGCAAGAGAACGTGATTCGGATCGAGCGTCAAACTGCGCGGCTTACCGAAAGTATCGACGCTGAATTCAGAAGATGTTCCAGTGACTTCGATCTTTTTATCTTCCGGATTGCCTTCGGTTTCAACGCGCAAGTCCACGGGCATGCGGAAGGTGTCTAAATCCTGGGTAATTTTCCCAACGACGCGAAACCCAGTTTGTGTGCGGAAGACGGTGTATTCGAGTTTGAACTCGGGAGAGCCACTGGATTCGAGCCATTGGAGGAAGAAGTAGCGCAGCTCTTCGTTCGAAACGCGCTCCATGACTTTGCGGAAATCTTCGGTAAGGAAGGATTTGCCGCTGTATTGATCCATGAAGGCTTTGAGGCCTTTTTTAAAGTTGTCGTCGCCGACGACGTTGCGCAACATGTTGAGGACGGCGGCGCCTTTGGCCGCAGTCAGGGCCCAGTATTCGGGCGAGTAATCATCAAGCCTGGAGGCCTGCAGCATGGGCGGATCTTTGACGGTCATGGCTTCGACGTAAGTGTTGCGCAGGTCGGCGTCCATGGTGGCAGCGCCAGCGGTGTGTTCGGTGTAGAGAAGTTCGGAAAGGCGCGCCGGACCATTTTCCAACCAGAGGTGATTACGGTTAGCCGGCGAAACAAGGTTGCCCCACCATTGACGGGACAGTTGGTTAGCAAGAAGCCTGGTGTTGGTTGCTTTGGTAATCGTGCCGGGCGCGAGGAAGATGATGCCGGGCGCGGAATAACCATTGACGGCGCCGTCGGCGGTTTCAACTAAAGTCAAGCGGGCGGAAGGGGCAAGGCCATATTGGGTGGTGAAGAAAGTTATGATCTTGCCAGTTTCGTCGCCATAGGCGCGAGCGAAGTTTACTTTGTCGCCGCGAAAGAAGACATGGGTGGTAATCCCTTCGGAGCTGATCTTCTCAGGCTCGCCTTTTACGATGCCGATAGAGCCGGGAAAGCTGGGCTTATCGTAAATGAGCGAATAAACCATGCCGCCGTCTTTGCCTTTGGCCGTTTTGACATCGCCGCTGCCGACCACTTGATATTCGGCTGGTATGGTGATGTGCATTTCAGCCATGAAGCGGTTGCTTGTATAACCGCTAACGGGGAACCAGCGCGCCGGATAGAGTAAGTAGCCGTATTCAGGCTGAAGGGCTGCAAATGTAATGCCGGAAATGGGGGAATCTTCTTTGCCTGTCAGTTTGCCGTCGTAGCTAATGGAGACAACGGCGGGCTGATCTTTCACCAGGCCGGCAGGAAACATGATGCGCACCGAGAAGTCTGAGGCATCACGCTGAGTGGGCATCACAGTGCCGGACGCATCGACGGCTTTCGAAACGGTGAGCGCGTTATTTAACTCGAACGTGACTTGGTTGGCATTCTCAAGCGGCGTGAACTCAATTTTGGCAGTAGCTTCGATGGACTGAGTACGCGGGTTGATGGACGCATCGATGGTGTACTTCTTGACATCGATTTTGGTGCGAGCTTCGTCGGCAGAGAGACTGAACGGCAAAACGCACACGAGCGCCGCAAGCAAAGGGGTGATACGAACAACACGCTTCATCTAATTCATTGTCTCCCGAACTGTTTGAGTTTTTGCAAGGCTCTCGGCGATGAGGCTGGCGGCATAGACGAGGGGCTCCTGCGGAGCGGTGGGGCCGGCTTTGGTGAGTGAGGCGCGCACAGCGGCCAGATCGGCGCGCATCTGGGCCAATTTAACAGGCGAAGCGAGCAGGTCACTGGCAGCGTTGGCCAAATTCTCGGGAGTCATAGCGTCTTGTATCAATTCTGGCACTAGCAGACGTTCGGCGATTAAGTTAACCATTGATAAATAAGGAACTTTGACAAGACGCCGGCCGGCCCACCAACTCAGAGCGGTGACCTTATAGAAGGTGACCATGGGTGTGCCGAGAACGGCTGCTTCCATGGTGACCGTTCCGCTAGCGGCTAGAGCAAGGCTCGCGTGGCCTATGCAGTCCCAAGCCTCGTTTTCTATTACTTTGATGGCTGAGGCGGCAATTCGTTCCCTAAAATTGTTGAAAACGCCGGCGGCGGCGAAACCTTTTGGGGTGGCAAGGATGAAAGTGGCGGTAGGCCAGCGCTGATGGAGGAGGTTGACGGTATCGAGCAGGATGGGTAGGTGGCGGAGGGCCTCGCCGGGACGGCTGCCCGGGAGGAGGGCAATGAGCGGGGAATCGCCTGCGGGTAGGTTGTGGGTTGACCGGAAGTCGGCGGCGGAAAGAGTGGTGTGGACCATGTTGGCGAGGGGATGACCTATATAGGTAGCGTCCACACCGTGGCTGCGGAACCAGGGTTCTTCAAAGGGGAAGAGGCAGAAGAGTTTATCGACGAGACGGCGGATGGTTTTGACGCGACTTTGACGCCAAGCCCAGACCTGGGGGGCGACCAGATAGAAGACGGGGACGCCCATTTTCTTAAGATGGCGCGCGAGCCGAAGGTGGAAGTCGGGATTATCGGTAAGGATGGCGGCGGTGGGCGGGTGAGCGCGGGTGTAGCGGAGAAGTTTGCGGTATTGGCCATAGATGCGGGGGAGGTGAGCGACCACTTCGGCGAGACCGACAACGGATAGGCTGGCGGCGTCGATGATGGGGCTAACGCCTTGCGCTTGGAGTTTGGGCCCGGCGCAACCGAAGAACTGGGCGGAGGGGAAGGCATTTTGGCGAAGAGCGGCTACGAGGGCAGCGGCGTACATGTCGCCCGAGGCTTCGCCAGCGGAGATGAGGAAGGTGGGACGGGGATCCACTTGTCTTACGGTAACAATCAAAGAGGGAAAGGCGAAGAGAGGGTGAATTTTGGCGAGCGCAAGCGAATATAAGACGAAAATTCTTAGTCACGGAATGCGGCTAAGCATAGAACTTGCCGGTGCGTCACAAGATCCCTTACAGGCGCCTAGCCGTTTCGCTTCAAAATCCCCGTACCTCTCTTCAACCCAAAAATTAATGTCAACGCCAGTACCCACTAGCCCGATAAGTATTTCATGAGGCAAATGGCCGCCGACCCCACCCTACACGACGCACGCCCAAGGCTAAGCACCCATCAGAAAGCGCTGAAAATCAACCTTGATCCTCTGCGTTATGGTACCTTCGCCGAAATCGGCGCGGGGCAGGAAGTCGCGCGCTGGTTCTTCAAAGCGGGCGGCGCTGCCGGCACCATTTCGAAAACCATTTCCGCCTATGACATGCACGTCAGCGACGTCATCTATGGTCGCACCGGCCGTTACGTTTCGCGCGAGCGCCTGCGCTGTATGCTCGATTACGAACACCGCCTGAACCTCGAACGCCTAAGCCCGCAACGTGGCGATAAAACCGCCTTCTTCACTTTCGCCGATACCGTGGCCGCCCGCAATTTTCACGGCACTAACGAATGCCACGGCTGGATGGGCGTCAAGCTGCAAGCGTATCCGCGCGATCAAGATAACCAGATTATTATCCACGTCCGGATGCTCGATCAGGAAGCCAATCTGCAGCAAGAAGCACTGGGCATTATCGGCGTGAACCTCCTATACGCCGCGTTCTTCCTGCACCACACGCCAGAGCAGATGATCGAATCGCTGCTCGACAATCTTTCTACCGATCGCATCGAAATCGACATGATCGAATTTTCGGGTATCGCGTTCCGCTGTGTGGATAACCGTGTAATGAGCCTCAAGCTGGTGCAAATGGGGCTCAGCGGCGCTGCCATGTTTGGGCCGACGGGCGAAGTGTTACAGCCTTCGGAGGTACTTCGCAAGCGGCCCATTCTCGTGGAACGCGGCAGCTTTCGCCCTGTCACCAAAGTCAATATAGATATGATGCGCAGTTCGCGCGAACGCTTTTCGAACGAGTCCGGCGTCGATGGGAATCAAATCGTGGAACTCATGGAAATCACCATGAGCAATCTGCTTTCCTCCGGCGAAATCGATTTACACGACTTCCTAGCCCGTGCCGATCTACTCGCCACTGCCGGCAAAACCGTGCTCATTTCCGATTACTCGGAATATTATCGGCTCGCCGGTTATCTCACGCGCTATACCCAACAGCCCATCGCCATCAGCATGGGAGTCTCCAGCCTCTACGATCTCTTTAAAGAGGAATATTATTCCTCGCTTGAAGGCGGCATTTTGGAAGCGTTCGGCAAGCTGTTCACCAAGAATCTGCGCCTTTACGTTTACCCGCTGCTCAATCAGGCGCTCGGTGTACTCAACACGGGCAGCGTGGAAGAAATTCCCGCCGGCATGCGCGCGTTGTACCAGCACCTTTTAGAACGCGGCAAAATCAAACCGCTCGATAACTTCGACCGCGCCGTGCTGCACATTTTCTCGCGCGAAGTGCTGAAGCGCATTAAAGATAACAGCGCTCCCTGGGAGGATATGGTGCCGCCGGAGATCGCCGAAGTTATCAAGCAGCGCCGTTTCTTTGGTTACACCGATTCCAAAGTTTTGGAAGAAGCGCTGGCGAAATAGTCGCGACATCGCTTGAAACGTAGCACACTGGGGTGATGAAGAAATTCCCGGTCTGCTTTGCCGCCGCCGTCCTCGCCTTAGGCGCCGAAAAGGGTGACTGGCCCAATTATGGCCACGATGCCGGTGGCCAGCGCTTTTCGCCGCTGGCCGCTATCAATCGCGCGAACGTTTCGCAACTTAAAGTAGCCTGGCAATTCAGAACTGGCGATGCTTATGAACCGGCTCACGGCAAATCCACGGCCTTTGAAGCCACGCCGCTTTATGTGGATGGCACTCTCTATCTAGGGACACCGCTGGGCCGAGTGATCGCGCTTGATCCGACGACCGGCAAGCAACTCTGGGCTTACGATTCGCAAGTACCGAAAGACGCCGGCTTTGGAGATTTTGCGAACCGCGGCGTCTCCACTTGGAAGGTGCCGAATGCGCCGCGCCGCATTTTCATCGCGACCATCGATGGCCGTCTCATTGCCGTCGACGCGGCCACCGGCAAGCCCTGCGCCGATTTTGGCGACAACGGCATCATCCGTTTGCGCGAAGGTCTCCGCATTCCACCGCGCGCCGATCGCTTTGCCGATTATGAGGAGACATCACCGCCCGCGGTTGTCGGTAACACGATTGTGGTTGGGTCTGGGATCGCCGATAACGCCCGTACCGATCAACCGAGCGGCGAAGTGCGCGCCTTTGATACCGTGACCGGCAAACTGCGATGGAAATGGGATCCCATTCCGCAATCGGCGACAGCGCCAGGCGCCGATACCTGGAAAAACGGCAGTGCCGCGCGCACCGGAGCCGCGAACGCCTGGTCTGTGATCGCCACCGACCCCGCCCGCAACATGGTCTTCATCCCCACAGGCAGCCCCAGTCCCGATTATTTCGGTGGAGAGCGTCTGGGCGGCAATCTCTATGCCAACTCCGTTGTCGCCATGCGGGCCGATACCGGCAAGATGCTGTGGCATTTTCAAACCGTGCACCACGACCTGTGGGATTACGATGTCGCCACGCCGCCGCTTCTCTTCGACATTCAACAAAATGACAAAACTGTTCCCGCTATCGCCATTGGCTCGAAAACCGGCAATCTTTTTATCTTGAATCGCGAAACCGGCAAGCCGATCTTCGGTGTGGAAGAACGGCCTGTTCCGAAGAGCGATGTTCCCGGCGAAATCGCCTCGGCCACTCAGCCTTTCCCACTCAAGCCCGCTGCCATTACGCCGCAGCGGATGACGGCCGAAGATGCCTTTGGTGTTGACGACGCTGACCGCCAATGGTGCCACGCTGAAATCAGCAAGCTGCGCGCGGGTACCATCTTCACGCCCCCCAGTCTGCAGGGCACACTCGTCCTTCCAGGCAATGTGGGCGGCATGAACTGGGGCGGCATGGCGTTTGATCCGACTCGCAATCTGCTCGTTCTTCCCAATACTCATCTTGCCGCCGAAGTGCGCCTGATTCCGCGCGCCGATTTCGAAGGCCTCGCGAACTCACGCGGCCGCAGCATCGATGGCGATTGGGAATTTGCACGCCAAACCGGCACGCCTTATGGGATGATGCGCCGTCTCTTAGTGAGCCCAAAGCGCGTTCCCTGTACGCCGCCGCCGTGGGGAACGCTCCTTGCGATTGATACAACGACCGGCGACAAAAAATGGGAAGTTCCGCTCGGTCACCTTTCCGACCGTCTACCGGAAAAGTTCGGCTCCCTTTCACTCGGCGGTCCAATCGCGACAGCCGGCGGCCTCGTCTTCGTTGCGGGTACTCTTGATTCGAACATCTATGCCTTCGATATCGAAACCGGCAAAGAATTATGGCGCGGCGCGTTGCCCACCAGTGCACGCTCCACACCAATGACTTACCAAGGCCCCGATGGCAAGCAATATCTGATCATTTGCGCCGGCGGCCACGGCATTTCGGGGTTAGGCCCGCTGGGCGATTACGTGGTGGCCTTCGCGCTTTAAAAAATCAGGCACCCGCGCCTCCTAGGTCAGATTTCTTACGACTTTGACCAGTGAACTCATCAAAGCAGTTCGCTCTTTCTGGCTCACCCCGGCTAGCGCTTCTTCCACAACCTCAAGCATCGCCGCCTTCACGTCGCTAAGCCGCGCTTTGCCTTTTGCCGTGAGTGAAATACGCTGTGCACGGCCGTCCGAAGCGTCCACGCTACGCCTGACAATCCCGTCGCGCTCCATGCGCGCCAGCAGAGCTGTCATCGTGGGTTGTTCTACGCCCACTCGCTCCACCAGCTCCTTCTGCAACAACGTTCCGCTCTCTTCGAGCGCGAACACCACCGGCAAGTAAGCCATCCCAAACGCATATGGTCTCAGCCGCTCTTCAAATCGCCGCATGATCAAGCGCGACGCTTGGTTTACCCAAAACGTCGGCGTCGCCTCGGGCGCCCACGCTATCTTCTTCTTCGCTTGCATAGTATGCTATCTTTTACTTTGGCACATGATCATCCGCCCCGCCACCGAAGCTGACTTCGAAGCGATTACTGAGATCTACAACGAAGTCCTGCTCAACTCCACGGCCATCTATCGCGATATTCCCGTCACTGTGGCCGACCGCATCGAATGGTGGCATACGCAGCAGGCCAAGAGGTATCCGGTTCTTGTAGCCGATAGCGATGGCGCCATCCAAGGGTTCGCTAGCTTCGGCGACTTTCGCTCGTGGCCCGGCTATCGCTTTACCGTGGAAGGCACCATTCATCTCCGCCCCAATGCCCGCCGCCAGGGTACCGGCACCGCGCTGCTAAGAGAGTTAATGGCCGCCGCCAAAGCTGCGGGCAAGCACATTCTCATCGCTGGCGTCGATTCTCAAAACACCGCCTCACTCGGCTTTCTCGAACAAAACGGCTTCAAACGCGCTGCAGAGTTAAAAGAGGTCGGCTACAAATTCGGTAGGTTCTTAGATCTGGTCCTCTTGCAATACTGGCTCTAATCGTCACAGCGATAAACTCTGGTTGAATGCGCTTTACCGCCCTTCTTCTGCTGCCGCTCACCCTGCGCGCCGTCGATTCCATTCCCAACCGCGCACCCCTCGCTCCCAACGCTTTTCAAACTCTCCGCCTCACCACCGTGAAACCGCGCGGCTGGCTCCTCAACGAACTCAACCTCCAAGCCAACGGCCTCTCCGGACATCTTGATGAATTCTGGCCCGACCTCGGCCCCAACTCCGGCTGGCTCGGCGGCACCGGCGAAAGCTGGGAACGCGGTCCCTATTTCCTCGAGGCCTCGTCCCGCTCGCTTTCCTCACCAAAATCCGTCCTCATCGCCAAAGTCAAAAAGTGGCTCAATTGGACCCTCGATCACCAAACTCCCTCCGGCTGGATCGGTCCCACGAAGAATCAGGATTGGTGGCCCAACTTCGTGATGCTCAAAGTGCTCACGCAGTATTACGAAGCCACCAACGACTCCCGCGTGCTGCCGCTCATGACCAAATACTTCGCCTACAAGCTGCGCGGATCGATCAACGCCCACTCAAAGAATGGGCCGTCTATCGCTGGCAAGACGAAGTGCTCAGCATCATTTGGCTCTACAATCGCACCGGCAATCCCGCGCTGCTTGATCTAGCTCGCAAACTCCACGCACAAGGCAAAGATTGGAATGCGCAAGCTGCCAATTTTCCGTTCAAAGAAAAGGTCACCGGACCCGCCGCCAATCTGATTCGCACGGCGTCAACAACGCCCAAGCTCTAAAAGCCGCCGCCGTCTGGTCGCTCATCACTAACATCCGATACCGACCGCGCCGCCATCTATCAAATGTTCCAGGTGCTGGATGAATACCATCGCCTGCCCAACGGCATGTTCAGCGCCGACGAACACTTCGCCGGCCAAGATCCTTCGCAAGGCACCGAACTCTGCACAGTTGTCGAAGCCATGTTCTCGCTCGAAACCGATCTTGCCATCACCGGCGACGCCGCCTTCGGCGACCGCCTCGAAAAAATCGCTTACAACGCCCTGCCCGCTACCATCACCGAAGATTTCTGGGCGCATCAATACGATCAGCAGCCAAACCAAGTCATGTGCTCTCTCTCCAAACGCAACTGGTCAAGCAACGGCCCCGAATCAAACATCTTCGGTCTTGAACCGAACTTCGGTTGCTGCACCGCCAATATGCATCAAGGCTGGCCCAAACTCGCAGCCAGTTTGTGGATGGCGACTAATAACGCGGCTTGGCCGCCATTGTCTATGCTCCGAGCGAAGTTACAACCGCTTCGGCGATACACCAGTCACGATCGAAGAGAAAACCGACTATCCATTCCGCGACACCATCGAGTTTCTTCAACCTGCGCACGCTCTCGCCTTCCCGCTGAAACTTCGCATCCCCGCCTGGGCCGACATCCGCACGTCTACTGATCAACGGCGTCGAACAGCCAACTCCCAAACCCGGTGCTTTCTTGAAATCGACCGCACCTGGAATCGCGGCGACACTGTCACCCTCAACTCCCCATGGCTGTCCGCTCCTCCACTTGGTTCCACAACTCCGTCACCATCGAACGCGGCCCGCTCGTCTACTCCCTCAAGATCAATCAAAGCTGGCGTCAGGAAAAGCAAACAGGGCCGAGTAAAGATTGGGAGGTATTTCCAGACCCTTCCAACCGAAGAGCAAAAAACAAGGATGA
>CAWJBS010000067.1:0-13760 GCA_963840845.1 Bryobacterales bacterium
GGCGCCTCAATCGACGAAACTGGAACGCGCTCTCGCTCATCAACCCGAAAGTCCCCTCTCGCCCAAATGGCTTTGCGCCAACCCGGGCGGCGCGGCGCGCCCAACCTTTGGCGCTTCCTATCACAGGCGCTTTCGTCCCGGAAGCGGCGAGCGGGCGCCGGTATCGCCAAAGTGACGCAGCGGACATTGCTGGCGGATCGAATACAATATAACCTCATGAACTCGCTGCGATCGGCGCGCGAGGGTCTGATGGCGGAAATCCAACGCAATTGTCTCGGATTCGAAACTTTCCGTCCAAGAGCGGCTCGCCGGGCGAGGCGATGAACGCCTGCCCGGTCCATCAGCTGCGCGGGAAACCGCGCCGCGCCAATCTGCGCCCGACGCGCCAGCGCATCGCTCTGGGGTGGCTGCTGTTCGGCAAGGGCGATCGCCATGTGACCGCCGAGACGCTCTACGAGGAGGCTGCGCTTCGAACCCAACGCCAGGCAAAGCCCGGAACAGCCCGAATCTGAAAAAACAAACCCAATCTGCGCCGATTTCGCCGGAGAAAGGCGAAGAGAAGGCGATTCTCCGCGCTTATCACCCGTCCGCAACGGGTTCTGCGGCATTCTTACGCTTCGAAGCCAAATGAGCGCGTACGTGTTAAGGATAAAAACGAACCCAATTGAGAAAACAAACGGCCCGCATTCCTTTAGGAAACGCGGGCCGTATTTGCTTTCTACCAAACCGCTTTAGCGGCTGGCTACCTCAGATGCTGCTTTGTTCAAGTAAACGTACTCGCCGTCTATCTTGACAATTTCTTCTTCAGTACCGAGCTTCACCACAGGGCTGATTCTCCGCATCACGGCCATCACCTGCTGGGCGTAATTTTCATCGGGATTATACAGATGAAGTTTGCCGAGCGAGTTGTGACGCCGATACAGCGGCCCACGACCTAATTCGTGCGCTACGGTTTGGAGTCCGGACTGAACACTACTAAAGTAGATTTCGCCGCCACCCCACCCGAAGATGTTGTTCTTTTCCCGAATATAAGCTTTGCCCCCACCGGACTCAATAATCGCGATGCTGGGCAGAAGCCGCCAATCGAGGTGATTGTCGTCAGCCGCGCGGACAAATTCCTCAGAAAGATAAGCTACAGGACAATGCAGCTTAGTGAGGAATTTCTTCAGACGAATCGTCCGAGGGTCTGTCCGTGGGTGGGAATTGAAAACCCCAGCCGTGTCAACCCGAGGTTTGGAGATAGTCGTCTCCAAGGCCCAAGTGCTGAGTAGGACAGCCGAAATACCGCTGGCTGCGATTAGAAGTTGCCGACCGGGAAAACTATCCTTTTCCGGCCTGCGACTATAACCAATTCGCATAGGAGTATTATAGCAAACTATGGATGGATAGGTCCACCCTGGTTTGTATTCGGGTTTGTAGGTGCTGGGGCGGGCGCTGGCGGAGTCGCTGGCGCGGCCTCGGGGTTGAGCACCGCCAAGCTGGTCCGCGGAAAGGCGAATTTCTTGCCAAACTCGTCAATCAGGTTTACCTGCGCATCGTACGTGCCCGGCGGAATTTTGGCCATCGACATCTGGAGCCACACTGGCAGTGTTCCGGAGCGGTTTTCCGCCAAGCGATTGGCCCGAACTGAAGGCGATTCGAAGATCTTCTTGTCGTCTTTATATAGAGCCAAACTGGCGGAAACACTCGCGCGCTTGAAGTTTTCGGGCAGGAAGTCAGGAATATTTGGATCGTATACCTCCACATATACCAGCATGTTTTGGTTCACGCGAAAGACCTTCGTCACATTGGGTACCAGCTTTTTGCCGTCCGCAATGAGCGGGTTGTTCTCCACGAGCTTTTTGCTGTTTTTCACCCCACCCACTTGACTCGCGATGGCATCACGCTGATTACTCAGTATGACGGAGCTGAAACGCAGATTCTTGTCGGCCTTCACGTCGGGAATCGCGAACTTGATTTCGTAGGTGCCGACTTTGCCCTCGCCATTTTCGCGGGCGACCACGCGCAGCCGGTATTTGCCCGGGGTGAGCGTAACACCGGTGTCGTACTGCAGACTCTTGCGCAAGACTTGGCCGGCGACATCGTCGGCCAACTTGAGCGGGATCGTGTCGCGCACTGTCGCGGCGGAGCGATTCCGGTCGTCATATACCTGCGCAATGAATTCCAGTTCAGTGGCTTGTTTGGCACCCTTCTTTTTGAGGGCGAGGGCCGAACCCGGAATCTTGACACCGATGGGCACGAAGTACTTGGTCTTCTCCATGCGAAAGTAATCGACTTCGACGGCGATGGGCAGATCCGTCACGGGGTTGTCAACAAGCAGCGCCTTTTCAAGCTGCGCTTCTTTATCGCCTTCGGCCATGTGCGCGAAGGTGGTTGAACCGTAATAGCCTTGACGGTAATCTAGCTTGGCGCGCAAACTGGCCAGTTTGGGAGAGAGCTTTACCTGAATACGACGATACTTGCCATCCATGTTGCTGTTTGAGCTTACGTAAGAAAGCACGTAGTAACTGGAAAAATCTTCTTGCACTTGACGGATGCCTTCCGTTAGATCATTAGAATCAAGCAAGGCTTTCCCGCCCGTATCGAGCGCGAGGGTGGCCAGCGTTTCTTGCTGGTTGTTGAAATTAGAACGATTGGTGTTTTGGCCTGCGCCGCTATAGAGATTGTTGCCGACGGCTCCGGACTGCGTGGCATCACCGCCAGGGACCAGCGCAGACAGACCACGTGCGTCGATTGGGTAAAAAGCTACGTTCGACCGAATGGCCGTGTTCACCGTGGCACGCAGTTGTGACTGGTTATCCACACCGTTCTTTTGAATGCCGCTCGATATGTAGATGAGCGCTTTCTTTTCCGGATACTCGCCCAGTTTGCGGGCGGCGTCTTCCAACGCGGCCAACTTCAAATCCGAATTGAAAATATTAAACTCGGTTTCGTCCGCCACAAAGCTGCCGCTGATGTCTTGCGAATCCGCCCCGGTGTCGGCAACGCTGGCGTTCTCACTGGCGTCGCCAATGCGGAACTTGTTGATCGTGGCGATGAGCAGGTCTCGGTCTGACGTGAAGTCTTGTACGGTTTTCAATTCGGACGTGAACAGCATGATTGAGACCGAATCGCTGGATGTCATCTGGCTGGTCAGGAATTTAATGGCGGCATTGCGCGCGCGAATCTGCTCGGCAGGTTGCATCGACGAAAAATCAAACAGCATGACCATCAGCCGGCGGTCCTGATATTTCGTTTGAAGCGATGCTTTGATAGCGGCCTTTTCCGCATTGGGGTTGTAGCCTTTCGGCTCCGGCGGCGGAGCGGGCGGTTTTATCTGGCACAGGCGGAAGCACGGTGCCGCTCAGCTTCTGAAAATCGACAGCTTGGATTTTTTGAAGTTTGCCATCTTCGTAAACTTCAAAGTCTTCTTTGCCCAGGTTGGGGACGGGCTTGCCGTCATGATCGGTAACGGTCACGTTGACAATCACCACGTTGGTATCAATTGAAAACGTAGGCCGTGTTTGAAAGGCGCCAAGTGGCGGCAGGGCTAACAATATTGAGAGAAGGGACGCAATCTTTTTCAAAACCGTAACCTCACTACCGCTTGCACTGTTCGCATGCCACCAGCGGAACTGGGCAGACCGTAATTAGCGGCGTTTACAACCGTGTATAGATTCGTGTAATTGACGTGGTTCAAAGTGTTGGTGGTTTCTATGCGGAATTCGATGCGGCGGCGTTCGGCCATGGTGAAGGACCGGGCAAACGCAGCATTCAGGCTGAACAAGCCGGGCCCAGGAATGGTGTTGCGGCCAGCGTCGCCGTAAGTTCCAGCGGCAGGTACAGAAAAAGCCGCCAAATTAAAGAATCCGCCGCCCGCATCGACAGGCTCTCCAGTCGCTTCGGCGCGCCCGCTCCCCGTACCGCCCGTCTGGGCCAATTGCTGGGTGTTACCCAAAACACGAGCCGTAAGCGGCGTACCGGTTTGGGCCGTAAGATTGCCGCTCAACTGCCAGTCTTTCAGGAGCCTGCCCATTTTGCCGTCTGAGGCCACGTGTGAACCCGGTCCGGCAACCGGCGAAGTCCACACAAATCCAAGCGTGAACTGTTGCCGCACATCAAAGCTGGACAAGCCGCGTTCCGCCGAAAGATCCTGCCAGTTTTGCGCCACAGTGTTTCCCGCGCCGCCGAAGCTGGATGAATCGTCAATCGATTTCCCATATTGATAAAACGCTTGGAAAGACAAACCCCTATTGAACCGCCGGTTCAAGCGCAACTGAGCCGAGTGAAAGATGGAATCGCCGTTCGATTCGTCATAGGTATACAAACCTGTCGTTTGCGTGATCGCAGCGGCGCTGCCTGGCGGCTGCTGATTCGGAATGATGCGCACATCCAGGCGGGTCCCTTTTGTTCCCAGATAAGTGAAATCGGCAAAAAAACCTTTGCCTAATTCCCGCTGCACCGAGAAGTTCCATGAACCCGCATAAGGCGTACGGTAGTTAGGGTCAACCGCGTAAGTGGGTGTCACCGTCTGATTTGCAACCGCGGCAAAAGCATTGGTAAAAGTGAGCGGATTTGTAAGGCTCGTATTCAATGCACTCGATATTGAACCGGTGGCCTGTTTTGCCAGCGATTGAATAAACGAATTGTAGATTTGCCCGTTGTAATAGATGCCATAGCCGGCTCGAATCAAAGTGGACTTCTTTGAACCGGGCACTTTATAAGCAATGGCCAGTCGAGGCGAAAAATCCTTGTAGTCAGGGCGAATCAAACCACCCGGTTGACCAGGCGTTGTCGGCGTGACTGTCAATGGATTCAACTGGAAATAAGGCGCGATCTCCAAGTTGGCGATGCGTCCGTATTTCTCTTCGATCGGCGCGAAAAACTCATACCGCACGCCTAAGATCAATGTCAGATTGCTTTGACTTTCCACTCGTCTTGCGCATAGCCGTTCACTTGGTTTTGGTGGAAGTAGTTGGTTTGCGGACTGTATTGGATAGAGCTCGACTGCGGCATTCCCAGCAAGAAATCGGCAAGATCGTAGCCGGTCCCGCTGACCACAGCGCCGTTATTCAATTCGCTGGTGGCTTCACCCGTGAAACTGAGCGTGCCACGCCCGTTCGGATTGGTCCGCGTACTCAAATCGGGATGTAGAAAGCCTACACCGAAACTGAAATTATGCAAACCCTTCACCCAGGTAACGCCTTCGGTAAAACCCTGCGACTGGTTGCGGGTTAAAGTCGGGGTGCCATCGGAGAGGCTGCCGAAGTTAGTAAAGTTCAGCGTCGGCGGCCCGTAGTACAAAGAATTTGTCGATGGCGGAAGAAGGCCAAGTTGCGCTGAAATATCCGGCAGGCTAGAGAAGTACGGAGTCGAGTCGCTGTAATTGCGGTTGAAACGCACTTGGAAATTGCTGATAACCGTTGTTGAGAAATTGCGAGTGTAGCCCAAAGTAATGTTTGTGCCGTACCCGCTACTCGTGTCGGCCCAGCCAAAAGCGTTGGCCGAGGTGCCGTCACGACGCTGATACTGAACGTTGGCAGACAAGCGATCTTTGCTCGTGACGCTCCGCTGCAACCGAACACCGACGTTATCGGAATTGGTAGCGGATGCGGTTTCAAACTGATAGTTGTTGTTGGACCCAAGGTGATTCGGCAAAGGATAGAAGCGGTTCAGCAGCGCCAACGAAACCGGATTGATCTCACTTAGCGGAATTTGGTTACCGATGGGTTGATGCGTCACGGGATCATATAGCGTAACAGGCTTCGTTCCCGCCTGAGCCGAGCGATTGAACGGCCTGCGAAAAATCGCCCATCCTCTCAGCCAAGGTCGGCACATTTTCGGCAAACAACTGCGGCGATTTCGCTCTGGTACCGAAATACGTCACAAAGAATTGCGTCTTTGGATCTTTCAATTTCTTGATCACCAGCGGGCCGCCCACAATCAAGACTGAAACGGCTCTGCGCGTACGAAGCTTGTGAAACGTTATTCCCATTGAGAGAAAACGGCTGGGCGTTCAGCGCCGAATTCTGCAAGGTAAACGAAGCTTGGCCGCGAATTTGTTGTTGACGCCGCCGGCCGTTGCCGAACTGCGCGCCGGCCACTTGACCGCGCCGACCTTGTGCGCCTGGCCGCCGCGTCCACCGCCTCCGCCGAAACCACCACCACCACCGCCGCCACCTCCTCCCCCGCCAAAGCCGCCTCCACCTCCACCAAAACCACCGCTCCACCGCCCCACCGAAACCGGCGCCCCACCGCCGGCGGCGCCGCCTTGATCTCCGCCCGCGAACTGTCCATTAGGGCCGCCAGGTCCTCCAGGACCTCCTGGCCCACCAGGACCAAATCTCATATCCGGACCCGAATCCGCTTGCGCCCCTTGCGCCATGCCTGGACTCAAACTGCCCGAAATTAGAAAAGATTCGTTGCTGCTTTCAGTGCCAGCCGGTGCCCCAGCACTTTGCTGCGCGTTCAATTCGTTCTGCAATTCCTGATCTTGCGTGTTGGTAGATCAGAGCCACGATTTCGTCCAATGGCGCCACCGGCCCCGCCAGTACGCGGCGCTTGTGGCTGTCCACCGCCAACGCCTGGAGGAGCGGCCGTACCTCCCCCTCCCATTCCGCCGCCGCGAAATCCGCCGCCACCAGGTCCACCCGTTCCGCCCCCGCCTTGCGCGAACCGTTGCATCCGCTGCAGCATTTGCGATTCCTTCAACTGAATATCAAAATTAACCGGCCCCTTGGCTGAAGCGAAATCCATGTCTTTCTTCAGCGTTTCGAACCCAAACATCTCCACGGTGACAGTCCAAGTTCCAGGCGCTACTTCATAGAAACCATAGTGCCCATCGCGGTCCGTCACTGTCGTAAGCGTCTGGCCATTCTGGACGAGCGTAATAGTGGCTCCCGGAATCGGTTGCCCCGAAGACTTTACAAATCCACCGGTTTGCGCAGCTACACAACCGGCGGCGCACACGAGCAGCGCTATAAACTTTGCCAAAGGCCTCAAATTGATTTATCCGATCTTTATCTTATGAATGATGTCACGGAGCGAAGCCAGGTTACCGGACTTCCCCGCTTTATCAGTGTTATAAACATTTGAACCGCTCGGGTTTCCGCCTACCGATTCCAAATTTGCTACGGTTGGAACGAATGGCTTTAGATCTGGAAAAGTTACGCAAAGAGATGCAGGCACACTTAGAACAGTCGGGAACGCCGATTTTCTATGGTTACCACCGCATGCTCGATTCGCTCATTCAAGTCAGTTGGGACACGGAGCGGCATCCGGATTTCCGCGAATTTCTCAACACAGCGCAAAAATCCGGGGCCAAGCTGATCGTGTTTAACCAGGAAGCGTTCCAACTCGACCAGATTGATGAAGCCTTGGAAGAACTGGAGACCGCCGATTTCACGCGCGAAGAGAAACGCAGTTATGAAACCCGTTTGAAGCAACTGCAGGCATACGAAGGGTTTACCTGCGTACTGCAGCTTTCTTTTGCCCTCGAAGGCCGCCTCTATCTCTTCGAAGTGCGTACCGATTGGTACGATTCGCTGCGTGACATCTTGAGCGAACTCGACATCGCCACCGATCCTTTCACCGGTGAAGATGAAGAGGAAGAACAAGGTCCTATGGGCGGCGGCTACTTCTCTAATAATTAATGCCGGCGCCCGCACGAGCGGCGGCCCGTTGGAATTTGCCGAACGCCGATCCCTCCGCTATTGAAGCCTTAAGCCAAGAACTACAAGTTCACCGCGCCGTGGCCGCGGTTCTGGTGCAGCGAGGCTATATCGATCCCGCCGCCGCGCGCGAATTTCTTTCGAGCAAACTCACCGCGCTGGAAGATCCGTTTCAGATGCGCGACATGGAACAGGCGCTCAGCCGGCTGCAACGGGCGATTAAAGACCGCGAACCCATTCTTCTTTACGGCGATTACGACGTCGATGGCACCTCGTCCATCGTAGTGTTGAAGAAAGCTATCGAGATCTTGGGCGGCCAGGCAGATTTTTTCATTCCGCACCGCTTGAAAGACGGCTATGGCATGCGCACGGACGTGATTGAACGCGCGGCCGCTGCAGGCGTACGTTTGATTGTCAGTGTTGATACCGGCATTCGCGCGAACGATGTCGTTCTTCATGCGAAAGAGCGCGGCATTGATGTCATTGTGACGGATCATCATCTGCCCGATGCCGAGTTACCGCCTGCGGTGGCGGTGCTGAATCCGAACCGGCCCGATTGCCGTTACCCGAACAAGAATCTCTGCGGCGCAGGCGTCACCTTCAAACTCATTCAGGCCCTTCTGTCGCGCAGCGCGCTCACCGCCGAGCGCCAGGCCGCGCTGCTCGATTCGTTTCTCAAACCCGTGGCCATTGCTACCGTGGCTGATATCGTTCCCCTGACCGGCGAAAACCGCGTCATTGTGCGGCGCGGACTTTCCGGACTGCGCCAAGTACGCAATCCTGGCTTGCGGGCGCTACTGGCCGTTGCCGGTTTTGAAGATGGTGAAGCGCCGTCCGCGCATCAAGTGGCATTTCGTCTGGCGCCGCGCATCAATGCCGCCGGACGCATGGCCAGCGCAAGCGATGTCATTGAATTGTTTCTTACCTCCGATGAAGCGCGCGCGCGAAACCTCGCCGAACAACTGGACACGCTCAACCAGGAACGCCAGCAAGTGGAAGCCGAGATTATCGAGACCATTCTCCAGCAATGCGAAGAAAACGCCGGCGCGGCCTATGAGAAAAGCGCGCTGGTCTTTAGCGGTCCCGGCTGGCATCCGGGCGTTCTAGGCATTGTGGCCAGCCGTTTGGTGGAGCGGTTCTCACGTCCGGTATTTGTCTTAAGCGATGCCCTCAATGTGGATGCATCCGAAGGTCCGCATCTGGGCGGATCGGGCCGCAGCATTCCCGCTTTTCACTTATTAGAAGCTCTGGAAAGCATGCCGCACCTCTTCCGCAAGTTCGGGGGGCATCGACAAGCGGCTGGCCTGACGCTGCATGCCGATCATCTTGACGAGTTTCAAGATCGCTTCCATTCGTTCGCCACAACCAAGCTGACAGCGGACGACTTGCGCCCCACTTACCTGGTTGACGCACACATCACCCTCCGCGAGCTTTCGGAAGACTGTGTGCAGCAAATCTTCTCGCTCGGTCCGTTTGGTTTCGGCAACACGGCCCCCACCTTCTGCGCGCTGGGCGTAGAAGTTTCCGACGCACCCAAAGTCTTAAAAGAAGATAAGCATTTCGCGGTGCCACTGAAACAAGACGGGCGCGTGCTCCGCGCAAAAGCCTGGAATTTCGGCAGCCGCCAAGAAATGCTGAAGCCCGGCACCAAGCTTGACGTTCTTTTCCAAGTGGAAGACGATCCCTATTCGCGCAAACGCGGTTATGCCAGTTGGGGCATTTCTCTGAAAGATATTCGGCCCGCTTAGGCGAAATGCGACTCATTCAGTCTTGATGGCAGTTCACCTGCTCTTAGATTTTCATGGATTCATCCCCTACCTTTACTATCGATTCGCGGAATACTGCTGCCGACCAGGTCTCCAAACCTCCCTGCAAGGGCCGTTGCAAAGATTGTAAACGCGCCGCCAGCATTACTCCAGAGACCCTAGAAGCACCAGCGCAAATGGTTACTTTCGCCGACAATCGCGACTAGGATTCGGAACGATTTTCACTCGATCTGAGGCAGAGGAATCCGGAGGAGAAGTGTGTCAAATGACGCAACCTGGGTCAATCCGCGCAACTCAACCGCAATCGTTAGGAAGAGGGCCTCGCTTTGATCGCCATCACAACCTTCCAAATAAGGGGACGAGTCCACTTCGACTCTGCTGGCTATCCGCCCCTTGCTTTCGGATTAAATTACGGTTTTACCTCTGATAGGACCACTCCCCGATATGCGGCATCGCGCCGCCAGCCCACTGAGTGTCCTGCTGTCCCACTACTACAGTTGCTAGTCCGTATCGAGTAAACTTAGAGTCGTAAAATTTCAGCCTACGGAGGGCATTATGAAAACGAAACTACTCTTTGCCGTGGCGCTCGCAGGGTTCTGCCTGCTAGCCGCCGATAAAATCCAACCCATCAACGCTAAGCTTGGCGTTTGGGAAATCACCACCACTCGCCAAATGAGCGGTTTGCCCAGCGCGAGTGCATCGACGCCGTCGATTCCCGCCGATAAACTGGCCCAACTGCCGCCCGCGCAACGCGCGCAGATCGAGGCGATGATCAAACAGCGGTCGGGTATGGGCGGTCCCGTCACCAGGACGACGCAAACCTGCGTCACGCAAGAAAAGCTCGATAAAGCGCCCTTTAGCGAAGACAGGCCCAACTGCAAGCGCACGATTGTCAACTCAACATCTAAACTCCTCGAATTCCACGAGGTATGCACCAGCGACGACGGCTCTCAGACCACGGCCGACGCCAAGTATGAAATTACCGGCGACAACAGCATGAAAGGCAGCGTGAAAGGCACCAGCAACCATGCGGGCCAGTCAATGACCATGAACATCGATCTAGCCGGCAAATGGGTGAGTGCGGACTGCAGCACGATTAAGAAGTAGCGTTGACTGGGCGGGGATGCTGAGTTAGCGGTAAAGCGCGAGAACATCATCGCGCTTCAAGAACTCTACACCGTGAATGCCGAGCATCTCCGCACCGTGCACGTTAGCGATCCGGTCGTCAAAGAAAACGGTGCGTTTCGGATTCGTCGCGATGCCTTCCAGGCAGTGTTCGTAAATAGCGGATTCCGGCTTGACGGACTTTACCTCGTATGAAAGCGTCACGAAGTCGAAGCGCTTCATCCGGTCGGTTCGCGCCTTGATGGCTTCGCCCAAATCCGCCGGCATGTTGGAAAGAATCGCCACACGTTTTTTGGCCTTGCGCAATTCTTCAATCCACGCCCACATCGGTTCGTCGAAATTCATCCAACCAAGACTGTCGATTTCGGTCAGTTGATCAATCACCGCGGGCGTTAGCACTTTGCCAGCACTTCGACCGATCGCCGCCCAGTATTCGGGGCCTGATACAAGTCCCTTATCATAATCAAGCCGCGTTCCCCAGTACAGTTCAGAAAATTGCTCACTAGGAATTTTGGCGGTTTCCGCCATGCGCTCTTGGTCCGCCTCCGCCTGGTGATGAACCAGAACGCCGCCGTAATCAAAAATATAGCCGTCGAAGTCTTTAGCGGGCGCCATCCACAACCTGTTCTTTGCGGCAGCGCACTTCACGAATGGCATAGATGCGCCGGCCCTGACTTTCGAAATAAGTACGCATCAAAACTTCGCCAATCAGGCCCACGCAGAAAAGCATCAAACCGCCGAACCAGCACATAGCCGCGGCCACCAGCAAGGGTCCGTGTTCGGAAATAATATCTTGCCCAAGCAATTTTTCAGCGGCCAGCCAGAACAACACCACTCCGCCCAATCCGAGTCCGCCCAGCCCCCACTTGCCGAAGAAGTGCATCGGACGCGTGAGATAGCGCAGCAAGAAATTGATGGTGATGATATCGAAGAAGACGCGGAACGTGCGGCTCAACCCATAATGGGACGCGCCGTTCGGCCGTTCGATGTTCTTGATAGGCACCTCCACCACCCGCGCGCCATAAAAACTGGCTAGGGCCGGAATGAAGCGGTGCAACTCGCCGTACAGGTTAACTTCCTTCAGAACTTCCGCTCGGTACGCTTTGAACGTGGTGCCGAAGTCGTGAATGTCCACGCCCGACGCGCGCTTCATCATCCAATTGGCGATCTTCGAGGGAATCTTGCGCGTGATGGCATTGTCCACGCGGTTCTTGCGCCAGCCACTCGCGATATCAAAACCGGCATCAATTTTTTCAAGCAACAGGGGAATGTCTTCCGGGTCGTGCTGCAAATCGCCGTCGAGCGAAACAATCACTTCCCCTTGCGCCTCATCGAAACCCGCGGCTAGCGCGGCTGTCTGGCCAAAATTGCGGCGCAGGCGGAGCACTTTCAAATGCCCATCCGTCTCTACCAGGTTCGCCAGCAAATCAAAACTGCGATCTGTTGAAGCGTCATCGATAAAAATAATTTCGTACGGCTTAGCGAGCTTCTCCAAAACCGTGCAAAGACGGTCGTAGAGCGGCAAAATAGCCGGCTCTTCATTATGAATAGGGATGACGATCGAAAGCATGTTAATCCACCCCCAGTGTAGCGAAATGGTGTAAGGTCGTATGATGAATCGCCGCGATCTGCTCGCTTCCCTCGCCTTGGGAGCCGCTGGTTTGGACGCTCAACAACCAGGCCCGGAAACTGTCTACATCCCGAAAATTCAACGCGTGGAAGACCGCAAATTCATGCACGATTTTATGGACGAGTTCGCGTTTGTCGATTTAATCACAGCCACGCCAACCCTCCGCATCACCCACATTCCCTCCGTTCTAGATCGCTCCAAAGGTCCCTATGGGACCATCATCGGCCACATTTCAAAGAACAATCCCCAGCAACAAGCCTTTGATGGGAACACCGAAGCTACGATTGTCTTCCATGGCCCGGAGTCCTATATATCACCTACCTGGTATTTCAAAAAAGAAGCTGTGCCCACATGGAACTTTGCCGTCGTTCATGCCTCCGGTAAGCCCAAAGCGATTACCGAGAAACCAGCGCTTCACCAATTACTCACCGATCTGATCCATAAATTTGAGGGCCGTTATCCGCAATCCACCTACGACTTCTCAAAGCTGCCTGACGATTACGTCTATCCGATGATCGGCGGGATCGTTGGATTTGAAATGCAAATTGATTTGCTCGAAGGGAAATGCAAGCTAAGTCAGGATCGCAGTGAGGAGGACCAACAAAGTGTTTTAAAACACCTATCAACGGCTTGGCGCGAACCAACTATTGCGGAGTTCACGCAGAAATTTTACGAATTTCGCAAGACACTGCCCAGAAGCTAGACGTCAAAACAAAAAACGATCTAACTTCAGCGTTTAGTGCAAAGGCAGACAGCGTTGCCTTCGTCGTCATTTGCTGGCTAATCGGGCTTTTCTCGCCCTCAACCAGCACTGCACGTACAATCTCACCAACGGCCGCCGGGCCTGCCGCAAAATAGCCCGCAAGCGCTGCCTGCAGCGGCGGCAAACTTGGATTAAACGCCGCGTTTTCAAGATACAGCCGGCAAACACGCGCCCGCTTGACGTCAGAATCGCTGCACCCGAAACCGACTTACTATACGGCGCGTACGCTTGCGATGCCGCCGCCAGAGCCTTTTGAATCAGCAGATCGTCAGCCGTTGGAACGCAGCTTCGCGGCGCACGAGAACTAGGAAACACCCCTCGATTCGAAACCTAAATTTTTCGGCCCAAACGCATTAGGCAGCAGATCGGAAAGCTTCTGCGCCGGCCTGTCCGGCGTCAGCACTCGCATGGAGATATCCAACGACACTTCACTTAAAAACTGCCGGCAGTGCCCGCACGGCGATCCCCGTACCGCGATGCATCGATACCTTCCTCGGCCGACATATACGCATTGGCGATCGCCGATTGCTCCGCATGAACGGCCAGCCCCAAGGGATTGCCATCAATCTCGATATTCTGTCCCAGATACAGCGCGCCGCTTATGCCGGATGCCACGGCGCCCACAAAATAATTCGAGATCGGCGGATGCAGCATGGCTCTGCGCTCTCTCCAGCAATTTCAACATCAACTGATCGCGGCTCAATTTCTCCGACGCCATCAGCGCTTTCACTTCACTCGCCGGCAATTGACCACGAAACTCTTCCTCGCCAAAACGCAACCCGCCCGCAGCCGCAGCCGACATCAGCATATCCCGCCGAGTCATTTAA
>CAWJBS010000068.1:0-23013 GCA_963840845.1 Bryobacterales bacterium
AGAGAGTCTCGCCCGGAGTAGTCGACGCCTTCCGCAAAGAGGCCGCCCTGCACAGCGAGGATGAGTTTTGGGGGATTGCGTTCCTTGAGCGAATCCAGGAGCGCAAGGCGCTGGGACTCGGACATTTTCGGTTCTTGTACAATCACCTCCCACAGGCCATCGGGGAGTCGGGTGGCGACGCCGCGCATGAAATCGTAACTGGGGAAGAGAGCCATATAGTTCCCGGGGCGGGCGGAGGCGGTGGTGGCAATGACGTTGGCGATCTTGCCATAGTGGGCGACCCGCGCCCGAAAGGTGGTCGAGACGGTTGGGACGATGATGATACGGCGGTTTTCCTTGGGGAAGGGTGAGGGGAAGTTGGCCTGGTCGGTGCGCTCCGGGTCGAAGCCGAGCATTTTGCGGTAGAACTCCATCGGGTCGAGGGTGGCGGACATGGCGATGACGCTGTGGAAGCCTTCGAGCCGCTGGGCCAACTGCCGCGACGGATCTTTGCAGACGATCTTCAGGGCTTCGCCGCCGGTGGTGTCGTAGATGTAGGAGAACTCCTCGCCTTCCATGGCGAGCACGCCGCAGAACTGGCCGAGGGCCGAGAAGAATTCGTCCACGGGATCGTCGGGGATGGCGCGGCCGCTGGTCGTCTTGTCCAGGAGGTAACGCATCGAGAGTTTGCTGAAGGTCGGCTTGAGTTCGTCGAAGAAACCGCGCGGCGAGGGGATCAGGTACTTGTCCTGGGCCAGTTCGGCATCTTCGAGTTGGGTGTATTCGTCGGCCTGGGGACGGGACTGGCTGCTGAAGAAGTCGTCGATCTGGCCGAGGAATTTCTTAATCTCTTTCGCGAGGGACGGGTCCACGTGACGGAGGTTGCGTTTCAGGTCGTTAATCTGCTGGCGCGAGAGGACGGGAGAGTAGTATTCCAAGGCGCGCTGCACGAGGTTGTGGGCTTCGTCGATGATGAGGATGGCGTCGGAATAATCGGCGTCGAGGAAGAAGCGACGGAAATAGACCTGCGGGTCGAAGACGTAGTTGTAGTCGCAGACGATCACATCAGTCAGCTCGGCTTCGATCAGGGCGAGTTCAAAAGGACAGAGGCTCACGCCGCGCCCGGCTTCCATTATCGCATCGGGAATGATGAGGCGTTGCGCGAGGAGGCGGTTCACGACGCCCGTGCCTTCGAGCTTCTTCTGGAAGTCGCGGAGGTGCGGGCAGAATTCTTCGCGGCAGGCGTAGATATCATTGATACACATGCTCTCGCGGGCGCGGAAGAAGACGGCGTTCGGGTGCGCGGAACGGTCAGTGCCCATGCGTTGGAGGGTTTCGCGGACGATTTGCTGTTGCGTGTTCTTGGAAGTGACGAAGAAGACGCGTTTGTCGTGGGCCAGCGCGTATTTTACGACGGGATAAAGCGCGGCGGTGGTTTTGCCGACGCCGGCGGGAGCGGAGACGAGCAGGTGACGACCTTCTTTGAGGGCGTGGTCGACGGCGGCCATCATCTCGTCCTGATACGTCCGCGGTTTATCGTGCGGGAAGCGGAGCGAGCCGGAATGCGTACGGCGTTCTTCCTGGCGGCGTTGTTCTTCCTGCGCTTGCGAGATCAGCGAACGCACGCGGTCGGCGATGAGGCGTTCGCAATCATCGAACGGGCCGCGGATTTCGACTTCCTTTGTGGTTCCGTCGGCCACGTTCACGAAGACAAGACGGCCGAGGGCGCTTTTCTGCTCCTGCTCGATGAAGAAGCAGTAGAGGCGAAGCTGTTCGGTGTAATGCGGGTAGGAATTCGCGTCGATCGCGGCGAATTGCAACTGCGGGACGATGACGGATTTGACTTCTTCGATGACGTAGGCGCCGCCGTTGTGGGGCGGATGAACGCCGTCGATGCGGCCCGAGATCGTCACGTCGAACCCATCGACAACGGTCTTGTGGCGGATGGTGATTTCACGCGCGTAGCCCTCGTACAGCCCGGCCTGGGTGCGCTGGTGCGTCACATGCGCCTCGCGTCCCAGTGCGAGACGCGTCCAGGATCCCAACCCCGCGACGCGATTGCCGTTGGCGACCGGCTCCGCGACGATGTCGCCGACACCGAGCGCGATTTTCTTTTTGTCGAGTTGGATTTTGACGGACATTCTTGTGAGGGAATATAGCAGACGAGAGACAGAAGACAGTAGGTAGAAAACATCCGCTGTCGCCAGGGCTTTGGCGGACAAGGAATGCGGGAAGCGTCCGCAAGCTTGGAGGGCTTAATTTACTGGACTTGCGGGTGATGGTCTGGTCTACTGGGAGTGCTAGGTTGCAGGATGATACCGGCGATTGTCTCCGGGGAATAGCAAAGGGGTATTGGAAATATGGATATGCGAATGAACGGGTGGCAACGCTGGGCGGTTCTGTTGGCGCTGGTCTCGACGGTGGCATTGGTCACGCCGATCCACGCCGCGCCGACTACCTTTGGAGTTTTCCCCAATAATTCAACCCACAGTAATGCCTCTGTCATGGCGGCCATCGCCAATGTGCCCACAAACGCCGGTATCGTGTATGACCCCGTCGGCCAGACGAATCATATTCAGGTCTATAATTTCAGTGTGCTGGTTTACACGGGCCCCATCGATATCACGTCGACATTGAACCGCATCCGGGACGGCTACTGGATCAAGACCGAAACGGATGACGGCGGGTTTTTCAATTTCAATAATGCGGGCGAGCTGCCGAACATTCCGCGCAAGGGAAACAACTACTATATGGAGTTCGTAGTCTGGCCGAGCATGAACCTTACCAATGGCACGTACGACCCGAGCGTCGAGGCTTTTGGCACGGTCACGTTTCCCGGACCGATGCGGCTGTTGATCGGCCTGGGCGGCGAGGTCTATTTCACCGGCGATCATTACGGTTCCGGCCTGCAGACGAACGCGTATTATGTGACCCCCGTGCCGGCCCCGGGGATTTTCAACGTCACCAGTGTCGTGCCGCAGGGGAACGACATGCTCATTACCTGGCCGACCGTGGGCGGCGAGACCAACGTGCTCCAGGTGACGACGGGGAGTTCCGGGCAACTACTCCAATAACTTCACCGACCTCAGCCCGATCATCATTCCGAAGGGTGGCGACTTCACGACCACCAACTATCTCGACGTGGGCGGCGCGACGAATGGCCCAATGCGGTATTATCGGGTGCATTTGGTCCAGTAGCCGAGCAAGCGATTGAAGCTGCGGGGTGGGCTACTTTCCAGCGGCCGGCGTTGAAGTGATTTCTTCCCGGCGCAATTGCGCGAAACCGAAATCGAAGAGCGCTTTGGCATCGGTCCATTTGTTGGCGCTGTGCAACAGGATCAGATGAAGTTCGTGGCCGTCACGCGTGGCGGAGGCGGCGAAGGTGTGGCGGGAGCGGAGCGTCCAACCCGTTTTGGCCGGGCCCATGCCGGGATAGACGCCGAGGAGCTTGTTGTGATTCTTCAGCGTTTGCGTGCTGGCGGCGGTTTGGAGCCGGAGTCGGGGCGTGCGGCAGATTTCTCGCAGTTCCGGCACCGCCATCGCGGCCTGGAATATCTTGAGCAAGTCGAAGGCGGTCGTCACCTGGCCCTCGGCGGGCAGGCCGTTGGGGTTTACGAACACGCTGTTGGCGCAGCCCAGCTCGCGGGCCCGCGCATTCATCATCGCGACAAACTTTTCTACCGAGCCGCCCGTGTACCGCGCCAGCGCCAGCGCGGAATCATTGTCCGAGCCGATGAGGAGGGATTGCACCAGGGTCCTGACCGGGACGGTCTCCCCGGTTTGCAACGGAATGCGGCTGGGCTCCACGAGCGTGTCCGACTGTTCGACGACGACATTGCCCTGAAGATGCGTCCGCTCATAGACCAGCAGCGCGGTCAGCAACTTGAGCGTGCTGGCTGGCGGCAATTGCTCGGTGGGATTGCGGCTGAAGAGGACCCGACCGGTGGCGGCATCGACCAGTAGCGCACTGCGGGCCTGCACTTGTTGATCGAGAGTTACCGGGGGATTGGGATGGCTCGCCGCCTCGGCCAACGGCAATGGCAGGAGCAGGAGCGCAGAAGCAATAATAATACGACGCACTCGCCGCGTGATGATGATCCCCATCAAGATTCCGTAGCCGACTGGCCCGCCCCAGGCGCACGCGCCTCTTCCAACTGCCCAATGATCTTGTGGTTCTTCATCGTGGTCACCCGGCTGATGTTACTGAATGTCGGTTGTGATGCAAGCTTGGGGTTGGGCGGGGAAGAATTAACGACTGGTGATCGGGGATTGAGAAGGCGACGTGATGGAGAGGCCACAGTTGTGTGCATGATATATGTCACTGACACATATCAGATTTACCGGTCGCCGTTTGGCGCGCGGATGGCTGGGTTCCAGTTGCCGCGACAACTACATCGCGGCGTGTCGCGCAGCCAGTGCTGCGCTCCGCTTTGGATTGGGAAGTCGACGCGGAGCAGCTGCAGGCGAGCGGGAATCCAGGTTCGGACCAAAGATGCGTTAGCCGGTGTTACGTTCCGGAGGTTGGTTGGGCCATGGTTTCCGCCGGGCGTTTCCCCAATCTCCAGCCGCGATAAACCAGCCAAACGAAAAGCAACCAAAGAGGCACAACGACGGCCGGATTCACCATGAACTTTGGAGGGTCCTTTGGAAGCCATTGCGATGACCAGATACACAGGCCGATGAAGGCAGCCGCCGCGAGAAGGATACCCAATGTCATCCATTTTCCGAGCGGCGCATTTCGCTCTTCGCGGCTCATGAAAATGAAATTCGAGAGCAGCAGCGGCGTGGCCGCAATACCGTACAGAGAATGCAGCCAGAGGATGACACCAAGCCCTGTGGCAATGATGGTCCAAATGAACTGCTTCGTGGTCAGCGGTTTCATGTTCATCCTTCGACCGGGTCTTTTGCGGCGGCAGTCTTACGATGCAGTCTCCAACCATTAAAAATACTCGCCATGGCTATACCAACGAGTAATCCTATGCCGCGCCAGGAGCGCGAAGTGAGTGCGATGAATGCCGCCAATAGTAGACCGGATATTCCGATGGCAATAGAGAGTGAGGAATCGAACTGCGGCGTTGTGACCTGTCTTTTGAGGTTCATATAGCGCCTACGAATTGATGCGGACAAATCTAAGCCGCAGTCTTCGTAAAATCAAGGCAGGAGTGGTGACGACGGAAGGAACGCGCGGGATGGGCGCGGGCGTTGCGCTGCTGCATTGATGGCGAAAGCTAGTCGGTCCGGACTGGTCGCGGCAGCATCAAGGTGGTTTGGGACCACCGGCCAACAATATGACCCCGACGACCAGGGCCACGGCACCGGCGGCCGGAGGGATGAAGTGGCTGTGGGTTGTTTCGATATGTACGCCGGGGAGGTCGACGCCTCTTCCGGGGAGTCCTGAAGGTGAGGCCCGAGTAAGCGAGCACGACGATACCCAGGAGGATCAGTGCGATGGCCAGCGTTCTTGTATTCATCTCGAACCTCCGTATTCGTTTCTGGTTAAACGCGGCTTAGAAGACCCGGCCGCCTTCGATGACCCTGACCAGAATCATGATGATGGCGATCACCAGCAGGATGTGAACAAACCCCTTCATCGTGTAACTGGTCACCAGTCCCAGCAGCCACAGAACAATCAGGACGACGGCAATCGTGTACAGCATTCGGTCCTCCTTCCGATTTACCCGGGTCGTTGCGCCAACGCCGGCAATATACGCCTGAAGCGAGAGGTGGACAAGTTGGGCTGGATACTGGACTCTCGGTTTCGGATGGGGGATTGAGGGGAAACGTAAGACGGTAGCCAGAAACGGGAAAAGTCGCTAGTCTTCAGATGAAGCGATGAAGAAAGCAAAGACACCGAAGAACGCGCTGACTCGAAAGGCGCTAGCTGCACTGCGGTCCGCCGTTGCAAAGGTCGTGGCGCAACATCGTCGTGACGGCCGCCCAATAGCAGTGTGGCGGAATGGCAAGGCCGTGTGGGTGTCGGCGGGCAGGGCGCCCGTTCGTAGAAAGTCGTAGCTTTTTTACCATGCGAGGCAACGCCATGAAGAGAAGGCGCACTAATCCAATGTCGCTGACGGATATGGCGGAAGCGGCCATGAAAGATGCCATTGCCGGAGTGATCGAAGACCATCGCCGGTGGCGGATGCCGCTGTCGGTTTGGGAAGATGGCAAGGTCGTTTTTATCAAGCCGGACAACCTTCCCCCTGTCGAATCACCGCAAAGGGCTGTGCGGGCTGCGATTGCGAGCAAGGCGCGGAAATGAATACTCTTCAGAAAATTGCCCTCGGCGTGGGCGCCTTGGCGATTATCTTCCTCAGTGTCGCCGACCGAGAGGGTTGGGGATGGACTTCTGCGCTTGGTGTAACCAGCATTCTAGTAATCATGGTTACGTTGGTAGTGTATGTGTTGGTAGGACGCAAAAACAAGCGCCCTCCCAATTCAAATTAGGACGCTACCCAGTGCGCTGCTGCATTGACTGCGAAAGTTATTCGGCCTAGACTTGCTGCTCTTCGGAGGCCCATGCGAGTGCGAGTGATGGTGCGACTGCGGCAAAAGGGAATTCATCATGTGTGCAGATCCCAACCTGATTATGGAGCTTTCGCCCGTCGAATCACCACAGACGGCTGTGCGGACTGCGATTGCGAGCAAGGCGCAGAAATGAACAGGGACTATACGAAATTTCCTTGGAGAATTGTTTTAATCTTTATTTTATTTGCGTTAGTTTCTTCGACACTTTTCGTATTAGCTCATTCTCCCCCTCATCCGTTGCTCTGGATTGGTGGAGCTTTACTCTACGCGATATTGATGGGAGCGGCATTGAGCTTATGGATTTGGAGCGTCAATATCCGCGCTGCCGCCAGACAGAAGGGCACACAGCCAAAAAAGTCAAATTAGGACACTACCCGCTGCGCTGCTGCATTGACGGCGAAAGTTATTCGGCCTAGACTTGCTGTCCTTCGGAGGCCCATGCGAGTGCGAGTGATGGCGCAATCGCGGCAAAAGTAAATTCGTCATGAATACAGGTCTCACTCCAATCACAACGGAACCTATCATGCAAAGAAACTATCCACTGACGTTTGTCACAGCGCTGCTTGGTGTTTCTCTAGTTGTCCTTTCTTTTGGGGTGTGCCACTTCTTATCATTCTAGCGGTTACACTGGCGGATACTCGGACACACAGCTCGGCCCCGAATATTTTCAGGGTCGTCTTTCGTGGAAACGCTTACTCTCACGCTGAGCGTGTGCAGGATTTCGCATTGCTGCGCGGTTCGGAGTTAGTCTTGCAACATGGCTTTGGTATTTCGCCATCATCAACGAGGACAATTCAAGCACGCCAGTTGAAATTAATACTCCAGGCCACTCCTACACAACCGGTTCAGGTTCTGTTGTCGGTAATAGCGTGCAGTACTCTGGGCAAACGACCTATTATCCTGGTGAAAACTTAACAGAAACTTTACAAACCAAGAACGGGACTTCTCATCAAGGCATTCGCTGCAAAACCGGAAGCGTTTTTGCCTTCGACGCGGCATTCTTGCAACAGTCGGTCAGGGAAAAGTATCGAATCAAGTCAGGTTCCGGAACCCGCCACATCTTCAAAGCAGGCACATAAGGCCCTCGAAAAAGTTCGTTATATGGAATTTGCAGGAAAGCAGCAGGATTGGCCTTTGGCTCAAAAAGCTATGGTTGAAGTTTAGAATACCAAATACGGCCCGCCAATTTATTATGACCTGCCTAGCAAACGTTACGAAATCCTCGGCTCGTTTCAGGCTACCGGCGAATACGATCAAGCACGCTGAGCAGGCTGGCGAAGCGGTGGGAGCTGATGCAGTGCTCATAGTCAACGACAAGGCATTTAGTGATGCGGGCATCGGTATGAATCCCCAAGTTTCCAATAACGGTAGAACCACGAATCAGCCAAGTTGATGGAGGGACTCTTTATTCGTTGGAGCTACGAGATCGTTGTCCCGAGAGTAGCACTGCCACCGGCCCCGTCTGTTCCCGTGTCGGTGCCACCAGCGGAATCAAAATGAGTTGCCGCCGCTTTGGGGTGCGTAACATTCAGTCACCAACATCGAGGATGTGATATGAAGAGCGAGCGTGAGCAAAAGGCGGTTGGCAAGCTGGGGGTGGTGCCGCATCGGGTTGTGGATGTGATCGATTACCAGGCGGGGGCGATTGTCAGCCGCGAGGTCGTGAAGGGGAAGACGGGGACGGTGACGGTGTTTGCGTTTGATGAGGGGCAGGGGTTGAGCGAGCACACGGCGCCGTTTGACGCGTTGGCGCAGGTCCTGGATGGGGAGGCGGAGATTACGATTTCTGGCAAGGCGCATACGGTTGGGGCGGGGGAAATGATCATTATGCCCGCGAACAAGCCGCATGCGTTGAAGGCGGTGGGTCGGTTTAAGATGATGCTGGTGATGATTCGGTCGTGAAGGGGAAGAATTTTAGATTTTGGATTGCCGATTTTGGATTTTGGATTGGGGTCGGGAAGGATAGGACCAATAGGACGGATAGGGCGATTTGAGATTGCCGCGAAGACTACATCGCGGCGTGTCGCGCAGCCAGTGCTGCGCTCCGCTTGAGATTTGAGAGGCGGAAGGGGTGGAAGGATGAATGGGGAGTCGACGGTCATAGACCGCCGCTACAGCGTGGGAGGGAAGAATTCGACGGGAGACCTTCGGTCAGATGAAGTGGGCGGTCGGGCCCCGAAATGGATTCTGGGGAAAAAGACCGGCGGACAACAATTTGGGGAATTGAACGACCCTGCGCGGCGGGGTGGGCCGCTCCGGCCCTGCCTATCCGGGGCAAATCACGCGGGATTTTATCCCGTGACTTGTCTTTGAGGTGGGTTTATTGGACGCGCGTGACGAATAGCGTAATCACGGGGCGTGCGGCACGTGCCGAGCCTCGTTCGCCGAGGCTGCGAAGGCGAGGCGCCGCGGGGTGTTTCGGGGGGAAGGAACCTCGGGAGCGGCATTTTTGCGAAACGAAGCCAACGGGGAGAGGGGCGCTCGGCGGGCGGGACGCCCGCGCCACTGGGACAAGAAAGGCGTGGGAAATTTTTTTGCGAAACGAACTGCCTGGTAAGGTTATGGTTTGGAAGGGGTTATGAAAAGGGGAGAAATGGGTTGGTTTATCGAAAAGCTTGCGGACGCTGGCGCTATGGGGTGTGAGCGTATCGACCTATTCGAGGTGCCGTTTGTTAGAATGGGTGCTGGTGTAGTGGGAGATGCTTCGACAAGCTCAGCATGACAGGCCGGAGGAAGATCAATTAAGACATTACTAAGAAACATTTTGGTGGGTTTTGGGGGGCTGGTTCTTTTGGCTCCGGCTGTTTTGGCCCAGAGCCAGGGGTTGCCGACGTTTGAGGATTTTCGGCGGGTGGATCGGGTGCGGCGGAGAGCGGGCAGTTGCAGACGGCGGAGTTGTTGCGGGTGACGCAGGTGGATCGGCGGTTGATCCAGCGGACGGTATTGCAGGCGACAAACGACTGGCAAATCGTGTGGGGCGGGGCGGAGCTGATGAGCAATTGGCCGCTGAAGCGGGAGTTGTTTGAAACGGCGATGAGCAGAGCGGGTCGAATCAGATAGTGATGTTGCGCTATGCGTGCGCGGCGGCGCAGCAGAAGGAAGAGGATGTCGCGTTCCCGTTGTTGCATTTCGCGGAGAAGAATGACGAGGGCAACGCGGTGCCGTGGTTGGTCGATTTGAGATTGTTGGAGTGGGACAGCAAGGAGTTTGCGGATTTGAAGGCGCCGACGTCGGGGACGATGTGTTTTCGGGATTACGCGGTCGAAGCGGCGCGGGCGCGGATCAGATTGTTGGAGGCGGCGGGCATTCGCTGAATGCGGCGCGGCCGACGGGTTTGCGCCCGAGACGCCGGTGCGGAGCATCGCGCGGGAGCTGACGGAGCCGCCCATCGAGAAGGCGTCGGCGCTGTTCTCGTTGGCGGTCGCGGGGCAATGTAGGAAAAGCCGATGTAATTGCCGACGAAGTTGGTGGGGCAGACGCGGGAGCGCGCGGTGACGGCGACGGGCGTGGCCGGGCACACGGGCGCCGAGGCCAATGGCGGGCGGTAGAAATGGACGAAGGCGCGACGAGAACCAGAAGTTCGGCGGGATCGGTCCAGCGCAACGCGGTAGACGTGGCGACCGAGGCGGAGAGGTGGGCACTTTGATGACGTGCTGAATTTGGGGGAGGACGTGGCGATGCGCCGGCTCGCGGGGAAGATCAGGGAACCGTTGCCATAAGGGCGGGCCTGTATATGGAGTGTGACTGCGGATGCTGGCCTGGTATCATCAGAGGGCCGATCGTTTGCCGACGAAACTGTGAAACTTTTTGAATGAAACGGACAAACCCATGAAGAAAAACATTTGGATCGCGCGCTGCGGCGATCAATTGCGAATGAGGTTTTCGGCGGCTTCTTCCGCCGTTCTCAGCGCCTCTCGAAATTGCTTCAGTTTTGCCTCGCCTATTTTTGAGGTAAAGCTTCTTTGCGCGGCGCGCCAGAGTTCGAAACTTTGGTGCACCTTGCGGAAACCTTTTGCGGAGAGTTGAATCAGACGTTGCCGGCGATCATCGCTCTTGGCTGGGATCAAGAAGCCTAATTTTTCCAGAGGCATCAAGTTCCGAGTGAGGGTGGTGCGGTCCATGCCAAGCCTCACGGCCAAGGCAGTCCGGCTGATTTCTCCGGCACGCGCAACATTCACCAGCAGGGCATGTTGAGTGATGCTGATTCCCGCTGGTTGCAATGCGTGGTCATAAATCGCAGTGACCTTACGCGCAGCGCGGCGAAGCTGTGAACAGGCACATGGGCCATCTTCACCGAGCGGAAATAATTGAGCACGGTCCGACATACGTGTAATTACACTTATCATGGTATCCTAAGTTCGTGTTGAGTGCGAGCAAACGTTTTCACTATGCCTGGGTAATGGCGGCGGTTACCTTCTGCGTACTGCTTGTGACTGCGGCCGTTCGCGCGACCCCAGGCGTGCTGATGGTGCCGCTGGAGCAGGAATTTGGCTGGTCCACGGCGGCTATTTCCGGCGCCATCGCGATCAACATTGCGCTTTTCGGATTGATCGGGCCGTTCGCTGCCTCGCTGATGAATCGCTGGGGTGTGCGGCGACTGGTGTTGGCGGCCTTGGCGCTGCTGGCATTTTCCGTGGCTGTCACCACCCAGATGCGGACGCAGTGGCAATTCACGTTGCTATGGGGATTCTTCGTAGGTTCAGGCACCGGCATCACGGCCATGGTGCTGGCGGTGGTCGTGGCGAATCGCTGGTTCGATGAACGACGAGGAGTGGTGTTGGGCCTGCTCTCAGCAGCGAATGCCACGGGTCAATTGCTATTCTTGCCGCTGCTGGCGCGGCTGATTGAGACGGCCGGTTGGCGCAAGGCAGCGCTGGCAGTGGCCGCCATTTCCACACTGGTCTTTGTATTGGTGCTGCTTTTTATGCGCGACCGGCCTGAAGATGTGGGGCTGAAACCTTACGGTTGGAAAGCTTCTACAGAAGGAGCGGCGCCCAAAGCGTTAGCACCGATAGCAGCCTTGCGTTTGGCTTTGCGCTCGCCAGCGTTTTGGGTTTTGGGCGGCAGTTTCTTTATGTGCGGAGCGAGTACAAACGGATTGGTAGGCACGCATTTGATTCCCGCTTGTCACGATTACGGGATCAGTGAAGTTCGCGCCGCCGGCCTATTGGCAATGATGGGGATTTTCGACATCGTTGGTACAACCGCCTCAGGCTGGCTCACCGACCGGTTTTCCAGCCGTTATCTGCTGTTCGCTTATTATTCGCTGCGCGGCTTGTCGTTGTTGTTCTTGCCCCATACTTTGGCGGCGGGCGGGAGCCATCTGAATTGGTTCGCGGTGTTTTATGGTTTGGATTGGATTGCCACCGTGCCTCCGACGGTTCGCTTGACGGCGAATGCCTTCGGGCGCGAAAATACCGGCGTGGTGTATGGCTGGATTGGGGCGTCGCACCAGCTAGGCGCTTCACTAGCGGCTCTATCAGCGGGAATGCTGCGGACGGTGATGGGAGACTACAGCCCGTCGTTCTGGGGAATTGGGTTGCTGTGCTTTCTGACCGGCTTTGTGTTTTTGTTTTGCCGTTCGGCGCTGGAACGCAGCGCGGTGATGCCGGTGGCGCACATGGTGGAGGCGTGACTCGTCCGTCTTACTGCGCGCGCCGCACGGTGATGTTTTGCGGCATGAATTTCAAGTAGTCGGCGGAGACCTGCTTGCTCAAGGCAGGCATGCCGATTCGTTCATAGATCTCACTCAGCTTGCGATAGGGATCGGGTACAGAGCGGTCTAGTTCAATACTGTGGCGCAGTTCGGTAATCGCTTCTTGCTGCTTGCCTTGAGTATCGAGCGCCACTCCTAACAGATAAGCAAAGCGGGCGTTGCGTGGCTCGGCAGCGGCGGCTTGGCGACAAAGGTCCGCCGCGATATCAGCGTGCTTCTGGTCAAGCAGAACAGACGCGAGCGTAGCCAGCACTTGCGGGTCGCGCTGCGGGAGATGAGCAAGCAACTGATAGGAGCGGTAGACATCATCCCAATTGTGCGTGCTGCGACCCACATCGAACAGCGCGAGACCGAGATTGCGCGCGGTGAGATCGGCGGGAGGTGGACGCCACGCGGTTAGTTCGCCGCCAACGGGTTTCGCGTCCGAAGGCTGCTGCGCGGACGGAACGGCGATGCGATGGCTGGTGATGGCGGCATGCGCGATATTGTTGGGACGGATGCGCGGCATATGGCACGACACGCATTCGTCAGCGGGTTTATGCTGCTGCGCGGTAAAGAGAGTGGCGTGGCAGGTGAGACAAGCCGCTCGCACTTCGGCGTTGCGATTTGTGGCCGTGGAATGCGGGTCGTGACAGGTGCCGCACCACAGGCGGCCGTTACTTTCGCGCGCACAGCGACTGAGGGATAGCTGTTCCGATTGAGTGACCGCCTTTTCTCCTTTGCTGGCGGGCGTGGGAACCAAGTAAGTGGTGAAGACCGATTCCGTTTCGGCACCGGCGCGAAAATCCTGCCAGTGTTTACCGGGATTCAAGATGCGTACTTCCCCTTCCAGATGACACTGCTCGCATACGCTATCGCGCGCGGCGCGCGGCAGCTTTGGCGGATTAACGATGGTAGCGGCGACAGGATTCTTTAAGTGCGCTTCGGACGGGCCATGACAGCGTTCGCAAGAAATGGGCGTAAGCGCCGGTTGCCGGAACTGATTATCGGTGCCCGGCACAAGATTGGCCGAGTTCGAATGACAGAACACACAGCCTTCCACGATAGGATGCGTAAAATCGAGCACATGCTCAGGTTCATAACCGGGAGTAACGTCCCAAAAGTTGGCTTGCGAATAGTAGGAGGCAGGCGATTGGAAGATGTACGGCGGAAGAGAGATGAGATAGCTGAACCCCACCTTGCCGGTGCCCACGGCGTAGGCAATCGGGTATTCAGCAGTGAGGCCGCGCGAGCTCAAATGATGAATCATCGTGCCATCGGCTGTATGGCGAATCGTGATTTCGGAGTTGGAAAGCGCGTGCGTAATATGGCCGTCGGGCTGATCGGCCACTGTGCTGAGAGCTTGCGCCATGCGGTTGCGAGCAAAGCTTTTCACTTCGTTCGGATGGCAACTGGCGCATCGCGTATCCTGCGCGAACATGGGCCAGGAGAGAACACACACCAAAAATGCAGCCGGACGAAGCACCAAAACTAATCGTAGCGAAGCGCCCGCATGGGATCGATGCGTAAGGCGCGCCGAGCCGGCAGCAGAGCCGCCATGGCCGCCACAACTAAGAAGAGCGCCGACGCAGACAGATAGCTTACGGGGTCAAGATTACTGATACCGTACAGTTCGCGGCGCAACAATTGCGACAAAGCTGCCGCGCCCAGTATGCCGGCGAGTAGGCCGAACAAGACCGTGCGGCTGAATTGTTGAAGAACGATAGACAAAACATGCGCCGGCTTCGCGCCCAGCGCCATGCGCAGGCCAATCTCTTTGGTGCGCTGCGAGACCGAATAGGCAACCAAGCCAACAATACCCAGACAAGCGATGGCAAGAGCAACGGCGCCCAGCAGACTCACCACGAGCGCCGTGTTCTGAATTGTTTGGAGCTTCTGCTGGAACGATGTTTTGAGCAATTGGACGAAGGGAACCACATCCGGGCGCAGCGATTTGGCAAGCGCGTTGAACGCCGGCAAGAGGCTTTCCGTGGCACCGGACGTTTTCACAAGCACGGTCGCCGAAGGAAGGCCGCCAGTTTCGAGCGGGAAATATGCTTCCAACGCATCCGCATCTTGCCGCTCTACTAAACGTGCGGTACCGACGATGCCAACAACGATGAAGTCCTGGCCATCCGTTGTGAATTTTCGCCCCAATGCATCTTGGCCGGGCCAGGCCAATTTGGCGAACGATTCGCCAACGATGATCGAGTGAGTGTCACCCGCCTGCAAGACGCGTCCGCGCAGGATGGGGATGCCCATGGTTTTGAAAAATGTGGGGCTGACATTGGTGACGTGGATTGTGATTTGACGGCCGGCGATTTCAGTTCCCAGCGCCACGACCGTGCCACCCAACGGCGGCACTGAGGTAAACGCGACCGATTGAACACCCGGCATACGCAGCAGCCCGTTTTGCAATTCGTCAAGATAAGCGCGCGCTTTCTCTGGCGTGTAGCCATGCGAGTCTAGACCCGGCTCAATTACTGCCACTTTCTGATATTGAAACCCCGGATCGAAATGCAGCGCGTAATCGAGCGCGTGCATTAACAGCCCGGAAACAATCAGCAAAACACAACTCGCCGCTACCTGCGCTCCGATTAAGAATTGCCGTGCGATATTGGCGCGTTGCCGCTGGCGGGTGATTTGCAAAGCCGGCGCAAGGCCGAAAATCACCGCGGCCAGCGCGCCGATTCCCAGCGAGAACAGCGCCACCCGCCAATCGGGCATTGGATCGAGCCAGTAGGCGCATCCATCCAAAGAATGAACGTTCGCAACGCCGCAAAACCAAGCGCCAGTCCAGCAAGCGAGCCCAGGAACGCGAGCAGAAGACTCTCGGTAAACAATTGCCGAATGAGGCGCGCGCGCCCCGCACCTACCGAAATACGAATAGACATTTCCCGCTCACGCGCCACGCTGCGAGCCAGCAAAAGGCTACCCAGATTGCCGCTCGACACCGCCAAAATCAACAACACAAACGCGCTCACCAGCGCGATGATCGGATAGATTTCATGCCAGGGACTTTGCGGAGCGCCCGAACCCTTGCTGCGGCCGTGTGAAACACGCGCGTAACCGGCCGGATCGGCGTGCAGCGTTTCGTTTTCCCAGAGCTGCGTAGGATGCTGGCGGTACAACTGCGCCAGAAGCGCATGCGTTTCATCCTCCGCCACCTTCGCGCTGAGGCCCGGCTTCAGGCGGCCCCACATTTCAACGCCGTCGTCTTCGGAATAGTCGGTGAGCAAGCGGCTGCCAGCCACGAAATACGGCTGTTGCACGATCGGCATCCAGATGTCCGTTTGACCCAAATCCAGACCGCTAAAATCGCTGGGAAGAACACCCACCACCGTGACGGGCTTGCCGCCGATGCGGACGACTTTGCCCACAACAGATGGATCACCGCCGAAGTGCCGCAGCCAAAAAGCATGGCTCAATACCGCCACCGGCTCCGTACCAACCACTCCATCCGTCACCGGATCAATCAGACGCCCCAAACCCGGCACAGCGCCTAGCTCCCCGAAAAAATTCGCCGTGACGAAGCGCGCCATGACGGGTTTTTCCTCGCCGTCCATGCTGAAGCGGCTGCCAAAGCTCGCCACCACGGCCGAAAGCGTTTTCGAATATTGGCGGACGAACGCCATTTCGGGATAAGGCACCCACGTCGAATAGCCGCGCTGCGGCGAGCGCCGTTCCAAGCGCACCAAACTGCCCGGATCGCGCACCGGCAGCGGCTTAAAGAAGATCAAGTTGAAAAATCCGAACGCCGCCACGTTGACGCCGATACCCACAGCCAGCGTCACAACCGCCGCGAAAGTAAAACCTGGAGATTTGCGCAACATGCGAGTGGCATAGCGCAAATCTTGCACCGCTCGTTCCAGCCAAGTCCAACCCCACACGTCGCGCGCTTCTTCACGCAACCGCAAGGTATTGCCGAAATCGCGGCCATGCTCCGCGGCCATCTCGCGATGCGCGTTCATCTCCTCCGCTAGTTCCTCATCCAGCCGGCGGCGGTTGAACAGATATTGCAAGCGGCGTAGAAATTCAGGCATGGTTTAGCACCGCGCGAATCGCTTCGTTAACGCGTTCATAGTCCGACAGTTCAGCATCGAGTTGTTTACGCCCAGCCGGAGTGAGCTTGTAAAAGCGCACCTTCCGATTCGTCTCCGAAATCCCCCAATCGAGCCTTGGCCCAACCTTTGAGCAAAGTCCGCTGCAGCGCAGGATAGAGCGAACCTTCTTCTACCCGCAGAACTTCCGGACAAAGCGAATGAATGCTTTGCGCGATAGCGTATCCATGCAGCGGCCCGAGCGCAGCACTCGCAGAATGAGCAGGATTAGCGCACCGGAAGGCATCTCAGTCTTAGGCATAGTTTCACTATGGGTAGTGTACCGATGTCACGCTCCCTGTCAAGACGTTTCGCGGTGTTAAGGTATGAAAATGCTCGTGAGTGCCGCTCTGTTCGCGATGTTCGTTGTTGCCACCAGTCAAACACACCGCCGCTGGCCCCCAAAACGCCTGACACTCCCAGCGAAGCCCTTCACCTCGCCGTTCGCAATGGGAAACTGGCGGAGGTCAACGACTCAGTCACCGCCGGCACACCGGTCGATACTCGCGATGCATTGGGCAGCACCCCTGCTTAGATGCCGCCTGGACAAACCAAACCGACATCGCCGAATTCTTGATCGCTCACGGCGCAGATGTCAACGCCCGCCACCAAGAATCGGGCGCGACACCTTTGCAATACGCGGTGCTCAAAGGCGGCGTCAAGATGGCTCGCCTGATTTTCAAGGCCGGCGCGCAAGTGAACGGCGATTATCGCGATGGCCAGAGCCTATTCCATGTGGCGGCCGCGCGCGGCATTTGCCCCGTCATTGATGCGCTCGTCCAGGCCAAGGCCGATATCGAAGCGCTTGATTCGAACGGCAACACCCCGCTCGATACCGCCGTTCTTCACGGTCAGCCGTTTGCCGTGGACGACTCTGCTCCGCACCATGCCGATGCAACCTATGTGTCATCCGCTCAGACGGGCGCGGCGCTTTACACGAAGCCTGCATGCGCGGTTTTGCCAACTTACTGCCACCTCTGATCGCGGCCGGGGCCGATCCCACGGCGCGGGACCGCTTTGGTCAGACTCCCCTTAGACATCGCACTGGCCTATAAGAATGGCAATGTGGTGGCTGCCCTGCTCCATGCGGGACAGAAGCTAAAGGAATCGCAGCAAATTGCCGAAGAAACTATGGAATCGGCCACATTGCGAGGGCAGACGGAGATCGTCGCGCATTTTATTAGACAACGGTTTTGATGTGAACAAGCCTTCGGCGAAAGGGTCTATCTATTTAAATGATGCCGCGCTGAAGGGCCAGAAAAAGATGGTGCAATTGCTGCTGGATCATGGCGCACGTTGACAGTGCTGAACAGTTCGGGCGGTACGGCGCTGCATGATGCCGCATTGGGAGGAATGCTAGAGGTGGTCGGTCTGTTACTGGACCATGGCGCGGGATTGATGATCGGGAATTGGAATCGGGAGCAACGCCGTTGATGATGGCCGCCTCGCTGGGGCGCGCCGATGTGGTTGACCCTGCTTTTGAAGCGCGGGGCGAATCGCCAGTTAAGAGATAAGGCAGGGCATACCGCTTTGGATCGCGCCCGGGATACCGAAATGAGAGATGTTGATTGCTTACCCAAACAGCTCCTGATAGAGGGGAATAAGTCCTACGCTTTTCTCTATGCTGAAGTGACACTTATTCGCGTTAGATTTTTCACTAAGCCGCGTGTTAATGCCGATAAGAAAACTGACAGGAAAGGAAACTGCTTTGACACGCGCAAAACGGATTCAAAAAATAATGCTGGCCGATGGCCACACGCTTTTCAGACGAGGATTGAAAACCTATTAGCGAGCGAAACCGATCTGGAAATCGTCGCGGAACGGGCAGCCTGTCGGAGGCAATGGCAGTGGCTAAGCTGCCGAGCCCAGACGCGATTGTCATGGATCTAGACCTGTTGTCAGACTCCATTGACGGTCGCGTCTGGAATTGCGCCAAATGGCCGGAGCCTCTACTGGCCTATTGTTTTCACGGAGCAGGATACTCCTGAAAATTTAGACGAAATCGATGGCAGCCGGCGCTCGGGGCTATATGTTGAAAAACAGTCCAGCCTCTCAACTGGCAGCGGGCATCCGCCGCGTGGCAGCACAAGACGATCAAAACTCCCGGGGCCTTTCGCTCTTTACCTCAGACTTGAAGGCCTTGGCGGCGTCAAACAGATTATCCGCGCCCTTCGGTCCTCACTCTGCGTGAACAGGAAGTGATGCGTCTGTTGGCCGAAGGCCGCACTGTACGCGAAGTGGCCGCCGAATTGGCGCTCAGCCATCAAAACGATCGAAGCCCACAAGCTCGAATCTCATGCGTAAACTGGATATCCATAACCGCACCAGCCTGATTGAATGCGCCGTCCAAATGGGTCTCATGGTCACCGAAAAGGTCGAAGTTTCCTAACGCCTCGTTCCCCGCTGCAAACGTCCCCGAGAGGACTTGATACGCTTCGATTATGGCGAAGTTTCTTCTCGGGGTTCTTATCGGAATCGTTGTGGCAGTGTTCGGCTCCATTATTGTGTTGTTCGCAACGGCCCGCTTTTTCGCGAACAAGCAGCCTACGGTCACCGAAAATGCAGTCCTTTTACTGGATTTGCAGGGCGAAATTCCAGAAGCGGCGCCCGTAGAGATTCCCTTTCCTATCGGCCGGGTTCAGGGTTCGCCCACCGTCCGCGATTTGTGGACTTCCCTCCATCAAGCCGCCAAAGATTCCAGGATTAAAGCCATCATGCTCGAGCCCCGCGGTGTAGGCGCCGGTTGGGCCAAACTCCAGGAAATCCGCCAGGAGCTTCTCGATTTCAAGAAATCCGGCAAACCCATCTACGCCTATCTACAAAGCCCCGGTTCGCGCGAATACTACCTCGCTTCCGTCGCCGACAAAATCTATCTTTCTCCCGATGACATGGTAGACGTCAAAGGCTTCCTGCTCGAAGAAATGTACTTCAAGAACACCCTAGACAAGTTCGGCGTCCAGGTAGAGGTCGACCACATGGGCAAGTACAAAGACGCCGGTGACATTTTCACCAAAACCGGCATGACGCCCGAAACGCGCGAAGTCCTGAATCAGGTTCTCGATCAGATCTACAACAACTTCTGCAGCAGCGTCGGCCAGTCGCGCCATTTGACGGCCGACCAAGTAAAAGCGCTGATTGATGCCGGTCCCTTCGAGGGCAGCCAAGCGAAGGCCAACGGCTTGATTGATGAGCTGGCCTATGAAGATCAGGCTTACGGCGATCTCAACAAGCGTACCGGGTCGGGCAATTTGAATAAGGTCGGCATCAGGAGCTACTTCCGCGCGACACCCGCTAAAGGTGACCGCATCGCCATGCTTGTAGGCGAAGGCGACATCGTGCGCGGCGAATCGCAAGACGGCTTTGGCGATACCCCTCCAACATCTCCTCTGGCAGTTTCGCCAAGGTGATCCGGCAAGTGCGCAACGATTCATCCATTAAAGGCGTGATCGTGCGCGTTGATTCGCCCGGCGGCGATTCGGTAGCCTCCGACGAAATTTTGCATGAGCTCAAAATGCTGAGCGCGGCCAAGCCGGTTGCCATCTCCATGTCCGACTACGCAGCCTCGGGCGGCTACTTCATCTCGATGACGGGCGACCCGATTGTCTCCTACCCGGATACGTTAACCGGCTCCATCGGCGTGCTCTACGTGCGCCCCAACCTGCACGGGCTGTTCGACAAACTTGGCGTGACGGAAGACCAGGTCAGCCGCGGAAAGCTCGCCAATCTGGACGACACCACGCAGCCTCTCAGCGATGCCGGCCGCCAAAAGCTGCACGATTCAATCGAAGCCACATACAAATCGTTCGTCGGCAAAGTAGCCGCCTCTCGTAAGAAAACTTACGAACAAATCGACGCCCTCGGACAGGGTCACGTCTGGATGGGTGCGCAGGCGAAGGACAATGGATTGGTCGATCAACTCGGCGGCATCGATGAAGCCGTCGAAGTCGTTCGCAAGAAAGCCGGCCTCAGCGCTGGCGGCGACACGAACCTGGTGATGTTCCCGGCCCGCCGCAGCATCTTTGAAATGCTCTCGAACACTACACCGGAAACGCTGGAAGACGCCGCGGCCGAGCGCAAGGTGCGCTCCATCGTCCCGCAATTACCCAGCCCGGCATGCTCAAAGGCGGCGTGATGCAAATCATGCCGTACAGTCTCACCGTTCGCTAATCTCTTCACTCCACGCGCAGCGCTTCCAACGGATTCACCCTGGTCGCGCGCCGCGCGGGAATGAAGCTTGCCAGAATCGCCGCCGAGCCCAGCACGATCGCCACTCCTGTTAGCGTCAGCACATCCCACGACTTCACGCCGAAAAGCAGCGAACTCATCAATTGGCCGCCGCCACCGCGCCTATCAGCCCCAGCACAATACCCGTTAGCGTCAACCAACCGGCTTCTTTCAAAATCAATTCATAAACCGATCGCCGTTCCGCGCCCAGCGCCATGCGCACGCCAATTTCGCGCGTCCGCTGGCTGACCGAATACGCGATCACGCCATAAAGTCCCACCACTCCCAACAACAACGCAAGCGCCGCGAAACCACCCACCAACCAAGCGGCCGTGCGCGGCAGGTAGGTGGAACTGCTCATTTGCTCCCGCATGGTGCCGCGCGCATACGTCACAATGGTGGGATCAATGCTGATGAATCGCGGCAATCATAGTAGGTAACACAGACTCTTCGTCCTGCGAAGTGCGCACCACCACGTTGAAAGATTGATCCGGCCCTTGGTTGAACGGGAAATAAACCACTGGCTCATTCGGCGTATTGAGCGGCCCTTCTTTGATGTCTTCCACCATGCCGACAATTTGAATCGGCTTGGGCGGATCGCACAAGCGGAGACAGTTGCTTGCCCAGCGGATCTTCATTCGGAAAATACTTCTTCGCCAGCGAGCGATTGATAATGGCCACCCGCGGTTGCGAGTCGTCTTCCTCTTCTCGAAAACGCGTCCGCGCAGGATTGTGGCGCCCAAGGTCGCGAAATAGTTGGCGCTGATATCGCGTTCCGGAGTATCGTTATGTTCGCCGTGCCACGGACGGCCCACGATCCGAAACCACGTGGTGTCGCCCCAACCGTGAATCGGAAGATCGCTCGAAATCCCGACAGCTTTCACGCCCGGAAGCGCGCGTAAGCGGAATGTCAAATCGCGCACCAACGCAATCTTTTGCTCTTCCTTTGGATAGGCCGCGGCAGAGGCGGAAAGAGACAACGTGGCCAAATGGTCGGGCCGCATGCCGGTATCAACATGCAACATCCGGTACAGGCTCTGGCCCAGCAGTCCTGCGCCCACTAAAAGCACCATCGCCGTCGCTAATTCCAACACCACGAGCTTCGAACCGAGCCTCCGCCAAGTGGTGCCGGAAGAACCACGGCTCCCTTCGCCTAAAGCACTGGCGCCGTGCCGCGCGCCGAAATGCAGAGTCGGCGTCAGCGAGAAGAGAATCGCGGCAAGCAATACAATTCCACCATCAAACGCCAACGTATGACCATTGAGATGTAGCCCTTGCAGATAAGGCAGGCTCGCCAATAAGTCTGCGGAAACCAGGCTATTTAAGACTTTCAGAACCAAGAAAGCTGCCAGTATACCCAGCCCGCCACCGCCGCGCCAGCACGAAACCTTCCGTCATAAATTGGCTATTGAGCCGCGCACGCCCAGCACCTAGCGCGCTTCGCACCGCCATCTCACGCTGCCGGCTTTCCGTGCGAACCAGCAGCAAACTTGCGACGTTCACACCGGCAATCAACAGCAGCAATGCCGAACCACCCAGCAGCACCAGCAGGATCGGCCGGATGAATCCCACGATCGTCTCACTCAGCGGCACAACGGTGGCGCCCTGACCTTGATTCTCCGGATATTCTTTTTGTAGTTGTTGCGCTATCGCCGCTAAATTGGCAAGCGCCGTTCCTTCCGAGACGCCGTCTCGAAACGCCCCACTCCGTAAATGGAATGGCAAGTGCGCCGCAAATCACAGTCACTCTCGGCATGATAAGCAGTCCAAAATTCGGCAGGTTCTATCGGCGCAAAATGAAACGCCGCCGGCAATACGCCAATCACGGAATACGGTTTGTCATTCAGCGTCAACGTTTCGCCCAAAACTTCCCGCCTCCCGCCAAAACGTTTTTGCCACGTCGCGTAACTCAAGAGAAGCGTTCGTTGTGCTGAAGGCAGATCTTCACCCGGCCGAAAATCGCGGCCTAACACCGGAGCCACTCCCAGGGTGCGAAAAAAGCCATCGCTCACACGCCCGCCCCGCGCGGGTTCCACGCCCGTTTTCGTTCTAAGATTGAAGCCGCCCGGGCCGTACATCTCCAGCGAGCTAAAAACCGTGTTGCGTTTCTTCCAATCCAGGTAATCGGGATAGGAAAGATTATTGCGCGGAAATTCCGCCGTCTTTTCAAATACTCCTAACAGGCGGCCCGGGTTCTTATAAGGCAACGGCTTGAGCAACGCCCCATCCACAAACGCAAAAATGGCAACGCTCGCCGACATGCCCAAGGCGAGCACAAAGATCGCTGTGCCGGTGAAAACAGGGTTCTTGCGCATTTGCCGAAGCGCGAAGCGGATATCTTGCCAGGAATTTTCAAACAACGGAATCGTATTGCGTTCGCGGCACAGTTGTTTCGTCGATTCAACACCGCCTAATTTGAGAATCGCCTGCCGGCGCGCTTCTGCTAACGTCATACCGGCTCGCAGATTGTCGTCTACGTGTAGCTGCAAA
>CAWJBS010000069.1:0-16170 GCA_963840845.1 Bryobacterales bacterium
TTTTGTATCAATGGCCTGGCACTCCACGGGCAAAGTATCATTCGTCAAAACCCGCCAAAGGCTTGGCGGTTCGCCACTTCACGGCCGCACGTGCCCGCGAAGTCCGCGAAAATCGGATCGCCCGCCGAAACCGCTGCCTGAGCAGACGCCGCAAAATTGGCCACCGTCGAATTGCTATTACAGCCGGTGCTCCATAACAAACAAACCAGCACCGGCGTTACTAACTTGATTCCTATCCTCTTGTCTTTCATGCCCCGTAAGTGCGCATTGTCGTAAAAGCGTTTCCTGCTTCCCGAAAAAAGATGCTGAACTCGAGTCACAACACTTGTACGATTCCTGAAAATACCTGTACGCCCATCATTTTAAAAGCTTTATTCTCTTTCTCTCCTCCTGGAATCCGCAATGTCTAAGCGAGTCGCAACGCCCGCCAAGCTACTTTTCCCTTGTCAGGAGAAATAATTCTATGGCAAACATCGATTTCGAGAATACCGTTCAACCTCCCGCCGCGGAGCCCTCTGAACAATCGCAACCGCGCCGCCCTCAGCGAAGCGCAACTCAACGCTAACCGCCTCAACGCCCAAAAATCGACCGGGGCGAAAACTGCGGCTGGCCACGCCGCCTCTTCCATGAACGCTCTCACGCACGGACTTTGCTCCCTGAAAGCGCTTCTTCCCGATGACTCTCGCGAAGCCTACGACCAGTTAATCGCCAGCTACGTGGAGCGTCACAATCCGCAAACCGACGAAGAACGAGAACTCGTACACCTCATCTCTAATAACTTTTGGCGTCTTCTCAAAGTTCCCGCTGAGGAACAAGCCGTCATTGAGGACGCCCGCTACGCTTTTGGCATTTGCTATCCGCTAGAACAGGATCCCGCTCGCCGCGCAGCCATGTGCGAAGGCGGCTACATGCTCCTCCGCGAAAAGCGTTTGCGCAATATCCGCCTTACACGAACGCCGCATTCGTAAACAAATTGCGGATGACACCAAGAAACTGAAAGAAATTCAGCAGGAACGCCTCGAACGGCCTGCGCGCGAAGCCAAGGAGGCCAAAGACGAAAATTTCCGCCAAGTCGATCGCATCATCACGATCGCCAAAAAGGCCAAAGAGCAAAACGTCGAGTTCATTCCCTCCGAATTTGGGTTCGATCTTAGCGTTTCCGAATTTGAGGAGTTCAGAAAGATCCAACAGACCCACTTCAACCTGAGCGGCGAGGTTTTGGACCTCCAAACTGTCCTCGCTCGGGTCAAAAGTGCTCCGTCTGCCGCTTAATTAGCGAAGAAAAGGCGGTCGAAATCTCGAGTCGCTCGGAATGAGTACACCGAACGTGTGCCTAAAAACCTAACAACTCTTCCCGCCCCTCGGAAAAGCGTCCGGATCTTTCTCTTCCGCAGGCCCATCCACGCACTCCAGATCCTTCTCAATCGCCACTTTCAGCCCGGGCGCCACTTCAAAGTAAAAGCCAATCTCTTCGCCGCGCGCCCATTCGCCCAATTGCGCACTTACTCTGACCCGCTGCCCGTCAAAAGTCGCCGCATTCGGGCCAGCCGTTAACGTATAGGCCAGCGTTGCCCCTGCGAACTTCACTTCTTCCCGCAATTCTGTGCCCGCCGCCAGCATCGCTACTTCTTTCTGGTTCACACGCAGGCGCAAACTGTTACTTCGAAACCGCAACTTCATCTATCTATGAGTCTATCCGCCACTCGCCCGCGTAAACATTGAATCGTTGGTCGCGCACAAAACCCACCAGCGTCATCTGCAACGCCCGAGCCGTTTCAATCGCCAAACTCGAAGGCCCACCCACTGTCGCCAACACCGCCGCCCCGGCCATCGCCGCCTTTTGCACCAGCTCAAAGCTGCCGCGGCTGCTCATGAACACAATTCGCTCTCGCAACGGTACCCGCCCGTTCAGCAACGCCCAACCCAACAGCTTGTCTAACGCATTATGCCGTCCAATGTCTTCAAAAGCCGCTTCAATTTCCCCGCTGCCCGTGACCAACGCCGCCGCATGCAGTCCACCCGTTTCGCCAAACGCGGGCTGCCGTATCCGTAACGCCACCGGCAAAGCATGAATCACGGCCGCCGCCACTCGAAATGCATCCGCCTCTACCGCCGGCAAATCCTGCTGCACCGCCTCGGTGCTCCGCTTGCCGCACACGCCACAGCTCGAACTCACAAAGCCATTCCGCGCCAGCCGCCAAGCCTCGAAATCCACGCCCCGTGCCAGCTCAACTAGCACCTCGTTCGAAGGCTCACCGCCCAACGTGCGAATCTCCACTAGATCGCCAGGCCCGCGAATCACTCCTTCCGCCAACAAAAGTCCTGCCGCCTGCTCTTTCTCATGGCCCGGCGTCCGCATCGTCACTGCTAGATTCGTGGTCACCGCCGCGTCCTTCTGCCAGTGCTTCACCACAATGGCCAGCGGTTCTTCCACCGCAGTCTGGTCCGTCACGCGCTCCGTGCCCGCACTCGTGACACGCCGGATGTTGAACGCTCGCAGTTCGTCCATCAAGCTGCTACGGGCACAATGTTGTCCGCTTCCTGCGCGTGCGGCTCTTCAATCCTTTGCGTCAAAATCGCCGCCAGAATAAAGCAGCACCCGCCCACCACCAGCGCCGCCAGCCGGTTATTGTTCAACAGGTGATTCATGATCCAGCCAAACGCCAGCGAAGCCGTGATCTCCGGCAGCACAATAAAGAAGTTAAAGATGCCCATATACACACCCATCTTGTTCTGCGGAATGGCCGCCGAAAGAATCGAATACGGCATCGAAAGAATGCTCGCCCACGCGATGCCCACGCCCACCATCGGCAAGAGCAGCACCCACTTGTCATGCACCAGCGGAATGGAGAGCAAGCCCGCCGCGCCCGCCAGCAAGCAGAACGAGTGCGTCTTGCACTTGCCGAACCGGTCAACCACTCGCGGCAGGAACGGTGAAATGAAGGCGCACACAGCGCTATAAAAAGCCGAGCAATACCCCGCCCACACAATCCCTTCCGAATAGGCTTTGTCAGTAGGCACATTGGCCCCGAAAACGCTTCGCGTGATCGCCACGGAAAAATACAGGAACATGCAGAACAGGCCCACCCAAGTACAGAACTGCACCGCCGCCAACTGCCGCATCGGCCCCGGCATCTCAACAATGGCCCGGTAAATCTGCCCAAGGTCAAATGCCTTCGCTGTCTTCAATCTTTCCCGTTCGGCCTCGCTCGGCGGATACTCCTTCGTCTTGAAAATCGTCCAAAGCACCGCTCCCAAAAACGCCACCGCGCCCATCCAAAACGCAATCCGCACCCACATCGGAATCCCCGCCGTGCCCGATGTCGGATACAGCTTCAACATCAACCCCGTCACGGCCGCTGCCGCCACATTGCCTATCCCAATAAAGAAGCTTTGCCGCGTGAATCCCTCCGTGCGCTGGTCATCCGGCAACATGTCCGCCACAAACGCGCGAAACGGCTCCATGCTCACGTTGATCGACGCATCCAAAATCCATAACGCCCCAGCCGCCATCCACAACGCGCTGCTCATCGGCATTAGCACCAACATGCACGAACTTAGAATTGCGCCCACTAGAAAGAACGGCCGCCGCCGTCCTAACCAATTCCAGGTGTTATCGCTCCAATGCCCAATCAGCGGTTGCACCAGCAAGCCTGTCATCGGTGCAGCCAGAAACAAAATCGGCAACTGGTCGGCCTTCGCGCCCAGGAATTCGTAGATCGCGCTGATGTTGTTCATCTGCAGCGTCCACCCGAACTGGATGCCCAGAAAACCGAAACTCATATTCCAGATTTGCCAAAAGCTCAGACGTGGCTTTGTCATTAGCCGTACGTTATCACGCCGTTTGTCATGATCATAAGAATATGCTGGATTCGGCTATCGGTAGCATCGAGCCTCTCTTATTGCTCCTGCTTCTGCTCGTCTCCGCTCTGGCGATCGTGGCCAAGCGCTTGCAAATTGCCTATCCCATAGTCATGGTCGTCGGTGGCCTCTGCCTAAGCCTGCTTCCGCACGCCCCGCGCGTCTCGCTAAGTCCCAACGTCGTTTTCCTCGTCATCCTTCCGCCGTTGCTATTCCGCGCCGCCTTCCACATCTCTTGGCGCGAATTTCGGCGTAACCTGCTCAGTATTGTCATGCTCGCTTTCGGCCTTGTCAGCTTCACTATCTTCGGGTCCGCTGCCGCCGTCCGCATGTTGATTCCCCACTTTGATTGGCGCCTCGGCCTCGTCCTCGGATCGGTGATCGCCGCCACCGACGCCATCGCCGCCACAGCTACCGCCAAGCGTCTCGGCCTGCCGCGCCGCATCACCGAATTGATCGAGGCCGAAAGCCTGGTGAACGATGGCAGCGGACTTGTTGCCCTGCGTTTCACACTCGCCATCGTCTTAGCGGGCACCGCACCCACCTTTGTCCAAGGCGCGGGCACGCTTTTCTACCTCATCTTCGTCGCCGTCGCTATTGGCTTGGTCGTAGGCTTTGTCTCACACGCCCTACTACGCCGTATTGTCGATTCACCGGTCGAAATCACCATCAGCCTCATCACGCCCTACGTCGCCTATCTCGCAGCGGAAAGTCTGCAATGTTCGGGCGTCTTGGCCACCCTCGCCTGCGGCATCTACATTGGTCGCCGCAGTTCCGGCTTCTTTTCTTTAAAGGCGCGTATGGAAGCTTCCGCCGTCTGGAGCACGCTCGATTTCATCCTCAACGCCCTCGTCTTCCTTGTCCTCGGCCTGCAATTCCCCACAATTGTCGCGGATATCCGCGGCCAAAGCCTCACTCATCTGCTCGTCGCCGGCGCACTCTTCAGCGCCGCCGTTGTTCTGCTTCGCTTGCTTTGGGTTTTGCCTGGCGCGTGGATCGCCTCTCACTTGCCTTCCAACAAACACGCTCTCTCGCCTAAGTCTGCGTTCCTTGTCGGCTGGGCCGGCATGCGTGGCGTCCTCGCTCTGGCCGCCGCTTTCTCGCTGCCGGAAAATTTGCCCCAACGCAGCATGATTATCTATCTAACCTTCTGCGTCATTTTCACGACTCTCGTACTGCAAGGGCTCAGCATGCCTTGGCTTATTCGCGTCTTGAAACTCACGGGCGCCTCACCCGGCGATTTGGAAGAGGAATCCTGGGCCCGTCGTCAACTCATCGAAACCGCTCTCGCCAAGTTAGCCAGCCTGCGCGGCGAAAGCGAAGGCCAACACCTGGAAGCCTTCGAACGTCTGGAAGAGTACTACCGCCGCCGTCAACTACACCTTGAATCTCACGGCAGTGAGGGCATCCACGAATCTGATTTCTACAGCAACCTCGCCCAACAACTCCGCAACGTCGAACGTTCCGTCGCCATCCATCTGCGTGCCGAAAACCAAATCCACGATGAAGTTCTCCGCAAACTTGAACGCGAACTCGACCTGATGGACGCCCGCTTTTCACCCGACAACTAGCTGGTTTGTCCACCCCCCGCCGTAATCGTTCTCTTCGCAGCCACCAATCCCTGCAACACCGCCAACGCTTTCACGCCATCCGGTATTCCTAGATTCACTCGCTCGACCGGCATATTCGGCATCCGCGAACAAGCCTGACAGATCGCCGTATACAACTGGCCTACTGTCGCATTCGGACACGCTTCTATCAACAAGGCCGCCAATCCCGCCAAGTGCGGCGCGGCCATCGATGTCCCGCTGTCCAACCGAAAGTTCGCACCACCCGCATTCGCCGAAACAATATCCACACCCGGCATCACTAAATCCGGCACCAGCGGATTCACTTTGCGCGGAAACGTCTCACTACCCGAATCCGGATCCACGTTTCCGCTCTCATCCACCGCCCCGACCGACAAAGCCTGCGGATAGTTCGCCGGTGAACAACTCGTTCCCGGCCCGCCATTGCCTATGGCAAACACCGGCAGGACATCTCTTGTCCAGCAGCTTCGCCAGCAGCGGGATGTATTGATCGAAATACCCTTGAAACCCCAGCGATAGGTTCAGCACCCGCACTGGAAAATTCAGCATCCAGTCCACCCCGGCCAGCACGCGCGCCACTTGGTCGCCGCCTTCAATCACCGCCGCGCTCGCCAGTTGGCAACCTGGCGCAACACCGATTTCCTGCCCTAAAAACGGTCCGGCCCGCAATAATGCCCGCCGTGTGCGAACCATGCACGTCTGAATCTGCAATCGGGGCTCCCTCAATCCGGTGACCGGTTGCATCAAAATCGGCAAACTGTGCAATCGCCGGCTTCAGCGCAGGATGCTCGCCGTCCATACCTGTATCCAAGTGCGCCACCAGAACCCCTTTACCGCTCAACCCTTGCTTCCACAGGGCAGGAGCTTGAATCTTGGCAACCCCCCACGCCACCTGCGGCGTCGTGGGCACAGTTGCCGTCGATCCCAAGCCTGCGATGGGCTGCATAGGGGCCGTGCCCGCTACATCGTCGGAAGCCGCAATGGTCCCCTGCAGTTTCTCCCAACCCTTCTGGCTTACCTGCCCATAGACCACGCCCAGATTTTTCAGATACAGTGCGGGTTGTTCCACAGACTCAAAACATTCGCTTAGTGCCGCCACATAACTGTCAGCTTTCGCGTCCGCACTCAGCATTACCATCACCGCAGCCTTGCCTCGCCGGCGAATCTGCTGTTGAATATAGGCTTTCGACATTGCTACTCAAGCCGTACCGACGAAATCGTCACGCCGCCCTCCGGCAGCTTGCTTACAGGCACAAACGTAAAGCGTATTTCCTTCTTCCTGTGCAGTGCAGCCAAGGCCTGCGCTGGCAACTGCAAGATGAAATTCGCCGGTTTCGGATTGCGCTGTGCGGAGTTCGCCGGTGAACTGATGTAACCAACCAAGTGCGCCCCATCCTGCTTCTCCCAAAAGACATTCCAGGTCGCGGGCGCATCTCGGCGCATCACCACGCCCTCCAGCCGCAGTAAAACGCTCTTGGCGCTCCGCAACTCCTCTGGCACCCTCACAACCACGCTGACCGGTTGCGCCACCATCACCACCAGCGCTGCCCAAAACATCTTCCCTTCCTACTCTTCCGTCAGGTAAGCCGTACTGAACTCAAGTGGCTGGCCATTGCTTGTCCCCGCTGGCGCGAACGTCAGCAGCGCACCTGCACCGCTGGCGGTCTGCAAAAAAAGATCGCTAGCATTCAAAACCAGCGAACCCTTCTGCTGGTGATGATGCTCGCCCACAATAATCCCTATATAGCCGACATAGTTCGCCGCTCGCGATTGATCCGCTCCCGCCGCCGGGGGATCACCCACAAAAACGTTATACGAACCGCTAGTTGCCGGCATTTGCACATCTTTCACGATCACCGACCGTTGCGTGATAACAATGCTCGGCGCAATCGGTGTCGGGAGCTGAAGCAAATGCGTGCTGCTGTCGTATTTCAGTTTCGTCCACTTGGGCCGTTTGCTGCTGGACAGCCCAGCGCCCGGCCGGTAACTAAACCCAAGCGGTGCCGGATCCAAAACATCCTGCACTTTGATAGTGACTAACCTCTTGTTCTCGTCCCAAAACGTAAAGCTGCGCGTGAGAAACTCTTCGTCCGTCGGATTCGCATGCGACACCGGATTCCGCCGTAGAAACTCCGCCCACAACCGGTCAATATTGCAATGGTGCGCGTAGAAAAGCGGATCTTGCGCGGCCAGCGAAAGGTTCCCCATGTCGGCATAAGGATCGCCGGGCGTGCCCGCCCACATATGAATCGCCCCATGCGGCCCAAATTCCAAAGATCCGCCGGCATCTTTTCCTCCGCCAAATGCCGCGAAATTCGCCGAGTTCATCGGGTTCTGCGCCGCTGGAAAGATCGAAGCCGGCATTGATTTTCCAGCTACCGCATCGTTCGATCGCTTCGCGTCGTACAGCGAATTGGCGCTGCTTCCCACAGTGGGTGGCCGGTAAATTGCCGGTACGCTCCGGTAATTGCTCGAATCCCAACTCCAATACGGCAGCCGGAACGAATTATCATTCAGCAGTTTGCACAAGATGCGCTCATGAAAATACAAATACGCTCGGTGCCACGGCAAGAATGTCCAAGAGCCGTGAATATCCCCACCCGATCCGCCGCACATCCAGCAATGCACATTGCGCCTGCTGCATCCAGCCCCGCGGATCGCTAGGGTCTGAAACCGTCAAATCCCGAAGTTTTTGGTATGCCAAACGCAGCCGCGCCACTTCGTTCGTCGTTAATTCCGCTACCGACTTGCGAACCAGATTCTGCAATTTGGGAACAACAAAATCAACCGCTGTTCCTGCGGGCGGTGCGCAATCCTCCTGGGCACGCAGCCCGTAGCCCATGGAACAGGCCGCCGCGCCCATCAAGATTCTGCTCCCAAACCGTCTTCGCGTGAATTGCGCCATACGCTACTTCCTCATCGTATACAAACTCCGGAACGCCGCTGCATTCGATATCTTGGTTAAAGAATGATCTTCCTGGAAACCTCTTGCTAGCTCTCGGGCGCATCATTGCACGCGGCCGCCGCTACATTGCAGAGGTAGACGGCCTTCGCTTCGTCGCCATTATGGCGGTAGTGCTGTTCCATCTCAACGGCTACACTCTGCAACGCCACATGCAAGGCGCCACTATACAGCCCTACGAGACGTGGCTCGCCAAGGGACTTACCAGCGGTCGATACGGTGTTCAACTATTCTTCGTTTTGAGCGGCTTCCTTCTCGCCATGCCCTTCGCCAAATGGCGGCTCGGCTTAGCTCCCAGACCGCCACTGCGGAAATACTATGTTCGACGTCTAACGCGTCTTGAGCCGCCTTATATTGTCGCGGCTTTATTCCTCTTTATCAGCGGTTTTGGGGCGTTTGGCTTTCACGCCGGCTTCTCACACTGGCCCAATTTACTGGCGAGTCTTATCTACCAGCACAACCTGATCTTCGGCCAGGGCAGCGTCATCAGTATCGTTTTTTGGTCCCTCGAAATCGAAGTGCAGTTTTATCTACTGGCGCCCTTTTTGTCTGTTGTATTTTCCATCGGCAACGTTGTAGTGCGCCGCGCCACTCTTCTCGCGGTGATGATACTCAATCCCTTACTAGTTAGTCTCGTCCCCACCCCAAACGGCGGGCCGCTGGAACAGCCTGCCCTGGTATCTTGAACTCTTCGCGGCCGGCTTTCTACTCACCGACATCTATCTCATCGATTGGAAGGAAAACCCGCAGCCCTCCGCCGCGTGGGATTTCGCTTCTCTCCTCGGCTGGCCCGCTCTAGCCATTCTTCTTATTTCGAACCCATATCCCGTTCTGATCGCACCCATTATTCTGCTAACCTACATGGGCGCTTTCCGCGGACGAATTTCTAGCTGGTTCTTTCGCCATCGCTCCATCACGCTCGTCGGCGGTATGTGCTATTCCATTTACCTTTTGCACTATGGCCTTATCTCGGCCGCTGGAAAATTGTCGGCTCGCTTGTTGGTTGGATCCAATTACACAACGCGTCTGCTCCTGGATTGCTTGATCGTTCTTCCGGTGGTCTTCGGCGTGAGTCTAGGTTTCTTTCTTTTGATCGAGCGTCCCTGCATGAATCCTGAATGGCCGCAATTGCTGCGCGCTCGTTGGCGTCAGTGGTCGCCTGGCAGCGTCACTGCGGTTGAGAAATAGTAGTAGAGGACGATTGAAACGCATGACACCCATCAAACCTCCTTTCACTATGGAAACCGCTTTGCAAAAGGTGCAAATGGCCGAAGATGCCTGGAACTCCCGCGACCCGGAACGCGTTGCCCTGGCTTATACGCCCGATTCGAAATGGCGCAACCGCATCGAATTCCTGAATGGACGCGAAGAGATCAAGGCTTTCCTCCGCCGCAAATGGGCGAAAGAACTCGACTATAAACTGAAGAAAACGCTATGGGGATTCCGCGAAAATCGCATCGCCGTCAGCTTCGAATACGAATGGCACGACGAGGCCGGCCAATGGTATCGCTCGTACGGCAATGAACTCTGGGAGTTTGATGAGGAGGGCTTGATGCGAGAACGCCGCGCCAGCATCAACGACGCTCCCATCAATGAAAAAGATCGGCGTATCTAGGCATCCGTCGAAGCGAAAGCTTACGCCACTGCTTGTATAGCATCTTCGCCTGTTTGGGCAAACAGGCCCGGATCTTTTGCTTCAGACTGACGCGGCTATCGATGATCCGGTCTTCAATGTCGTCAAGGCCGCAGTCGTTCGTAACTGCGGGCGGGTGGTCGAGCGGGAACGGCATCGCGCTCACCGTTAAGTTGGCTTCGGCGGAGGTGGTGTCAGTCGTATTGGTAGCGCCGGCGCCAAAGCCGATGTTGCGCACCATATTGACTGCGGGGGTAACGCACAGAAGCCTGTTAACTAGAACGGTATAAAACCACGGGTAGTCCCAAGTTGTTGGACCCGTGCCGTCATACACGTCCTGGAAGATCTCCGTGGTGCGCGCGACCGCTCTTGGATTTGACAGAATCTTCCGCAAGACGCCGTTTCTTCGCACTGCGGGCCAACCAGACATCTGCGGATCGTAAAGTGACCATGCCCGCCGCCACGTGGCCCAGCCCCAGATGTGGCAAGCCTTAGAGAAGTAATAGCTGGTCGGTATCTTAGCGAGTCCCGCAAGCGGGCTGTTGGCGGAGATGGCGCCAACGCGCGAGTCGTCTCGATAGCGTTCTAGTAATTCGTCGCAAAACGGGAAGAAAGTCGGATCGATGAGGCAATCGTCTTCCAATATAATTGCTTCGTTGACCAGCGAAAAGATCCAATTCAGGCCCGAGATAAAACGGTCGCGACAGCCGAGGTTGGTCGGAGAGAAGTTAGTGGAGACATCGCACGGCCAATCAATTTTTTGAGATTCGAGAAGAGCCCGGACCTCGCCACAACGTTCTATATCTGCAGAATTCCCTGCGCGTGGGCCATCGGCGATCAGTAGCAGTCGGGCGGGCTTGGCTTCAGCGATCCGCTGGAAAGTCACACGTGTGACCTCAACCCGGTTAAAAACGAAGAAAGCTACTGCTGACCTGGTCATTGTACGGCGGAGCCAGGTTTGGACCCAGCAATAAGACCGCACAGGTTGGAGTTCGCAAAAAACGGGAATGTTGCTTAGTGGAAAAACGGGGATTCGGCGAAGCCGATTGGTTGCGGGGGCGCGCATTGATCACAAGACCCCCTTTCGAGTACATCTACATCCGCAACGCAAGGAAGATTTGAAGTCTTTGAAAAAATTAGGGAAAGCGCCGCTGATCAGCTTCTGAGTTGACGGCACAGTGTTCCAGGCCAATGGACGTTGTTGGTCGAAATCGTGACAGCCTCCCGGTCCAATACCTTTCCCTCGTCGAATGGAAGACCTTTAGAGCGATACCCATTAACTTGCGAGACTTCTCAACTGTACTTGAATCTGTACAGCGTCCGCACGCTTTGGACCTACCCGCACCTCTAGGTTGATCACTTGATCAAACGGCAGTGTTAGCTGGTAGACGCTCTCCGAGCGAGAACTGTTATCTTCTTGGGTTCCAATTAGAACTCCTAAATGGTCATGTAGCTTGGTCATATTTTCGCCTCTGGGCATCTCTCTCGGCCCTTTTCCCAACGGTTTAACGATGTGCGCTGGACCCCCATCATTTTCGCCGCCTCGGTCTGGTTCAAACCACGTTTCTGTCGGCAGAAGCGAATCTTTTCACCGAAGCTGGAGTTCGTCTGAACACTCATTTCCCAATTGTACTGAATTCTGTACACTATTTCCCCTTGATTTCGCCTATTTTGTACAGTATTATATACATGCAGTTCGAGTTTCTTTATTGATAGGATTGTATTCTTATGGATCGCTTGCACGATGTTGCGCGTTTGTTAGTTGCTTCATTAGTCCTTGCGAATAAGGACACTGGTTTTCAAGCGGCGCATTCCCACATCTCACGGGCTGCTAGACAAAGCAATTCAGGGAGCACTTCCGAAGTTTCCCGGTTGGGCGCGTGAACAGATACATATGGCGGACTCGCGCATCGGGTTACGGTGCGTTGAGCTTCCAGAGATCCTCGGATGGGCGCAGGCCGCCGAATTAACAACCGCACCCAATCCCTACTACCAAGAAGCCGAATTGAACGCGAGTTCTTATGTGGCGGAGATTCTTCTCAACCGGTTAGGTGTAAGTACGACCGACGCATTGCATCTCGGTGAGGAAATAATGCGCGGAATCAATCAGCTCAGCCAGGACGCCGCAGAAGGTGTCGCAGTTAACGCGGCAAGTTGAGGCTTATCTTTGACGGAGCCAGATCTTCGTTCCGATTTGGCGGACAAAGCCCCGACGTTGTGGTCCAACGTAGCGACGATTGCTGAGCATTGCGTTTCCACAATTATTAAGAATTTGGACCGGAAGAGTTCCCACGAACGATTCCCCAAAACACTGCATGATCCCATATGGGGAAGTATTGATTTGTTTCCTTGGGAGGTTGCAGTTCTGGATAGCCCCTTGTTGCAACGCCTGCGTGGAGTTAGTCGACTAGGATTGGCTTCATACGTCTACACTGGTGCATCGCATTCGAGGCTGGAGCATGTTCTTGGAGCAGATGAGCGGCAGCGCAACGAATGATGAATTCGTTGGAAAAGAATGCTAGCAACCACAGGCAATTCGGTCGTGACAAAGATCTTGATGTACCCATAATAAGTGATCTCGACCGTCATTCCATTCGCTTAGCTGGGCTCCTCCACGATATTGGCCATGGACCGTACAGTCATGTGACCGAGCCCCATCTTCGTGAATGTCTACGTGAAGATTTCGCTTCCGCCAAGACTGTCATCCGAAGGACACTTCCCCGATGTCACAAAGATCGCTCCCTCTGAAACAGTTGCCATTTTCTTAGTCTTGTCCGAACAGATGAGACGTGTATTCGAACACCGTCATTGTGAGGCCGTAAAGGAAACCCATAAACTTGCGACTGCAATCGCATCCCGAATACTCGGCTCAAGATCGAACTTGAATGCGGGGTATCTATCGGGTGTAATTAGCGGACCGATTGATGCCGACAAGATTGACTATATGGCTCGGGACAGCCATCATTCCGGGTTCCCGATTGGCTTAGACTTTAACAGGTTGATTAGCAAAAACTGGAAGTAATCATCATCACGCCAGATAATGCTCCAAATGACGAACTCCAAAAAAGGGCACAGGAAGCCGGGGGCCGCTGTTACGAGATGGGAATTTCTCTTTCCGGCTTGGCTGCATATGAACAGATGATCATGGGGCGTGCGCTGCTCTATGACCGTCTCTACTATCACCACAAAGTTAGGGCTGCCGAGGAAATGCTTCGGGAATTAATTCGGGAGGCTAACCGTGAAAGCGGAGAACCGCTGACCCTTCCGAATTATTTTGCGCTCGCTTCCGAAACAGAATACGTATCAATATGGGGCGGAAGTGTCAAGTCTGAGTTCATGGCTTCTGGCGGTATTGCCGCGCGTCGAATTGCCGACGCATTAGTCTCAAGACAGATTTACCACCGCGCGGCCTGTTTCGCAGCTCGCTTCATAGCGGGCCTTGGCGGGCTGCCCAACAAGAGCGCCGCGATACGCGACAGCTCCAATGGGACGGGCTTATTCAAATGCTCAGGACGGAAGCAGGTGCCGACGCTTTTGCCAAGTCAGTATTCGAGATCGGCACTAGGATAGCTGAAAAGGTGCCGGAGTTGCACGAGGCGGCTCACAATTTTTCGGTGGAACAAGTGTTGGTCGATTTTCCAGCAAATAAGGCAAAGCTTGGTAGGGGCAATGACATCCTGACAAGAACGGAAGCCGGACGGGTTGTTCCTCCAAATTTGTTTTTTGACGCTGAGAAATGGTCCTTAGCGTATGAGCAGCAGAAACTGGTCGGGTACGTTTTCGCGCCTTTGGAGAAAGTGCCGCTTGTTGCGTTAGCTAGTCGCATCGCGCTTTATGAACGCTTCACAATCGTGATGGGAGAAGACGCAGACAATGCCGCAAAGACTGCGGGGACCGTTAAGAAGGAGTGGCTACAAATTGCGGCGCAAGCTGGGATCTGTTCGGCAGAGTGTGCGGAAGCGCTCACAACAGATCGGCCCAATCTTCTGCGGTTAAGGGCACGTGATTTAAGACTATTGGACGAATGGGAGTCCGACGACCCAGAGTTACGCCAACGGCTGGAGTCTGAATTCCGAGTCTCGCTACCGGGCGGCTTGCCAGCAGGAGCGCATCGCGCCATTATCGACTCACTTTACGAATTGCTCATGTTTGCTGACATGGTTGAAAAAACGGGAAGATACGTGAAGGCGAGTTCCTTACCGGAGGCAACACTACAACAAGATTTGAAAACTCATCTCCTTTCCCGCCAAGTTCCGGTGCGAGAAGGGGGTGAAATCGCCGGAGGCGAAACAGACCTCGTGCTATATGACCGCGTGCTCGTTGAGAACAAGTCACGTGGAGAGACGGCTGATCCATTCGAAGTGGGCGGGAACTATCCTTACCAAGCTCGTAGGTATGCAATAGCTATGGTCCAGCGAGTTTCGTTCGTGGTCTTAGCGTAAAAGCCGCCGAGTGAAAAGAGCCTCATGCCCCTTTCACGAAGAATTTGCGTGTCAAGAGTCCCAAATGTTCCCGAAGATCATGCAAGTGTTCGCATTGTAATCCCGTGGGGCGTTGGCGTCCCTTCGGAAGCTAAGGCACCAAGGTGAGGTGAAGTACTTAAGCACAGACTGATCTTCCACTGTCGGACGATTATTACACCTGATATTCGCGTCTGTGAGCCGTCGTCGAGCTTCAAGACGCCGTCAACCATCGCCGGTTCTCCCCCGGGTTCACAGTTGGGATGCTTCGGGAGAAAGGATGAGCGTTCCAACCGTCATCGCATTCCAGGTTGACAATATCCGCACCATCGCGATACCTGCGACCCAACTCCCGGCAAAATGGCTCCTCTTGGAGGCAATGAATCTTCCCGACTTTATCAATGTACAACCCAAAAAGCAGGCCGCTCAAGCCGCACTAGGTAAAACGTGTGGGCGTCAAGCAGAACGGTCTCGTGTCCGGTAGCCTTGAACTCTGGCGGATCAGGGGGGGCACGCCGCAAAGTAGACTGGAATCGGCGACGGCAACCCGGTCGAGACCCGTCAATACGCGGATCTCACAGACTATCGTCTGCGTTCCTTGCAGTGCAACAATCACATTAGAGATCTTTTTTCGGAGGTGCGCGTATGAAAACAATTTCGGTAATCAACTACAAGGGCGGCGTCGGCAAAACCACGATTACGGCCAACCTTGCCGCTGAGATGGCTTTTCGCGGAAAGAAAATTCTTGCAATCGACCTCGATCCGCAGGCGAGTCTGACCTTTTCCTTCTTCAGCGTCGATGAGTGGCGTACCAAATTCGAAGGCTCGAAGACGATTAAGAATTGGGGTACGATGAATTTCTTGATAAGGATACTGACCTGAATCTGGCTAACCTAATTGGTCATCCGGCTAAGGCAAACATCGGGAGCAAGGGCGGTCGGCTGGATTTAGTCTGTTCACATCTGGCGCTCATCAATGTTGACCTCGATCTTGCAACACGACTCAGTGCGGCAACGGAGCGAGACTTGCGGAACAACTATCTTCGAGTTCATTCTCGGTTGAGGCAGGGATTGGAGTCTCTAAACGAAGGAGATTATGATTACGTCCTATCCGACTGTCCGCCAAATTTCAACATCGTCACGAAAACTGCAATCGTAGCAAGCGACTACCTACTCGTTCCAACAAAACCCGACTACCTGTCAACACTCGGAATCGAACAGCTCACGAAGCATGTTGAGGAGTTGACAAAAACCTACAACAAGTATATTGACGAGAGTGGCAACCACGAGTGGAAAGCCACGGCCCCAAAGATTTTGGGCGTCCTGTTCACAATGATTCAAGTTCGAAATCAGCAGCCCATCTCGGCACAACAGCAATATATCGAACAGGTTGTCCGGTTGAAGATCCCCGCACTTACGACGTTCATCAGAGAGAATAAAACCATGTATGCCGATGCACCAGAACATGGTGTCCCCGTCGTTCTTAAACGTGTCTCCGGTCAGACCTATGAGAATGTGCAAGACGAGCTGGAGTCACTAACCAGCGAAGTTCTCCAGAAGATCGCGTCATGATCGAAAAAAGCAGCCTGACTAAATTACTGCGGCTAATAGCGGCTACCATCGAAGGTCTGGATCAAGTCCAAATCGACCAGTTGATTGCCGGTAA
>CAWJBS010000070.1:0-12722 GCA_963840845.1 Bryobacterales bacterium
ACGAGCGTTCGTAGGCGCGGATATAGCGCTCGCGGCCGACAGGGCTGACATACATCAGGCCGGTCGCCATCGGCGTCGGCAGCGCGACCTGGAAACGGACATCCGGCCGGATCAACTCGGCGTCGCGCAACTTCCGAAATACGGAATAGGAAGCGAGAGCGGCGCGGTCGTAGCCGGTGTCAAAGTCTACCGCGTCCGGATCGGCCGCGGGCTTCATTCGCATAAGCTGGATGTGCCGCAGGACGGTTCCGTCAGCTTGCCTGACCGGCAATGGCGGATGCGTCGGATCGGCCTCCATTGCCGGATGCTCAAACAGCTTCTTGCTGAAACCTGATCCAAAGAGTACGTTCTTCTCGCCGTCGGGCATTCGCCGGAGGTATCGGCCCAATTCACCGCTCAGCCGCCGAAATACCTCGTCCTCGGTTGGCAGTGGAATGCTGCCGACAAAATGGAGCAGGTCTCGTTCGGAGCGCATGCCAGCACCTTACGTTTGTTGGTACAAGTCTTAGCAAGGGATAAGAGGTGCCATTTGTCTGCCCTCAGTTATCGGGACGCGGGGCATGCAAGGGCCGGTCCGAAGGCTCGGCGCCAGCCGTTATGAAGCCAGCACGCGCTCGGCGTACATGTCGTTGAGGAGGGCGACAAGATCGATCGTGCGCGAAATGCCGAGCTTCTGAAAGGCTCTTTGCCGATAGGTAATGACGCTGGTGCGCTGAACATTGAGATCCATTGACGTGCTTTCGATCGTCTTGCCGACGACCGCGCGGGCGCAGACTTCGCTCTCGCGATTGCTCAAAGCCGGCCATCGCATTTGAGAAGCCGTTCAATGCCCCTGATATCCAGATGACGAAATGTGCCGCCTGTGGTGCAGCAATACCTCGTGCTTTAACGCGGTGGTCAAAAGGATTTGCGCGAGTGCCGCAAAAAAATTCATCTCGGCAGGCGTGAAGCGACTCGATCGCGGACCGCGAAATGCGCTCACCTGGTAAAAATCATTCCCGACCCGCGAGAACAGGCTGACGCGTTCGCGCACCCGCGTCACTCGAAGCAATTACGATACTGCATGTCATCAATATCGTTGATGTCGAGCTTGGCGAGCGTGGTCGCGAAAGTCTGCTTGCTCGCAGCTTTTACCGATGGATCGACGCTGTGACAGCGACCGACAAAACGGTCGATATTCGCCAGAGCGTCGGTCTGATGGTGCACGCTTGCTGTCGCCAGGCATTTCAAGGGGCTTCCGGTGCGAAAGCGAAACACCGCCCAATGCTCGGCGCAAAGCGATTTCTCCAAAAATGCGAGGCAGGACTGCGCGTAGGACTCGGTGCCGACGGATTTCACCACCTCGCAGAAATTGTGTGTGTAAACGCTGATTTGTCGGTCGGAATGCGCCGGGGAAACGATAGTCGTCGCTTCTTCTCCCTCGAAAATGCTCTTGGTGTGCCTCCGGTGGAAGCCGCCGTTTTTTGAAATTATACCCGACAATTCAGTACGATGCTATGCCGACGAAATCGGCTGACCGGCGCAATGGCAATCTAAGCGAGAAACCGACACATAAGCAGACGATGGCCAGAACACCATGTACTCGATCCCAGGGTGCTGCCACCGCCACATCAGTGAGTGTGCGCGCGCGATGGCGTAGGAGGCGACGAGGAGCACCGCTGCTGCGATCAACGCTGCTAGTCGCGGGTAAAAGCCGGTTATAAGTCCGACAGCGGCGATGACTTCCATTGCCGCCGTAAACGCAACGAAGAAGCGCGGCGGGCGCAGACCGACTTTGTCAAAGAGGATAGAGGCGCGAGGGATGTTGCGAAGCTTTGCAACGGTGTGCGGGAGAAAGAAGAGGCCGCATATCACGCGAACGGCCGTTCTTGCGTCCACGACAACGTCTGGCGAAAAGAGATGCAACAATTAAGGTTCATCCCGTGGGGCCGCCGACAACGCGGCGACGCGATAGCTGTCGTCAAGCACTGCTTTAGCATTCGCCACCAGCCGATCGTCGGCCAGACCTGCTTTAATGGTCACGGCAGACTACCGGGTTTCTCAAACCTTCTGCTAAAGGGCGCCCGATATTGTGGCTGAGCGGCGTGACGAACTGTATCCAGTAAGAACTGAGACGCGGAGTAAGAACAGGCACTGGAATAATCCAGCGCTTCGGCAAGTGCAATTCTTCCGCCATTACGCGCATAATGTCGCGATAGCACATGACGTCAGGCCCGCCAATGTCAAAAACGCCGCCCGCGGTTTCGGGAACAGTCAGAGCCTGCACCAAGTAAGTGATCACATTTCGAACGCCGATGGGCTGACAAGGCGTGCTCACCCATTTGGGAGTGACCATTACAGGAAGACGCTCGACGAGATAACGCAAGATTTCGAAAGAGGCAGAACCGGAACCGATGATCATGGCCGCTCGGAACACGGTCACCGGAACGCCGGTTGAGCCGAGCATCTCTTCACCTCGCGGCGGGAAGAAAGATGCTCACTGAGATGGGCGCCCGTTTCGCCGAGACCGCCCAGATAAAGAATGCGCTTCACATCGGCCGACTTTGCAGCTTGCGCGAAACCGGCAGCCAAATCGCGGTCTGTTTTCGAGTAATCGCTGCCTGCTGCAATCATTGAATGCACCAGGTAATAAGCGGCATCGCAGCCGCGAAGATGATCGGCCAAGGCGCTTGAGTCTGTCAAATCAACGGTGCAAACTTCTACGCCTGGCCGTTGCGCCCATTCGCGATCTTGTAGCTTTTGGGCAGACCGAACGAGGCAGCGGACGGCGTAACCGGCGTCCAACAGGCGAGGCACCAAACGGCCACCGATATAGCCTGTCACTCCCGCAACTGCAACGCATTGGCTCATTTTGTTCGACGGCGATAATAGTTTAGATGCGCCAACATGGGCGCTAGATCGAAAATGAATCGCCTGTGAGCCACCAAAACGTTCGACCTTGCTTCGTCATCATGGCCGGATTGCCCGGCACTGGCAAGAGTACGCTTGCGCGAACACTGGCGGCGAAATTAAACGGCGTGGTGCTGGACAAAGACTTGGTCCGTGCCGCCGTTTTTAACGAGCAATGGATCGAATACTCACGCGAACAGGACGACTTTGCGTGGACCTCCTGTTGCAGGCAGGTGGCTATTTGGCCAATAAAACGGCACCGCCAGGCTTTATCTTTATCGATGGTCGCACGTTTTCCTGCGCTATCAAATCGAGCGGGTGGCGGAGTACGCGGAGAGCTTAGGCTGCACCGTCAAACTCATTCACTTAACCTGTTCCGATGGGACAGCGCGCCACAGGCTAGCGCTCGACCACGTCGCGAAAAACCGCGATTTCGTGCTTTATCTCAAGGTGAAGGCCGCGTTTGAACCAATTGAGCAAGAGCACTTGACACTGAACACCGATGGCGGTTTGGATGATACGGTTGTTCGACGAAGCATAAGCTATTTGCGAGGCGATTGATTGGCGTGTCCCAAACCACCGCAGAAGCTATCTAGAGAGATCACCAAGCGCATTCAGAAGGATGGCGCCCGGCCTAACGAAGTTCGCGACGCTGCTTTCCGACGGGTGATTGCATCAATCCCTAAGGGCAAAGTATCTACCTATGGGGCAGTGGCCGCGGCGGCGGGGTATCCGCTGTACCATCGCGCGGTGGCCCGGTTACTGCGCGTGGAACCGGCGAATCGCTTGCCTTGGCAACGAGTTGTTGGGGCCGGCGGACAAATCAAATTACCTTTTGAGGCCGGCGCCGAACAAAGGTTCAGGCTGCAAATGGAAGGCGTCACGTTTCGTGGACGCCGGGTAGACTTGGCGATCCATGAGCATATCTTCCGCACGTGGGAATTGGATTAATATGTCAAGTTGTTCACCTACCTGTAACGCAATGTCAATTTCAATTTGATACCTTCTCACAAGAGGTTTGGGAAATGAACCGTTTTGCTGGGATATTGGCTTTTTATTTCTTGACTGTTGCACCCCTCTTTGCTCAATTTGACACCGCCGAAGTACTGGGAATGGTACGTGATCCATCGGGAGCGGGGGTGGCCAAGGCATCTCTTACGCTGCTGAACGTCGAGACTGGGATCACGGCGAAAACCGTCGCCGACGACAATGGCAATTATGACTTTGCCAACGTGACAGTGGGCAAATACAAGGTTACAGCCGAAGCGACTGGCTTTGCAACATCGGTGGCATCCAACGTAACTGTAAATGTGGGAGCGCGGCAACGTGTCGATTTCTCCTTACAGGTGGGCGCGGTGAGCCAAACCGTGGAGGTGACCGATGCGGCTGCTGCTCTGGAAACCGATTCGAGCGAACACGGGCAAGTGATCCACAGTGCTTCAATCGTGGAGCTGCCGCTGAATGGCCGCAACTACGCGGACTTAGCGTTGCTATCGGCCAACGTGGTGAAGTCTCCCATCGCCGCCTCATTTTCACCCAGCGGCACACCGCGCGAAGGCTCTTTCAACGTCAACGGCATGCGCAGCACGTACAACAATTTTCTGATGGATGGCTTAGATAACAACGCTTATGGGACCAGCAACCAGAGCTATTCGTCGCAAGTGGTGCAAGCGTCGCCGGATGCCATTGCCGAATTCAAAGTGATCACGAGCAACTACAGCGCCGAATATGGACGCGTGGGCGGGGCCGTTGTCAATGCCGTGATGAAATCGGGCACGAACGACTTTCACGGGACAGCTTACGAGTTCCTGCGAAATACGGCCTTGAACGCCACTGGCTTCCTATTCAGCCCGGCGGTTTTCGTAAAGCCCACACTGCAGAGAAACCAGTTTGGAGCCACCATCGGCGGGCCCATCATCAAAAACAAGCTGTTCTTCTTCGGCGATTACGAGGGCTACCGGCAATTGCAGCGTTATCTCAATTTCGATTCGCTCCCGAATCTGACGGACAGAGTAGGCAACCTGCCGGTGACTGTGGTTGATCCTCTCACCGGCACGGTGTATCCGAAAAACACAGCGATTCCCGTTTCCGCGCTCAATCCCTTCGCTTATGCACTGCTGAGCGGACTGCCCGCGCCTAACGGTCCCGGCCGTTCGAACAATTATGAGGCGCTGCTGCTGATTCGAGACTACAGCGATAAGTTCGATGCAAAGATTGACGGGCAGATCAACGACCGGATGACGGCGTTTCTGCGTTTTAGCCAGCGCAAAGATTTGCAATATTATCAGCCTTCTTATGCCGGACCGTCGGGCGGTGACGGCAACGGCTACATTCATTCGATCGATCAGAACGCGGCGGCCGGTTATACCTGGACAGTTTCTCCGAGTTCAATCTTGGAGGCGCGCATTGGTTGGACGCACGTTTTGGCGGGCAAGGAACCGGCGCTGCTGGGTGGACCGAGTTTGGAATCGCTCTACGGAATTCAAGGGTTGCCCACAACGCCGAATTTGACGGGCGGATTCAACACGCAGTCGGTGAGCGGGTTTACCGCGATGGGCCGGCAGACCAGCAACCCGCAGTTTCAAAACCCCACATCGTGGGATCCGAAGATCAATTTCTCAAAGAATCTGGGCAGACATTCGCTCAAGGCTGGCTGGGAATATCTCAATATACATACGGAGATTCTGGATGTCAATCCGCTCTACGGACAGGACGTTATGCGGGCCAGTTCAGCAAGCCGACCAACTGCGCTGAACTTGGACTAGCGAGCCCGGGCTGCACCATCCCCTCCGACGCCACCAGCTACAACCTGGCTGATTTGATCTTCGGTTTGCCAAGCCAGATCAACCAAGGCAGTTACACGGTGGTGAATCTGCGCCAGTATGTGCATGCGCTTTATGCGCAAGACGATTTCCGCGTCACTCCGAAGCTGACAGTCAACATGGGTCTGCGCTGGGAGTTCGCCACGCCGCTGTTTGAGACGAGACAACAACTATTCGAATTTTGATCCGACGACAGACTCGATGGTGAGAGCCACCGGCGGCAGCCTTTATAATCGCAGCCTGGTTCATCCGGATTATAAGGACTTTCGGGCCGCGCCTGGGCATGGCTTATAGCGTGAACCCGAAGACGGTGCTGCGCAGCGGCTATGGCATCAGCTATACCTTTTTCAATCGCGTAGGCAGCGCGCTCGAAGGGATTAACGCGCCGCAGGCACTCTTCGGCGTGCTGAATCAAAGCATTACCAACGGCGTGGTGCCTGCTAGTTTTCTGACAACTCAGAACAGCTTTACTACCGGCATTGCCAATCCATCGAGCTTCAATCCGGTCAATTCGAACGTCGTCTACATTCCGCCCAACACGAAGTGGCCCTACGTGCAGAACTGGTTCTTATCGGTCCAACGCGAGCTTGAGCAAGAACACGACGATGGAAGTGGCTTACAACGGGAATCACAGCCTGCGCCTGCCGATTCTGGCCGATTACAATCAGGCGTCGCCAAATGCGCTGACCGCGACTTGCAATCCTCTTGGCATCCGCCATCACCTCCGGTTGTTTGGGAGTGCAGGCGCGGCGGCCAATTCCGACGATATGGCCCGATCACTTGGGTGGACCCGGCGGGCGATAACGATTACAACGGGCTTTCGGCTCGCTTGGAGCATCGCTTTGGCGGCGGCTTGTATTTCCTGAATTCGTTCACTTGGGGCAAAGCGTTAGGCGATTCGGAACAGGCACTCGAGTATTTTGCGGGATACTTCGAGGCCAATCCCCAGAACATCCACAACCTGGCGGCCGAGCGCGGACCGTCGAGCTTCGACGTGGAGTTCAATAACGTCACAAGCATCGTGTATCAGATGCCGTTTGGCAAAGGACGAAAATACGGTGCGCATATGAATGCGGCGCTCAATGCAGTTGCGGGCGGTTGGGAGTTTAATACGATCAACACCGCACACACAGGCACGCCACTCGATGTGGTTTACGCTCCCTCCACTATCAACGACAACACCGGACTTTCAAACGACTATCGCGGTGAAGCGTTCTTGCGGCCGAATGTGACCGGCAGCGCGTTGAGCCAAAGCACGTCACAGATGCTGAACACCTACTTTGCGGGGTACACGTTCACAACGCCTCCCGCGACTGCGCCCTATGGCGAACGTGGGCCGGAATTCCTTCCGCGCGCCCGGTTTCGAGCAATGGGATTTTGCGGCTAACAAGAACTTTCTGATTCGCGAAGGCATCAACCTGCAATTCCGTTCGGAGTTCTTTAATCTGCTGAATCACACAAATTTCGGAGTGCCCGATACGAAGACGACAGACGCGGCCTTTGGGACGATTCGCACGACGTATCCTTCGCGACAGATCCAGTTTGCGCTGAAGCTGTTGTTTTAAAACACGGTCAACGCAATTTGCAAGTTGTGAACTTTCATTGCGTAGCGACCGCACCCGAAAGTTTATCCAGCAGCCAGCGAGGCGTCACGATGAGGGTTCCTGCCCAGGATCGCGGAAAGTGCTTGATGTTGCCAGTGATCACATAACTGGCCCGGGCGGCCTGGGCACACTCAAGGAAGGCATCGTCGTCGGGATCGGAACAGATCTTCAGACGTTGAGTCGGTTTGACCCACAGTCCAGTTTCACGAACGGCTTTAAGCGTTTCAGCAATCACATCAGGATCTCTCTTGAGACGCGGTCGGCTTATGACTTCTTCATACTCGGCGTAAATCACTCCCGTCAAACACAGTCGCAAGGATCCGTTCAGACAACGCAAGAACAAGTTTGCTGAAGGGCCGAGCGGTTGGAGCAAAGCGGATACTAGTACGTTAGTGTCCAGAACTACGCGGGTCATGCTCCCGGCTGCGGCAGGGTTCTGCTACGAGACCGCCGAGCCGCCGCAATCTCCTCATCGATCTCCTCCGCGGAGAGTCGATCAAGACCGGCTTGCTGAGACGTGTTCCATGACTTTCGGAGCCAATCTGGAACCAGGTCTAATTCCAGCAGCTTGCGAACATATTCCTCTGCTGATAGTCCCACCGCCTGCGCCTTAGCGGTGAGGGCATCGTTTTGCTCTTCCGGCAGGTCAATCGTCAAGGAAATCATAGCGTATTCTCAACAAAGCCAGATATTTGGTGCGGATGGGGAGACTTGAACTCCCACGCCCTTGCGAGCGCTGGAACCTAAATCCAGTGCGTCTGCCAATTCCGCCACATCCGCTTGCACCAGGGAAATCAGTTTTAGAGTAACATCTTCGGCTTCGTTTGCAGGAAAGCTAAAAACTCCCGCGGGTTGCGGGTGAGTTGCGGAAACGTCGCCACCACGGTCTGATTCTTATCAAGGATCGCATAGAACGGGATCGACGCAGTCCCAAAGCGTTGATCTTCCAGCTTCTGATTCTTTTCGGAATCCGGGTCGGTGCCATCGGTGAAGAGATCCACGATCACAAAGTCTTTCAACTCAGCTTGAATCTCAGGCCGAGTGAACATGTTGGCCTTCATCCAGTGGCAATTGGTGCAGGCGTAGCCAGTGAAATTCACCAACACCAGCTTGTTCTGATCGCGCGCTTTCGATAGCGCTGCTTCCAGATCGTTCTTGTAATAAGAGGAGGCAGCCGCCGATGTGGCACCCGCGGCAACGATCGCTTTGCCTTCTGGAACAACGGCATCAAGCTCGCCTAGATGCGCGCCGAAAAGTCCAGGCACCAAGCTCACGGCAAAGATCAGAAACAAGGCCGCAATCAAAGCGCGACTGACACCGACATTCTCATCGCGCTTGATGCCTTCCATGGAGAGGAAGCCCAGCAGGTACAAACCGGGCAGCGCAAACAGCACGATCCATGCGGCCAAGAAGCGTTCGCGCGTCAAGAACTGGGTTTGTAGGACTTGGTCCACATTGCTCAAATACTTCAGCATGACGGCGAGAACGATGAAACCCAGCACGACTTTCACTCGCACCATCCAACCGCCGCTTCTGGGCAGCTTACGCAAGTAAGACGGGAACAGCGCCAGTAAGAAAAATGGAAGCGCCAGACCGATGGCAAACGCCATCATGCCGAGGATTGGCTTGGCTCCCTTGTCTTGTACCGAAGCGATCAGTAACGGCCCGACGATCGGCCCGATACAGGCAAATGATGTGAGCGAGAAAGTCAGGCCCATCAGGAGAGTGGACAAATAGCCGCTACCCTGTGAGGCGCTGTTCAGCTTGGTCAATAAGCCGGAAGGGAGGGTTAATTCGAATGCGCCCAACAGGCTCAAGCCGAACACGAAAAATACCAGGGCAATAAAGCCGTTCACCCAAGGGCTCGAACCTAATTGCACGACGCCGAATGGTCCAGCGATGGCGGTGATCAAAAAACCCATGGTTGTGAAGAGAACTACGATGCCGCTACAAAACAGGAGTGCCTGCATCCAACCACGCTTGGTGGCACCGGCACTGGATGCGGCCACGCCTCCGCCTTGATTCAGGAAGAAGGATACCGTGATAGGAATCATTGGAAACACGCAGGGCGTGAACAACGACGCTAAACCGAAGGTGAAGGCTGTTAGCAGGAATGGCAGCAGGTCTTGTTGCGCCGTCGTCACTGCAGAAGACTCAGTTGGGGCCGTCGGTTTTGCGGGTTCGGTAGTTGCCGGTGTAGCGGCCGCTGCCGGCACCAACAGATATCCGCTAGGGATTTTGAAGCCACCTGCGGCCGTTCCGTTTGCAAAGGCTAGACCCGTCGTAACGGTCTTCTTCACGGGCGGCAAGCACTTCACATCGCTGCAGGCCTGATAGCGTACATTGGCTTCCACGTCAGTCTGCCCTGCTGCGTTACCCGCAGCGATAATCGCCGCAATGAAAACGGCTTCGCCGGTATAAGTTTCGGTATCAATCTGAAAGTTGGGATCGAGCTTACGCACCGGTTGGGGCCGGTAAATCTGCACATCTTGAAAAAGCGGATTTGCGGTGACCTGAATTTTAGTGATGATTGGCCCACCGGGAGGAGTGGTGGGTGAATAAAGATGCCAGCCGGGATCTATAGTGGCCTTCAGTTCAAAATGGGCTACGCCGCCGGGCGCGACGACGGCGGTTCCGCCAGCGGGCGCCAACGTCCAACGCACAGGGTCTTCCTTGGCGTGCAGAAGCGAAGGCAGCCCCAAAACAAATACCGCCAACGCTTGCCATGACAGACTCTTCATCGGATGTAAACCTACCTAGGCTGATGCTCGACCGTCGAGCTCCGTTGCAATTCGTTCGTTGATGCGCCCATCGACGAACTCTTTGCCAACGCGAATCGCATTGCGAATTGCTTTGGCATTGGAGCGGCCGTGGCAAATGACACACAAGCCGTTTACGCCCAACAGAGGCGCACCGCCGTACTCGGCGTAATCTACGCGTTTTCTGAAATCGTTGAACGCGCCGCGCGCCAGATAAGCGCCGACCTGCCGCGTCAGGGTCTCCTTGAGCGAATCTTTCAGCATCTGGCGAAACAGAACTTCGATGAGTCCTTCGCTCACCTTCAACGCCACGTTGCCCACGAAGCCATCGCAAACAATGACGTCGACCGCGCCGGAATAAACGTCGCGGCCTTCCACATTGCCTACAAAATTAATGTGTTGCAAAGCTTTGAGCAACGGGAAAGCTTCGTGCGTGAGGGCGTTGCCTTTGTGTTCTTCCTCACCGATGGATAAGAGACCGACGCGCGGATGAGTCTTGTGGTAAATAACGCGGGCAAAGGCATCACCCATGACGGCAAATTGCGCCAGCATCTGAGGCGATGAATCCACGTTCGCACCCACATCAAGCATGACGGCACTGCCCTTCAGCGTAGGAAAGGCAGACGCCAAAGCCGGCCGATCGACGCCAGGCAACATACCCTGCACCATCTTGGCCGTAGCCATGACAGCACCGGTATTACCGGCAGAGACCACACACTGCGCCTCGCCAGATTTCACCAGGCGTGACGCCACGCGAATGGAACTGTCTTTCTTCGCGCGTACGGCTTTGCCGGCGCTATCTTCCATCGTGATCTGCTCAGAGGCGTGCCGGATCTCAATTGGCAGAGACTGCCAGCCGGAATGCCGGTTCAGTTCATGCCGAACGACATCCTCTTTGCCCACCAAAATCACTTTTACGCCAAAAGCTTTAGCAGCCTGAACAGCGCCGTCCACCTCTGGCTTCGGATAATGATCGCCGCCCATCGCGTCGAGGGCTATGGTCACCATGTATTTAGCGCGGTCGGGATTAGGCTTCTACGACTTCAATGACTTCGCGGCCTTTATACACACCGCAATGGGGACACGCGCGGTGGGCGCGGATCTTCACATGACAATTCGGACATTCCGACAATTGCGGTATTGTCAGGGCATCATGAGCCCGGCGGGTGGACGTGCGCCGCTTAGAGTGGCGCCGTTTCGGATTCGGCATCGTTTTCCTACTTTCTCAATCTATCGATATTAATGTCGCTGACCAATTTCGGTCCGCAAATCTTTCAGCTTGTTCCAGCGATCGTCCGCCGCCGACGTATGGCAGGCGCATTCGCGCTGGTTGCGGTTTTGCCCGCAAACGGGGCAAATCCCTTTACAACTTTCGCTGCAGACCAACTGCATCGGCAACGCCAGCAAAACAACTTCTCGCAGCACGTCGTTCAGTTGGATCCCGTTCCCTTCGTAAAAGCCCACTTCGACGGCTGCGTCGTCAATCTCTTCTTCCCCGCCCTCGCTGGCTTCGCTCGCCGGCATATAGACCAAGTCGAACGGACTCTGAACAGGCAGCGAAACCGGCTCCAGGCAACGGTCGCACGGCGCCGCCACGGTGACTTGCAAGTTACCCTGCAAGCGAATATCACCCAGCGTATGGCTGACCAACTCGGCCGAGCCTTCGGCGTGCAAAACCGATGACTGCGCTACCTTGTTATCAAATTCAATTTGGCCCGCTGGAATATCAACATTAAAGCGGACAGTATGTAGTTGTAGTTCCTGGAGGGTTATAAGCACACTGATCCTCCGGAGGGCCAGCCCAAAGCCAGCCAAAGTTCCGCGAGACGCACAAACAGAAATTATAGCAGGATGCGGGTGGTCTCTGCCTTACGAATATGGGTGAAAAGTCGCGGTTGGACGGCGCGGGCGTCTGCGAAGTCGTGGAATCAATAGGTTAGATTTTGGTTCGCTCCTGCAGGGCGACGAGCGGTTTAGGGTGAGATTTGAAAAAACAAAGCCAACGAGATGGATGTTCCCCGGGCTGCGGGCTAATTTGCGCTTCGAACCCAAGCATGGGCGTGGGGTGATTGGGATTTGCAAGAACGAACCCAATGGGGATGGGCGAAGACAAGGAGAAGTTGCGGGGCTGCGCTTCGAAGCCAATTGGCGATGGTGCAATTTATAAAAACGAACCCAATTCGGCTTCGGCTTTGGCCGCCTTAGATAATTTTCAAAAACAAACCCAATCTGAGGGAGAGGAGACGTGGGTGACGGCGAATTTGCGCTTCGAACCCGAGAAAGAGAGCTAAGCGCTTGGAATTTGCAAAAACGAACCCAATTCGGTGAGCGAGAAGAGAAGGAGAAACTGCGTTGGGCAGACGGGGTGGACATGATGTTTCTCCGTGCTGAAATTTTGGTGCACTCAATGAAAATCGCCCTGGACCACGGCGGGTCGGGGCGTGTTTTCGAAGATTGCCGGGATGCGGGACGGCGGAAGTACATTATCGCCGAAGCTCCACTCTAGCATTTGTGGGGACCGGATCACAAGTTGCTTTTGGGCGCCAGGATAGGGATAAAGAAAACGAGAGGGATCTACAGCGTAGATGCGTGAATGTTTTTGTGTTAAAGTCACGGTTGAACCTAACAGGGTTTGCCTGCAAATCGGG
>CAWJBS010000071.1:0-30972 GCA_963840845.1 Bryobacterales bacterium
GAAGGGATCCCGATGCCTGCCAACTTCTTACGCCATCGCCGCCACTTCCCCCGGAGACGTCGATCAGCCCGCTCACGTTGGTCGAGTTCTGCACGGCAATACCAGGAAGCCACCGCCTCCGCCACCCGTTCCTTCACGGTAATTTGGATCAGTCGGGCCGTTATTGGCGCAACTCACGCCATTTGCCCCCATCGCCGTGATCGTGCCCGACACGTTAAGACTCCCACCGATCATAAGCACAAGGGTTCCTCCTCCCTCACCCGAAGGCAGACACGACAGATCATAGTCGGGGGCCCCAGGCGATCCGCCCAATATCCCCGGACGCAAGATTTGCGATGCCATCAGAGAAGGAATGCCCAGACCTCCTCCGAGCACATACTGGTTCGCGCTCCGCAGCGACACGCCTGGGTTACTGCCTTGGGCGTACGGCTGGCTGCTGTTGGGAGATGGCGAAACGGTGATGGATCCGCTGGCCGTGACCGTGAAATCGCCGGCGCTCCGAACTGTCAAGCCGCTGGGAATCTTGAAGGGAGCGTTAACAAGAACAGTCGAGAATTGCAGGTTAGAGGATGAGGGCGGGCTGGTTGTCCAATCTGTGGAACTCTCGATATCGAGAACACCTGCCGAACCATCGCCAAAGACTTGTACGGGACTCCCCGCCGGTCCCTGCGGTCCTGCCGGTCCTTGGGGTCCCGCTGGTCCCTGCGGTCCTGCTGGTCCTTGCGGCCCTGCCGGTCCAGTTGAGCTAGTCGCCGTTAAGAAATACCCGTTAATGTCTAGAATGACGTGCGTCGGATCGGACACGTAGACGCTGATCGAGCCGCCTGTTCCCGCCCCAACGATGGCCGCGTTCGCCACCACCGCAGCGTCGGAGTCGTCATTCAGGGTGGAAACTAAAGGCTGCGTTTGTCCAGTCGGCCAAAGACTTAAGTAACCCAAGTAATCGTTAGCGGGAACCACTGTAACATTCAGTGAGTAGCCGGTCGCCGTCGTCGGGATGTTACAAGAGCTTTGAGGGATTGGGAAACTTCTCGTCTGGCCAGCCGACATGATCGGACCGCCAAAAGTGCCAGTCGCATTCCTTGTGTCTGCGATGCGGCAAGGAGTGATAGTCACAAAATTCTCTGCGGTTTGCGCTCTCGAAAATTGCGACCCAAATATCATCAGGAACAAGCCGAACCATGCGGAGTTTCGAGCTTGATTGCATATGCCAACCATGAAACCTCCAATTCGCTTACAACCTATCACAAAACATCGCTGTTCGACACTGTCCCAAAACCCGACTGTCTCTGGTTAGGATTCAGTCCAAGGGCCGAAGCGGGCACTCCCCAGTTGGAGCAGGCCGCGCTTGAGTGTCACCGCTATCCGCGATCAATTTCGCACATGGTGAGCTAGCGCGGCCAAGCGCCGGAAGAAGTTCCGTTTCCACGCTTTTGAAATGCGGCCACGAGGACTTATCTCGCCTCATCCGCGGTTCACTACACTGCTTCTCCAGGACATGCTCTGTCAGAATCTCAGATGATCTTTCAAAATCGTCCACATCGTAATAACTAGCATTAGTAATCCGAAGAGAGTCAGCAGTACCTCTTCGCAGGAGCGAAGGATTTCCCTAATCTCCCTCAGTTTGTTTTGCCAATTCTGCATAAAGATGTCTCTAGAGGGAACTATGCACTACGATGGACGCTTTTGCTACCGCTCCCTTTGCGAATGTTTGGCGACTTTTACAATCCTATTCAAGATTCACATGAATGTGTGACCGACCATTTTGGATCCAATTGAAATGCAGCAAGCAAAATGTCAAAACTTTTGATTCAGTCAAATTTTTTGACGATATATTCTTCAAATATCCGGTCGCAATCTTTTTCGAATTCAGTGATCATTGGTTCATGCAGAAACACTTCGAACTCAATTCGATGGCAGACTCCAAGGAAGAATGGCTAATGATCTTCGACGATAGTGACTGTGGGACCGATGGACCAACTGAAATAGACTTCCACTATGCCACTGTCGAATCACTTTAAATCAAAGTGTTTCATGACATAGAAATCAGGAGTAACTTAAATGCACAATCAGATTGACTGGCTCATTGAAATCATCGTGGAATCAGAGAACACTCGGCCCCTTGAAGCGAACGAGGCTGACTTTAACGGTGCGCAGTTGCGAGAATTGTTAACCGAGTCCCGATTAACCCAACCCAACAAACCTGTAACCGAGAGGGAGGTAGCATATGCTGTGTGAATTCACTAAACATTTGGCGGCATTACCGCCAGAGCAGTTTTTCAGGGAGGCTCAGATTATAGACTGTGTTGACTTGGAAACTCCACAAACTGTATTTGTCATTGCCTGCAAGGTCTGCCAGTGTACACACTCAGTTGAACTTGACTCTCCGGCGAATTGGCAGCAGTTGGCAAAATCACCGGGGCGCTATAAGCAGGTCGCCTAAAGATTCGGTGTCACGAACAAGCAACTACAATTTCGCAAGTCCGCCACAAAGATAGTCCCCTGATCAAGTCGGTCTTTGGCGCACTACCCAACTTACGAAGACCCAGCGGATTTCTTTTTCGGGGGACCGGGCTTCGGGTGGAACATCTGGTCAAATAGATGACTGGTCGTCTCAAAAACGTCATTGACAAGCTTGTCTTTGGTAATTTTGAGGTGGACCTCGCGTTCTTGAAATTGGTCCACAATCCAGTGCCGAAGAGTCGCCTCGAACTTTCCAACACCTGAATTGCAAAGCGCGTCGACCGTTATATCTGCCCTTTCTGGCAAGGGCGGAAACCATAATCCGGTTGTCGTGATTTTAAAGTTGATCTCACTTTCAATACGGTGCGCGACATTCTCAAACAACGTGTTCTCGATGTTTAGGCTCCGATAGTGGCCCATGGCGTCTTTGGCCTTGTTTACAGCTTCCAATGCAAGGAAGGCTTGAGCTAACACGAGCCAGCCCCATCCTGTATCCGTACCATCTAAGGGCGTTTTTCCAGAGGCTGTCAAGCATTCGAACAAGGTGATTCGGTGCCCATTCCGGCGTTCCCAACCCTTCTGGATGATTCGCTCCGGTCTCCTTTAACGATAGATCGACTTCACCCCTCAGGGACAGCATCCGCGTCACGATGTCACGATTCCGAGGGTCTCCCGCGATGGAGGAAGCTTGCCAAATCCTCGCTCAAGAATGTCTTCGACTACTTCTAGGTCTTTCATACCTAACGGGCGCTCGTCTGATCTACGCCTCAATTGCTCGAGCATGATTCGGCCCTTCAAGCAAAGATCGTTAGCTTCCCACGTAGGATTACTTCTGTCATCCTGCCCTAAGTCTGCACGATTGATGGTGTCCAACGCCAAAGAATAATCGCCCCCATTTAGATATGCTTTCGCGAGTTCGTGTCTGCACCGGGAATAGTGACCACGGTGGCCTTGGTGGATGAACACACCACAAGATTGCTCTAGTAGTGTAATCGCCGAACTAGGATCTTTCCCTTGCTGTCGCAGAATTGAGCCAATCAAATAATCGACATATGAAGTAGTGATTTGGTCCGGTGCCGTCTCCGCCGTTTCGAGCAGCGTTTTGGCAGCGTAACACTCACGGAGAGAGCGTGCCAATTCTCCACGCTCCAAAAACACTCGGGCTAACGCAACAAGCGTAACCGCAAGCCTATAACGGGCGTATGGTTTGCGGTCATCCATCGGCCCCTTCCTAGCGATTTGTTCACAGTAATAGAGGGCGCGAGTATAGTGCGCCTCAGCCGCCTTCAGTGCGTCACGAGTGCCCAGGGATTGCTCGTGCCGCCCGATCGCGAAGGCAATACGGTGGCGCAATGAAAGAAACTCTTCCGGATTGAAAAGGTTGAGGGCACTCTCAGCTCCTTTGACATGGGCAAGAGCCTCTTGAATGTTGCCCCGGCGGTGTTCGACTAAAGAGTGAACGACCACGTACCAGAGTAATTCCGCGAGCCGCTCGTGCCAACTCGCGCTCCTCTCTTTGTGGCTGCTTCTTGCCACCTCCCCTTCCACCCAGGGCAGATCGTTTCCAATGAGGGCCTCAGCCGTCCGCAGTCTGCCTCGTCGATCCGCCAAGTCAGCAAAGAGTCGCCGAGACCTAAGAGTAATGATTAGCGCTTCTTCATCATTACTATACTGATTTGGGGGTTGCAACTCAGAGACCTTCCGAACACCGTCCTTAAACCACCCTACATCGAGTGCAGCCCCGGTATGTATGGCTTCGCGCGCCTCTGCATTCAATTGCCTTAAGGTATTTAGGTCGAGATCGCCAACTGACATAGTCGCACTCCAGTAAGTTAATCGTGCTAGTATCTTTTCACGTTAATATAAATTACACTAGAAACTGTTTAGCTTAGTCCACTATGATACCGATACTACATAAGAGGCCACTCTCTCTCCGGGCCGTTACTCCCTGCGCCTTTCGAGCGAGCGGGTTATGACCGGAATAGTTCGTGCGCCAACAAGGAAACAAAGTAGCTTGGTGATTCCCGCAAGACCACCCAGCAGTGATTGTTAAAGGGGTATTGACTCCGGGTCAACCAGGAGCGTTACCTACATGAAAATGTTCTACGATTTTAGTTTCTCTGACAAGTCCTTTCGATGTGATTTCACATTCCGAAGATGCCGGGTTCACCGCCACTGCCGAAACTGCCTTCGAGATGCGCCGCTTTCTATTTTGTCTTTCAAATTTAATAAAAACTGATATTTTCGCTACGCGAAAACTCCATCAAGTATTGAGATCGCCGCTTTACTCAGCTGCTCAGCCGGGACCAGGCGTCTTGTACGAATGTGAATCGCATTTTGCGATTGACTGACCACTGCCGGTAAACGTGGTGGCATCCCGGCGTTCTTCTCGACCCCGAGCCCTCTTCCCCATGCGCGTTCTAACCGTCTCCCCATCGTTCCCTCACCGCGCGCGAACCCTCCTTCAAAAATTCAGTCACCAACCATAAAAATAAATCTTCTTCAATCCCCTCAACAACTTAGCCCCCAAAAATCCCTCAACCCGATTTGCCCCCAAGCCACACTAAACCCGAAAGTGAGGCTTTATGCCAAATCAAACCGGACCAAAAAGTAAGTCCGGAAAATTAGCGTCCTGCATGAATCGTTTGAAGCATTCAGCATGCGCCGAATCCCTCTTCATCAAAGGCGAAAATCCCGACGATTTTTTTTCGCTCCTCGAAAACGCCTTCGAACAGTATCAACCCGCGTTTGACCAAGACGCCATTCTGGTCACCCGCAGCGTCCAGGCCAACTGGATTCTCATGCGCCGCGAACGCATCGCCGCCGAATTTGAAACCGCTCTCTATGAGCGCAAACCCGGCGGCCGGCACCTCGTCCCCAAGATGGATCTGGACGAACTGTGTCTCTTCGATCGCTATACCACCGCCGCGCAACGGGCCTTCCACCGCTCGCTGCTCAACTTGAAACTCATCAAGAAAATGGAAAACGATAACGAACGTTGGCAACGCCAATTCGCCGCCGAGAAAGCGCGACTGGCCCCCGATGCCGACCCCCTCAAGGATTTCAAAAAGAAGACCGAGGCCGACATCGTCTCCACCGTCACTCAAAATAACGACGTCGCCATCGACGAATACGGCGCGCACATCCCGCAAGCCGTCTTCGTCGCCAATGAAAATGGCATCGCCGAAGTCTGCGAAACCGTTCCCAGCAATGCCGAGGTGCGCCGCATCATCGCCACCGCGCGTAACTATCCTACTCCACCAACCGAAGTCGTGCGCACTTACATCTTCGCCGGCCTCGTTCCTCCGTCGTATCACTGGCTCATCACCGAAGACTGGCAGCGCGAGATCGAAGACCAAGAACTCCGCAAGACCATGTCCTTCGACGATTGGCTAACTCTTACGGCCAACGAATAAGACCCAGACACCGCATAGTCAAATCCCAAAAGAGCCGGACATGGCGGAGCCATGCCCATTTTCCCGTTTTTGACCCGTTTTTCGCAGCTTCCGATCCGCGCTCATCAGCGCTCATCAGCGTTCATCTGCGTCCATCTGTGGCTCCATTTCGTTCCGCAAAATTCAGTCACAAAACTTCGTAAAAAAATATCTAGCTAATTCCTCAACAACTTACAAGCCGCCGCGCCATTTTTTCAAAGTCACCCCAACTTACTCTGAGGCATGAACACCAAAAATCGGCCATCTTACTTACCCGTACGCGCCTGGTTCAGCCGCGTCTCGTCTATGGTCATCCTCGGCCTCTCCGACACCAAAATCGCCGCGTTACTCCGCATCCATGTCACTACACTAAAACGCTTTTTCTCGCGCGCACTCGAACTCCGTACCGTCGCCGAACCACGGCCATCCGCCGCAAATTCCAAACCAAAGGAGCAATATCGAACCGAACCCGCGCCGCCCGGCAGCATCATCATCTGTGGTCAAAACGGTCAGGAGATTGTCACTTGATAATAGATCCGTTACGTTTCAGACTTACATGATTGCCAACTCGAAGTCTTTTCCTGCCCGAAGCGCTTCCGCGTCTTAGTCGCCGGCCGCCGTTTCGGCAAAACACATCTCGCCTTAATCGAGTTACTATGTGCCATGCAAGGCAAAGGCAAAATCGGTTTCTACGTGGGTCCGACGGATGATCAAAGCAAACGAGTCGCCTGGGATCGCTTGAAGGAAATCACTCGTCCTTTCTGGTCTCGCAAGCCTTTAGAACGGGATAAACGCATCGATCTCTGCTGGGGTTCGGTCATCTACCTCTACGGCGGCTGGAAACCCGACGCTCTCCGCGGCGGCGGTATTGATTTCGCCGTACTCGATGAGTTCGCTCAACAAAAGCCCGAAATTTGGACGCGCGTCATCCGTCCCGCTTTATCCGACCGCAAAGGCCGTGCTCTCTTTATAGGCACGCCTCAGGGACTCAATCATTTCTACGATCTCTATCTCAACGCGCAAACCGACCCCAATTGGGGCGCCTTTCACTTCACTACCGAAGAAGGCGGCCTGGTCGATAAAGAGGAAGTCGAATTCGCCACTCACGATCTCGATCAGGAGTCCTTTCGCCAGGAATACGAAGCGGAGTTCTCCACCATCGGCCTCCATCGCGTCTATCACGCCTTCAAGAAGGAGGCAAACATCGCCCACGTTTCCTTCGAAGGCACTCTGCCCCTCATCTGGGCCATCGATTTTAACGTTAATCCCATGTGCATGCTGCTCATGCAGCGTGTCGGCGACATCGTGAACGTTTTGGAAGAGATTATCATCAAGCCAGACGCGCACACGCAACTTGCCTGCGATCGTTTCTATGAACGCGCCGCGTTCTACTACTCGCAGAGCGCCACGTCTCATCGCCCTTTAGTGATTAAGATCTATGGCGATGCCAGTGGCTACCATCGTCGAACCGCTGGCGTGCAAACAGATTGGGCCATCATCAAAGACTCGTTTGACATGTGGCGCGGCACCTACAAACCGCAATACTATATGGCTAACGTCAATCCCTTCGTGCGCGATCGCGTCAATTGCGTCAACAGCCGCCTCCGCAATCGCGCCGAAGAGAGCCGCATTTTCATCCATCCCCAATGCAAGGAATTGATTCGCGATCTGTCCGAAGTCTCGTGGGCTCTCGACTTCGCCGGCCGCCCCACCGACGAAATCAACAAAAGCGACAAGTCCCGCACCCACACTAGCGATGCTCTTGGCTATTACATCTCGCAAGAATTTCACATGAAATCCAAAATCGGAGAAAAAGGCGATGGCCGCATCCTCTTCTAACACAAACTTCGTGCCCGCCCAAACCCGCCCCTCATGCTACCCTAACCACGTCATGCGCGGATCAGTCCTCCAACCCTCCCAGGAACAAGCCCTCACCAAACTCCGCGCCCTCCTCCTCGACCTCTATTCCGCCCTCGTCGCATTCGGCGCCGCCCCTGAAGACGAAACCGCAGTCCGTCAATCTCAACTCCAGCTCGATTCCCTCTTCCTCCTCGTCATCGCCGGCGAATTCAACGCCGGCAAAAGCGCTTTCATCAACGCTCTCCTTGGCGACAAAATTCTCGAAGAAGGCGTCACTCCCACCACCTCCCGCATCCACGTCGTCAAGTACGGCCCCGCCGTCAAAGCCACTGCGCTTGACGAAATCACCGACGAAATCACCGCCCCCGTCGAACTTCTCCGCGAAATCCACATTGTCGATACGCCCGGCACCAACGCCATCGAACGCCATCACGAAGCCATCACCCAGAAGTTCCTCCCGCGCGCCGATATCGTTTTCTTTCTCACCTCCGCCGATCGCCCGCTCACCGAAAGCGAGCGCCTCTTCCTCAGCCAAATTCGCGAATGGGGCAAGAAAATCGTCATTGTCCTCAATAAAATCGATATCCTCGAAAACGACGCCGACCTTCAGCGCATCCTCTCCTTCATCACCGAAAACATCCAGCGCCTCCTCGGCTTCATTCCGGAAATCTTCCCCGTCGCCGCCCGCCCCGCGCTCCAAGCCAAACGCTCCGGCAATGCCGAAACCCTCGCCACTTCCCGTTTCACCAAGCTCGAAGACTACATCACCTCCACGCTCGATCAGCAGGAGCGCCTTCGCCTCAAACTTCTCAACCCTCTCGGTGTGGGCAGCCGCGTTGTGAGTAAGTACCTCGGCGAAACCGAAGCCCGTGCCGACCTCCTCAAAGGCGATTCCGAAACCATCGGCCAAATTGAGCGCGAGCTCAAAGTCTACAAAGACGACATGTCCAAAGGCTTCCAACTCCGCCTCGCCGACGTCGATAACATCCTGCACGATTTCGAAAACCGCGGCGACGAATTCTTCGAATCCACCATCCGCCTCAGCCGCATTCTCGATCTCACCGACAAGCCCAAAATCAAGGCCGATTTCGAAAAACGCGTCGTCTCCGATTTACCCAAACAAATCGAACTCCGCATCCAGGAAGTCATCGATTGGCTTGTCACCAGCGATCTGCAGCAATGGCAAACCGTGCGCGATCACCTCACCCGCCGCCGTTCCGAACAAGCCGACCGCTTAGTCGGTCAGATGAGCGCCGGCTTTCAATATGACCGTACCCACTTACTCGAAACCGTAGGTAAGTCAACCCAGCGCACTTTAGAGAATTACAACAAAGATTCCGAAGCAGCCGTATGGCCGAATCGCTCCAGGAAGCCGTCGGCCGCATGGCAGTCTTAGGCGTCGGTGCAGTCGGTTTAGGCACTGCTGTCTCCATCCTTGCCACCACCGCCGCCGCCGATGTAACAGGCCTTGTCGCCGCTGGCGCCATCGCCGCCTTCGGCCTGCTCATCCTGCCGCACCGCAAGCAAACTGCTCGCAAACAACTGCACGATAAGATCGCCGCCATGCGCAGCCAGCTGATTTCCGCCCTCACCGCGCAGTTCGAAAAGGAAGTCCAGAAGAGCGTTCGCCGCGTCGAAGATGCCATCGCCCCATACACCCGCTTCATCAAGGCCGAGCACGAAAAGCTCGACCAATCTCGCACCAAACTCAAGCAGCTTCAGACTGACTTACTTACGCAAACCGCCGCCCTGAACCTCAGCCCTGCCCCTGGCCCGCAACCATAAAGCCATCCAGCTTATGGAAGAGTTCGCCCGGGTTCGTCTGCGCCGAAATAGGCTGAACCTGGCACGAAATGCTCACCACTACCATCAACTCGCGCTTGTCGATTTCAACGTTCTTCTGTAGCTCCTGCGCCGCCGCCTGCCGCGCTCGGTTCGCCGCCTCGGCCGACGCCACCAGCGGGTCGAACACCGCCAGAAAGCCCGGCCCGCTCCAGCGGTAGAGCGTCGCCCCGCTGAGCTTCTTCGCCAGCATCTGCGCGCAGCTCATCACAATGTTGTCGCCCACGTCGTTGCCAAATCGCCCGTTGATGGTGGCAAAGCGCTCCATGAGAAACAGCGCCGCCACGCATGGTTTACCGCCCGCTACCCGCTCCTCAATCGCCTGTTCCGCTGCCGCCCGCCCCGGCAAACCGGTCACTGGATCTTCCGATTCTGAAACCGCCGCCGTCTTCAGCCTGACCGAAAGCCGCTCCACGTCCTGCTTCAAGCCGTCCACCTTGTCGCGGGTCTCAACTTGTAAACGCGTGCTTTCCTTCTTCACTAAGTTGAGGCAAGCCGCCGTGTAAGTCTTCAGTTGCCGCAGGTCCTCCAGCCCTTGCGCCCGCTGCAGCTGCAGTTCGACAAAGCTCAGTTGTTTCACGCTCGTCTCGCTCGACGAAACGATAAACTGCAGCGTCTCCGTCATGGCGGTCACCATGGCGCGCAGCTCGTCCGCTTGGCTTTTAAAGACGCCCGCCGCCTTCACGTTGTATTCTTCCGTTGCCTTGAGCGTTCGAATGATCGCCGTCATCAGGTCATCGGGGCTACTCTCCGCTGTCAGAGACTGGGCCACCTCAGACAGTTGCCTATGCAAATGGGCAAGCTCGCTTGGTTCGCTTTCAATCGCGTGCAGCCCGATCCCGCGAATCAAGGTCTGCAGTTGCTCGGTGAGTGCGCCCGGTCCAGCCGCTCCCTCGCCGGCGGCCGTGCCGCTCCGGCCAAGCTCCAGAGATATGAAGTCCAAGAGTCTTAGTCAGACGATCTTCCCATTCGTCTCCAAAAAACTTAAGGGCCCGGCGTTAAACCCGGGCCCCTTTTTGCTGCTGACTTGCGTTTTGCTTAGCGGTTTTCCTCGCAGACCCATGCCCTGCGTTAGTGAACCGTCAGCGCCACCGTAGCTGTGTGCGATGTACTTCCCGACTTCCCTGTTATGGTGATCGTGGAATTACCCGTCCTGGCGTTAGACGAAACCTTGATAGTCATCGTCGATGTCGTCGAGCCCGTGATCGAAGTGGGGCTGAAACTCACAGTCACGCCAGACGGCGCACCCGATGACGACAGCGTAATCGCCGAGTTGAACCCGCCCGATACAGTCGCGCTGACTGTCGCTGTACCGCTCGATCCGCGCGAGATCGTCGTCGAAGTCGGCGAAACTGTTATGGCGAACGCCGGAACCGGCGCAGTCACGGTCAGCGTCACCGTCGTGGTGCTCGTGAGTCCGCGCCCGTCGCTGTAATGGTCAAGGCGTAACTGCCGGTCGCCGTCGTAGACGGCACCGTGATCGCCAACGTTGCCGTGCCCGAACCCGGCGCCGCAATCGACGTCGGGCTAAACGTGGCTGTCACGCCCGTTGGCGCTCCGCTCACGCTCAAAGTAACCGCCGAGTTGAAGGTGCCCCCGGCTGTCGTCGTAATCGTCGAACTGCCGCTGCCGCCTTGCGTCACCGACACGGCTGAGCCGCTCACCGAAAGCGCCGGCGTGGTCGCCGCCGCTACCAGCGCATTCAGTAAACCCGCATTCGGGCTGCCCCATCCGGTAACCAAGTCATAACCAGTCGTCGCCGAATAGCTGCCTGATGTTCCGCTGGTGATGTCATGGAAGTCCGCGCTGTAGCTCGACGTCACGTTTTGCGCATAAATTGTCGGATTGATAAAGCCGACCGACGTCCCGCCGCTCAATTTCACCTGTTGGTTGACTAGCGCTAGATAACCCGCCCACATCGGCGCTGCGAAACTGGTTCCGCCATAGCTGTTCGCCGTACAAGCTTTTTGATCGGCGCAAACATAGAACGAAAAGTTCGCGTTCGCTGAAACATCCGGACCGTTCCGCAACGTCGTCGAACCCTTGTTCGTCGAGTTGATCACGCCGTTGATCTGCTGCCATGAAGGAATCGCAATGCCATCCGGAGTAATTCCGCCGCCGCTATCCACCCACGCCGTTTCCGAACTCCACGCGCCACCGGCGCTCGCCGTATTCAAATCGGTACCGCCCACGCCCACGACATAAGCCGCGTCCGCCGGCCAAGCTTCGTTCGACGAAGACCACGTCGAACTATCGCCCGATGCGGCCAAAAATGTTTGCCCTTGCGCCGCCATCTTCTGCCAATACGGATTCAGCGTGCTCGGATCAGCCGGCGTCCAACCCCATGAGCAACCAATTGTCGTTGGCAGCGGGCTGTGCGTCGTCATCGCGCTCAGAATCGCGGTATCCGTCGAGCCAATGTAGACCACCAAACTGGCCAAACCCGGAGCCATGCCGATCGCCTGCGTCATATCTAGCGTTTGTTCCGTGTCGTCACAGCCATTTCGGCCCGAATCCACACAAGACGTGCTCGTTCCGTCAACCGAAAGCAAAGTCACCGGCACATTATTGGTCTGTCCAGCGTTTTTGAAGTACGTGGTCAAATCAGCCAAATCCGTGCCTTCGTACTCCCACAAGCCAAGATTTTGGCCACTGCCGGTCAGCGTTCCGTTGCCGTAGTAAGCCGCCCGCATATCGCTGCCCAAAAACGACGCCGAAGGTCCCGATCCTGTCGTCGCGTGCGAAACCACCGCTTCCGGATCCATTCCATGCGCCAGCGCATAATCAGTCCGGTTCACCACCCGCGGTTTCGGTATCGAATAGTTATCCAAACCCGAAATGTGCCAAAGCGCAAATGGCAGGTTCACCGTCGGTTCACGATCCGGCGCATAGAAACTCCGGTTCTCTGTCGGATGTTGATACGTGTTCATGGTGACATGAAACGCGTTTTCAACGTTTGAAACCGAGCCCTTCACTTGTACGTTCATGCCATCGCGCGAACCGCCCGTCACCTGCAGTCCGTTCGTTTGGGCGAAATTCACGACTGCGTCATAACTTGCTTGGCTCGGTCCAAACCGAGCCGTAAACTGCGGCACCGTCAAAAAGTGCCGGAAGTTCGGACTCGCCGGATTGTAGACGTCCTTTAGGAATGCATCGAGTCCAGCTTGGTCGCTCAACGGCAAAACCAAGTCCAAACTCATAACCTGTTCAGCGGGCAGACGGCCATTCACTTTCGCTGCTCCACTGCTTACCGCTTCTCGCACATGCCTTGTCATCGCTGAATGCGTTTGCGCTTGGCAAAAACCGGCAAGCGCGGCAGCGGTCAGCAAATATCGAGTTAAGTTCTTATTCATTGAATGTTCCTTTAATATGAACCTTTACGAGCATCACATCCAGTAGACTTCTTTGCGAGAATTTCGTTCCTTAGAAAGTATTAGAGCATTTCCCGAGTGACGCTTCGTATTGGGAATTCCCTTGCATTCGTGCGCTATTCGGGGTACGATCCAAAAGTAGGCGGAGAGCACCGCCGAATAGGCGTGCGAGTAAACTTTCACGCGATAAATGTGAAATTCGTGCGCAGTCTCGTCAGTGAGCTAGCGGATAACCCGTCCTGGAACAATAACGGAAAAGCTTAAGGCAATATTGAACTGATGACTTCGAGCTTATTCAATCTTGCCCTTAAAGGTGTACAGCAGCCCCACTAGAGCAGTAGGTTGGTACTTGGAAAGCTTGGCCGCATTGGCTCCAAAAACGCGTGATCGGAGAAATCACCGCGGAATTCGAGACGCGTAATCAGCGGAAATTTCTTGACTTGGTACTGCAGCGTACCCGTTAACTCCTGAAGCTTTTGAATCTGGCCCGAGGTGGCGCCGGCAGCGTCGTTATAAAACTCCCAACGCGGACTCACGCTCCAGCCCAACTTGAGCGGAATAGAAACAGCGCCGGCCACTCCATACCACTGATCATGCCCAACGTCGACGCGGCCTTGACCACCGTACAGCACTTCGACGTAGGCATTCCAAGTTGGGGTGGGCGTCAGTTTGAGAACGCTATCAATTAACTGGCATCGTTTCGTAAGATCCGGGAAAAGCGAGTTCGGCACGAAGAGAGGCTCGGGACCCATCAGGTATGTTTCGGTCCAATTGAAGTACTTCTTCGTTAGAGTTGACGTCAATCCGACCGTGTGGCCGTCAGTGTTATTCACAACGTCGTTCCACCCGTTCATGACCTGCGCTCCCACAACCAAGGATTTCGTGATCGAAACTGAACCGCGGACGCCGAAATGGTAATAAGGTGAGCCGAGCGTGAACAGCAAAGAACGCGAGTACTGGTAGTTGGATGTGGTGTCGGGCACTTCAGCGCCAACGCTGGTATAGAACTTACCGAAATCGAGGACGAAATCGGATTTCTTGAACGGTTTATACGAAACGTACGCCTGTCCGAAATAGCGGTTAACGCCGCCCCAAGGATCGAGCGCATTCATAGTCTTGAACATCTGACCGTAGCCGCCGTCAAAGTGGAGACCGAACTGGCCCTTCGTCACCTGCACGCTTAAGGTGGACGCATCAAGATCGAACTGATTTGACTTGACATCGAAATTACGAAGAAGGTTTGTTGTCGAACCATCTCCAGGCAGCTTAGTCGCTGTAAAGGCGTCAAGCGTAAACGAATAGTCGACAAGCGGCGATTCAGGATTTGTCGGGCCGCTCGGCGTATCGGATGTCTGACAGTACAACCGAGGAACGGCGAGACAACATATAAGGGGGAGCAAGCTGCGAAGCGCGGAACTCATGATCTCTGTTCGTATCGGCAAAAACGACGACAGTAAGACTTGCACTGTGCCGCAAGCATTTTCTACAGTTATTGCGTTGCCGGGACGATAGAAAGCCTGAGGGGACGGAACTGAGGCACAACTCCGACCATTCACGTACTGGAGCAGGAAAAAGGAATATAAGAAAAGATGAACAACTGGAAGATAGGAACTCGGATCAGCGCCGGTTTTGCCGCTATTACGCTGATTGTCACAATGCTCGGGATTTTCGCATACAGTCGAATCAGTATTATTAACGCCAGCGCAACCGATGTCACCACTAATTCGCTGCCTAGCGTCTACGTTGTCGGGCAAATTCATTCATTGGCGCAACGATCAATGACACTCGTGCTGGAGCACGCTATTAGCAGCAGTCAACAGGAAATGGCCAACATCGAAGCGCAAATGCGCGAGATGCGTGCCAAGAACGACAGCTACTTCCAGGAGTATACGAAGCTATTTTCCAATGACGAGGACCGCCGTCTGTACGGAGAAATGGTAGCGGGACGGAAGGCATTTTGGGACGAAGTTGACCAAATCTTGCCGATCAGCCGCCTGGGGACGGATGAGTCAAACAAGAAAGCAATTCAAATGGTACAGGGGCCCCTGCGGACGTTACACACTCGATATTTGGAAACGGCCGAGGCGGAGATCAAATTCAATCAGGATTTGGCGGCGGACGCCACTAAGACGATCGACGGGGCCGTTTCCAGCGCGCGGACCGGAATTATCTTCGGTCTGCTCGCCTCGCTAGCCTTCGCGATTGCCGTGTCATTCGTGGTGGTACGCAGCATTACTCGACCGCTAGGAACAGCGGTCACACTGGTAAACCAAGTCGCCGAAGGCGACCTGACCCACACTGTTACCGCTACATCAACAGACGAACTGGGTTTGATGCTCAACTCGATGAACAGCATGGTCAGCAACTTACGGAGTGCGGCCAACGTCGCTATCAAGATATCCGAGGGCGACCTTACGGTACAGCCGCAAGCACGCTCCGAAAAAGACGCATTGGGCCAAGCGCTCGTAACGATGTTGTCCAACCTGCGCAACACCGTGTCGCAAGTCACCACCGCAGCGAGCAACGTAGCATCGGGCAGCGAAGAAATGAGCATCACCGCCCAACAGCTATCAGAGGGAGCGACCGAACAAGCTGCGGCCGCCGAAGAAACGACATCTTCCATGGAGGAAATGGCAGCGAGCATTCAGCAGAATGCCGATAACGCGAGACAGACAGATAAAATCGCTTCCAAGGCGGCGCAAGACGCTCGCACCAGCGGCGACGCGGTGAACCGAACAGTTGGGGCCATGCGGCAGGTAGCAGAAAAAATAGGAATTATTGAGGAGATCGCCCGCAAGACAGATCTTTTAGCTTTGAATGCCGCAGTGGAGGCCGCGCGAGCCGGTGAACATGGGAAAGGCTTCGCCGTGGTTGCTTCAGAAGTCCGCAAGCTCGCCGAGCGCAGCCAGACCGCCGCAGGAGAGATCAGCAGGCTAACGACTGAAGGCGTCCAAGTAGCGGAAGGCGCCGGTCAAATGCTAGACAAGTTAGTGCCCGATATTCAGAAAACCGCGGAACTACTGCGCGAAATTTCTGCCGCCAGCGCCGAACAAAGCACGGGTGCCGCGCAGGTCAATAAAGCCATCCAACAGCTCGACCAAGTCATTCAACAAAATTCCAGCTCGTCGGAAGAGATGGCGGCAACAGCGGAAGAATTATCCAGCCAGGCTGAAGTGCTCCAATCCAGTATTTCCTTCTTTAAAACCGGTGAGAACTCACGGCCAACCAGCGTATAGGACTACACGTAACCGTCCGGGGTCGCTGGCGCGCAAATCAGCCACCTCGGTCCGAACTTCCTCAACGTCGCTTGCCCAAATGCAGCGAGCGATCAAAGGCGCTGGAACAAGCATCAACCTCGATGGCGACAAAGGGAGCATTGATTCTCACGATCAGGAATTCATGCCCTTTGAATCTTAAAGCCGCAGGCGAGTGTAATCGACAAACGGGAGTGAAACATCTCCCGTTTCTTGCTTCATCGAACGCCTACGGTCTCTTAGATGGCGTCCGATGTTGAGGTCAACGGGAAATCTGCCGCGAGAATGGCCGGAGCGATCATCATTCCGCCCTCTAATCCGCGAACGCGCTGCGGGATTCCTAGACGCTGGGCATTCTTCAGCAACCTGACCGGGCTCTCCAGAAAGCGGAAGTTTGTCAGCGGCGTGGTCACTTTGCCTTTCTCAATAAGGAAAAGGCCATCGCGCGTCAAACCCGTTTGCTGCAGCGTCTGCTGGTTGACAAAACGGATGTACCAAAAATGCGTGACGAGCACGCCGCGATCAACCGAAGCGATCAACTGATCAAGCGTCGCGTCGCCACCATCGAGGATCAAATCACTGCCGCCTCCGCCGCCGAATCCACCACCGCCAAAGCGTCCACCCCCTTCGCCGGGCGTTGGTTCCTTGCCGGTTTTCGAAGCCCAGTATCGATCGTAAGCAAGATTACTGACCACTCCCTTGTCGATCCAAGTCACAGCACGATTCGGCAACAAATCGTTCGACCAGGGCGAGGAAGGTTGGCGCGGGTCGAACGGATCGGAGCGCAGCGTGACGAACTCAGGAAAAACCTTCTCGCCTAACAGAGAGCCTCCGCCTCGTTTACTGATGAAGGTCCGCCCTTCTTCGGTGGCTCGCGCTGAAAAACCAGGCGTGATGAGCCGAACCAGATCGCCGGCAGCGGTCGGCTCCAAAACAACCGTGTAATTTCCTGGCTCAAGTTTTTGCGGATTCTTCCATTTCAAACACTTATCGATCGCGATGCTGGCGAGTTTCGCGCTGTCGATCGACGATAGTTTCAATGACGGCTCACCGGCCCAGCCGGAACTCGATCCATCCGCCATGCGAATGGTGGTGGTCAGTTGCGCGTCAGATGCATTATGAAAACCGAATAAGCCGTTCTTGTTAGCCACGGCCCTGACGGTGTGCGTACGGAGAACTAGACCGGCAGCCACCAATTTGTGACTCACCGCTGCGTCGACAATCGTTTTCACATGCGGGATCATCTCAGGTGAGCGCGCCGTCGCAGTGCGTTCGTCAAAATCCAGTACCTTGGGATATTCTTGCGGACCCAGAGCAGGTAAACGTTCTGGATTTGGGGGTGCGATGGCAGCCAATTCTTCGGCCTTGCGCACCAACGCTTTCAAACTGGCCTCGTCGAAATCGGCAGCAGCGTACGAGCCTGTCTGCCCGTCGCGCGTGACGCTCACTGAAATGGAGTGACGGCGGCTGAACGCTGCGGTAGTAATGCCGTTGTTGGCAAAGCGCGTATAAACCTGTTCGGAATCGCTAATATTGACCTGGCACTCCGGGTAGCTTGAGAGCGCTATGACTTTCGCCGTCAATTGTTGTGCTTCATCGCGAGTAAGCATGGTGAGAGTGTCCTGGTTCCTAGTCGGTGAGAATCACGTTAATTTGCCGGAAACGAGTGGGAGAGCAACCATGGCTAATGGAGTTGATCTGCGTAGGTTCGCCCTTGGCATCGCCAGTGGTGCCATATTGCCGCCAATACGCGGGCCCCGCTGTTCCATCGCAGGCTTGCCAAAAATCAGGTGTGCGCCCTTGATAGGAAACGCGCGAAAGCATGTTTCCTTTCTTGCCGCCTTTAATCTCCCAAAATGCATCGCCGCCGAACTGAATGTTATAGCGCTGTTGATCAATCGAGTAGCTGCCGCGCCCATCAATCAAAACGCCATCATCAATACCCGCAATTAGACTTTCGAGCGTGGTGTCGTCAGGCCCGGGCCGCAGCGATACGTTGGGCATGCGCTGAAAGGGGACCGTCGCCCATGAATCCGCCTGGCAGCAGCCGTGTGATTTCTTATCGCCCACCAAGTGAGCTTGCTCGCGGGTGGTCTGGTAATTGCGGAAAATGCCCTTGTCGATGATGGTAAATTCGCCCGTCTTCACGCCATCGTCGTCATATCCACAGGTGGCGAGCCCGCGCAGCGCTGTTCGATCTCCCACGAATGTACAATGCTCGCTGGCGATTCGCGTGCCTATTTTGTCGGGCGTAATGTAGCTGGTACCGGCATAATTCGCTTCATACCCGAGGGCGCGATCCAACTCAGTCGGGTGCGCCACGCTCTCATGAATCGTGAGCATCAAGTGATTCGGCATCAGCAGCAAATCTTTTTTGCCGGGCGTGACCGGAGGGGCCGAGAGGTGCTCAACGACTTCCTCTCGAATCCGCTGCGCATTCTCTTCCAGGTTCATCTCCGGCACGTACTCCCAACCGGCTGACGCCTGCGTCGGCACGTAGCTGCGATTACGCGAAATGTTATTCTTGCGATCAACGGCCGTAGCATCCACATTGCCGTAGATCTGCAAAATGTACTGTTGAATGGAAGAGCCCTCGCTCGAAGCGAAGTATTTGTCTTCACTCCGGAGATTGAGAGAGGCTGTGCCCGTAAAGACCTTGGGATTCTTCTTCACCTGCCCCGTCACCCGCTGCAGTAAGTCCAGTTTTTCAGCGAGCGGCACATCGAAAGGATCTTTGTCGTGCGGCGTCACCCAACGATCGCGATACGCGGGCACAGGAGCCAGTTGAATCGGCCTAGATTGGATCGACGCGTTTGCCCTCGCAATGATCACAGCCTCTTTGGTAATCGCGGCGATTTCTTCGGCAGTCACAACCGGAGACGACGCAAAACCCCAGGCGCCGTCCACTATAACGCGCACGCCAAAACCGAAGCTGTTATCTTCGCTGACGTTGGGAACAGCAAGCGTCTTGCCCGTCCCGCGTTCAGGTGAAAGACGGAGGCCGATGCGTTGGTCGCGAAGCCGGACGATCCGAACATCCGCATACGTCGCTTTGTATTTTTTCGCTTCATGCAAAGCAACAGCGCCCAATTTTTCGAGATCCACGGAGGGCGCGGTGCTCGCCTTAGGAGTTCCAAACAAATTTGCCGCGAAGGCGGCCGAGGTCGCCAGGAAGTTTCTGCGAGTGACCATAGTTTGAACTAGTGTACTGCTTTACGCCGCGGGCTTTAGGAGATGCGGCCTGGAGCCGTTGCCGTCTTCTGCAACGCTGGTGCATTTGTAAATATTATTTTGCTGTTCCAAGTTGCTTCGAAGACCGGCAAACTGGCGGTTGGATGCGTCTTTTCGTCCACCAGCGCCGACATCACACAAATCGGAAAAGTATGATCAAACGCCGCATGCGTCTCCTTCGTCAATGAGGCGAGCGCCAGTTCGAGTTTCTTTCGTTTATCCGCGAATGAAGGGTCCAGCGTGGGATCGCCCGGCACGGTCTTGGCGTAGCGAATGAGATCGGCCAGTAAAGGCGCCGTCCTCGCCAAGTGCGCTGCCCAGGTAGTGACATCGTACCAATCCGGATAGTAGGCCAACGGAACGTTTGCCGGCTGCGCATCGAAACCAGCCCACAGGTCGTCGTTCTGCAAAGCAGCGATTCGTTTTTGATCGGTGGGGTCTTGCGGATCGAGAAGCGAAGAGAGAACTCGACGTCCGAGTTGTTTCAGACTTTCCAAAGCACGTCCAGTCAAGCCAGCGCCGTCGCTAAAGAAAAAGCGCAGCACTTCGTCATTGGTGTAGTTGCGCGACGCTTTAAACAAGGCATGGTGGACCGGCTGACCAGTGGCTGGGAGTCCAAAATCAGTGCCTACCGGGATTACGTGTAGCACCCGGCCCGCATTCAATTGCTTGAGCGCCGAGCGATAACCGAGCGAGTCGTGATACTCCATCAGATTCTGTGTCGCTTCAAACAGCGGATTGGTGCCCAACGCGCCCAAAAGCGCCTTGTAGACAGCGGTTGTCACAAACCCTTCGTGCAAGGCCAAACGTAGACGATCCGGCTTAGTCACTAAGGGATTTGCCGCCGTAACAATGCGGCAGGCTGTGGCTTTGTCAGTAATGGTGATCGATCCGTCTTCATCATTTCTCAAGACCCGCATGCTTGTAGTAAATTCCGCGATCGACCTGTAGTTGTAGAGCCCCAACAAATTAATCGCGAGGCAGAATTTCTTATCGGAGGTCTCAATCACCAGATTTCGCAACTGCCTGACGTTCGGCAACTTCGCGAGGTTGGTCCAGTCTCCCCGCAGAGCGCTAGCGATGGCCTCTTCGGTCGTCGGACTGACTCCGTTCACGTCCACCGAATAAACGAAAACCGCCTCATCGGAATATGCGGCAGAACAAGCGGCGTTCAGCGAAATCGCAAAACACCGGTTAATGCTGTCTTTCAAGACATCATTGATGTCTTCCGCATCTTTCGGCGATAGGCTCTTGGCTGTTACACTGCCACCTACCGCCTTGAAAAATGGCGCGATCAGATCAGTCAGATCCAAGATTGGCATCCAGGCCTGCCCCCGCAGTGAAGGAGGCGTTCAAGCTGCTGCCTTTTTTCTTATAGAGTCCAATATACAGAAGATTGGCACTCGTCCGCCGCAGTCGCACGTTGAACTCTGAAGTTAGTGCCAAGTTACCCGACACTTTCAGCGTGGCCGTGGGCGCAACAGCGATATCTTTGTGAAACGGCAAGTTTGTACTGGCAAGACAGGTTGAATTCAACGTTAACGGCAGAGCCCAACTTCCACCCACCTTCACCGTTCCCGACAGGTCCACCGTCCATATGACATCTGGAGGCATCCCTAGAACTGTGGCGCTAGAATCAGGAATCGCAAATGCAGCGATGTTTTGCGCAATTGCTTGCAAGACGGAAGATGTGATCGCCGAATTGCCCGTGGGAATGCGCAGATAGGTGGCAAATTGCGGCGCCGTGGACGCCTCAAAACAAACACCAAAGCCGTCCGCAAGCGGTACCGCTGCGCTCACATCCAAGAGAGTATCGAGTTCAAACGATGCCCAGCACTCGTCACTTTTGATGACAATTGGATCGTAATCGTCGGCGCCAAACAGTGGGCCGTGACCGCTTCGGGCTATCTTGACGGTGCAGTTCACTCCGCCTTTGATGCCGACCTTGCTGCTTGCCAATTCAAGGGATGGTTTATCGAAAGTGGCTGCCAATGTCGCACATTGAAAATTGGACTGGCTCACCGGCTCGTCCAATGCTTTCCTAAAATCTGGCAGTGTTGCCTTGAGTTGGCTCAATTTGCTTTTTGCCGCCAGGCATTCGTCGGGAATTTCGATCTGCGCCGCAGCCGTCAGATCTCCGATCGAAATCTTCGCCATATCAACATCCTCCCCTACACCCAAGCTATAGCAAAGCCATCCTCGCCGTTCAACAATAAGGCCCGCGACCCCTGAAACGGAAACTCTTTTTCTGTGACTATCCATCTGGAGCGAGAGTTGAATCGCTACGGATTCATCGCCGCCCCCACTTTTACAGGAGATACATACAAACATCATGCCCGCTGCAAAAACATCGACCTCTTGGTCAGCCACGCTTCATCACAACAACTTGAAGGTGCAAGGAGAGTTCACCTTTCCTACGCCCGGCTACAAGGTAGAGTTAGTTAAGAAAGTACCGCAAGGGATCAACCCAAGCATTCTTCTCCTTGAGAAGTCGGTAACGAACCCGCATGGCATCGAGCCACAACATGTCGTGACCATTCCCGTTTCTTTCGAAGAACACACGACGACTCACTATCACGAAGTCGAAATCCTGCCCGATGGGATCAAGATTTCCGTTAAGACGAACTAGCCTGGCGCCTTGCTCGGCGATCTTCGTTCCCAGCGAGTAACCCAGACTCTGCAAGCATCGCAAGGTCGCCGACGTAACGCGCAAACTCCTCGTCCGCCGACTCCGAATCAGGCAGTCGCAACAGATATGACGGATGCACTGTGACCAGCAGCTTTTTCTGCCACCGGTTCTCTAACCACTTTCCCCGTTCTGCCATCACGGAGACTGCTCGCCCTAACAAGGCTTGCGCCGCGGTTGCGCCCAGACACACCAATACATCCGGATTCACCAATTCGATTTCCGCCTCAAGCCAGGGCCGGCATGCCGATATGTGCACACCACGGGGCTTCTTGTGGATCCGCCGTTTGCCGCGCTCTTCGAAGAAGAAATGCTTCACCGCATTCGTCACATAGACCTGATTCCGATCAACCCCCGCCGCCGTCAGCGCCCGATCGAGCAACTGCCCCGCCGGCCCCACAAAAGGCAAACCCGCACGATCTTCCTGATCACCCGGCTGCTCGCCAATCAGCATGATCTTCGCCTTCGCCGGCCCGTCTCCAAAAACAGTTTGCGTTGCATCTCGGTAAAGTTCGCAGCCCTGACAATGTTGCGCCGCTTGCGCCAACTGCTGCAGACTTTCGACTTTTTCAGGCAAATAAGCTCGCGCGGAGTCAGGCTGTTTCATAATCATGTCTCCTGTGCGGTGAACCGCTTGTCTCACTAACTCAGAAATCTTCGCCGCCTCAGGCAAGGTGGACCAGTGTTTTGCCGGCATCTCCGCCGACATCGCCGCTAAATTCACCCGCGCCGGATTGAAAATGGAACCGTAATAAGTCAGCCACAGACTCTCAAAACGGTCGTCCGCCGGCGCAGCCTCCCGCGGCAAACCAGGACCGAAACGCAAATGCTCGCCATCCCAATAAACACAGTCATCCGGCGTCAAAATCGCCCATTTCATCGCCGTAAACCGCGCCGCAAAAAACGGCGCATTGGCCCGCACAATCAAATGGTCTGGCCGGTGCCACGCTACAAACACGCCATCGGCCGTTTCGCGAAAGCGCACAAACGCTCGCATCTTGTGGATGTCCCGCCGCACCGCCTTCTCCATCAGCCGCAACTGCCGCACCGCCGGGTCAGCATGGTCAGCAAGCAAATGGTGCTCACCATGCGTCAACCGCCACAGCACCGCATACAAAAGGTTCCAACGATCATCCGCCCGAAAACAGCCAACCGCTTGCGCTAACGCCAGAAACTCCGCAGGCACCCTAGATACAACGGCAGCAACTTCGGGCGAAGAAGACGCTTCTTCTCCGTTCGGCATCGACAACAGCAGCGGCTGTCCCTCATGCGCGGGCAGAAAATGGACGCGGTCTGGAGACGCACCACTGCGCAACAATTCACGCGCTCGCGTCCGCCACTCCGCAAAATCGCGGACCACCACTTCCTTCATACTTCGCCGCTCACCGCACTGAACAAGGTGAGTTGCTTCGGTTCGCTTTCAAAACGGCTTGCCAATTTCACGGAATCAAGGGCGCGTGCATTACCGGCCACAGGTGAATCCGCTGTGATCACAAAATACCGGACCTTCTCCACCGAAACTTTCAACCGCCGCAAATCCTCCAACCGGATCGCCCGGTACCGCCGAATGCCGATCACCCGGTTCACGTTGCGCACGCCTAATCCCGGCACGCGCAGCAACTGCTCCCGCGGCGCTTTATTTACATCCACCGGAAAGAACTCCGGATGCCGCAGCGCCCAAGCCAGCTTCGGATCATGCTCGAACGAAAGCCCCGGCTCCCCGGGTGGCGTCAACTCGTCCACACGAAAACCATAGAAACGCAAGAGCCAATCCGCCTGATACAAGCGGTGCTCGCGCAACATCGGCGGCCGCTCCACCGGCAGCGTGGGATGCGCATGCGGAATCGGACTGAAGGCGGAATAGTAAACACGCCGCAGCCCGTACGTCCCGTAAAGTTGCGAGGCCTTCTGCAGAATCGCCGCATCGGAAGCAGCCGTCGCGCCCACAATCATCTGCGTACTTTGCCCAGCAGGGGCAAAACGCGGCGCCTTCTTTGGTTTTCCAACTCCACCACCGCCGCTGTCCTTCGCCTCTAAAATGCCCGACCGAATCTCATGCATCGCCTTCTCAATCACGACATGTTGTTTAGCCGGAGCTAAACTTTGTAAATCTGAATCAAGTGGCAATTCGATGTTCGCGCTCAGCCGGTCCGCCCATCGCCCCGCTTCCTGATACAACTCCTTCGACGCTGCCGGTACCGCCTTCAAATGGATATATCCGCCAAAAGCATGCTGCTCACGCAGCAGCCGCGCCACCGCAATCATCTGCTCCATCGTGTAATCGGGCGTTTGGATAATGCCCGAACTGAGAAACAACCCTTCAATGTAGTTACGTTTATAGAAACTCATTGTCAGGTCGGCTAATTCAGCAGGACTGAAACGCGCCCGCGGTGTGTCACTCGAAATCCGGTTCACGCAGTAACTACAATCGTAAGTGCAGAAGTTGGTGAGCAACACTTTCAGCAGCGAAACGCAACGGCCATCAGGCGTGTAGCTGTGACAAATCCCAACTCCATTCGAATTCCCAATACCACCCGCAGGCGTTTGCCGGTACGACCCGCTGCTCGCGCAAGAAGCATCGTACTTCGCCGCATCAGCCAGAATGGCAAGCTTGTGCTGTGTGTCCATCCGCGCGAATCCAACCCCTCTTCATTATTGGACGTAACGCGGCGGTTCGTGTTTCACGAATGGCGCGCCGAACCCCCGGCCCGCTAATTCTGCGTCAGCACGGCCATTCCCGCGCAATCGCGAAGGCCATGCGTCGCCAGAATGTCCAGCAACCGCTCCGGAAACGTCTCGCAATGCTCCATCGTCCGCGAAACCGATTGAATCGATCGCACCACATCGTCCACCGCCAACGTCCGCCCCCGCTGCCCCGCTAATCCAATCATCAGCGCTTTCGCAATGGAAAAATACGAGGCCATCAGCATGTATTGCGCTATTACACCGCTCGCCCCTTGCCCAGGAAGCCGCCGCACCCCCGGCGATCCAAACGGAAACATTGTCTTGAACGCATACGCCACTAAGTAATGCTCCAGCAGATACTCGTGCCGCCTCATCAAAAGGGCGTAGTGGTTTTGGTAAACATCCGCATACCGCCGCCCCATGTCTTCCAACGTCGCCCCAGCTTCCAATCGCAAGCCGTTCCCAAAATCGCGGCACAATGCCAGATAGCGCGGCGACACATAGTCGAACCGCAAGCGCGCTACCATGATTTCCAAAATAATTGATAGTTGCTTGGCCGCGTCAATCTCGCCCATCAGCAAAGAGCCCTTGTAAACCGTCTCGCCGACCGCCTCCGCAAAGCGTTCGACGAATTGCAGTTTGGCGTCGTCCGTGGCCGAAGCGTCCGCCAACGCACTCCATCCATCGCAAATGCGCCCCACCAGCACCAGCCGCTGCGCCACCGAATAATCGCGATTCTGCAACAGCGCCACCACCATCCTCCGCAAGGCACCGTCGCATCCATCCGCCCAGACAACAGCAGCAGCGCCCACGCCGCCGGCATCACGGATGAATGCAAGTGGCTTCTCATCCAGCAGCACCAGCCGCGCCGCCTCCGGACACGACAAGTCAAGCGACCGCTCCCGCTGCCTCCCCAACATATGGAACACGCGCGGAAAGGTCGCGCAGGTATGGCTTAAATAGTCTTCGCCTAATTCGTCTTGAATGCGGCAAAGGCGCTCGTCCGTGAGAAAAGCACATCGCCCATCGTTCATCGCAATTGAGGCAAAGTGCAACTGGCTATCAGCGTTCTTGATCGTAACCAGCCGCTGTAGCTTCGCCCCTAACTCCGCATGATCGCCGCCACACCGCTGATACTTGTCATAAGTGGCCTTGTCCACCGACACGCCCCACCCTTCGCAACAAGTATCCTCACACGCCGCGCCAATGCATTGAAACTGATCATAGCCGGCAAGAGAAAAACTCGTTTCTTCCGCCGCCGCCTCTCGCGCAAGCATGCAAAAGGGAAAACGCTACAAAGCCGTCGCCACAGCTTTGGGAGAAACCACCGCCGGACCGCGCCGCTCCGCCTTCCGCAGGGGCGCCGGCACCAGATCGAACAGTTTCCCCAGAGCCGCCTTCACCTCTCCGACGGTGGTATTCTCCTGCATCCCTTTGCCTTTTTGACATTGCAACTGTTCAACGGCCTTGTCATTCGCGAAAACCAGTATGTCGTAATCGCTGGAGTTATCGGCCGTGTCTTTCATCCAGACACCCGTCACGACCACCTTCCGCCCAGGCAACAATTGACGCCCCGCCGCCTTCCTTGTCACCTGCAGGCGGCAACTCGGCCGGCTTTGATCTACATTCGCCGCAGACGACAAAGCACCATCTTGGAAATACAGGAAATCTTCGTTGGCCGGTATTTCAATCGCCTTCTCTCCCACCACAAACTGGCTGCCCGCTCCAAGATTCGTCATCGGAGAGCTGTCCGTTTGCGCACCCACCACGCGTGGCCACACTGTCAAAATCACTAAGGCCATCCCACTCACAAATGGCGAAATCAGCTTCATTGCATAAACCTCTTCTAGAGTGAGGTGCCCGTCCACGCGCGATCTTCTCAATCTTCGCTCCAGCGCCGCCGCTTTACAATGAACACAACGTGCGGCCCGCCTTTCTCATCTTGCTCGCCAATGCCCTGTCCTCTTGGGGACTCTGGCTCGCCGAAGTGCGCTGGGTCAAAGGGTGGGCCGGCCTCGCCTGGCTCGCCGGTTTTAACTGGTCGGCGTTCCCCATCTGCCTGCTCATCGGCGCCGGCACGACCCTGTGGACCGCCGCGGCCGCCCACACCACCCAACAGCCCCCGCGCAGAACAATCCTCTGCGCTCTCACTGTGGCGTGCGCTTGCCTTCTCGCGTTCACCCTCGCCCGCGGCGCTCTCTTCGAAATGTTCTCCGCCCAACCACTCGGCTTAGTCACCCTTCGCGACCACTCCACACCCATGCTGGCCCTGCTCACCGCCTTGGTCATCGTGGCCGTAGCGCCCGTTGCCGCCGCCAACCGCTGGCTCGGCCCCCTGCATTTGTGGACCGCGCCCGTCCTCGCCCTCACCTTGCTCCTCGTTCTCCCGCTGTCGCTCGCGACCATCCACTTGCTCCCCGCGCTCAACGGCAGTACCGACGAGATACACGCCATCAAAATGGGCTACCCGGTGTTCTGGACAACGCTGCTCATGCCCATGGCCTTGGGCTTGGGGAGCAGGAAGGTGCATGCGACCCCGAATGCGGCGCAAGAGCAAGCCTAGCCTGAGATTTCCGCTGTCTTCGCCCTCTGCCCCGCCCCGGCAGCCTCCCGCTCGGAGCCCATCGCCCGCGGCCCCGGCCAAATTTTCAAAGCCAGTTGGAACAACTCCTCCGACCGCTCCACAATCGCCTCCTCATCCCAATCACTCCGCCCCGCCAGCCGCAAATTAATCGGCAATAACGACGCCGCCAATATCGCCGGCCGCTTCGTCTCCCAGCCCGCATTCGACACCGACGAATTCAACTCCTGCGTCACAATCGTCAAATTCCCAATCGAATGCACCAGCGCATTGCGCCTCCGCGTCGCCACGCTTACCGGATCATCCGCCGCCGCATCCTCCAACTGCCGCTCCGTCAACCCACGTACGCCCCCAGCCAGCGGCCAATGCGGTACCCATGCCTGCGGCATCAAATGCTCAATCGTCAGCGGCGACTCAATCGTAATCGCCTCCGACCTCACGTTCATATACCTCTCGCTCAATCTCTGAAACACATGCGCTAAACGCCCCGGCTGCAACACCTGATAAGCCCCACCCCGCGACCACGCCGCCTGAAACGCCTCATCCCTCGGCCACTCCGTCGATTCCCCTTTCAACCCCGCCAGCACCTCACAAATCCGCTCACTCGAAGAAGACCCATCATTCCGCAGCGCTTTCGTCAGAGCCAAAAACACCCGGTTATACCCCTGCGTCGTCAACCCGCAGATCGCCCGCCGCAACAGGTAAGACTCCAGCGCGACCCCCACCTTCTCCCACTCCTCATCCGGCAGCTTTTCTTCCAGCAGATGCAGCAGCAAAGGATAAGCCGTCCGAATATCGAACCGATCCAGAAACGTCACCAGCGGATAAAGCACGTCCTCTTTCTTCGGCTCCAAAATTCGCCGGAACTGCTCGCCTTGCCGCGCCAGTGTCGCCAGTTCGTCTTCCACCGACGCATAGTGTGGGCCTCTGTCAATCCAATTCCTGTACTCAACAAACAAATGCTTAATCGGAATATCATGCGCTAACTTACTTGCCAAGAAATGCTGGATATATAAGTCGCTACGCGGCCTCAATAATCGCCCTTGCTGCACCTCTTCCCGCCAGAAAGCATCGTCAAACTGTCGCCAATACTTCTCATACAAACGGTCTTGCGCCTCACCCAAACGCGCCGCCCGCAAGAAAATGAAATTGCGCAGCAAATCCGCCGGCAGCAGCGGCACCCCGCGCGCATTCAGCGTTTCAAAATAACCTGCGCATCATCGCCCGTCTTCCAGGTCAATCACGACCACTTTCAACAAACTCTTCAGCGCCGTAAAGCAAAGTTCCAGGCGTTCTGCCAGCGATGCCCCTCAATCGCCGGCTCACTGTCACCCCCACCAACAAAGAAACGCTGAATCTCATCGCTGAAATACAGATACGCTTCCACCATGCGCGGCCGCGGATCGGCTACCTCGCAAATCGTCTCCGGGACAACGGATACCGCCGTTCCAGCTCCGCCCGTGATCCGCTGGAGACCACGTCAATAAACTGCGCCCGATCCACCTGCGTCGGCCAGACCTTGAACTTTTCCACTTCCGGGTTCGCCATCATGCCGCGGTTGAACAGAAAGCCCTGCAGTTCATTGGCTACCTCTGAACATTCGTGTTCGCTGCAAAAATCCCGCAGCGCCGCAATGAAGATTTGCAAGGTCGTCAGCCGCTGCTGGCCATCGATCACTTGGCGTTTTTCCACTTGCGCAATTGGCGTCTGCTTCTGATCCAACACCATCGCGCCCAAAAAATGCACCGGCGAATCCGTGCGACCCTCTAGCTGGTCCGCAAATTTTCGCGAAATGTCCTCCACAGTGGCTCCCATTGCGTCTCTTTGCTCCACACGTAGGGACGCTGGAACAGTGGCACCTCCAAACGCATTTTTCTCTCAAAGATCCCGAGTAAGGTGACGGCATCGGCCTTCATAATAAGTTTGGGTCGCTCCAATCGGCTAGTGAGTCTGATAGCGAATGGCGACCTTGCGAAACTTTTGTCGCCGCCCGCTAGAAGGTAAGGTGCTGGTTGGAGTGAGAGAAAATCGTTCAGATTATTCCGGCGCGGCAACAGGCCCCCCCAAAGACCGCTGCACGACCCCATAAGCAACGGTCTACCACGAGCGGCAGATCCTTTTAGATCGTTCCTGAGGTCACCCGCCTTCTAAGATCAAGGAGTGAAGCCGCGCATCTCTCTCGAGACGCGATTCCCAGCTATCTGACCTCTCGACCAAACCGGGACCTCTTCATCGCCGGCCATCAGCAGATCACCCGCGAATGGTGGGACACACGCCGCTCCGCTTTCCAACTCTACGTTTCCCAACTCGTCATCGACGAAGTCAGCGCGGGCGATCCCTCCGCTTCGCGCGCACGCCTCAAGATGCTCAAAGACGTCCCACTCCTCGACATCACCCCAGAAGTGAGTTCATTAGGCCTCACACTTTTTGGCCTCGCGCAAAATCCCTCGCAAGAGCAGCCGCCGACGCCGCTCACATCGCCATCGCCGCCATTCACCGAATGGATTTTCTTGTCACTTGGAACTGCGTTCATATCGCGAATGCGACGAATGCACGCGCTCTGGCGCTAACCTGTCGCCAGCAAGGCGACGACTGCCCGGTCATCTTGCACTCCCGAAGAACTCATGGCACAATAAAACATGCCCAAAGACCCAATCGTCGAGGAAGTTCGCCGCGTCCGCGAAGAGCTTTCAGCCAAACAGGGCTTCGATGTCAAGGCCATATTAACCGACTCAAAGAAGCGACAGAACCGCTCCTCCCGCAAAGTTGTCTCGTTCGTCCCTAAGAAAAAGTGGATCGCCTAACTTTCCGGTTGCCCGCAATACCTCGATCAGTTCTTCGGTCTTCAACCCCCGTGACCACACGCCCACATCATCACCAAACTCAAAACTAACTCAAAAGGGACAGTCACCAAAATGCATAAACCCTAGAGTATCGGCGGTACCTTACTTAACAACCGACTAACCCTCCCCAATGCGATAGCATGGCTCAGTCAAATGCCGAAAATCACCACCGGCAAAGTAACATCCCCCTCCGGCACGCGCACCATGCGGACATCGACGAAGCCGTCGCCACCCGCGAAAAGCACGACAGTGCCACACCGTCACCAGCCCGTCAGACCCCACAAGATCGGCTCAACAGGCCAAGCCGCCCATTTCGAACACCACAAAGCCAACCCTCACTGTCCTCTCAGCCACCGGAGATAAGACCACCACCACCGCCCGAACCAGCAAAAGGGAAGGGTCAGACGCCCGACGCAATTTCCGCCCCAGCTTAGCGCCACGCGCCACCCAGCCGCGAGAAACCAGCACAATCACTCCAGAACCCCTCTAAATTCGTGCAAACCACCGCACGCTCGGCCCCCATTCCCAAGGACGAGCACGCCTCCGGCTACCCCGCCCACGCCCGTCTTTGCTCCGGACACGACGACTCGTAGCCGTGGTCCCACGCGATTCGCGAACACCCGGCCTGGGTCGATGGTCTCTACTATCCCGTAGGACGCGATCCCTCTCGCGCCACGCCGCCGCCATCTTCGATACGGAGTTGCTCTAGACCGAACTCTCCG
>CAWJBS010000072.1:0-3758 GCA_963840845.1 Bryobacterales bacterium
TCTTTATGTCACGTTGTTTGAGCTGGGCTTAGCCGCTTCGGCCATTTCTCTTCTCTACCAACCGCTGCAAGCGAACGATCACAAGCGAGTGTCTGAGCTGATTACTGCTTTGCATCGCGATTCCGTTCGTCTTACGCTGTTGGCCGCACCCGTCGTCTTCCTCGCGTTGGCCTTCTACGCGCACGCCATGCATACATCGCTGCCCTTCAGCGTTGTCTTTGGAGCCTTGGCTCTCACGGCCACTGCCGGCCTGCTTTCCTTGCTCACGCTGGCTTATCAGTCTTACCTGAACGCTGCCGAGAATATCTTTCAGGTTCATGCCGTGCTCGGCACCAGCTTTATCGCCAAGACCAGCCTCGGCTTGCTTCTGGCGCTAAAGACTCAAAATTATCTCTACGTGCCTTTGTCCAGCGCCTGTCTCTCCCTCGTCGAACTGGCTCTTCTGCGGCTGCTCTTCCGGCGTCACTTCCCCGCGCATCGTCCCTTAGTCAATAAAGCAGTGAACGCCGAAGTCCGCAACCGCGCTCGTTACGCGCTGTGCCATAAGGTGAGTGGACTCATTTATTACCAGTCCGATTTCGTCATTCTTTCCATGGCGGCCAGTCTCTCGTCAGTCAATCTGTATGCCAAATACCAGTACATTTCGGCGGGGATTCTTAGGCATTGTGGGCGCCGCCTTCACCGCCGTCACCGCGTCGCTGGCAAGGCGTCACATCGCCGCCGATAAGCAAGGCCAACAGCACCAATATGCCTCCATCGCTACGGCCTGTTACCTGGCGGCGTTTCTGTTTCTCGTTGCTTATATCTTCACCGCGAACATCTGTGTCGGCGCGCTATACGGATCTGCCTCGCTGCCGTGGCCGGTGCTGGCGTTATTCGCCGCCCAACTGTTTCTCAACATCATCAAAACGGTCGATGACACCTTCATCGCGGCGAAAGGCGCGTTTCAGGTCGCCGTGTATCTGCCTCTCGTTGAACCTGTAGCTTACGTGGGGATCGCTCTCCCGCTTGTTCACTACTTCGGCTTCCGCGGAATCTTGACGGCGGCCATCGCCATTAACTTGGTCTTTGCCGTCGTCGGCAAGAGCTTCGTGGTGGCCAAGGCGGTTCTGTCCATCCGTTCGCTGGCGCTGGCCGGCATCAAGCTCCGCTCTCTTGCTTTATCTTTGGCGCTCGCCGCCCCCCTCGTCTTGTCTTATTGGCTTTTCGCGCAGCACGCCTCACGCATCTCCGTGAGCTTGCTTCTTCCTAATCTTTTAGGTGCGCTTTATGTAGCGCCCATCTGCTATTGGCTCGTTCATCGCACGCCGCGCATGGCCGCTGCTGCCGCCTCTCCCGCCCTTTTGCCTGAGGAGCGTGCCGCTTGAATTCCGGCCGCTCCTTAACCGCGGCGGCGGAAATCCTGGCCGTTCTCGCCGTAGCCGTGATCAATATCCTGCTCGCCTATACGATTGGAATCTCCAGCGGTTCACAATCCCTGATCACGCTGGCCACTCTTCTGTTTCTGGCCGCCTTGTCTTGGTGGCGCTTCGGAGGGGGAATGCACCCTGCTTTCTGTTCTTGTGCATGCTGGTCATCTTTCAGGGCGGACGGTTGCTCGCCATTTTGTTCGGCTCTTCCGATGACATATTCCGTATTGATTTACAGACGCTCATTCCGTTCGACATTCCCGAACAGGCTCGTCTCACCACGCTGCTTCTTTTGTCTCTGTCTGCCTCCGCTGTCTATTGCGCATCGCTGGCGCTGGGTCGAAAGCCCGTGCTGTCGCATGCCAACTGGGGCCATTTAGCGCCTTACGCTTTAGCCGTTTGCTTGCTGTTTTATCCCCTGCACTTCTACAAGACTGCGAACTATTTGCAATATGTTCTCCAAAACGGCTACGCCGCGCTCTACTTCGACGATGGCCAGCACTTGAAAGATGTTGGCTTTCTGGCCCGCAGCGGATCGCAGATTTGCCAGGCCGCGTTTGCCTTTTACTTCTGTTGGGAAACATCTCTCCCCCGCCTGCGCCGCTGGACCATCCCGATGTTCGTGACCGTCGTCGGCGAATTACTCACCGGGCTTCGCGGCCACTCGCTGCTGCTCATTTTTAGCTTTCTTTTTCTATACAAAGTCAAATCGAACGGTCGCTTCTCCCTTCGTTTGCTCGCCCCCCTTGCTACGGTGATGCTATTTGTCAGCCTGTTTGTCGCCAGCTTTCGCGAGGATGTCGAAAGTGACGACCGAATCAATCCGGCTGTTTTGTTTTTAAACAGTCAGGGCGTTTCATTACAGGTTACGGAAGTGGCCGTTGCCGAACGCTCGCAGTTTGAACGTTACCGTTGGAACTATTTGCTCTACCCCATCCTCGGCGAGTTTGTGCACCAGTCCGACTTCTCGAATGGGCAACGCTTTTCTAACGACTTGAGCGTCGCATTAAACGCGCGTTCCTTTTCCATGGGCTTTGCCACGGGTTCCGCTTATCTGGCGGAAGCCTACCTTGTGGGCGGATTTGCCGGTGTGTTTCTCGCGTCCGTTGCGATCGGATGGTTTTTATCGCGCCTCAATCAGTGGCTCGCTGATGGGCGGGCGCCGCTCGCGGTCATGTTGCTGGCCAGCGTCCTTTTCATTCCACGGAGCGAACTGATGAGCCCGCTTTCCGCCTCCATCAAGGAATGTGGTTCTCTCCTCATCGCGTTCACCCTGATTTCTACCTTACGTCTATGCATATTTCTTTGGAACCGTCCACGCCCGCTAGCCGTTGCATCCTGCTAGTCAGCATGACGAATTTCCTGGGCGGCGGCGAAGTGTTTTGCTGCCGGCTCGCCAAGCTGCTCGCGCCCGACATCGCCACTCGCGCTGTGGTGCGCTTTGCGGGTCTGCAGCGGCTTATGCAAGAAGTGGGGCATTCCCGCCTGTTAGCCCCCGGCGCGAACACATTGATGACTTATGTAAACGCACTGCGCGCCGTGTATGCGGAAGTTCGACTCCAACGTCCCGACATCATCATGTTGAATGGCCAGGGAGATGCCTATCTCACGCCGCTTTTGAAGCCGCTTGGCATTCCCATCCTCATCGTTCGCCACACCCGCCTTGAGCTTGAGTCGGGCCCCTTGAAGAGAATGCTTTATCGCATAAACGCCCGTTTAGCCAGCTCCGTCATCTCTGTTGCCAAAAAAGTACAGGAGGAGCAGGCCGATTTTCTGCCCAGCGCTCAAAACCTCTGCATCGAAAATTGGATTGCGAAGGAATGGATCAAACCGCCCAAAACTTTCTTGGAAGGAAGCGTTCTGAGAGTGGCTTATTCCGGGCGTTTGGTGGCGGAAAAAGGAGTGCCCGAACTATGCTCAGCTCTGTGCAATCTGGAAGGCGTGAAGCTGACTATGTTTGGCGACGGCCCACTCCTTGACGGTTTGCGGAAAGAATACGCGCACACCAACATCACGTTCGCCGGTTTTGTGAGTGACTTTGATGAGCGTTACCAAAACGCCGATCTTTTTGTCTTGCCCTCCCACTCGGAAGCAATGCCGCAGTCTGTGTTGGAAGCTTCCGCCTACGGCCTTCCTTGCCTGCTGAGCGATATCCCCGCGCATCGCGAATTGAGTGAGGAAGGTGCAGCTGCGCTGCTTTATAAAGTAGGAGACGCTGCCGCTCTTCGCGAGGCTGTCTTAACGCTTCAAAGATCCCCTCACATGCTGACCGATTTGGCGAAAAAGGGGCAGCATCTGATGTTAAGTCATCACACCCAGGCCGCGGCCAGAAATAAATATCTAAGCGCT
>CAWJBS010000073.1:0-6851 GCA_963840845.1 Bryobacterales bacterium
TTCGAAAAGGTTTGGAAATGACGCCCCCTGCGCCGGCTCTTGCTTATGACGCCCGCTTCTCCATTGGCTCTTATCGAGGCATGGGCCGCTTTACGCGCTGCCTGATCCGGAACTGTGCTCGCGACACCCTCGGATTGGTGGCCACCGGTGAATCGGACCCGGATTTGAAACTGCTGTCCGGGGGCTTCCATTCTTATCCTCTTTGGGAACAACTCTCTCTGCCCCGGCGCACTGCCCGGTCAAACGTCAAATATCTGCTGTGCCCGTACAATACAGCGCCTCTTTTTCTTCCTAGGAATATTTTTTTAATTCTTGTGGTACATGATCTCATCTTCATGCAACCGGTAAAAGATTTGCCGCTTTCCCAATCTGCTTATCAAAATTTCGGCCGTGTTTATCGGCGCTGGGTTGTCCCGTCGGCCATCCGCCGCGCCAACGCTCTCATTACCGTCTCTGAGTTTTCGCGCCGTGAAATTCTCCATTCTCAGAAGAATATCGCTGCACCCATCACCGTCATCCCAAACACGATCGATGAATCCTGGTTTGCTTCTTCCTCTCCACGTCCCGAATCACAGGAAATCATTCTGTGTCCATCCGGCGGCGCACCCAGCAAAAACTTGGCGACAGCCCTGCGCGGCTTTGCCGAGTTCTGGCAATCTCATCAAAAGGCGCAACTCGTGGTGACAGGCGTCACTCCTTCCGACCACGCTCCGTTCCAGAGCTTGGCCGCCAGTCTCGGTGTCGGTTCCCAGGTGGTCTTTCGCACCTATATGCGCGAAGACGAATTACAATCTCTTTACCGTTCAGCGCGTCTCGCTTTGCTTCCATCGCTGCAGGAAGGTTTCGGCATTCCCGCTTTAGAGTCGGCTGCGATCGGCCTTCCGGTTGTTTGCAGTGCCATTCCCGCTTTCGAAGAAGTTCTTGGTGATTCGGCTCTTTTCTTTAACCCCTTATCCCCGTCCGATATTGCTCGGACGCTTTGCCGGGCTTGGCCCCACGATATCTGCGCTAATCTCAGCGCCAAGGGCATCGAGCGAGCCAAACTGTTTCACCCGGCCATTATTACTGATAAAATCCGCGCCTTTTGGGAACAAACATTATGTGCCTGCTGAACGTTTACTTCTCCTGACCCCACGCTACCCATATCCGGTCATTGGAGGAGACCGTCTCCGCATTTACCAAATCGCCAGAGCTCTCAAAGGTAGGTTTAGTCTGACCCTCCTTAGCTTTTGCGAAACACGCGAAGAAGAAATCCACCAACCCGACGACGACCTTTTCACCCAGATCTTTAAAGTTCGTTTGCCTCGCTGGAAATCTTATTTGCAAGTAGCAACGAATATCGCCAGCGCAACACCCCTGCAACTGGCTTACTATCGTTCCGCCGAATTCCAAGCGATGGTGGATAAACTCTTGCCCGAGCACGACATGGTGCTCGCTCACCTCATTCGGACTGGCCAATATTTGGAAAACTATTCCGGCCGTCCGCGCATTCTAGAGATGACAGACGCCATTTCGCTTAATTACAAGCGACTCTCCGAGGTTGGAGACCTTTTAAATTTGCGCAACGCGATCTACCGGTTTGAACAACCGCGGCTCGAGCGCTACGAGCGGGAAGCCGTGGAACGTTTCGAGAGAGTGTGGCTGATTTCTTCGGTTGATCGGGATTTTTTAGGCGAATCCGCTTCGCATGCGGATATCATTCCGAATTCGGTGGATCTGGACAAATTTCCCTTTACACCCGCGACTTCAGGCAATACAATCATCTTTATCGGCAACATGCAATCGGCGCAGAATTTAGATGCGTGCGTGCATTTCGCTGCCGATGTGTTGCCGCTTGTGCGTCAACGAGCAAATTTAATTTTTCGCGTCATTGGCCGTCTTTCGCCCGATGCCAGCCGAAAACTTAATTCGTTCGAAGGCGTAGAACTGACCGGCCAAGTGGCCCGAGTGGCCGACCATGTGGCCGATGCCTTCTGTGCTGTTTGTTCCGTTCGAGTGGGTGCGGGAATTCAGAACAAAGTTCTAGAATATTTGGCGCTCGGTATTCCCTGCGTGGCCTCGGAGGTGGGTTGCGAAGGGCTGGAGGTCGTCAACGGCAAGCACCTTTTGCGCTACACCTCGAAGGAAGAGGCGGCTGCTCAAATTCTGCGCCTGCATAGCGATGCAAATCTGCGCGCGCAACTCGCTGAACAAGGTCGCGCCCTCGTTCTGAGCAAATACAACCCCGCCGTCCTCCAAGAGAGATTTGTGACAGCCGCCGAAGCCGCCCTCGAGGAAGAGGAACGGGTGCAGCTTTAAATATGAGACAACCTGAGGCAAAATCCTACTCTCTTCATGGAACCTCCGAGAGATCAAGCTTGAAAGACCAAAGGAACGATACCCAACCGATCGTCATGATGGATTCGCTACGCGTGCTGTGGCGCAGACGGCGTCTTATTGGAGGCTTCGTCCTCATTTCCACTGCCCTATCCGCTATCGTGATCTCTCTTTGGCCTCCGTTATTTAAAGCGGAAACGCTTCTTCTCCCTCCGCAGAGCGGCGGCGGTCTCAGTTCCATGGCGCTCGGTGCGCTCGGTGGTCTCGCCGGCGCGGGCCTTGCTTCCCAACTCGGAGTCAAAAACCCGGCCGATATGTATGTCGGCATGTTGAAGAGCCGGTCCATTCGCGATGCCGTCATCCGCGACAATCATTTACAAAGCGTTTATGAAAAGCCTGATCCGATGGAGGCACGCAAGACGCTCGAAGCGCGGACGAGCATTGAGTCAACCAAAGAATCGCTCATTCACATCTCCGTCGAAGATCGCGACCCGAAACGCGCAGCCGATATAGCCAATTCGTACACAGATGAGCTTTACGTCATGAGCAGCAACCTGGCTGTGACGGATGCCGGCCAGCGGCGTAATTTCTTTGAAAAACAACTCTCTACCGAAAAAGATAAATTGGCCGACGCCGAAGTGGCGCTCCGCAAAGTCCAGTTGTCCACCGGCCTTGTCAGCCCTGCTGGACAGGCTACCGCGATCATTCAATCGCAGGCCCAAGCCGAGGCCATGATCGCCAGCAAGGAAGTTCAATTGCAAGCAGTTCGCACTTTTGCTACCGATGCCAACCCGCAAGTGGAACAACTGCAGAATGAAATCGCTGCCCTCAAGGTCGAATCGAACCGGCTCCGCTCAAAGACTGCCGATAACGGCAATATGTTCGTATCGGGCACGGCGCTTGTGGGAAACTCTATCGAATACATTCGTGCGTTGCGCGACGTCAAATACCATGAGCTGCTTTACGGCATGCTCGCCCAGTCGCTGGAATCGTCCAGGCTCGAGGAAGAAAAAAGCGCGCCTCTGCTGCAAATTGTCGATCGCGCCGTTCCGCCCACCCGTAAGAGTTGGCCTCCACGGCTGGGTTTGATTTTCGCCGCGGCGCTTGCCTCTTTCCTAGTTGTGGCTCTTTACTCGATTGTGATGGAACTCATTGGTCGCGCGCGCGGCGCCTTCGCTGCGGACGTAGACGGGCTAGCGGAAAAAGTTCGTCCAGCCGCACCCGAACTGATCTCAAAGCCCGCCTAACGCGCCGTTTTTACTTTAGTTTGAAAGCCAGCCGTGGCAAGGTTGGGGGCCAGGCGCCGCCCCCGGATTGCATCCGATACGGTAGCCGGTAGATAGCCTAGGTCAAGCGCCGCATCGATTATTCGGAGCAAAGCTGAATGCAGCCCTTCGTCGGCCGCCAGTTGCCAGTAACGCGTAGCCACCACGAACGGTGCGTCCGCTTCCGCACAAGCCCGTAAGCAAGACATAATGCCTTCGAAGGCCGCAGTGCTGTGCAGACGGTACGCCACCAATTCGCTGTGCGTACCGAACTCGAGTGTGAACGGATAAGAACGCTGATGCGTCAGGCTATACGACCAGCGCTGCTGGTAACAAGCGGCATACTTCCGCGACCAGGGTCGATCCGGACGCAGCGAAAGGAGAGCGGATAGGTCTAAACCAGCCGCCGCCGCTGCTGCTACTCCGCTCCGACCGATGGCATTGTTCGGGGGCACGAAAACCCGCGGCCGCACACCGAAAAGTTCGGTGAGATAGTCGCAGGCCTTGGCGATTTCTTCCGTCAATTGCGCTTCCGATTTCCAAATGCACTCTGCTTGCCAAGTGCCATGCACAGCCCGCTCTTCGTGCGTGTAGCCGTGTACCATGACTTCGCATTGCCGCTTACTCAGCAGGCTGCGAATATAATCCACGAGCGCCCGGTTTTCGCCGAGCGGATAGTAGCCGTCGGCTGCGGCGTTGAAAAAACAGGCCCCATGTTTAGGTACAGTCTGGCTGACCGCCGCGAACGACACAGGAACGCGCGGAAACACCGTCTCATACAGCGCTTCGATCAGTTGAGGCCGAGTGAAAAAACACAGATCGTCATCGCGAATAGCCAGATACTTCACAGCTTTCACCCCCGGAAGAAAGAGTGTGCGCCGCCGCACCCAAATCTCTCAGCGAGTTTTTCCTAATGGGCCAGCGCCAGCTTCGGTTCCCAGGCGATTTGGAGCCAGCCGCTGACGTTCCGCTCCGGTGCGCCCAAAACAGGAAGGTCATACCGCTCGTACTGAAAGAACGCCGAAGCGTGCCAGTTTTTGCGCATCTGGAATTCAGTCTTTAACGTAGCGTCGCTCTGCGTGGAGCCCCCGGCCAAAAACACCGTGCCGCCCTTGCTCTGCCGGTATCCCGCTTCTAACGTCCTACGCCCCGAAAAATGATAAGTGGCCCAGCCTTCAATCACTCGTCCATCTCGACCCACCGGGTTGCCAATTAAATAACCATAGTTCGTGTTGCCGCTGTGATACTGCGAGTTGATGTAATTCAGCCAGCCGCCTTCGTCGTCTTTCATTAATTCCGTGGAAGCCGCTTCCATTCGCAGACTCAGTCTTTCAAGTCCCGGAACATGCGTAAGGTAAATCCCCGGAGACAAAGCCGCTCGCCGCGGAGCCGCTAAGGGAGATGGATCGTCATCACTGTACGAATCGGTATAAAGGGTGAGCCAGTTCCGCAAGCCTGGGATCCTGTACCGAAAATCAAAGCCCGCTTTCCGGTCGCCCGGGTCTTTCGCACCGAGTTGTCCATTCAAACTACTCAATGAAACGAAATTGTCTGCAAAACTGCCGAACGTGATGGGATGCCCCACACCCCAAAAAATCGCCCAGCGCGTAAAGCCCAGTTCCAGATTATCGGTCAACTTAAAAGAAATCTTCTGCGCGTTGAACCAAGGCCGCCACGTATATTGTTGGCCGCCTAATTTGCCCAGCACCAGCTCGGCTCGAATCTCGCCCAGATGCGCGAGCACGCCTGGCAGGTGAAAGGGTTGTGCCGTGGTCAGCTTGCCCGACTTCAGCGGCAGGGCATTGGCACTGAACGAAAGCGGCGCGTCATAAGTAGGGCCCCACCACATTTCTTGTTGACCCACCGAAAACTCCACATTGCCAAAGCGCACGCCTACATAGCCTTCAATCGTTTGGTAATGATTGGTGGCTTGCTGCGGTTGCGCCGGTTGAACTGGGTTGTCGTCAAGATAGCCAATCAACTGCCGCGTGCTGAGTGAATAAGGAGGGTTGCCAGGCGCATACTGCTGCTCGCCTTGCCAGACGGCGAAAAAATGCCCTTCTTCCGCGTGCAGCCGGAACCCGTTAATCATGTTAAAACCGTTGCCAAACGGTCTGCCAAGATCGTTCCGCCACGTCTGCCCGAAATCAAGGCTATTGTGCAGGACAGGCCCACTGATATAACCGCTTCGCGTATAGGCCGAATCCATCACCACTGTGCCGCTATCGGCATTCGTATCTAATTCGCGATGCAGCGCGGCTAACGTATCCAGAACTTCTGAATTTGCCTCGCGCTCGCGAACCAGTGTGTCCGCTTCCATCACTTGTCGCAAACATTCCGCGCGCGACCAAGGCCGCAGCCCTATGATCTGCGACGGAATAAATCCTAAAGCCGCCAGCCGGTCAAGCGCTGGATAGATCCAACTCTCTACCGCTACGAACGACGCGTTATTCCCGCCGTGCTGCACCTTCGGCTTTACATAACTGAAGCGCGTTTCACTGCGCGGCTGACCTTGATGCGCCACATACCGTCCAATCAGGAATCCCATGGCGCTGCCAACCAATACGTCGGAAGGGAAGTGCTGGCGCCCCGAAATCCGGCTAAAACTCACAGCGCTCGCCAAGCCATAACTAGCCAGTTGGCTGACCACCCTGGATACCGTTCCGCGACGACGGAGGCAATGGCCCAAGACGCCGTGGCATGGATGGAAGGGAACGACGCGCTCAGCCGGCCACCCGTTTCAAAACTCCCGGCGGCCCCATCCACCAGCGGACGTTCCCGGCCTGCCATCATCTTTATTAGCTCCGCATCAATCAGCGCGTCCGCAACAGCCCTCGCCGCTAAAACGCCACTGTCCCGGTCAAAATGGTCGCCATTCTGCCAGCCCTTCCAGGTCAGAAAAGCGGGCACCGCTGCCAACGAAAGCAACCCAACATCAGAAAATTCTGAGCTTCGCTTCTGCCAAGTCGCATTGGTATTGATATGTTCCGTCATGTTCCGTCGGTCGGTGGCTATCAGGTAACCCACCGTCGCCCCTAGCGGAATCAGCCACTTCAGGTCACGCTTTTTCACATGCGCTGGACTAAAGAAGATGCTCTGTTGATCGGCGGCGATATCTTTTACGAAATCATGCGGAATGCTGGTTTGCCCCTGCGCACACTGGCACCCCACCAGCCCAATCAAAAGTCCAGCCGACAGAAAAGAATTCATTCCTCGTTAGCGAAGTAGAACTCTCTGGCCAAACCTCTCAATTCTGAATGGTGACGGACC
>CAWJBS010000074.1:0-4992 GCA_963840845.1 Bryobacterales bacterium
CCGCGAATTCGGCAACGTGCCCATCTATATCCACCGCGACGACGCCGAGTGGGTCATGCGCAAATCGCCGTGTGTTGAATTCTGGTCGGGCGAAACCAAACGACTGCTTGCGGGCGTGAAACTCGTGCGTTGCGGCGGCCATTTCCCCGGCGGCACGGTTTTATGTTGGCCCGCTGCCGCCGAAGGCAAAGGCGCACTCCTGAGCAGCGACATCATTCAAGTGGCCCCTGATCGCAAACACGTCGGCTTTATGTGGAGCTATCCCAATTGGATTCCGCTCGGCCCGCAAGCGTCCAAGCGCGTGGTGGCCGCCGTGGGGCAGCATAACTTTGACCGCATCTACGGCGCATTTCCCATGCTCACCATCGCCAGCGGCGCCAAGCAAGTCATTGCCGATTCACTCAAGCGCCATTTACACGCCATGAACGAATAGCAGTAACCATGAAATCGGCACGGGGCCAGAGGGGGAGAAGCGTCATGGCCCCAAAGTGTTTTTCGCTGTGCGCGACTCTTTTCGCGAATTTACTCAATGTTTCCGCTAATTCCTCCTGCCCAACCGCGCGCCGACTATGGATACTCCATCGGATTATCCCTACCACCCCGTAACAAAACAAACGGCTTAGCAGAATTCGTCTGCGGCACGCACCCCAAATTCCCGCTTTGGTTCCATAGCGCTCCGTCACCATTCTGTCGATCTGCTTCTTTCTAATCGGTAAACAGAATTCCGCCGGCTTCGCACTGGGGGCGGGCGTAACCATGAAGCTTCTTCACCTACGCGTCTCGCCAGAGCTTCGCTACCGCACCGGTTCACCCAACCCTTTGCCAGCAGCCGGCGGTAATCGCCAGCGCATTCCCCAAACCCTCAGCGTGTGACCCAGCGAGTAACTGCGCCCTTAAGGTTAGCTTCTTTGTCGCTAAAATGGAACCGGCACGCATTCGGGTCATTGGAGATCGGCGCGTTGTCCAGCTGAAAACGCCGAGGCATAAACGTCGCACCTGTCTTATCCGTTTCAACCACGGCCTCTAGCTGCAGACGATAATCCGCAGCTTCATCAAACTCGACCGTGGCGGCGTACAACTGTCTTGGCTTCAGAAAAGTTTCCATCCTCAGCAGTCGGCCTCTCACAACCGACCCTTTCGGCGCAAGAACATGGCCTCGCTCATCAACCAAGTCATCCACAAGCTCACCCGTCACCGGATCGCCACCCCAGGATTTCGCAGGATTCGTGTCCGAAACAATCCGAATCGCAACCTTCAAGCCCGCAGGCAAATCTTCGAGTACGTGCGGCGCGGGAGCAGGCGTCGAACTTGCGGGCGAGTGATCGAAGCGAAGCTGCGACTCAGCTCGAAATTCATGACAAGCTTGATACTCAGTCGAAGTGCGTTTAATCTCGCGATTGCGGTCCAACAGCGTCATCTCTACCTTCGCCGGAACGCGCATGCCCTTGCCGTTAAGATCCCCTACCTGATAAGAGGTGTCTAGATGAACGCTGCAGAACCGCGCCGATTCCGGAACTTCCTTCTCTTCGGCAATCACAGTCAACCTCTGAAGTGCATGGCTAGCGGGGTCAACCGTAAATTCACCGTGATAGCCCATCACAGCAGGGCCAGCGTCGGTTTCCGTCTCGAACTCACTTTCGGCCATCGGCAAAGTGTATTGAAAAACCGCCACGTCCCGCCCTCCTTCCATCCGCAAACCGGCGTAGTCAATCTTGGCGGCTCCTGCCAAGAAGATGCTCGTGAGAAATCCGAAATAACTACCAGAATGAATGGGCCCGGCGCTCACGAGCGAATCGATCTTTTCCGTTTCAAAGGCCTTCTCGCCATGCCACGCGAACATTTCCTGATCGGCACCCACTGCCACGTCAAGTCGCAAGCGGTCGGTCTCAACCAGAGTACGCGGCCCAACGTGCGGAGCTCGATCCGTATTGCACCCAGGCGATTCATGTTTTTGGTCGTGATACCACGAACGCTCAATTGTCTCGCTGCAGGTGTAACGCGGGGCTGCGCGCACCATGCCGGCAACCTCTTGGCGCACTTGGTTCAGAAGAATTTGCGGATCAACACTAGACGGCGCAAACGATAAAAGCGCTACCGCCAAATCGGCCACCGCGAAGTACATAGCCCTATTTTTTCGTTGACGAGGGCAAGCGATATCGAACAGATTCCGAACGGCTCGACACAAACCAAGCGGTCAGCGCCAATGCCACACCGGCCGGTCGCCAAACCCAGTTTGGCAGTAAGTCAAGAAAAGAAGCCACGATCGCCGCCAGCAATCCCGTTATGACGATCGCCGCGAAGGCAGCCAGCAGAAACATCTCACGACGCACCGCTGGATCATCCTCAGGTTCCGTCTTGCTAATTGACTCCGGCACGGCTTTATTATTTCATGGCGAAAGGTACAGAACACTTGTCCAAGGTTTGATCTAGAAATTAACACCGCCGTCGTCATCCTTAGATGTTTGGGAACGTCGAATTTGTAATCCCCTAATCTGATGCCGCTCACCGCGTTGAAAACTATTTCCAGTGCCCCATGTTCGAAATGCGCCCGTCTAACTTCGCGACTGTGACATAAGCCACGCCGCCAACGCAGGATTGAGTCGGACAGGAAGCGTCCCGGTCACGTGCCACTCGCCGTTCTTCAATTTGGCGTGGAACGGCTCTTCGGACGCAATTCTCTTCTTTCCGTAGACCGGAATCAATACCGCCTCCGCGATTTTAACCGCCGTTTCCGCATTAGGCACGACGCCGCTCTCGGGAATGACACCCGGCAGTTCCTGCGACCTGAGGAGGCTAATTCCAATCGCCATTACCACTCCAAGGGACACAAAGAGGCTGCTACGAATCATCATCGTCGTAGCTTAACTCAAATGTCTGAATCCGGGCAAGAGGAGGGCCAGAGGGGACGGAGCGCTATGGAACAGTCGAGCTTTTTCGATATTCGTCTCGTTTTCTCGGATTTCCCTGGTGTTTTCGCCACTTTCGCTGACGCTGCCCGCCGCCAGCTCGACACTACTCCGTCAGATACTTCCTACTACTCCCTAACAAAACAAGCCGCTTAGCGGAATTCGTCTGCGGCTCGCGCTGCGAAATCCCGCTTCGGTTCCATAGCCCTCCGTCAGCATCCGATCCGTTCGTCACCCCTCGATCCCAGTTCTCGTCGCCACAGTCTGCTTCGCGCTGAATACCCGCCGTTGCCGTCCCACCGTAACCGGAGAGCAACTGTCCTATTGGTAAGCGGCTGGGTACAAACCGTGCACCAGTTCGTTTCTAAATCGGAGTATAAGTACCCTCTGCCGATTGAAAATTACAGCAGCAGCTCTCCGAACAATGACTCCTGGAAGTAACGGTAGTTGCGACGCGCCCTTCAACGATAAGTGGCGAAGCACCAAGAGCGCGCGCCCGTTCAAACGAACCGCTAGTACCTGCCTACCATCTCGCCGCTTGCGAAAAAACACAACCGAATGCTACGTTTAACCGAATGACGAAAGATCGCCTATTTGCCTACGCCGTCGGAATGGCTATCTGCGTTTCGGTGCATGCCCAGAATTACACATTCACTACAGTGAACGATCGGGGCAACGGGGGCAATCTCACCGCCGTAAATGACGCTGGCCAGATTGTAGGCAACAGTGGCATCGGCGGCTTCGTCTACTCAAACGGCACATTCAACTACACGAGTTTCAACGCGGGGCTCTATATCGGCGGTATCAATAACCACGGAGTAATCTCCGGCACATTCACCTCCGGCACGCAAGACCTCGGGGCCATCCTCAACGGAACCAATCTCACCACGTTTTCCGTTCCCGGTTCACTCCGCACGTTGGGCTACCAAATCAATGACAATGGCGTGGTGGTCGGCTACTACACAACCAGTTCGCCGAATTCTCCATTCATTTACACATATGACGGTAGCAACCTCAAGACCCTCAGCCTACCCGCTGGGGCAACTTATGGCTTTCCCGCCGGCATCAACAACGCTGGTCAAATCGTAGGCGGGTACGCCACTACCGCCGACACGGCGGTGGAGTTCCTCTACGACGGTACGTCCTTTCACACCATTAACTGTCCTGATGGAACATCAAACTCCGAGCTAACAGGCATTAGTAACACGGGCATCGTTTTCGGTTGGTGTAATGAGTATCTCCCGTCCGGCTCTTTCGCGGGGACCATCTATTTCTTTTACAAGGACGGCGTCTATTCCATCGTCAACACGCCCGGCCCGGTGAAAGGAATGAATCAATCCGGCGAGATCGTCGGAAGCATTGGTTACGCTGTGGATGCGGGCGTCGGTACGCCCGGCTTTATCGGCACGCCAACGCCGCTGCAATTCGTCCCCGTCACCCCCTGCCGCGTGGTCGACACGCGCTTAGCAAACGGCCCATTCGGCGGACCTGAAATCGCCAGCGGTTCGCAACGCGCCTTCGCCATCCCCGCCAGCCCGTGCGGCATCCCTTCCAACGCGGCCGCTTATTCTCTCAACGTAACAGCCGTACCCGACGGCGGCCTCGGCTTTCTTTCCATTTGGCCCGCCGGTCAATCGCAGCCACCCGTCTCCACCTTAAACTCCGACGGGCGCGTTAAAGCGAATGCGGTCATCGTCCCAGCAGGCACAAACGGCGGCGTCTCCGTGTATGTCTCCGACCCCAGCCAGGTCATCCTCGATATCAATGGTTACTTTGCGGCCGGTAACACCGCAGCATTGGATTTCTATCCGCTCACGCCATGCCGTATCGCAGACACGCGCTTGCCCACCGCGCCCTTGGGTGGCCCCTCTGCACGCCGGCGTCTCGCGCGCCTTCCCCGTGCTCTCCGGTTCCTGCAACATTCCAGCAACCGCACAGGCCTATTCGCTCAACGTCACCGCCGTGCCGCACTCATGGCTCGGATATCTATCCATCTGGCCCGCTGGCCAGGCCCAACCGGGCGTCTCCACGTTGAATTCCGATACAGGCGCCGTCACCGCGAATGCCGCCATTGTGCCGGCAGGTT
>CAWJBS010000075.1:0-177016 GCA_963840845.1 Bryobacterales bacterium
AAATATTGGATTTCGCGTCCAAAGCCAGTTAACTGACCTGTGTCTGCGTTTTTCTAGGGCCGATGTTGTTGGCTCGGTGGCGAGGTCAATTGGATCACCGCGTTCTATTGCCTGATCCAGAAAGGGTTTGTTGTAATTCTCCCAAAAATCGCCGGTCTTGGCCAAATCATCGGGGACGTTCAGAACGTTATAGCCGTCCGGTTTTGGCCCGAAGTCGGTTGTCTTAGGATACTCCAGTTGATTGCCGATGATGTCACTCATGTCGGTGCCATATCTTCCGAGAACGGTGGTTGTCTTACCCGGCGTCGGGTGAAAATCCACGCCGCTGGATGTCTTTATTGTGTCAGGCACCTTCCCGAATTTTCCTGGACCGCTGGAAGGAGATTTCTTTGATTCCGACGGCGACGAGTTTTCTTCAGGGGTGCCGGTTGGTTTACCTTTCTCGCGCTTAAGACTTTTCCCAGTCCTTGCCCTCCTTTGGAAGAGGGGATTGATCACCGCCCAGCGATCCCTTCATCTTTCCGCCAAGACGGCGGAGCTTGGCCACGGCATTCTGAACGGACTTCGTTGCTTTTTCTTGGAGAGTTAAACGGCCCGTTGGGCGGCTTTCTGCGCGGCTTCTACAACTGAAGCGGCCTGGCGGCTGGCGGCCGCTTGGAGAGCGCGGGCCGCTTCCACGGCCTCATTTGCTCGGGCGACACTGTAGACACGTAGAGTCGATGCCCTGGAATGGTGTTTGAGTGTCTTGGCACTAATTGTCCTACAATTCCCCCCGGGGGTAAGGCACCTCTTGCCCCAGGCAAAGAACCCGATGATACCAAGGGCGGTCGCGCGCCTAGGCATCGTATGACAGTTGTGGATATCCCTAGCTAACTGGGGCTTGAGTCATCGGCAACAAATGGATTGCAGTTGCTCGCGTGCGTTAACGAGGCTGGAAGAGTCGAACTCGTTAATGAGTTTGAATTCAATGAACAGAATCAATTTTTGCGCACCTGCTCTTGCAGGGAGATGACTTCTTCTTGCCCGGGAAACGGCGCGAGCGTCGCCAAAATATCGTCCATTGCTGCGAAGGTGACTCGCGTGAAAAACCACGGCTCTGGGCTCCTGGTTTTTCGCAGCCTCAAGCAAACCTTCAGAGTATCTTACCGTCATGGAGATCCCATCCGATATCCAGGCAGCAAGCTCGTTATCTTGCCGGGAGTGGCTCAACAATTCTTCCAGCTTGGCCACCAACGCTTTTGCTTGGCGAAGGACGAGGCGCACCGAGTCATTCAGGTTCGTTTCCATTATTTATCCAATGGTATAGTAGATTCCGATTTACTTATTCCAGGGCGTTGGCATAGCTGCGCGAGCCATTTCCCCCAGGATTTTGGATAGTTCCTCGCAGGATTGAAGAATTGAGCGGATCGCCGAGACGAGGAGTTGTTTGTCTTAGTTTTTCAGGTTTTAATTGTTCCATGGAGTCGGTGAGGGCGGTCCGTCGGGGGTAATTGTGCCTCGCGGCACCCAGATTTGAGTATCGCCGCCTGGGAGGATAGAGCCTGGGGTCGCGGCTGACTGGGGAGCGATCGGTCCGCCCCTACGCTTTTTCGAGTTCGCCATTCTCTCGTTCGCAACCACACAATTTCAGTAAATTCACCGGCAAGAAGCCCTAGGTTGCGAAAATGTTCGAAGAGTTCCGCAGGGCTCCATTCATTGCCCGCGAGCGAAACAGAATTCCTTATCGCGAAGCGTGTTGAATAGCCGGGCCTTCTCAGTCTCGCTCGGCGCGGTAATGCGGTACTCACTCTCCGTTAATATGGAGAATCCCAGATCAAGTAAGTCTTTGGAAGCTTGGCTATCTGATGTCACGATTTTTAAGAACAGACCGTCTGCTTTCTGTACGAATGCGGGCCGGAACCTGGCGTTTTTCATACTTTTGGAGTCGGCGACATGAGGCCAGAATCTAGGGGCGTTTTTTCCGAGCGGGTTGAGAAATGAAGCTGATCAGGACTGTATTTGAGTGTCCTAGCACCAATTACGACATCGATTCCCCTGAAGTGGCCCCAATTACCTATGGCTCATTAAAATATCATTTGAGTTTTTGCTAGTGACAATTCCACTGATTATCTGATCCCGAGCCTCTCAAGAGCGGACTTATCTGCTTCGTGATATTTATGCTTAAGGTCGTCAGATGGATCAAATATTTCGTCGAAGTGCTTGGCAATAAAATCGACAGTCCAATATAGCGAATAGCGGACGAATTCGGGAAGGCTACCGTCGCGCATCGTTTCGGCAACGGCTCTGCGGGTAAGCCCGTTCTCGTTAGACATAGTCCGAGCACGTTGGACCTTCTGCTGCGTGGCATCCCACTCAAGCAGGTTTTCCAGGAGCCAGATTGCACGATTCGTTCCGTGGACATGGGTAACGCTCATCTCGGCCGGGTTTCGCAAGTCGGTAGAAATGTCGATCGCGCGCCTCCCGTCGCTAAAAACAACCGAATCGTCCCGATCTTCTACGATCTGGAGACCGCGGGCTGAAAGTTTTGGGGTGAGTTGATCAATTACCGTCTTGTATGGCTCTATCATCGTTCTTTCCTTTAGGGTTTCACCATCTGAGACGTTGCGCTGTCGTACACGTATCCATTCTGGTTCAAATACTCTATTTCCCGTCCAAACCCGTTAGCTGTTGAGTGGACTCGTTGTAGAGGACTTTTGAGGTTGGCTCGGTCGCTAAGTCAATTGGATCACCACGTTTTATTGCCTCATCCAGAAAGGGCTTATTGTAATTTTCCCAAAAATCGCCGGTCTTGGCCAAATCGTCGGGGACGTTGAGAACGTTATAGCCGTCCGGTTTTGGCCCGAAGTCCGTTGTCTTAGGATAGTCCAATTGGTTGCCGATGATGTCACTCATGTCGGTACCATATCTTCCGAGAACGGTGGTTGTCTTGCCCGGCGTCGGGTGAATATCTACGCCGCTGGATGTTTTTATTGTGTCAGGCACCTTCCCGAATTTTCCTGGACCGCTGGAAGGAGATTTCTTTGATTCCGACGGCGACGAGTTTTCTTCAGGGGTGCCGGTTGGTTTACCTTTCTCGCGCTTGAGCTTTTCCCAGTCCTTGCCCTCCTTTGGAAGAGGGGATTGATCACCGCCCAGCGATCCCTTGATCTTTCCGCCAAGACGGCGGAGCTTGGCCACGGCATTCTGAACGGACTTCGTTGCTTTTTGGAGGGTTTCAGCGGCCCGTTGGGCGGCTTTCTGCGCGGCTTCTACAACTGAAGCGGCCTGGCGGCTGGCGGCCGCTTGGAGAGCGCGGGCCGCTTCCACGGCCTCATTTGCTCGGGCGACACTGTAGACACGTAGAGCCTCGGCCAATTCGCTGGCAGCTTCGGCGATTCGTGTGCCTTGGGCCCGGGCTGCGATAGCGGTGGCCTCCGCTATTTCGGCGACCATTTCCACACCAGCGGCGAGGCCGCGTTCAACCAGCGCAGCCAATCGGATCGCTTCGCCAACCATACTAATGAGCAAGACAATGTTCAACAGTACTTCAAAGAGAACCTTGCCATACATTTCGCCGCCCGTGAAGTTGTCCCGGGTGCTGTGAGATTGGCGCAGCAACTCGCCTGCTTCCACTCATTGGGTGTCGAACATTTAGTTTCCGGGTTGATACGGAAAGCGCAGGTAGTGGCGAAATAACTTTGGCCGCCGATATCAGCGCTAGGATGACACCAAAAGGTCTTTTGGATAGTACGGCATGTCGCGGAAGGTGGAGTCGTCGATGCCGAAGGCTTTGACGACACCGACCGCTTCGAAAGCCCAGTAGCCGAAAAATCCGTCCGTTATACGCTTTTTGTGGCGATCGTACCAGTAGGCATCCTTCATCGAGGCATACCAATGTTTCAGGAAGTCCTGCAGCATCCTGGGTTGCTGGACGACGATGGTGTCGTCGCCGGTTTCGACGGTGCGGGTGTCGTTGACGTGGATGGTGCTGGTGCGGTTGTTTTTGACGGTGCGGGTTTCGTTGTTTTTGACGAGGGTGTTGAGATCTTTTTCGGCTTGCTTGTAGATTTCTTCGTTACCGATTTTGTCTTCGAAGCGGAGCATGTTGTAGTTGGAAGATCCGCCGCCAGGGGTGCTGTGCGTGTGAATGCCGCTTTGCGTTTTGTTGTCGGGCAGGGTGAACATCGGCATGTTGTCGGCGTTGTACATGCTGCCGACGATGACGGGGAGATCGGGATCGCCTTCGAAGAAACTGACCGCGACTTCGTCACCGACGCGGGGAATCCATTGATGGCCCCATTGCTTGCCGGCCCAAGGTTGGACGACGCGGAGCCAGCAGGCGTATTTGGCGTCGCGATCCCAATGGAAGCGTACGCGCACGCGGCCGTATTTATCGGGCCAGATTTCTTCGCTGTTGCCGGCAGGGCTTTCATCGATGACGAAGGCGGATTGGAGGCCGGAAATAATTGAGCGGCCGGTCACTTGGCGGGGTACGAAAGGAACGGTGGAGTCGATGGCGGTGAAGGTGTTGCCGTAGCCTGCGCGGGCGGCCGCGAAGTTTTGATAGCTGGGCAGTAATTACCCGGCACCAATTACCCCAATTACGCCTGATGGCGTGGGTAAGCAGTTAGTCCGGCCCCGCATCACTAGGAGTAAACGATTGTAGTGCTTCGTTAGCTTGTTCGAGGCTCGCGGGACTAAGGTCGTTTATGAGCTTATATCCAAGGAGGTAAGAGCTAGCATGCACTTGCTCAACCAGCGCCATTACTTCGTCTTCGTGGGGATATGCTGGACCGTCGGTAAAGTAGCGCTCGTTTCCCGCGAGAAGACATGCGTAGCCAGACACTCGCCTACCGTCTTTGTTCATTGCCGCGTTTCGTAGCCCGTTCGAGTATTCCATTACCATCGAGATGGCGTCGCCCAACCATTTTCTGGCCGGAGCCTCTGCTCGCAATAAGTTTTGAGCCTCGCTCAACTTCTGAATGAGGTCTTTGGCATTGCTGAGAACCAAGTTGATGGTATCGTTCAGTTGTGATTGCATGGTAGATCTCTCAAGTTCTAGTGGCTTGCCATCTAGTGATTCCAGGGAGTCGGCATTGGGGGCCCGTCAGGCGTTATCGTGCCTCGCGGGACCCAGATTTGAGTGGCGCCCCCAGGAAGTACTGAGGTGCCGTCGGGAGCCAAGGCTTGCGGCGCGGTTGGCCCGCTCCAGACATTGAGGCCTTCGTCGGGCACAGTGGATGAGACGTAGCCACCGTCCCCGTTCCAAGGGTCTAGCACCGCATTGGATCCTCGCCATTCGGCTTCAGTGGCGGGAGGGGGGTCGAGGGACCAATAGGATCCCGACGCCGAATCGTCATCTCCAATTATTCGGTAAAGCTTTGTCCCAGCGGGAAGTGTTTCTGGAATTGGGTCGGCGTTGAAGGTGCGCGCGATGCTGTCAGACATTTGAGGGAATCCGCCTGGTGCTGCCGGTGCTGTTCGCGCCCCCGCTTCCTCCATTTGGACTCGAAGGATCCCGGTCTTCGGCACTGCGCCTGGTGTGTCTCGCTCCAGTTGCTTGGGCTGATAGCTCCAGTCTCGATCTGACGATCCTGACGGTTTCGGTTTGACTACTGCGGCGCCTCCGCCACCCTCGGAAGTACCACCCCTCAGCTCAACCGGCTTGACGACCGTCTTCTCCGCTTTGTCCGCGGAGTTGCCAAGCATCTTCTTTAGGTTTTTCCTGACGAAGTCAATCAAGCCCTTCGTCAATCGTCCGGCTTTGCGAAGTTTGGCGGTGAATTCGTCGATTGCTTTGTTAATCGCGGCTTCCATCTCGGCTGGTTTGTTCCGCAGCGCGTCCAGGATCTCCTTGGAACGCGCCGCCAGCAACTCGGCATCTTTCATGCCGGCTTTCAGGGTGCGCAACTCCTGGAGCAGTTTTTCGCTGCGCAGCGCGGCGGAATCCTTCAAAATCCAAGCCAGGACGGCATCGAGAATGACGATCATGAGCTCGGCCTCGGCCTCGGCTAGCTGGATGGCGGCGTTGTGAATGTCGCTCTGCAGGGACGTTGGCTGCGCGATGCCGGCGTTCCAGGCGACCTTCGTGCCGTGCTGCACCTTGCCGAGGATGTCTGGGAGTGCAAGACCGATCTGCGCGATCAAGATGGCGAGGCCTAAATACTCCAAAATCGCGATTCCGGCATCCAGGCCCAGTTCGCCACCGACCACGGCGCCGGGTAGGGCACCCGCTCCCCCGGCAAGGGCTCCGACGGCTGCGCCTCCGGCCGCGCCGGCGACAGTGGCAAGAGCCAAGAAGAGAAGAATTTTTTCGAGCCCGTCCATGAACGTCTTTTTGAGCTCTTCCACCTCCATGCCGAGTCGTTTTTCGAGGATGGGCGATACGTACGAGTCGGCGAGTTCAAAAGCTGCCAGGACGTGTTTCGTGCGGTGGTAGTCCTCTTGCAGATGATCGACGGCTTGGGCGCCTGCGTTATAGACTTGAGCGCCTGCGTGGTACGTAGTTTCGGCGGCGCTCTCAATGGCGGAGCCTAACCAGTTTAAGCCGTCCTCAATCCCATAGGACTGCGACTGGCCGGGGCCGTTGCCGCGGTCGGGGGCGGAGGCGTTGGCGCTGCTCGGTTGCTCGTTAGGATATCCGCCCATAAATTAGCTATTCAGCGTGATCAGGCCTGCGGTGTGGGCGGTGGTGCCCGGGTTCATGCTGATGGAAGAGCCACCGATGCTTAACGTGATTCCGGAGGGCGTCATGGTGATGGTGCTGCCGCCGCAGGTGAGAGTGATGCCGGTAGGGCTGGTGATTTGGATTTGGCCCTGGGCGAATTCGGTGAGAGTGCCTTGATCGACGGTGAGTTTGACGTTGCCGGATTGGCACTCGGTGGTGATGTTTTGCTTGACGGTGATGGAGCGGTTGGCTTGCTGGACGACGATGGTGTCGTCGCCGGTTTCGACGGTGCGGGTGTCGTTGACGTGGATGGTGCTGGTGCGGTTGTTTTTGACAGTGCGGGTTTCGTTGTTTTTGACGAGGGTATTGAGATCTTTTTCGGCTTGCTTGTAGATTTCTTCGTTGCCGATTTTGTCTTCGAAGCGGAGCATGTTGTAGTTGGAAGATCCGCCGCCAGGGGTGCTGTGCGTGTGAATGCCGCTTTGCGTTTTGTTGTCGGGCAGGGTGAACATCGGCATGTTGTCGGCGTTGTACATGCTGCCAACGATGACGGGGAGATCGGGATCGCCTTCGAAGAAACTGACCGCGACTTCGTCACCGACGCGGGGAATCCATTGATGGCCCCATTGCTTGCCGGCCCAAGGTTGGACGACGCGGAGCCAGCAGGCGTATTTGGCGTCGCGATCCCAATGGAAGCGTACGCGACGCGGCCGTATTTATCGGGCCAGATTTCTTCGGTGTTGCCGGCTGGGCTTTCGTCGATGACGAAGGCGGATTGGAGGCCGGAAATAATTGAGCGGCCGGTTACCTGGCGGGGTACGAAAGGAACGGTGGAGTCGATGGCGGTGAAGGTGTTGCCGTAGCCTGCGCGGGCGGCCGATGGCGTCCTTATCTCCACAGCAATGGGTCAGCAGATCGAGGTATCGGCACCGGCTTTTTGCGGCACCATTGCACAACCTTTTCGGCGACCACACGATAGGGATTATTCATACGGGATAGATCTGGCTCTTGCCAATTATCGATCCGATCCAAAGATTGGCATATCTCGTTAATGGCGTTTATATCAAAGACATTTGCGTCAGGAAGATTTGTGCGCAGAAATGAACTCAACGATCGAAAACCGTCATCCCAATTGATATTACCGTTCCTAAAAGCCTCGTCGGAAAGCCTGCCTATGGCCCGAAGTAGCTCACCGTGAATTGTGTCAGATTGTCCGGAAGCCGGGACAAACCTCTCCCAAAGGAGATCAAAATCCTTTTTCCATGAATCTCTGTCAACTGGAGGCATTAAAGGCCTAGCCCTTTCGGGATTCAAGGAGCGAGATCAAGTCGTTCTCTTTGATTTGAGTCGCGAAGTCAAGTGCCGACCGGCCCACTTTGTTTTTCGTATTCGGGTTGGCACCATTCGCAACAAGGAGGGCCACAATGTCGTAGTTCCCCCTTGCATTGAAAACGGCTGTCCAGAGGGGACCATTTCCATACTTGTCTATAGTCGCCAAATCCGCACCTTTTTCAACAAGGGCTTTGGCAGTCTTGAAATCTTTATGCACTGCCGCGTATTGCAGTGGAGTCTGCCCTTGCTCGTCCTTGTGATTTACGTCGATACCTCGCGTAATCAACTCCGAGGCCAGATCCGACTGTTTGCCAGCTATGGCCTCCTGAAGCAAATTTTGACTAGACCGATTTACTGCGTTTATGTCGGTTGCCTTCGCATCAATGAGACGTAAGAGTTCTTGCCCCTGCCCCAGACGAATAAGTTGAAAGGAATCCATAAATAAAATCCGGGTTGTTACTTATCAATCTCACTCATCTGGCTGATTCGGAGAAGTGTCCTCCCAACGGTGACTGCGGTTCGCGGAGGGGGATTCTGGCTGATAATTATCCGGGTCTCTGTATTTTTCCAGAAACTCTTCCTTCGAAATTTTACCATCCATGTAATCCTCGTGCAACCGCCAATACTCGTTTCCTGGTTTGTGCCCCATGTCCCACTGTCCGGCTCGGGATTTGTCCGGGTCCCAAGTGAGTTCCTCACCTGTGTTAGGATCGTAGACTTTTCCGTCCGACTGCTTTGCGGCGTCCCAGACCTTCTGAACTTGGTCATTGGCATACTTCGGTCTACTCTTTGGATTCGCGTAGGGTTTGGGTTTCGCGGGAGTTGCGTCGCCAGCACCGGCCTCGCTGGTGCCGCCGCTCGGTTTGGGCTCTTCGAGGCCGCGGGCGGTTTTGACGAGTTCGGGGGCTTCTTTCGAAAGGACGACGGCGGCTTCTTCACTGACTTCGGCCGCGGACACTAGGGCGCTTAGAGTGCTGACTACGGCCTTGGTCGCACGGATGGCGGCGCCGACGCCGCTGACGATGGCGAGGATGGTGAGGACGATGGTTGTCAGGACCTCGCCGGCGATGACGCCTGCTTTAAATTGGTCAACGGCTCGGCCGGTTTTCGAAAGCCTCACGAATTCGTGCCATTTCTTGAGATACTCGCTGCTACCGGAGGCCCAGGCGTCGCCAAAGAACTTTCTGGGATTGTCCCAGATCTTGCCGACTTCGGCGAAGATGGCCTTCACCTGCGCGTCGGCGTCCTTCATTTGCTTGCCGATTATTTTGTCTAGGGCCCAGCCCATCGCATGGGTCATGAGGGCTTGGGGAGAAGTGTATGAGAAAGCAGTTGGGTTATGCAGATCCTCGTACAAACCGGCGAGAACCAGCATTTTGACAAGGCCGATAAGGCCGAAGGCGGTTTCGCCGAGGTTCTTCACTACGCCGCAAGCGACGCCTAAGTTAAACGACTCAGGGCCGAGCAACTCGTTGGCAATGTGGTGGAGTTGGCTCCAGGTTTTGGCGCCTAAGAGCTGTTTCGCCCAGTGATCGGCTTCTTGGTAATAGTAGGCAGCGAGGGCTTCGGCACCCGCCTCGAGAGCATACGCTTCTTGTTTAGTGGAGTTCCAACCGCTCTCCACTTCTGTGGAGACATAGGCACCGGCCGAGCTCGCCGAGGAGCTCACATAATCCCAGGCGTCGCCAAGGTACGAGTGGGACTGTCCGGGGCCGTTGCCGCGGTCGGGGGCGGAGGCGTTGGCGCTGCTCGGTTGCTCGTTAGGATATCCGCCCATAAATTAGCTATTCAGCGTGATCAGGCCTGCGGTGTGGGCGGTGGTGCCCGGGTTCATGCTGATGGAAGAGCCACCGATGCTTAACGTGATTCCGGAGGGCGTCATGGTAATGGTGCTGCCGCCGCAGGTGAGAGTGATGCCAGTGGGGCTGGTGATCTGAATCTGGCCTTGGGCGAATTCGGTGAGAGTACCTTGATCGACGGTGAGTTTGACGTTGCCGGATTGGCACTCGGTGGTGATGTTTTGTTTGACGGTGATGGAGCGGTTGGCTTGCTGGACGACGATGGTGTCGTCGCCGGTTTCGACGGTGCGGGTGTCGTTGACGTGGATGGTGCTGGTGCGGTTGTTTTTGACGGTGCGGGTTTCGTTGTTCTTGACGAGGGTATTGAGATCTTTTTCGGCTTGCTTGTAGATTTCTTCGTTGCCGATTTTGTCTTCAAAGCGGAGCATGTTGTAGTTGGATGATCCGCCGCCGGGGGTGCTGTGGGTGTGAATGCCGCTTTGCGTTTTGTTGTCGGGCAGGGCGAACATCGGCATGTTGTCGGCGTTGTACATGCTGCCAACGATGACGGGGAGGTCGGGATCGCCTTCGAAGAAACTGACGGCGACTTCGTCGCCGACGCGGGGAATCCATTGATGGCCCCATTGCTTGCCGGCCCAAGGTTGGACGACGCGGAGCCAGCAGGCGTATTTGGCGTCGCGATCCCAATGGAAGCGAACGCGCACGCGGCCGTATTTATCGGGCCAGATTTCTTCGCTGTTGCCGGCAGGGCTTTCATCGATGACGAAGGCGGATTGGAGGCCGGAAATAATTGAGCGGCCGGTTACCTGGCGGGGTACGAAAGGAACGGTGGAGTCGATGGCGGTGAAAGTGTTGCCGTAGCCGGCGCGGGCGGCCGCGAAGTTTTGATAGCTGGGCAGTTGATAAACGGCGTGCGTGATGGATGTCAGGAGATAAGACGTGGGGGAGTCGATGCCCTGAATATTGATCTTGTAGCCGCTGGTGAAGGCACGGCCTTTGGACGTACCTTGCGCGATCTTGATCATCGCCTCTTGCTTTTCCATGCGGATGCGAATGGATTTGTCCGCTTCGGGTGGAAGGCCGCCGAAGGAGCCGACTTTGTTGAAGAACTTAGAGTCCTCGCCCCAATCGTAGACTTCGAACTTCTTGCCTTCGGCGGCGACGGCGGTGGACGGATCGGTGCGCTCGACGAAGTTTTGGGGAGACTCGTGGTGGAAATCGCGAGAGGTCCACTTGCCGGGTTGCATGCGCTCTTCCAGTTGCCAGTTGGAGATGATGTCTTCGGTCGCCTCCATACCAGTGACAACGGCGTTCTTGTAATTGGAGCAATTCGGCTGGTCTTTGACGCAGGAGGTGGAGTCGGCTAGGACCATGACGTGGTTGCCGTCATTGTGTTCGAAATAGTAATAGATGCCTTCGTCTTCCATGAGGCGGCTGAGGAAGGCGAAATCGGTTTCGCGGTATTGGACGCAGTAATCGCGACTGGTGTAAGACTTGGTGGTTTCGACGCGAAGATAGCTGCTGTAGCCGTAAGCCGAAACAACTTGCTGAATGATGTCAATTACGTTTTTGTCTTGAAAGATGCGGCAGTTGCTGGCGTATTTGAGAAAAGAGAACCAAGGGACGATGACAGCGCTGAAGTAGGCGAAGTTATCGTCTTGCTTGGCTTTGACGAAGCTTTCGCACATGCCGGTCCAATAGCGGAAGCCGGCATCGGCTCCGGTGCCAGGTGTGCTTAGGGAGATGCGGACGGTCATGGAGGTGCCGACGAGGTTGTGCGGGATGACTTTGGCGGGGTTGCCGGGGACGACCTCGGAGAGCATTTTCAACTCGAAGCGGAAGGGCTGTGAGATGCCCTCCTGGCCTGAAAAGCTATCGAGCAACAGGACGTCTTGCCCGGCGTTGGTGACGACTCCGATGAGGCGATTATCTTGTGTAAAAGGCATGATGATTTACCCACTCACTCACTTAGTTGTGTGACCTAGATTACGAATACTGAAATGCGCCGTCGGTTCCGATGCCGACGTGGACTGAAGATAGTTTGCGCCCTTCTGCGATGCTCGTCAAGAGCTGGCGGGAGATATCGGGCAATAAAGTGTTGGTCAGAATGTTATCCACATTGCGCGCGCCGGATTCGACTTCGGTGCAGCGCTTGGCGACTTCGTCAACAACAGCGGGATCGTACTGGAGAGTGATCCTATGATTTTCCAGCATGCGGCGTTGGATGCGGCTGAGTTTGAGGGTGATGATTTGCTTGAGCACTTCGTCGCGGATGGGATAGAAGGGGATGACGACCATGCGGCCGAGGAAGGCCGGCTTGAAAATTTTGTTGAGCTCGGGGCGGAGGGCTTTGATGAGCGGCTCCGGGCTGGGCATGGTTTCGGGGTCTGACGTGAGCTTGGCCATCTGATCGGTGCAAGCGTTGGTGGTCAAGATGATGATGGTGTTTTTGAAATCGATTTCGCGGCCTTCGCCGTCTTCCATGCGGCCTTTGTCGAACACCTGATAGAAGAGTTCGAGGACGTCAGGGTGCGCTTTTTCGACTTCGTCGAGGAGCACGACGGAGTACGGGCGGCGGCGGACGGCTTCGGTGAGAACGCCGCCTTCGCCATAGCCGACGTAGCCGGGAGGCGAACCTTTGAGAGTGGAAACCGTGTGCGGTTCCTGGAATTCGGACATATTGATGGTGATGAGTTTGTCTTCACCGCCATAGAGTAGATCGGAAAGAGCCAGCGCGGTTTCAGTTTTTCCGACGCCGGAGGGGCCGATCAACATGAAGACGCCGAGGGGTTTGCCGGGGTCGTCGAGAGAGGCGCGGCCGGTTTGGATGCGCTGGCTGATGAGCTTGAGCGGGTAGTCCTGACCGATGACGCGTTTGGCGAGGTGCTTGTCGAGTTCGAGGACGGTGCCGATTTCGTCGCGGACCATTTTGCCGAGGGGGATGCCGGTCCAGCCGGAGATGACTTGACCGACGATGTTGGAATCGACGCAGACTTGGAGTAACGGTGATTCGCCTTGCAGGGTGTCGAGTTGGTTGGAGAGATCGGCGAGTTGGGTGCGGAGGGCGTCGGCGTCAGTGGTGGCGCCGGGGGCGTCTTCGAGTTTGGCGCGGATTTCGCGGATTTGGGCGACGAGTTTGGCGGCGGCGTCCCATTTGGCGTTGATGTCGGCGAGTGACTTTTCGGCGGCGGCCTTTTTCTGGGTGAGAGCGGCGAGGCGTTCGGCGTGATCGACGCCGGTGTTGGTTTCGCGATTGAGGATGCGTTCCTGAACGGCGAGGTCGTCAAGCTGGCGCTTGAGATCTTCGATGGCGGCGGGGGTGGAGCTTTGGCCGAGGGCGAGGCGGGCGCAGGCGGTATCGAGGACGCTGACGGCTTTGTCGGGAAGCTGGCGGCCGGCGATGAAGCGGTTCGAAAGTTTGACAGCGGCGGCGACGCCTTCGTCGAGAATGCGAACTTTGTGGTGATTTTCGAGGAGGCCGGTGATGCCGCGCATCATGACGAGGCATTGCTCTTCGGTGGGCTCTTCCACTTTGACAACTTGGAAGCGGCGGGCGAGGGCCGGATCTTTTTCAAAATACTTTTTGTATTCGGACCAAGTGGTGGCGGCGATGGTGCGGAGTTCGCCGCGGGCGAGGGCGGGCTTGAGGATATTGGCGGCGTCGTTTTGGCCGGCTGCGCCACCTGCGCCGATCATGGTGTGGGCTTCGTCGATGAAGAGAATGATGGGGATGGGCGAGCGTTTCACTTCTTCGACGAGGCTTTTGAGACGGTTTTCGAATTCGCCTTTGACGCCGGCGCCGGCTTGGAGGAGAGCCATGTCGAGCGTGCGGACTTCGACGTTTTGGAGAGGCGGTGGCACATCGCCTTGCGACGATGCGCATGGCGAAACCTTCGACGACGGCGGTTTTGCCCACGCCTGCTTCACCGGTGAGGATGGGATTATTTTGGCGGCGGCGGGTGAGGATGTCCACGATTTGGCGGACTTCGAAATCGCGGCCAAGGACGGCGTCTACTTTGCCTTTGCGGGCGTTTTCGGTGAGGTTGACGGTGAACTGATCGAGATTGGGCGTTTTACCAGTGCCGGCCGCGCGACCTTCGGCGGGGGTCGCACCGGGTTCTGCGAGACTAGCGGCCAGAGAGGTTGTGGTTTCGGGAGAGCCTTCGACGATGTCGTTAAATTTGCGGAGCAGCTTGGGCGCTTCGATCAACTGAAATTCGGGAGCGACTTCGTAGGCGACGCGGCGGAGGTCTTCGTCGGTAACGAGCGCGAGGATGCAATAGCCGGAACGGATTTGGCCGGCGGAGAATTCGAGAGAGGCGAGGGTCCAGGCTTCGGTAAACATCTTTTCAAGCCATTGGCCGAAGCTGGGCGTGCTGGCATTGCCGCGGCGATTGGTGTCGAGGGCGCGGGTGAGTTCTTTTTCGAGGCGGCTGGGATTGATATTGAAGTACTTGATGATGTGGTGAAGGTCGTTGTCTTGCTGATCGAGGAGTTTGGAAAGGAAGTGCTCGATTTCGACGGCGTAATGCGTGTTGGCCAGGCAGAGGCCACTGGCGTTGTCGAGGGCTTTGTGGGTGGTTTCGTTGGTTTTGGAGATGAGGGATTTCAGGTTAACGGGCATGGGTGACCTCGGTTTGGAAAAAGAGTTTCATTGAAGTTGGAGGATGGCCTGGGAGGGGTCGGATTGCATGGGTTTGGTTTTGGACCAACTCAACCAGCCGAGTTGGGGGGCGGCGGCGCCTTCGGCACCAAGCTCGCACGGGGGTGCTTGTTCGCGTTGCAAGATTAACTGGACCTCAAAATCGAATTCGTCACCGGCGTAGAAGCGGACGAGGGAGCGCAGAGGTTTGAACGCCGTGCCGGAAGGGAGGAAATCCAAATACTGTTGGAGCGAGAGGGGACCGAGGACGATGCGGACGCGCGATTGGGGGTCCCAAATTTCATCGCCGGCGACTGCGCCGAAACCGAGTTGTTGCGAGTCGAAGAAAGTGTCATCTAAATTACACTGGGAGGATTCGTCGAGGCTGTACCAAGCGCCGAGGAACTGCTCCACCCTGACAGGGACAGCAAAATAATCTAGCAAGATGAGTTCCAATCCGAGCGCGGTGCGAGGTTGCTGCGCGAGGATGCCGGCGTAACAGAGCAGGCTAGCATCTGGGATTTCCTGGCGGTGCTGTAAAGCAGGGGCTCCGAGGCCAATGAGGCTGAGCAGGTATTGAGAGAACTGATCACCCTCGCCTTGTTCGTAGGCGACTTGAAAGCGATACTTCTGCCAGACGCGGTAGAACAAAGAGATAATGCGATGGTGAAAAATATCTAGAAAGTCGGCAAGGGTGCGGTCTTTGGCGCGGATGCGTTCAATGACCATTTCCGTGTAATAGATGGGGAGCAGGCCTTGCGGACCGACGACGCCCATGAAATTTACTTTCATGAGCGGCGGGAGATTGGGCCGGCGTTCCAGCGACTGAATTTCGCTGGCCGGAAAGGCCAGGCTGGGGTGAACGCCGAAGCGGACGATTTCCGAGCGGGGCGGCTGGTTGAGGCCGACGTTGTTCTGGTTAGGAGAGAAGCGGCGAAGCAGCCGAACGGCTTGAAAAAATTCGAAGCTATAGGGTTCGGCGAAGAGGCGGTCTTCGAGTCTTTGACGGACGAGGGTCACAGCAGGATTTTTTGGCCCGCGCGGGGACGCCATTCGCGCAGGATCTCCTTTCGCTGTTTGCTGCGAACCACTAGTTGACTGAAGCTGTTGAGCGAAGTGTAGAGGCCCAGGAAATATTCAAGGATAGAGGCGAAGAGGTAGACGCCAGAACCAGCGTAGAGATCTTCGTCAAATTCGAGATCGACGCGGACGCCGCGGGCGAAACTGATGCCGTGTTCGGAGACGACGCGGGCGAAATGGCGGCGGCTTCCGATGAGCGGTGATGCCGGAGATTTGTTTTTCGACAGCGGGCGATTCGGTGAAGTTATAAAGGCGCAGAATATCCTGGAGCGCGCCGCGGCCTTCTTCCACCAGAGACAAATAATTGAGCGAGAGATGGGAGATGAGACGCCACTGCAGCCCTTTGCGCGAGGGAATGCGCATGGTTTCGGACGGCTTGGTGAGGGCGATGATTTTTTTGACGGCGGAGCCAATTTCGAGATCGAAATCGCCGGTTTCGGAACCGGTGTGCAGGCGCGAGGGCAGATCGCGATTGGTGCAAGTGCAGCGAACCATGACGGCTTCGGAGATGGATTGAGCGGAGTTGCCGGAGCCATCGACGAGAGAGAGAAACATCTCTGTTCCGGAATCGTCTTCGCGATTGGAAGGGCGGCGGCTGGCATGCCAGAAGGCCTGATTTTTGCTGCCGCGGCCGTGGTGGCTGGAATAAAAGGGTTCGAAGGTGGTGACTTCGCGGCGGTCGGGGCTGGAGGCGACGACTTCGTCGATGGAAAAGATTTCGACGGCGTGGCGGCGGCGGGAGTCGGGAATCACGTGGTGTTCGAAGCGAGTTTGTTCGACGAGGATGGGTTCGGCGGTTTGCGGGAAGAGATTGATGATGGGAACGCAAGCCAGGCGAAATGTTTTTTCGGAGATGTTGAGTTCGAGAGACTGCTGGCGGTCGGAGCGCTCGAAAGGTTTGATGATGAAGATGATTTCGGCTTTAGTTGTGAAGAGGTCGGACGCAAGGGCGTCGAGGTTCTTGATGTCGAGAAAAAAGAATTTTTTGGGGAAGGCGAAATATTCCTGCATGATGCGGTAGCCGGTGAACGAGCGGCGCGGAAAGGGCAGGACGGATTCGTCATCGGTGAAACCGACGGCGCGGATGGAATCAGGAGGCAACTCTATTAAACGATTCTGAGGGTCGTCTGGATTACGCAGGACGACGCGGACGCAGCTATTGAGGAGCAACTCATAGAGCGTGTGAATGATGGAATCTTCGCCGTTGAGATAAAAGCGCAGGGTTTGGATGGCGAGCGGCTTGAAAAAGGCATCGGGGAAGCAGGTGAGTTCGACGGCGCAAGCGGCAGCGGCCGTGGGCGCTTTGATGGCGGGCTTGAGAAGCTCAGGCGAACGCCATTTGGCTTGTGAGACGCGCACAGGGACAACGGTGGTGTCGTAGCAGGTGCGGAATTTGCAAGGAACGCCATCGACCGGTTTGGAGTAGAGAACGGAATGACGGGGGAAGTTGATCACGGAGGTGAGTTTGCCTTGCATGGGATCGACGGCAAACTCTACAACGGACATGGAAGGAACGGGGCGGATGTAGTGCGGGTAGAGAACACTGAGAAGGGACTCGGTGATTTCGGGGAAATCGTCGTCTACTTTGAGATGGAGGCGAGCGGCGAGAAAGGCGAAGGATTCAATGAGGCGCTCGACGTGCGGATCTTCGCTGACGTTGGGGCCGAGGACAAGGCGAGAGGCGACCTTGGGATATTTTTCAGCAAACTCCGCGCCCATTTGGCGCATGAAGGAGAGTTCGCTTTCGTAATAATCTAGAAGCTCATCCCGCAACGTCGTCTCCTGGCAACTGATATTGGCCGCTAGACAAATCCAGGATGGTGTCAAAGGCAACGGGTTCGGGATTGGGTTCCATGTGCAGGATGCCTTCGATGATGAAACGCAGACTGCGGACGCGTTGATCGTTAGCCGTGACCAGAACAACGCGGGGGTTGCGAATACGGGGCTCAAACTTGATGATGGCTGCTTGAATGGCCTTGGTGAGAATCATCCGGTCGCTATAGCTGAGCAAGGTGAACGAACTGGTATCGGGCAGACCGAAGGTGTAAAGGGAGCGTTCGGATTGTTTGCCATGCGGCGGTTGGAGAGGAATGCGGGTATTGAGAAGCCACTCCAGATCACGGCGAACCGATTCTTTAAAGAAGCGGGTGGAGGCGTAACGGTTGGTGGGCAGAGGGGCATCGGGATCGTCGATGAGACGATCAAGGATGGAATAAACGACCGGGCTCTCGTTGCGGTTTCTGGTAGCCATAGCGATGAACTACTTGACCGGAGTCAGTAAGCCTTCCTTTTCCAACCAGGCCAAGGTTTCGGGATTGGCAGCGCCGGTATCATCATCCAGTATCGCCTTAGGGAGCTGCGGGAAATCGGCGAGAAAACATTTGAGCTCGGAGCGCAGAGCCTTGGCGGCGGTGGTGTAGCCGAGTTCTTCGCAGGCCTTGACGGAGTAGCGCTGCAGATCAAGCCAGCCGCGGCCGGTGAAATTGCTCATGGCGGTTTCGGCGATGTCGAGAACGAGCTTCCAATTGTTAGCGGCGGCGGCAGCGCGGAGAGACATACGGATATCGCCGGAAGGGGCAAAGAGTTCAGAAGATTTGATTTCGCCCAGTTCGCGGACTTCCCCCCAACGGAGAGCACGCAACAGGAGATAGGAGAGCGGGCTAGCGGGACTGTGGCGGCGCAGAAATTGGGCAGAGGCGAGGACGTGCAGCGTGGCTTGTTCGGCGCTGTTGATAGGACCGCCACTGAGCTTGGAGAGGTCAATGGTGGGAACGCGCCGTTTGTGTTCGGGCGAGAGTTGCTGCGGGCTGGCCGTCGGCAGTTTCTTCTTCGGCGGGCGGTGGGCTTCGACGGGGTCGGGGTCAGTTTTGAGCTTGCGGGTGAGGAGAATGTGAACGGAGTTCGCCACTTCCTCGATGGTTTTGCGCAAGGCGAGGAAGGAGGGAGGCGAGGTAGTAAATTTTTCGCGGCAGAGATGTGTCGAGCTTGCTCAGATTCTTCGAGGGACTGCTTGTAATCGGCGTCCAATTGCTTATAGAACGATTTGGGTGTTTCGTCAAAGCCGCTGTCGAAATTTTCGGCCGGTATTTTGCCTTCGGCGATGAGAGCGAGCCGGGTTTTCTTACGCGGCTCACTATCTTTGACGTCGGCTTCGTAACCGACCTTGCGGGATTCCTGATAAACGAAGAAGTCAAACTTGCCCTTGACGAGAGGCAGACCGGCAAACAGCGAGCTTGGGAGAGGAGCCTTTGGTGGGATCGAAGTAGGAGCCGAACCATTCGAGAGGTCCGGCGCGCAGTTCCATATCATCGCCGTCGATGAGCGGGTAAATGGAATCCCAGAATTTTTCGAGGAGGGCGGAGAGCAATTGGATGCCGGAGAGCAGACCGGCCGGGCCTTCCAAATAAATCCAGGCTTCAGCTAACCAAGCGGCGAGGCGGAGGTCTTTGGTTTTGGTGAGAAGAGCGCCTTCGATCAGACGCGCGACGAGTTTGTAATCGGCGGTTTTAATCTCATATTCCCAAAGGCCTTGAGGAGAGGCGTCTTCCTGACGGCGCGCCTCTTTGATGGTTTCGAATTCCTTTTCGTAGTAAAGATCGACACCCGCGGGCTGGTCGGGAGAAATGGGTTCGAGGAGCTTGCCGAAATCAGCCATGATCCGACACCGTTAAGCAGACGCCGGCTGCGACTGAGAGGCGGAATCGATTTCGAGGAGTCTAATTTCGAGAAAGGGAATTTCCTCGCCATCAACAAGGAGGCTCTTGAGACCGTAAGGGGCTTCATCGCCCTCTTCGTCGGCACACCATTCGGTGGCGCGGCCGAGACGGATATCGTCATCGGAATGCTGCCAGGAAAGCGGGGAAATGACGGGAAGGAGAGCTTGGCCGAGTTCTTTGGAATGGTAAGCGGGGCCGGCGACGACTTTGGCAGGAGCCCAAAGCAGATCGCGCAAGCTGGCGGGTGGATCCATTTTTATGGAAGCGATATCGGAATAAGGAACCCAGACATAATCGCCGGCGGCGAAGATTTCCAATTTCGCGCCGATGCGGGGATCGGCATCCGAGAGCGATTTGAAAGGCTTGCCGTTTAACTTACCGGTGATGGGCGCGGGCGCAGATCCGTTGAGGGCCTGGTGCTGTTTGGGGAAAGTCTTTTTCTCAAACATGTCTTGGCGGATGCGCTCGGCAGCAAGAGCGGCGCGATAGAGCAGGGCGCCGAACATAGAATCTTCCTTGCTTTCTTGCTGAAGAATGGTGAGTTGTTTTTCGGCACGATCATAGTCACCGGCGAAGCAGAGCAGTTCAAACAAGAACGTGCGGCTGCGCAGGTCGGACGGGTTGTCGCGGAGATGAGAATTCAAAGCCGGGATAGCTTCGGTAAGCTTCCCGGCCTTGAACAGTTGTTGTGCGTCCATCAGATGAGGTTACTACAACAGACAGACTACATGGATTTGTTGGTGGTGAGGTTCCAACCGTAATCGCCCGCGAGGGTGAGCGAACCGTCGTTGGCTTGTTGCCAGTACTTGACCTCAAGGAAGTTAAACGAGAACGAATAGTTCACGCTGGGCTTGCCGCCGCCACCCGCACCGCCGACGCTGACGCTATCGACGAAGACTTCTTTCAAAACGTATTGATAGAAGGGCTGAGTGGTGGTATCGCCGGTGGATTCGCGGACGATGATGGTGCCGTTAGCGATGTGCTTACCAGACCAGTTGAAATTGAAGAGCTTGGGGGTGGAGACTTCCAGCTGGGTGGTGCAGGAAATGGAAGTGAATTCCACTTTGCCCGTACCGCTACCGGTACCGGTGGCGACACCGGAATGGTTGCTGGAACCATTGCTGAAGCTGAACATTTCGATCCAGCCTTCCACACCGGCCTTTTGCGATTCGCCGGAAACACCATCAAATGTTGCGTAGATTTCTAGGGCCATGATATCTTCTCCTTAAATTTAGACACACTTCTACTGCACGGGTTTTGAAGACCCGGTTGGGGGTTAATAATTTATCGAAACTCAGCCCCCAGCGGGTGGCGGCAAGTCTGCGACTAGACGAAGAGAGACTGAGAGCTCATCGAGTTGGAAGTGCGGGCGAAGATAAGCGATGGCGCGGTAGGCACCGGGCTTGCCTTCAACATCGACCACATCGATACGAGCTTCGCGGAGCGGATGAGAGGCCTTGACGGCTTGGCTGGCTTCATCATCATTGATGGCGTAGGTTCTGATCCACTGGTTCAGGAAACGCTCGCAATCGCTACGAGAGGTGAAAGAGCCGATTTTGTCGCGCATCATGGCTTTGAGGTAATGAGCGAAACGAGAGACGGCTAAGATATAGGGCAATTGAGCCGAGAGACGAGCGTTGGCGTTGGCTTCGTCTTTGTTGTAGAGCTTCGGCTTCTGGGCAGATTGAACGCTGAAGAACGCGGCGTAATCGGCACCCTTGCAGTGGACGAGCGGTACGAAACCGTTGTCGGCCAATTCTTTTTCGCGGCGATCGGTGATAGCGATTTCCGTGGGACACTTGAGGGCGACATCGCCTTCGTCGGTACGGAAATTGTGAGTGGGCAGACCTTCCACCAAGCCGCCGCCTTCGACGCCGCGAATGGCGGCGCACCAGCCGTAGAGAGAAAAGGCGTTGGTGAGACGAGTGGCCAAGGCATAAGCTGCGTTGCCCCAGAGATACTTGCTGTGATCGGTGCCATCGACGGCTTCTTCGTAATCGAAGCCGTCAACCGTCTTGGATTCTTTGCCATAGGGCAGGCGCATCAAGATGTGCGGCAGGCAGAGGCCGACATAACGGGAGTCTTCGCTTTCGCGGAAACCCTTCCACTTGGCGAATTCGGTGTTATCAAAGATGCGCCCGATATCGCGCGGGTTCCCGAGGCTGGCGTGGCTATCGAGATTCAGCATTTCGGGGCCGGCGGAGGTGAGAAACGGAGCATGTGCCGCGGCGGCGACATGGGAGATTTTTTCGAGGAGCTCGATGTCTTCCGGATGTTTGGTGAATTCGAAATCACCAACTAGAGCACCGAAGGGTTCGCCACCGAAGACGCCGTACTCTTCTTCGTAGACCTTCTTAAACATCGCGCTTTGGTCGAACTCGGGCGCCTTTTGGAGATCGCGGAGGACTTCCTTTTTGGTGGCGTTGAGGACGCGCACTTTGAGCATGGGCGTCATTTCGCTGTTGTCAAGGACGTATTTCAGACCGCGCCAAGAGGCTTCCAACTTTTGGAAGGACGGGTGGTGCAGAACTTCGTTGATCTGCTGAGAGATCAGGTGATCGACTTGCGCGATGCGGGCGTTGATCATCTGTTCGGCGTCGCGAGAGGGAGTGACTTCCCCCTTCATGACTTGATCGAGGAACTGGGTGATCAGATCACGGCCGCGCTGTTGAGCAGCGGGCTCTTCGCCGAAGCGGCCTTTGGAGACGATCTGGTCAAGCAGGCTGGGCTCAGCCTCTTTCAGTAGCTGTGGTTGCCGCGGCAGCCGGGGCGGCGGCGGCAGTTTTTTTCGCATCACTCATTTCTTGCCGTCTCCTGGTTTTTCATCTTTGTGGGCGAGTTCGCCGCGGATTTTAGCGAGCGAATCACTATTACCGACGATTTCACTCAATGCTCTGTCGAGCTGTTCGTTGGTTTGCAGCGTGCCGCGCAGATCACTGAGTTTGGTGCGGAGTTCCAGCAATTTGCCGCGTGGGGCCGATTTGCCGGGCGACTTGTTCGGGCTCGAAATCGTCCATGCTGCGGAAGTGTAAGATCGACTTTGAGGTCGCCGGCAGCATTGGGATCGAGTTTATTGGCGACGGCGTAGGACAGGTGGGGCTTCATGCTTTCGAGAACGCCATCGAAATTTTCCGGGGTGACGTCAACGAAGCGGCGTTTCTTGAGTTCTTCCAGACGGTTCGACGGGTTGGCCGGAGAAATCGCCGACGACACCCATACGAACGGAAGTTGCTTGAGCTGGATCGCCTTTCCGACTTCAACTTCATAAGAAATTTGAACCCGGGGAGGGCGAACACGTGATAGTTTTTTATGGATACTTTCTCTGCCAGCCATACTTTTTACCTCAGCCTTTTTTACTTGAAACTTGCGACGACGGAGTTGCTCCATCGTAAGAATTTTCATGTTTTCGAATCTTATCAGAGTTCCCGGGGGCAACTCGTTGGATTTGCACAGCTAGCAGAGCGAAGTCCATGTCTCTACGCCTGCTAATTATGCACGGTTGCGGCCAAAGGTTCGGTGGTGTGTGTAAGCCACTTCATACTCGGACAAAGTCTTTACTTTCAGGTACTTTCCTACAGGAAGGGTGGGAGGCGGGTGCGCCGGGACCGGAACCTGTAGGGTTTGGCATACCCATCAGGTTAATGGTAGACCAAATAGGATAATTCGGGATAGCCGCAAGATAGACGCAGGGGGAGGTGAATTGATTGCGGTGCCAAAACAGAAAAGCGCAAACGGAGGGGAAAGTGGTTCAGGAAGGAGCTGGATAGATCGCGCAGCGATGGGGTCATAGCGGTCCGTCCCCTCTGGCCCCATCGAGAATCGCTGAATTTTGAAGAGGCGGGTTTAAGCAACCCGCCGCAGCTTGGCAAGCTGGCCCACATGGTACACCGGTTCCTTAGGGGATGAGTTGGGCGTCGAGGGTGATTTCGGTGTCGTAGAGCTTGGAGACGGGGCAGTTTTCTTTGGCGGCGTTGGTGGCCATGATGAAGGCTTCTTGAGTGGCACCGGGGATTTTGGCGCGCAGGGCAAGGTGGCTGCGAGTGATGGCGAAGCCTTCGCCATCTTTGTTGAGGGAGATGGTGCAGGTGGTATCGATGGAGTCGGCGGTGAGGCCCTGGTTTTGGAGGATGAGCGAGAGGGCCATGGAGAAACAGCCGGCGTGGGCGGCGGCGAGGAGTTCTTCGGGATTGGTGCCTGTGCCTTGTTCGAAGCGGGTTTTGAATGAATATGGTGTGTTGGCGAGGACGCCACTGGTGGTAGAGATGGTGCCAGCGCCGGATTTGAGGTCGCCTTTCCATTGAGCTGATGCGTTGCGGTCCATGAGTTCGTTGTTATCTCCTCTAGGCATGATATGCGAGGCGATTGAGGAGTTCGATGGTTTGGTTGCGCATTTCCAGAGCGAGCTGTTGGGTTCGAAGGGTAAGGAAGCGGTGGCCAGTGAGGGCGATGGTGGCGACGAACAGGCCGGTGAGGGTGGGGACGAGTGAATCGGCAAAGGCGATGGAGAATTCAGTGCGGCCGCGGAGATGAGAGGCGCCGATGCTCTGGAATGCGTCGGTGAAGCCGAAGATGGAGCCAATGATGCCGCAAAGGGGTGCGGTGGCGGCGATGGTGGCTAGCGAGGAGAGGCCGCGGCGGAATTGCTGAGTGGTGAGGGCGGCTTGGCGGGTGCAGGCGGATTCTACGCAGTTCGAGGCGACTGAAAAGCTCATGGTGGCTGGATGGTTCAGACACCGGGGGTGCGGTGTTTGTTCCTTTAGTCGACGATGAGGGTGAAGTTTGCGGTGGCGGTGCCGACTTCGCGTTTGACGAAAAGAACTTGGCCGTTGAGGGCTTTGGCATCGATGACGGTGAGGAAGGTGAAGCCTGGGCCGCCGGAATCGGAAAGCTGCGTGCCGCCGGTGCCGGAGGTGAAATCAGCGGTGGTGCCGGCGAAGAGAGCGAGGTTGGTGCCCGCGGTGTTGTTTTCGAAAGACAGCTTGAGTAGCGCGCTGCCGGTGGTGTTGATAGGGGTGCCGGTGACGAGGTATTTGCCTGTGGTGCCGACGGAGCCGGTGATGGTGATCATGTTGGTTATTCTTTCTGAAGATTAGTGAGCCATGGGGCAGGATCGTTACAGAGAGCGGGTTTAGGCTTAGGGGCCATAGCGGTCCGTCCTCTCTGGCCCCAATGCTAAGAGTCTCTTTTTCAATTAGTTAGCGGCTATGTGGTTAAAGTTGCGCGGGGGTGTGGCGGTTGGCTGGCGGATAGTATGGAATTGGAATAAGTCTTGTGTTTGCAATCGTTTGGCGATGGGGTCATAGCGGTGCACTGCGGTGGAAAAATGAGACAAGGGAGAAAGGGGACACTTTCAGCGAAAGGAAACGAGAGTGTCGGAAAAAGTCGAAGGACAGAGGCGAAAGAAGTACAGCGCTGAGTTCAAGCGAAACGCGGTGGACCGGATGGTGGCGGGCGAGAGTCCAACGGCGCTAGCGCGGGAGTTGGGGATGCGGCGTAAGTTTCTGTACGCCTGGCGAAATGCCGGCTGGGGAAGCCAAGGCGTAGCAAAGGCCGAAGCGAAAGCAGAGGAGGAGGCCCCAGAGACAAGGGAAATGATCCAGTTGAAGGCCAAGATCGAGGCGTTGGAGCGATTGAGCGGACAACAAGCGGCGGAACTGGATTTTTTCGCCGCAGCCTTGCGCAGCGTCAAGGGACCACGCCCGAAGAGCGGCGTGGGTTCCGACGGGGGATCTACCAAGTGATCCAACGTCAAGCGACTGAGCAAGGCGCCACGAGCATAGAACGGATGTGTGAACTGGGGAGAGTCAGCCGCGCTGGTTTTTATCGGGATTGGCAAGAACGCCAACCGCAGCAAGCAGAGATGGCCCTTCGGGAAGCGGTGCAACAGGAAGCACTGCGGAGACGAATCTTAGGCTATCGTCGCGTCACTCAGTCCCTACGAAGGAAAGGAGTCGCAGTCGGAGAACATGTGGTCCGGCGGATTCTGCGCAGTGATAATCTGCTGGCGATTCGTAAGCGCAAGTTTGTGGCGACGACCGACTCAGCGCACGGTTATACGGTCTATCCGAATTTGGCGCAATACCTGCAAATACAGGCGATGAATCAACTGTGGGTGGCTGATATCACTTACTTGCGACTAGGGCGAGAGTTTGTTTATCTGGCCGTTGTGTTGGATGTGTTTTCCCGCCGCGTGGTGGGCTGGTCGTTAGGCCGTAGCCTGCAAGGAGCGCTGCCCCTGGCGGCGCTGAACAAAGCCATTGCCGATCGGCAACCAGGGCGCGGGCTGGTTCATCACTCCGATCGTGGATCGCAATATGCCAGCAACGAATATGTGAAGCGTCTCGAGCAAGCGCATATGACGATCAGCATGAGCCGGCCCGCGCGGCCTTGGGAGAACGCTTATTGCGAAAGTTTTATCGGCACACTCAAGAAAGAGCAAATCTCTTGCACTCGCTATTCGACGATGGAGGAGTTGCAACAGAACATCGCAGAATTCATTGATGTGTTCTACAACCGCGAGCGGCTGCATTCGGCGCTCGACTATCTTTCCCCGGACGAGTTCGAGCAAACCTGGAGGAATTCTCCACCGCCAGCGGCTTTGAGTTTTCCCAGGCATGAGGAAATCTACCCTGATGTCTGAGTGGTTGGCTTTTCAGCGGAGAGCCTACACGCTCTCCGCTGTCTCATCAGGATGAGTCTCCAGCAGGGTATTCCTTGGCTGGTTGCTCTCCAGCAGAGCCAGCCTCCGCTTCCCCTGCTATCCTCATCCTTAACCATTAACCTCCCGTTCGCCAATTGTTTTCAGCGAACGGTAACTGTCCCCTGATTCGACTGTCTCAAATCTCACCGCAGTGCAGCGGTCCGTCCCCTCTGGCCCCAAGGAGGTTTTCGAGGGTGGAGGGCCAGTCTCCTGGGCGGGGTTGGCGGAAGAGGCGGGCCGTGGGGTACCAGGGGCTGTCGGTGCGGTGGCGGAGCCAGACCCAGTAAGGATTGAAGCGCAGAAGAATCCAGACGGGGCGGCCGAGGGCGCCGGCGAGGTGGGCGATGGCAGTATCAACGGTGATGACGAGGTCAAGTTTGGAGATGAGGGAGGCGGTGTCGGCGAGTGTTTTGCCTTGGTGGAGGGAGGTGAGGTCGATGTTGGAGAACTGGGACAAGATGGCATCGTCGCCGGGGCGAAGATTTTGTTGGAGGGAGATGAAGTGGACGCCGGGGATCTGCAGTGCGCGCTGAAAGATGGCAAGCGGGATGGAGCGTTTGTGATCTGTGGGATTTTTGGGATTGCCCGTCCAGCAAATGCCGATGTGGGGGCCATGGGATTGGTCGAGGTTGGCCAGAGTTGGGGATTCAGCGGGCGCGTTGAGGTAAGGCACTTTTGACGGGATGTTGTGCAGAGTGGTTTTGAAGACCATGGGCAAGCTGCAGAAGGGGACGTGGAGGTCGAAATCGGGGAGAGTGCCGGTGACGGGTAGAACTTGGGCGACACCCGGAATGAGGTTGAAGAGCGGGATGAGAGCAGGCTGAACGGCGAGTATGACGCGAGCGCCTTTGTCAATGATGGGCGCGATGAAGCGGGAGAAAAGGATGGAATCGCCAAGGCCTTGTTCGGCGTGGAGGAGGATTGTTTTACCAGCGATGTCGGATTGGCCGTCCCACATGGGTTGCGCGAGTTTAGGCGGATCAGGGTTGAGGGCGGGCACATGCCAACGGGCCTCATAGCCAGGCCAGCCAAGTTCGAAATTGCCCATGCCGAGATGGGCTAGACCTTGGTTGAAGGCGAACTCCGGTGCTTCGGGATCGAGTTCGCGGGCGCGGTGTAAATAGCGCAGGGCCTCTTCGTGACGGCTGAGATCAAGCAGCGCCATTCCAACGTTGTTGTGGGCCATAGCCACGTCTGGAGTGATGGCGAGAGTTTTCGAGAGACTGACGAGCGCTTCTTCGGGACGGCCGAGGCGGTCGAGGACGAGGCCAAGATTGGTGTGGGCGTCGGCGTAATTGGGACGGAGGGCGAGGGCGGTCTGATAGGCAGTGACGGCTTCTTCGTAACGGCCGAGGGCTTTGAAGGAATTGGCTAAATTTTGGTGGACTTCGGGGACATCGTTGCGAAGGGCGATGGATTTTTGGTACGCGGTGACGGCTTCTTCGGAGCGGTTGAGCATGTTGAGGGTGTTGCCGAGGCTGTTGTAAATTTCAGCGGATGCGGGGTTGATGCGGGCGCCGTTTTCGAGGAGAGTTAGCGATTCTCGATGGCGACCTTGTTGGCGGCGGATGGCTGCGAGACGGTGGAGTGTCGGGAAATGCTCAGGGGTTGTTTGGAGGATGGTTTCGAAGAGGCTGGCGGCTTCTGCGAGCTGGCCGTTGTTGTGGAATTGGACGGCCTGTTGAAAGAGTGGATTCGGTTGGCTTTTAATGAGGTTGGGGAGCGGTTTGTTCATCAAGTTTTTGCGCGGAGTGTTTGAGCGCGTCGTCGGAAGAGATGTTGTTCTTTTCTAATGTCTCACCGAGGACTTGATCAAGCGAAACTCGGGCGTGGCTGTAACTGGAAAGCGCGGTGATTTCGGCAGCTTGCGCGGTGACGAGGGATTGTTCGACGGCGATGACGTCGGAAACGGTGGAAGCGCCTAAGAAGAAACTCTGCTGCTGTTTTTCGAGAAGCTGTTGCTGCAAGATTCGAGAATCGGCGGCGGCCGAATAGCGGGCGCGGGCTTGGCGGAGGGCGACGATTTGATTGGAGATATCGACAACCAATTGATCGAGGGCGCGGCGCGCGACAAGATCGCCTTGGCGCAACTGCAATTGATCGACGCCGTAGTCGCCTTGGGCTTGACGGTTGTGAATGTTGGCTTGAAACAAGACGGCGGCGCGTTCGCTGGGGAAATCGCGACGGGCGATTTGACCGAAGACGGTGCCGATGCCGCCAACGAAAGAGGGTGGCGGGGGCGGCTCGCCGGGATTGGGTGAATTGACACCTGCCAACCCGCTGTCGTTAGCGGAGGCCAGAACCTGAAGAGTAGGCAACAGACCGTTTTGCGTTCCCAGTGCGAAGATTACGGAGGTTTGGTCGCTAATTTTGGTGAGAGCGACGTCGGGTCTTTTCGCCAGGGCTACGGCCACGAGTTGGCGGAGCGGCAAGACGTCGTCTTTTTCGGGTACGTCAATGTGGTCAACAGGTACGATTTCGGCGGCGTCGAGGAAAGGGTCGGCGAGGTCGTCGCGGATGAGAGAGTTTTTGAGAAGGTTTTCCTGGAGACGGACGTCTGCCACGGCGATGCCGAGTTCGCGTTTGCGGGTTGCCAGATCGGCGCGCGCCTTGTAGATTTGGAAGCCGGCTAGGACGCCGAGATGAATTTGCTGTTCGGAGTCGTCGTAGAGCTTCTGCGCAGCGTCGAGAGCGTGTTGACGGACTTTTAGAAATTCGTTATCGGCGACGAGATCCCAATAGAGGTTCAGAACGTTTGCTACCAGGTTGAGTAGCTGGGAGCGGAACGTTTCGTGAGAGCCGGTGACGTTTTGTTCAGCGACGCGGATAAAACGGCTGTTGACGGCGGTGCCGAAGCTGTTGAGGAGATTGTGGCGAAAGTAAATCTGGGCCACGCCGGCGATGGATGGGTTGAGGACATCAGTGGGAGCGTTCTGTCTGAGGTAGGAATCGTTTTGGGCGATCTGCACATAGCCGCCGCTGAGCAATCCTTGCTGAACGAAATTTTGGTATTGATATTGCGTGCTGATTAAGGCAGTGGTCTGACTCACCACCGCGTTCGATTGAGGGATGCTGGTGTGCGAGAAGGCGGAAGCGCTTTGTAGAACAGGATCGAGGTTTTGAGTAACAGGCCCGATTTGAGAAATGACGGTGGTGCCGTTACCATTGCCACCGCCGCCACCGTTGCCGGCTAAGCCCGCGCTGACTTCGCTGCCGACAACGCCTTGGCCGCTGGTTACTTGATTGACCAATGAATTGCCGCTGGTTACGCCACGTAATGGACCGCCGGCTTGCATGCGTTCGAGTGTCCACTCGGCGGAAAGAGGGCCGTAACGGTCTACTTCGAGATCGAGATTGTTTTCGATGGCCAGGGCTAGGGCGTCTTGCACGGTGAGGTAGAGTTTGCCAGCGCGCAAGAGCGAGTGGAGGCGGGTTGAGTTGCGCATTTGAATGCCCGGTACCTGAGGGGCACGGTAGGGACGAGTGAAGACGGGGCCGGAAGGCTTATCGACGGACACTGTATCTTGCGCGAGAAGGCTGGAAGTAAGGGTTAGGATTGCGACCAATTGGCGGAGGATCACTTTGCATGCTCCTCTGGGATACGTGATTCGCGGGCTACGAAGCCGGAGTTAGCTTCGTCCATCGAGATGTCGTTCGCTTCAAGAGTGTGGCCGATGGCTTGGTCGAAAGCGATTTGCGCGTGAGTGAAGTTGGCCATGGATTGAACTTCGGTGCTTTGAGCGGCGGCGAGATCGCGTTGCGCTTGGACGACAAGAGCTACCGTGGACTTTCCAAATTTGAATAGAGTTTGTTCCGAATCGAGACTTTGTTCGGCGAGTTGGCGGGTGGATTGAGCGGATTCATAGCGAGCGCGGGCCTGTTGGAGATTGATGACGGCGTTCTTTACATCAACGCGTACTTGCTTAAGACTGCGCTGTAGTTGCAACTCGCTTTGGCGGAGCGTGAGAAGATCTGTGACGTAATCGGCTTGCGCTTGTCTGTTACGAAAAGGAATGTTCAAAGATACGCCCGTTGAATAGTTGGGGAAATCGCGCTGGAAGATTTGGGAGAGCAGGTTGCCGTAGCCGCCGACGAGGTAAGGATCGGCAATACCGGCGGCGCCGTTGGCGAGGGCGTTTTGCACGCCGGTGAGACCGTTGTTGGTGAGTTCGAAGAAGACTTGGAGAGTGGGGAGAAGCGCGTCTTTGGTGCCGCGCATGTTGATAGAGGTGCTTTCGAGGTTGATCTTGACTTGCGCGATTTCGGGGCGGTTGGCGATGGCTTCCTGAATCAATTCGGAAGTGGGTTTGAGATCTTCTTTATTCGGCACAACGATGTGATCGAGAGGGATGATGTGAAGATCGTCGAGCATGGAACTGACTGCGCCGTCGCGACTGAGGGCGTTTTTCAAAACGGTCTCCTGCTGGGCGACGTTGGTTTGGGCTAAGAGGAGATTTTCTTTGGCGGTGGAGACTTCGGCGGCGGAGCGAGTGACTTCGATGCGGGGGAGCGTGCCGAGGTCGGCTTGCTTCTGATTGTCGGCGAGGAGTTGCTGGGCGGAATCGACGGCTTTCTCTTTGATGTGGAGGTCTTCGTTGAAGCTGACGAGATCCCAATAGAGGTTCAAGACGGCGGAGACGGTGGTGATGACCTGGAGTTTGAGTTGGAGGTCGGTGACCTTCATGTTGTTTTTGGCGACGCGGATGTTGCGATTGTTGACGCCGATGTGGAGGCCTTGCAAGAGGCTTTGGGTGACGTAAAGATCGAGATAGCCTTGCGTGTAAGGGTTGAGAACGTTGGCCGGGCTGTTCACGTTGCTGCGGTAGCTGTAGAAGGTGAGTTGCGCGTTGGTGCCGGTGAGGAAGGATTGGCCGTAACCGAATTCGAAGAGGCGGCTGTTGTTGACGAGGGAGGCGGTTTCGTTGAGCAGCGTGTTGCTTTGGGCGGCGGTTTGGTGCTGAAAGCTGGCGTAGCCGAAGAGATAGGGGTCGAGGCTGGGGGGAACGGTGCCGATTTGGCTGACGATGCCGCCGCCGGAACCGACGCCGGAGCCGCTTTCGGCGATACCGACGGAATTGACGTTGACGCCTTCGAGGCTGACGCTTTGCGGGCCTGTGTAGACGGGGACACCGACGGTGCGGAGGAAGCCCCCGGCTTGGGCACGCCGCAGGACTTCACGGGCAAGATAGGGGCCGTAGCGTTGGATGGCGATGTCGAGATTGTTTTCAAGCGCGAGGGCGATGACGTCTTTGGAAGACAGGTAGAGGTTGCCGGCACGGATGAGGGAGTTGAGGCGGCCTGAGTTGGACAGCTTAGCTTGGGAAACGGCGCGGCGCTCGACGTGAAATGGGGTGAGGATGGGGCCGAGGAGCGGGGTGGGCTTTGGGTTGGTGATGGAGACTTCTGAGGTTTGCGGAAAGGCGAGGGCGGCGAGAGAGAGCCAGGCGAGGATGAGGTGGTGACGGTGATTGGGCATTTGCGGATGGTTCGGAAGGAGGAGCACTTATTGAGCCAAAGCGCGAATGGGCTGGAAACGGGAGGCGGAGTGGAGCGAGAAGGGCGCGTGGTGTCCGATATCGGAACGGAGTGTTCGATTTTCGGAGGGGCGGAGAAGGATCGTGGGGAGATGGAGCCAGAGGGGACGGACCGCTATGGCACCAAGAGAGAAATTCGCGGGTCGAGCACTTTCTTAACAAATGGCACGATTTGCACGGGCAGTGGTGGTTGGGACGCCACATCATGTGACACAGCGGGGCGTCGATCAGCAACGGGTTTTCTTTACGGATGCGGACCGGCACGTTTATTTGGACAATTTGACGAAGCATTGCGCGCAAGCGCGGGCGCGGATTTTGGCGTACTGTTTGATGCCGAATCATGTGCATCTGGTGTTGGTGCCGGAGGAAGAAGACGCGCTGGCGGTGGCTCTGCGGCGGACGCATTCGCGGTATGCAACTTACTTAAACGCGCGGCGGGATCGGGTGGGGCACCTGTGGCAGAACCGATTTTTTTCGTGCGCGATGGATGAGGCGCATTTGTGGGTGGCATTGCGATATGTGGAGCGAAATCCAGTGCGGGCGCATATGGTGGGGCGGCCGGAAGAGTATGCGTGGTCGAGCGCGGCGGCGCATGTGGGAACGAATTTGGCGGGGAGCGCGATGTTGGATTGGGGGTTCCACAAGGAGGCGGGTGGGGCGGAGCGTTGGCGGAGTCTTTTGGCGCAGCCGGAGGAGATTGAGGCGATTCGGAGATTGCAGAAAGCGACGTTCTCGGGAAGGCCCGTTGGGAGCGCGGAGTTTATTGCCAGTTTGGAAACGAAGTTGGGACGGTCCTTGGCGCCGAAGCGGGGAGTGAAAATTGGATCGGTGCGCGAGGCGAGTGCCGCTTGAAAAACGGGATTGGTTCCATAGCGGTCCGTCACCGTTTTCGCCCGTTTTCGCCGTTTTGGTTGGGCGCGCTCGAAGGATGGGCGTCTAGGAGAGGCGGGTAATGACGGAGAGTTGGCGGCCGGGGTTTTGGGGTTCGCGGCGGTAGGAGAAGAAGTATTCGGGGAGGCAGGCGGTGCAGAGGCCGGAATCGAAGATGTGTGGCGACAGGACGCCGGCGGCGGTCAGGTGGCGGCGATTGGCTTCGACAAGATCGAGGTGTTGTTTGCCGGTGACGGGCGGCCATTCGGGGAAGATGGGACTGAATTGCGAGGCGACTTCGGGGCCGACTTCGTAGCAGCACTCGCGGATGCAGGGGCCGATCGCGGCGCGAATGTCAGCGGGCTGCGTTCCGAAATCGTTGTGCATTTTTTCGATGGTGCGGGCGACAATGGCCGCAACGGTGCCACGCCACCCCGCGTGCACAGCGGCGACAGCGCGTTTTGTAGTATCGAGCAACAGGATAGGTACACAATCGGCGGTACGGATGCCGATGCGGCGGTTGAGATCGTCGGTAACCAGTGCATCGCCTTCGCATTGGCGGTCGGCTAACGGATGAGCGTTCCAAACTTGAGCGGAGTGTATTTGGCGCGACAGTCACGTCTACTTCGGGATTGGCGATGCGGGTGCCGAAGCCGTGGCTCTGCCAGAGGAAATGTTGGAACTCGGCGCATCGGTAGATTCCGTCAGCGCCAAGAAGATAGGAACGGTTACTCACTTGGCGGCGAGTTGGTGCGCGCGGTACCACTCCAGCGTTAAGCGCAGGCCCTGTTCAAAGGTAAACCGCGGCGCGTGGCCCAGTTCACGAATGGCCATTGTAGTATCGGCCTGAGAATCACGAACGTCACCGGCGCGCGGAGCTGCATATTTAGCGGGAAGGTTGATGCCTTCGATGGCCTGCAACTGCTTCCAGGTTTCGTTGAGCGTAATGCGCCCACCGTTACCCGCGTTAAATGTGCGCCCAGACACGCCCTCTTTTTCGGCGGCTTTCAGCAGCAAGCCAACTACATCTTCGACGTAGGTAAAATCGCGCGATTGCTCCCCATCGCCAAAAATCGTGGGACTGCGTTTTTCGAGCAGGCACGTCATGAAAACGGAGAGAACGCCAGAGTAGGGGCTGGACGGATCTTGCCGTGGACCAAAGACATTAAAGAAGCGAAGGGCGACAGTTTGCAAATTGAAGCAATCAGAGAAAACAGATGCGTAATATTCGCCGACCAGCTTTTGCAGGGCATAAGGAGACTTCGGCTGCGGGCTCATGCTCTCCACTTTCGGCAGAACTTCAGTATCGCCATAAGCGGAGGAGGATGCCGCATAAATAACACGGCCAACTTTTCCTTCGGCCGCGGCGCGGAACACATTAAACGTACCGTTAATATTGACTTCGTGGCTTTCTACCGGCTTGTCAATGGACTTGGGCACCGAAGGAATCGCAGCCAAATGGAAGACGCGATGAGCGCCGGCAATAATAGGCGACAATCTGCTCGTAGCGGCAAATATCAGCCTTGTGAAACGTAACACGGCTAGCCACCTCCTGCAAGTTGTCAAGATTGCCCGACGACAAATTATCAACGACATGCACCTCCCGCCCATCGGCAAGAAGAGCCCGAACAAGTGCGGACCCAATAAAACCTGCTCCGCCAGTAACGATATATCGATTCATATAGTAGTTTGTGCTTGTAATACGGCGGACTCTGCCGCCTTCAAAGTCTCGATGGCCCGCGCAGCGACCTCACGCGGATCCCGGCTAAAGTCAAAGGCCTCTAACGAGATCCAGCCGTCATACTTCAACTCGGCTAATTTCCGCAAAAGGTTTAGGAAATTGTAATCGCCCATGCCGGGTTCTTTACCGTCTAGTTCGTTGACATGAACATGTTTAATGTAAGGTAGATAACGTTCTATGAGCGTTATGTGCGGCTCGGTTTCATCGATGGCATTGTGCACGTCGAACATGGTCTGCACGGCAGGGCTACCGATCTGTTTGACGATGGCTACAGCCTCAGCCAGGCTCGTAACAACGTCCGTTTGGCTGGGTGACAGGGCCTCTACTAATAAAGTGACGCCCCGCGATTCGGCATGCGGAGCGACATCGGCCATACCTTGGGCAAAATTCTTTACCGCATCGGTGGACGAGGTGCCCGGCACGCTACTTCGCTGTTTGGGCGAACCGAAAACGACAACGGGCCGGTGGCGCGCCGCAGGGGTGGCAAGATCGGCACATAGATCGATCAGCAAACGAACATAATTCCAACTGTGCTGGCGAACGGCAGTATCATTGGTCACAATCTGCAAGCCGGGGGGCGCCATCAAGAGCCAATGGAGACCCACGAATTCGAGGCCCTCGTCAATCATGGCTTGGCGAGTCTGGGTGCGTTGCAGAACCGTGGCAGCGCCTGGATCTTCGCCCAAAGTGAACGGCGCAATTTCAAAACCTTGATAGCCGAGTTCGCGGACCAAACGGCACATTTCGGCTAACGGCATCTTTTGAAAGAGCTCGTTGCAAGTGGCGAAGCGGTAAGCGGGAGGCACGATTTTCATTTTAGCGTTTGAGATAGATGGGTGTCTCTGGGATACTCAAAGTTAATATGTGCCGGGATGAAGTGCTGTTGGAATCGAAGTTATCGCTGCCGTTGATAGGTCGGGGCAAAGTCCGCGACATGTACGACTTTGGCGATAGTTTGCTGTTTGTGGCGACGGACCGCATTTCGGCGTTTGACTGCGTGTTGGGGAGCGGCATACCCTGCAAAGGGCGAGTGCTGAACCAAATGTCTCTGTTCTGGTTCGAGTTTCTGCGGGATGTGGTGCCTTCGCACGTGATTACCGCAGAAACGAAAAAATACCCAAAGATGGCGGCGCGACGAAAGACGATGAAGGGCCGCTCGATGCAGGTGAAGAAAGCCGACATGGTGCGGGTGGAATGCGTGGCTCGAGGCTATCTGGCGGGTTCAGCATATCGGGAATATTGTTTACAAGGCAAAGTATGCGGTATTCCCTTGCCCGCTGGGCTGCGCGATGGCGATCAACTGCCGGAGCCGATTTTCACGCCGGCCACCAAAGCGATTACCGGACACGATGTGAATGTACCGTTCCGCTACATTGCCAATCTGCTGGGCGTGGAACTGGCGGGGCAACTGCGCGATTTGACCTTGGAAGTTTACTACCGGGCAGCGAATTACGCGCTGCAGCGCGGGATCATTGTGGCGGACACCAAACTGGAGTTTGGCTTTGTGGATAACCAGCTGGTACTGGCGGATGAAGTTCTCACGCCGGATTCGTCACGCTTCTGGCCGGCGGACCAATATAATCCGGGCGGCGTGCAAGTTTCTTACGATAAACAGTACGTTCGGGACTATTTAGAGACGTTGCAATGGAACAAGAAGGCGCCGGCTCCGTCTCTTCCAGAGGAAGTGATAGAAAAGACAAGCGCGAAATATATTGAAGCGTATACGAAGCTGACCGGGAAGCCTTTCCCGGACGCTGCTGTCTGAGGATTTCAGAATGCAAACGTTAACGAGTCTTAATTGGTTGGACATTGTCTTGGGGCTGATTATCATCAGTTCGGCGATTGCCGGGCTGCGCGCCGGGTTTACGCGCGTGGTGATTGGGCTAGTGGCAACAATTGTGGGGCTAGTAGCCGGATTCTGGTTTTACCGAATGGTGGGCGATCAATTGCACCCCTGGATTACCACTCCGGCGGCGGCGAATACGGTAGGCTTTTTTCTGATTTTTTTCGGTGTGGCGCTGCTGGGCTCGTTAATTGCGGGGCTGCTTTCGAAGATGCTGCGCTGGGTGGGGCTTTCGTGGTTCAACTATTTGCTGGGCGGTGTGGCTGGGTTTGCGCGCGGCGCGCTAGTGGTGGCGGTTTTGGCAAACGTGTTGGTAGCATTTGCGCCCTCGTCGATGCCGAATTATCTAAAGAACTCGCGAGTGTTGCCGTATGCGAATGGCGTGGCTTCAGTGCTGGCGGAATTAGCCCCACGCGAATTGAAGGATTCGTTCTCGCAGCGGATGGAAGTGCTGAAGCAGATTTGGGCGGCGCATGAGAAGCATGCGGCGTAGCTTGTAGGCGCGGCCTTGTAGGTGCCGCTAGTATGGGCTTATGCTGGTGATTTTTGATTTGGATGGCACGCTGATTGATTCAGCAGAGGATTTGGCGATTGCCACCAACGCAACGCGTGCGCATTTCGGCATGCCCCCGCTGGATGCGACGCTGATTCATTCATATGTGGGCAATGGGGCGGCAATGCTGGTGCGGCGGGCGCTCGGGCCTGACGCGAGTGAGGAACTAGCGAACGACGCTCTTTCTTACTTTGTGAAGTTCTACCGCAAACATGCGCTTGAGCACACACGGCTTTATCCAGGAGTGGCCGAGGTTGTGAATGAGTTGAGTGAGCAGGACCATCACACTTTAGCGATTCTGACGAACAAGCCCGTGAGAATCAGTACCGATATTGTGGCTGGTCTTGGCCTCGGCGCACGCTTCAAAAGGATTTATGGTGGCGATAGTTTCGAGCAGAAAAAGCCTGATCCGGTGGGAATTGTGACGTTAATGGCCGAAACGGCTTCCGCTCCCGAGAAAACGTGGATGGTGGGAGACAGTGGAGTGGACATCCAGACGGCCCGCAATGCCAAAGTGAGGGCCTGTGGGGTGGCGTGGGGTTTTCAACCGGAGACGTTCGCCCAGCATCCGCCAGACTTGGTGATCAACAAGCCTGACGAGTTGCGCAGCGTTTTTCAAACCGGGAATTGAATCGTTAGAACAAGAAGACGTCTTCCGTGTCTTTTCTTTTTTCTTTTTTCGGTGCGGAATGGGTTACGGGCAGCCCAGCATGGGCACACAGATCGGCAATCAGTTTCTCGGTTGATGCGGGGTCTGGCGGCGCTTCGCCTTGTTCGGCGTCGAGCAGCGCTGCGATTTGATCTTCCGACCGCAAGACAAGATCAATTAAGGTGGGCGAAACAGGGATTTTCCCGTCGCGAACCAAATCAAGCAGGTTCTCGATGTGATTTGTGAATTCAACAACGGCATCAAGGCCGCAGACGCCGCCAGAGCCCTTGATGGTATGAAAAGCCCTGAACAGCTTATTCACCGTTTCATGACTGGGAGCGCCTGACTCCAGAGAAAGCGCGTCTTGATCGATCTCAGCCAAAAGATCGTGGGCTTCAATAATGAAGGCCTCCATAAATCTGTGTTGCGATGTCATAGTCTTGTCTGTCGGAAAATCCGAACTAATTATGAGATCGAGACGAAAGGGCTAATACTTTAGGAGAAATGTAAATTCTTACGGGTGGCCAAGGCGGCGGGTGGCATCTGCGGTGTAATCGGCCATTCTACCGTCCGCGTGGTTAGCCTTCAGGAGAATGGCCAAACTTTTGAACTCGGCTAAGGCGGTGGCCCGATCACCAGAGATTTCAGCAAGGCTAGCCTGCAAGAAATCTTTCAACAAAGGCGGGTTGGCGTCCGCGGCTTGTTCCGGATTGAGCCAGAGGAAGGTCTTCCATTCGTCGTCCGGAGGAACGGCGGTCAGTGTTTCGTGCAGTTGCGCGGCAGTATTAACGGTTGGACTATATAAATAGGAAACACGGTCATGAATGTGCTGGTCTAACGGCTCGTTATTGATGCGAACCTGATTGAGCGCTTGGACAAAAGCCGCGCGGGCGCCGGGCGCGTCATTTTCCAGCAGGCCACCCAGTTGCATACTTCGCACCAGTGGCCGTTGCGAGTTCGTGGCCAGCGCACTGGCGAAATGCTTCTGGGCCAGCGCGAGATCGCCGTTTGTTTGCAGGAGCCAGTTTCCCCAAAAGGCATGGGCATAGACGTTGGATGGGTCTAGGGTTAGGGCCTGCGCAAAGAATCGTTCTGCATTGCCGAACTCTTTGAATGCGATTTTTTCATCCATGTAATGCAGCCAGCCGAGATGAGCCAGAATATCCGCCGCGCGAGTTTTGTTGCCATCGGCGCGAGCCAAGCCGCCCGTAAGAACGCTGTTCAGTTGCGCCAAGGTCGTCGCGGCGACATTTTCGGGCTTCTGGCCTTCGGGTGCAACTACGTGGAAGTGATCAAGCCAGAGCATAGCGGCATTGACTTCGCCATCGAGAGCGATGGAATTGTTGGGATCGAGCGTGAGTAATTGTTGATAGGACTGAAAAGCAGATTCGTAGTCCGTTTCGCGGAGATCCGTTTGGGCGGTGCTGAGAAGCCGATCCACCTGAAGTTTGCGCTCGTGAGAGACGTGCCAGGGACCGATGCCCGCTTTCGCCGCCAGCAGAAGCAAAATGGCAAGAACGGCAACGCCCATGAGCGCGAGCATGCGCGTCTTGGGACCGGTGGGCGTGAGACGAAGGCGCGTGGCGAGGCGGGTGCAATCATCGTTAAAACTGGCATCGCGCAGTTCAATGGCTTGATGGAAGGGCAGATCGGCTAAGGCTGGAGGTAGAGCCGTAAAAGCAGCGGGAGTGGCTGATCCCACAAAGATGGGAACTACGGTTTTCTTTTGGTTGAGCGCGGCGGCAATTTCATGCACCACATAATCCTCTTCGTTGGGCTGGAGAGCGCGCTGCTGAAGAATTTCATGCCAGCGAGGACCGATCACAACCAAGACATGAGAACAACTGGATAGAGTTTGTTCGATCGCTTGAGCGAAGTTCTGGCCCAGTTGAATATTTTCGACATCCATGAAAACGCGGCGGGAGCCAATGAGCGATTTCAGGTGATCGCAAAGGCGGCCGGCGTAGGCGGCGGCATCATCGCGGCGATAGCTGATGAATAGATTCTGCATTTAGGAAAGATTGCGCACAGCGGCGGCAATGAGTAGCTTGGTGTTCTCGTAAGGATCGCCTTCGGCTTCCGATTCCATCGAAAAATATCCTTTGTAGTGCGTGTTCTTGGCGATGGCGAAGATGCGATCCATATCAACGCGGTAAGCAATGCCCTTATCGAATTCCACGTCTTTGACATGGCTGATGTTGTAAGCGTGCTGGTAGAGCGCTGCCAGGGAGCGGGCATTGTAATCCTGATCGTTGTGGATCAGCATGGAGTTGCAGAAATCGGGAAGGGCGCGCAGATAAGCGCTATTGACGGTCATCAATCACTTTGACGATGCGCGCTGGATCTTCCGAAGACGGATCGTCATTTTCCAGATTGATGACGATGTTTTTGGATTGGCCGTATTCGGCCAGAGCTTTAAGACCGTCAACAGCGCAGGCGATATCGGCGGGATTGGGACCAGCGGGGCAATGAACGCGGATGCTGGGAGAGCCGAGTTTGGCGGCCGCATCAACCCATTGGTGATAGGCAGCGAGGGCTTGATCGCGCTGGCCGGAATTGCCGCATAAGTTTACATTCACGTCACAAGGGATATTGACAACTTGGAGACCGGCTTTTTTGAAGCTCGCGGCCAAGTCTGCTACATAGGGGGAATCAAGAGACTCGAAGTGAGGACTCCATGGTTCGATACCGAAGACGCCGAATTTCTCATGAAGCGTCTCGGCAAATTGTTGCAGAGTGAGCTTCCCCGCCCCGGGCTTGCGCTTGCTAGCGATGACGTCGCGAAAGGGATAAGTGGAGACGGCGAGACGGTGGCGCGGGTCGGAGGGAAATTGGAAGACCGGCAGAACGGAGGCGGCAGTAGCGAGGAACTGACGGCGATTCAGCGAAGGTTTCACAAGAACAGGTTATTACGGCGGGAACTTGCAGGAGGGCGGCGGTGTCTTCAGTACTGAGCGGAGGATACAAACGAATGTTCGAACAAACATTTATACAAGAAGATCCAAACGATAAGAAACGCTATACGGTTCTAGTTAGTTTGTTGTTACAAATAGCAACACTGTCTGCGCTGATAATAGTGCCGTTGATTTACACGCAAGTATTGCCGCAAGCGCGCTTGCGGAGTGTATTCGCAGCTCCTCTACCACCACCTCCTGCGCTGCCGAAAGCACCTACGACGAGATTAAGATTTCCGACCCGACCATTCGGCCCCGGACCTGCTCTCATACCCACCCCATTTCCTCAAGTACGAAAACCGGAGCCTGATCTGGCCAGCGCAGCTCCCGATCTTGCTGCGGGGTCTAGCCCCGGTTCGGACGGCTACGTGCCCGGAGGACTTGCGGACGGAATTCAAGTAAAAGCGCCCGAACCGCCCCAGCCTGTGGCCATTCGCCAACCGGTGACAAAGAGAGTGCACATGGGCGTGATGGAGGCATCGCTCATCTACCGGGTCGTGCCGACGTATCCGGCTATGGCGCAACAAATTCGCGTACAAGGCAAAGTCGTTTTCACGGCAGTCATCAGCAAGGCGGGAACTATCGAGAATTTACAGCTGCGTAAGCGGCCACCCTATCTTAGTGAAAGCAGCTGAAGACGCGATCCGTCAGTGGCGCTATAAGCCAACCATCCTGAATGGCGAGCCAGTTGAAGTTATTACCAATATTGAAGTTAACTTTACGTTGAGTGGGCGGTAGTGAGTTAGTCGGCGTAGGCGATGAAGAGGGTGCAACCCGCGTCGGAACGAATTGGGTCGTGCTGAATGCCGCGGGACATCACTACAAAGTCGCCTGCGTGTAGCGTCAGGCCATCGGAGTCGGTGATACTGCCAGAGATGACATAACACTGCTCGGCTTGGGGGTGGTCGTGTTTCGGAAACACGGCCCCCGGCTGCATGCGAATGAGGAATGTCTTTTCACCGAGGAGAGGACGGATTTCCACGCCGGGCACGGGCATTTTCATCCACGGGCCATCGGAACCGCGAACCACTTTTCGATGTTCGGTGTTGGCTGCGTCGGCTTCTTGGGCTGCGAGACGGGCCAGGAGTTTCTCTTTCAAACCCGGCGGTGGTGGAACGGCGGGAGCCGCTAGCGATAGGTCGACCGAGAGCTCGCTATATTGGGCTACCAGCGCCCTACAAAACGCACAGCCGCTTCGCAGCCGCAGTTCAATAGCACGGGCTTGTTCGGCCGGCAGAGTGCCCAACGCGTAAAGAGCCGCCTCTGCCTCGCAGGCTTCTAAATCGTCAGTGAATCTGGGGTCTTGGTTCATTGGCTTTGAGGAATCTGCTTCACCAAACCCCCGTTGGGTTGAAGATAGCACGGGCAAAACGATGCCCTGAGTATTAGTACGAGCAAAATAGCACTTTCGGATCGACCCAATCGAAAGAAATTTCTCCTCTTTGCGGCCGTCGCGAGCGGTGTTATGCTTTCATGGTCCCCTGAGCGTGAGGAGACAAACCACTGAGGAGGAATTCTTTAATAATGTATCTGACAAAGCGATGTTTCATGATTGGCGCGCTGTTGAGCGTGGCCACAACAGCCGTCTGGGCAGATGGCGATCCAATGGGGAACGGATGCGCGGCGCTACCAACGCAAGCGCAGTTGAAGGCTGCATTGGTTTCAGCGACGGGCGCGGAAACGAGCGGGCTGAACCTCAACATGTGGGGGACGATTGTGGACCGCGATGGGATTGTGTGCGCCGTGGCTTTCAGCGGCGTGAACCGCGGCGCGCAGTGGCCTGGCAGCCGGGCGATTTCGGCACAGAAGGCCAACACAGCGAATTCGTTCAGCTTGGACAGCACTTCCGCCAGCGATGGTTCCGGCAGCGCTAATGGTTTAGTGCTCTCGACCGCGAATTTGTATTCGGCCGTGCAACCAGGCGGGAGCCTCTATGGTTTGCAAGCGAGTAACCCGGTGGATACATCCGTTGTCTACGCAGGGCCATCGAGCGCTTATGGAACATCGGCAGATCCGATGGTGGGCCACAAAATTGGCGGCGTGAATGTATTTGGCGGCGGCTTGGCGCTCTATGACAAAAACCACAAGATTGTGGGCGCGCTGGGGGTGAGTGGCGATACATCCTGCGCGGACCACTTTATTGCCTGGCGCACGCGGCATCTGTTAGTTCTTGATCACTTAGGCGCAGGAACGCTGCCTGCGGTGAGCGGCGTTTCTGGAGACGCGACTCGTCCAGACAACATCGTTTTTGACATAGTTCCGAATATCAATGGCGGCACGGGCGTGAGCGCGGGCGGCTTCGGACATCCGACCTGCATCAACACAGGAGTGCCCAGCAGCTTGTCCCCTGTGATTCCGTAAACCAAAAAACTCCCCAAAAGGGTCTGCCGTCAGAAGCAGGCCCTTTTCCTTTTTACTATGATGAAGCGCATGAGGAAATTTGCAGCATCCATCTTGGCCGCCAGCTTGCTTTGTGCGGCGGCCGAACTTTCCACAAAGAAAACCTTGAACTTGGCTACTGTGAAAGCCTTGGCCGCGGCAGCGGAAGCAGAAGAGAAAAAACGAGACGTGCAAGTCACGATCTGCGTGGTGGATGAAAGCGGACATCTGCTGTTCCTCGAAAAAGCCGACGGAGCGGGATTCAACACAATCGACTATGCGCAACGCAAAGCGCGGCATTCCGCCTATTTCCGAAGCCCTTCGAAAGTGGCCGCCGATTCGCTTAAGGGCGGCAATACTTCGCTTCTCGCCGTACCTGAAGCCTTCCCGATGCAAGGCGGACTTCCTATTAAAGTAGATGGACAAACGATTGGCGCCATCGGAGTGAGCGGCGCGGCGTCTGAGGTAGACGAAGCAATCGGCATGGCGGCGATTGAAGCGGTTTTCGGAAAGTGACAAAGTGTTAACCGATCAACAAAGACAAGATCTGGACAAGCAGGGGTATGTTGTCCTGGAAAGGTTGCTGCCGGAGCCGTTGCTCAATGAAGTGCGCAACCGGGTGGAAGAACTCTATACGCTAGAAGGCGAGAATGCCGGGGCGGAGTTTCGCAAAGAGGCGGGGGCGCGTCGTTTGGCGAATTTAGTGGACAAGGGCGCGATTTTTGAAAAGCTGGCGGCCATGCCTGAGGTTTTAGAACTGGTGCGGCATGTTCTGGGCGAGAACTTCAAGCTGAGCAGCTTTAACGCGCGTTCGACCGATCCTTATTGTAAAGACGCGCAGCCGCTGCACTGCGATGCTGGGGCGCTGCCCGATGAAAGCGGCTATACGGTTTGCAACACGATTTGGCTGTTAGATGAGTTTACGCCAGAAAACGGCGCAACGCGCGTGATTCCGGGCTCGCACAACTGGCGGGAGCTGCCGCAAAATGTATTGTCCGACCCCGCGGCGAAACACCCTGAGGAAGTTTTGGTTCTGGGCCCAGCCGGCAGTGTTGTTGTGATGAATACCCATGCCTGGCACGGTGGAACGGCGAATCTCACAGCGGGGCACCGCCGGGCGCTGCATATCTTCTACTGCCGTGAAGATTTACCACAACAGCAGTATCAGAAAAAGCTTTTGCGGCCGGAAACGCAGGCGCATCTTACGCCTGAACTCAGGCGGATTCTGGCCTTGGACGACCCACACAACGACCAGTTGAGTTCAATGGGCGCGGGCGCCAGCGGCTTCCTAAAGTAAGTTTAGTTATGCGATATCGGACATTAGGCAGAACTGCGTTCAGTGTTTCGGAAGTGAGCTTTGGGGCTTGGGCGATTGGCGGATCTTGGGGCGAAGTTCAGGACAAAGACTCGCTGGCGGCATTACATAGAGCAATCGATTGCGGAGTTAACTTTATTGACACCGCCGACGTTTATGGCATGGGCCGGAGTGAGCGGCTCATTGCGCAATTGCGGCGTGACCGCAAAGAGAACATTGTGGTGGCCACGAAAGCGGGACGCCGCCTGCCTAGCCAGACCGTAGATGGCTACACGCGCGAAAACTTGAACGGCTGGATTGAAGATAGCCTCAAGAATTTGGCAACGGATTGTCTTGATTTGGTGCAACTGCATTGCCCGCCTACCGCGCTGTACTATAAGCCGGAAATTTTCGGGTATTTGGACGATTTGGTGAAAGCCGGGAAGATTCGGCATTACGGCGTGAGTGTTGAGCGAGTGGAAGAAGCGTTAAAGGCGATTGAATATCCGAATGTAAAGACGGTGCAGATCATTTTTAACTGCTTTCGACTGCGACCCGCGGAATTGTTCTTCGAACAGGCGAAGAAGCGGCAGATTGGCATTTTGGCGAGGGTGCCCTTGGCCAGCGGATTACTGACGGGCAAGTTTGACGCGCGTTCCCAGTTCGCGAAAGACGACCACCGTCAGTTTAACCGGCAAGGCGAAGCTTTCGATAAGGGCGAGACGTTTTCGGGAGTCGATTATGATGTGGCACTGGCGGCGGTAGAAGAGATTCGCAAGCTGGTTCCAGCCGGCATGACCATGACGCAATTCGCGCTGCGTTGGATTTTAATGTTTGATGCCGTGACGTGCGCGATTCCCGGCGGAAAAACGGCGGAACAGATTGCCGATAATTGTGGCGCTGCAGACTTGCCTCCGTTGAATGACGACACAATGAAGCGCGTGGCGGCGCTCTATGCGGACAAGATTGCGCCTTTGGTTCATCACCGCTGGTAAGGACAAATGATTCGAATTCAAGAAGGATTGACAGCGGCTGCGCTGGAGAAAAAAGTAAAAGCGCTGTTTGATGCTTCGGCGCATAAGATCAAGTCGCTGGATGCGAGTTGGCGGCCGGAGCAAGGGGCGCCGGTATTCACCATCGACGGCAAATACACTAGCCGCGGCTGGACCGAATGGACGCAAGGATTTCAGTTTGGCGCGTAGATTCTACAGTTTGACGCCAGCGGGGATAAGAGCTTTTTAGAAACGGGGCGCGCGCATACGGTGGCTTATATGGCATCGCACGTTTCGCATACGGGCGTGCATGACCACGGGTTCAACAATGTGAGCACGTATGGCAACTTGCTGCGGCTCATGAACGAAGGGCGCCTTGACGAGAACGCGGGCGAGCGCAATTTCTACGAATTGGCGCTGAAGGTCTCCGGAGCAGTGCAGGCCGCGCGTTGGACTGAAATTGCGGGGGGCGGCGGTTACATCTATTCGTTCAACGGGCCTCATTCATTGTTTGTCGATACGGTACGGTCGCTGCGGGCGTTGGCGGTGGGACATCAATTGGGACATGTCCTGATGGGCGAGAATGACAAACGGATCTCGCTACTGGATCGCCTGTTGAAGCACGCGGAGGCAACTGCGCGCTATTCGGTATATTACGGCGAGGGGCGCGATAGCTACGACGTGCGCGGACGGACGGCGCACGAGAGCATCTTCAATGTGAACGACGGCAATTATCGGTGTCCGAATTCACAGCAAGGATATTCGCCCTTTAGTACCTGGACACGCGGGCTGGCGTGGGCCATGTGCGGGTTTGCAGAGCAGCTTGAATTTTTGGCTGAACTGGGAGACAAGTCGTTAGAACCCATGTTGCGCAAGGCAGCGGAAGCCACTTGCGATTTCTATATTGAACACACACCTACCGATGGCATTCCTTATTGGGATACCGGCGCGCCGAATCTTTATAAGCTAGGGGATTGGGCGGGGAAGCCGGCAGATCCGTTTAATGCGTTTGAGCCGGTAGATAGTTCAGCGGCGGCGATTGCGGCGCAAGGGCTCCTGCGGTTGGGCAAATACTTAGGTAACAAGAAATATACCCAGGCCGGCTTGACAGTTTGTGACACGCTGTTTGCCCAGCCGTATTTGAGCAGCGACGCCAATCACCAGGGTTTGCTTCTGCACTCCGTTTACCACCGGCCAAACGGTTGGGATCGAGCACCCGGCGCGGATGGAGTGCCGCGCGGCGAAGCCTGCATGTGGGGGGATTATCATGCGCGCGAAGTGGCGCTTTACCTATTACGCGAGATGGAACAGAAACCTTATTTGACGTTTTGGAGCAAGCGGAAATGATTATTGCAGATTTGGCCGAGATTGCCGGGCGCAGTTATCCGGCACGGCGCAGGACGCAGAACCTGGTAGGGGGAGCGAGTCCGATTCAAGCCACAAACTTCTCGTTGGGGCATGTGACGCTCGAGCCGAACGGCGGCCAAGTGCCATGGCATAACCAGGAGCAGGAAGAGATTTACTTCATTGTGGAAGGCACTGGTGAAATGTGCCTGGGAACAGAGAAGCGCACAGTGCAAACTGGGCAAGCGGTTTACATTCCCACCGGCGTTTTTCATCAACTCACTAATACCGGCAACACGCCAATGCGCATGATTTATTGTTACGGCCCAGCCGGCGACGTGGCACACTGGCGACAGGAGTTGGATGGAACGCTGCCACGCGCCGGCAAAGAAGCACCGCCGCTACCGGAAGGCGCAGCACCGCAACATACGGAGAAACCTTGAGCACCAATACACAAATCCATTCAGTGGGCATTATTATGAACGGCGTCACGGGACGCATGGGGCTTAATCAGCATCTGCGCAGATCGATTTACGCGATCATCCAGCAGGGCGGAGTGAAGCTCAGCGATACGGAGACGATCATGCCTCGGCCACTTTTGATTGGCCGTAACGCCGCAAAGCTTCAGGCCATTTCCAAAGAATGCGGCGGCTTGCCGTTCAGCACGGACCTGGACTCGGCGCTGGCGGACAAGAGCTATAGCATCTACTTCGATTCGCAGACCACCGACCGGCGCGCCGAGGCCGTCAAGAAGGCGATTGCCGCGGGTAAGAACATCTACTGCGAGAAACCTGTTGCCGAAACGACCAAAGCTGCACTGGAACTTTATGCTTTGGCGAAGAGCGCCGGCGTAAAGCACGGCGTGGTGCAGGATAAGCTCTGGCTGCCGGGCATTATGAAGCTGAAGACGTTGCGCGACTTGGGATTTTTTGGCAAGATTCTTTCGGTTCGCGGAGAGTTCGGCTATTGGGTGTTTGAAGGCGATACGGTTCCGGCGCAGCGGCCCTCCTGGAATTACCGCAAGGAAGAAGGCGGCGGCATTATCATAGACATGCTTTGCCACTGGCGGTATGTGCTGGATGAAGTCTTTGGCGGAGTGAAGGCTGTCTCGTGTTTGGGCGCCACACACATTCCAGAGCGGCTCGACGAGAAAGGCAAGCCTTATGCGGCCACTGCGGATGATGCAGCCTATGCCACGTTTGAATTGGAAGGCGGGATCATTGCGCACTTTAATTCCTCATGGTGCGTGCGGGTGCGGCGTGACGATCTACTCACGCTGCAGGTAGACGGCACCAAGGGCTCTGCGGTGGCGGGGCTGAGAGACTGTTGGATACAGCATTATGGGGCAACACCACGGCCCACGTGGAATCCCGATATACCAAATCCCCTCAACTTCTATGAAGGTTGGCAGAAGGTTCCAGAGCAGGATACTTTCGACAATGCATTCAAGAGGCAATGGGAATTATTCTTACGACACGTAGTGAAAGATGGACCGTTCCGCTGGGATCTGTTGCAAGCAGCAAAGGGCGTGCAGTTGGCGAAAGCGGGATTGGAATCTTGGCAGAAGCGCGCTTGGGTGGACATTAAGCCGCTGTGATGCGGCGTGAGTATTGGCTCGGCTATTGAGCGGGAACCGTTTTAAGATAGTCGGGCCAAGCGGCGCGGGCAGCGTCGGCAAAAGCTTTCATCTTGGAGTAGTCGTCGTTCCATGTGGTGTACATGACGCCGCGAATGCCAGGAATGCCTGCTCCCTGCGCTATCTCTCGGGCGGCTTCGGCGGCGGCGTTGGGCCTATCATAAAAACCCGCGATGATTTGGTTATGCGCCACTGGCTGTTCCGGATTTTGACCTGAGAACCACTTGAGAGAGTCCTTGAGTTGATCCAAATTCCAGTTCAAAATTCCCACTTCAGGCGGCAATCCTTTCCAGGAGCCGGCGAAGGAACCCTCGACCAGACCGACGTGGTCTTTGGCATTGTGATACGGATCGAACATGTCATTCCAGACCCAGAAGGTGCTATCCGGCAAAGCTTGACGGTAAATACCAAGGGTTTCGTCGAAGTTCCAGGCGAGCAGTTCGCCGGGCGTCATGTTCTTGGCACGGCATGACGCGCAAAAGTCGGCGTGGCGAATTTCGTCGTAGCCGAGAAGGATGCCGCTCTCCGGAGGCGTGACCTTACGCACGGCTTGGGCATTCCTACCGAGCCATCGAAACACGCCCTCCTCCGTCAAACACAAACTGACAATTTTCATTGCGGAATAAGGAGTAACCGCATAATAATCGGCGGCCACGATTTGACCGGGCTTCAAGGAAGTAGAGGCCGGCAGAGTAAATGGGGGTGGGGTATGAAAAGAACGGTTGAAAGTAGCTCCCGGCTGCATGCCAGGATCGATAACTTCGTTGTAATCGCTGCCGGGCGCATAGACGTTCGAAGGATTGTCAGGATCGTAAAGTTTGAACGGCGCACCAGCACGATGGGCGAGCCAAACGAGACCGGTTTCTTCTAACTGAGCGTTGGCGAACTGGAAAGTCCCTTTAGACCCGCCCCAGACGCCCATGGCGACTAAGATTTCAGTGCTGTCGCCGCTGTTAAACAGATAATCCAGATAAGACCAATCATCGGATGCGCGCAGATAGTCCACCATACGGACCTTGTCAAGATTCGAACCGTCGTAAACAATTACCATGGAGCCATTGACCTGTTTGCCGATGGTCCGATAGAAGACCGATAAATGATATTGGCGTTCAGGCTGGACAGAGACCTTCTGGCGAAGACGGGCATTCCCGGCGGGATCGACAATGGTCACAGCGGGCGAACCCATATGCGCCGTAGGATCAATCTTGAAGTTCGGATCGCTGAAAGTAGACCATCCCGCGTTGCCCGAACGAAAGTTACCATTCAGCAGCGCGGACGGCGAATTCTTGAGCATGAGAGTGCGGCCGTCGGGCGCAACTTGAAAACGAGTGCCCTTCACATGCTGAGCTTCGGCCCAATTCGGATTGGCTAACAACGCATCATTGGAAAAACCAAAATTAGCTACTTCCGAAATGGTCTTGAGGTGGCGCTTGTGGGCGTAAGCAATCACCTCTTTCAGCCTATTTTCGTTAGTCTGCGGCCAATCGGGGTTGCCCATTCGGCTAAAGCTGCTATCCCAAAAAACGACGCCGGTGTAACCGGCAGCAACAGCTTGGTCAATAAGCTTCTTGCTTTGCTCGACTGCCTCGTCGCTGACCAGGAAGGAATGATGCAAATACCAAAGCTCTATGTTGGTGGAAGCGAGGATTGATTGTCCCGTAAAACCGACCACCAGCAGACCGACGCCTACAACGCAGGTAGCCAGCAGCTTCAATGTCGTGTAATAGGAGGATGAAGCGATAATACTCAGGATAACGTTAGGCACCCCAAGGCTTGGCCTCGAGAATCCCCTTGTAGCCGTTCTTCATGCGTTCTTCAATCACCGCCCAAACCTTGGGGTCGCAGCCCTTCCATTCGGGAACGGCGCGATTGCCGAGATAAGGAAGATCGGCAACGCCAACCCGGCTCGAGAAAAATCCGCCAACCGTAAGGCTACGGAATTGATTAAAGAATGCCACCCACTGGGAATCTTCTTTGGCAGCCTTTGCGGGATAAGCAATGCGGTCAAGAAGCTGCTTTTGCTGGTCTACAGAGGCCCCCACAAAATTCTTCTCAAACAGCTTCGCCGATTCGCGATCAAGCCACATGAGGCCACCGAAGATTTCGGCGCGCAGGTCCATGTTGCCGTCTTGCTCGGTGCGGAACTGTATCCAATCATCAATGAATTCAGGCACGCCGGCAGAGGAAGCGCTGCCACTCCGTTCATCGGCGGGAATGATCAAATCGCAGAGCACGTTCACCGTGTGCCACTGATGATCGTCGAAGGTTTGACGCTTATATGGACCCTTGGCTGCGGCTGGTTCCGGCGCCATGTGCATGTGCGCGTGATCAGTGGAAGCAACGGCGGCCACGGCCGGGACTGCGCCCAGAATCTGGAACATGTCACGGCGGCTTACGTTCGGTTTTTCGGTTTTGTCTGCCATGGGTTATACCTTCACATTCAGTTTCTTGACTTGATCGGCAATGTAATCGGAGGTGCGCCAGCCGAGGGCGGTAATGCTGAGAGTGGGATTCTTATCGGCATTGCTGACGAAGGGCGCTGCGTCTGTAATGAATAGATTCTTGACGTCCCATGCCTGGCAATACTGATTGAGGACCGAAGTTTTGGGGTCGCTCCCCATTCGTGTGGCGCCGACTTCGTGGATGATTTCGCCACCGCGCGCGATACCCCAATTTTTATCTTCGCCCGATTTGTGAGTCACCGTGCCGCCCATGGTTTCGATGATCTGCTGGAAGGTTTCCTGCATGTGTTTCGCTTGCAGAATTTCGTCCTGGCTCCATTTGAAATGGAAGCGCAGAACCGGAATGCCCCATTGGTCCACCACTTGCGGATCAATCTCGCAGTAGCTGTCTTCATTGGGGATCATTTCACCGCGGCCGGAGAAGTGAACTTCGCAACCATAGAGCTTGCGCAGATTCTTCTTCATCTCGACGCCATAACCGCCGCCGAGGAACTGGGTGGGATACCCGCCCAGTGCACCCGCTCCTGGCATACCTCGGCCACCGCCGAGTTCAATGTGATAACCGCGGGCAAACGGCATCTTGTTGGCTTTTTGCTCTTTATAATTCCACCAAGGCATGTACAAATGCATGCCGCCCACGCCATCTTCGTTGGCCGGGGGAAGGTCTTGCAGGATGGGCAGGAAGCCCGAGACGGCTGAGCCTACTGTATCCATGACGTACTTGCCGACCAAGCCGGAGGAATTGGCAATGCCATTCGGGAAGAGGCTGCTCTTGGAATTGAGCATGATGCGCGCGGTTTCGCAGCAACTGGCTGCCAGCACGACAATCTTTGCGCGCACTTCTACTTCGCTGCGGGTTTTCTTTTCTACGTAAGAAACTCCGGTAGCGTTGCCATCGGGGCCAACCATCACCTCGCGAACCATGGCACCGGTACGCACCTCTAAATTTCCGGTTGTCAACGCGGGCTTGATATGAACGCCCGGCGAATTGAAGTTGGAGTTGGAACTACAAGCGCGCCCGCACTGAGCACAGTAGTGGCAAGCCTGGCGGCCATGAATGGATTTGGTGAGAATGGCCAGGCGGGAGGGAATGCACGGAATACCGAGTTTGTCCGAGGCAGATTTGATGAGACGTTCGTAGCCGCGTGGCGCGGGAGCAGGAAGAAACTTGCCGTCGGGCGTGTTTTCAATGCCTTCCTGCGAACCGAAGACGCCGATCAGTTCTTCCGCCTTGTCGTAATAAGGCGCGAGATCGTCGTAAGAGATGGGCCAATCGAAGCCTTTGCCGTCGCGGCTGTAGGGTTTGAAATCATAGGGACCCATGCGTAAGGAGATGCGGCCATAGTGATTGGTGCGGCCGCCCAGCATGCGTCCGCGCCACCACATAAACTCGCTGCCCGGCGCCGTTGTATAAGGCTCGCCGGGAATTTGCCAGCCACCTTCCAGCGTGGCGTCGAAGGCACCCCAAGGTTTATATTTTGTGCCGGCGCCGCGATGCGGCACTTGGTAAGGCCACTCAAACATTTTGCTGTCTTTTTCGCAGTCGTACCATTCGCCCGCTTCGAGCATGCAGACTTTCGCGCCAGCGAGTGATAGTACGTGCGCAGCGACACCACCGCCGGCGCCAGATCCGACAATCACAACGTCGTACGTTTTGGGAGCGGCTTTGATTTGTGGCATGTGTTTATAGATTTATCAGATCGTAATTTAGATTGTGAAAAAAGAAACTCCCGCGTCCGAGGATGGACTCTCGAACGCGGGAGGATTACGGAGGAAACTTCTAGAAGTTGAAGCGTAAACCAAGCTGCAACGTGCGCTGCAGACCGGATTTGCCGGTGATCTCGCCAAATTGACCAGAGGTCGGATTGAGGTTCGGGCCGCTCCAGTTCGGGTGATTGATGAAATCGTACGCTTCTGCGCGGAATTCAAAGTAATCACTCTCTCTAATGACGAAGCGCTTGAACATCGAAACGTTCCAATCTTGCAAGCCGGGCTGATAGATGCTGTCACGCACGCCAGGCTGCAGATTGAAAGTTCCTGCGGCAGGCTGAGTGAAAATCGCTGTGCCGTTCGGATTCCGAACTGCGAACCAGGTAGGCTGGGTAGCATTGCTGGCCGAGGTCGAACCTGCGAATCCGCCCAGAATGTTTGGATTTCCGTTCTCGACCCAGAATTGGCCTTCGCTGCCGCACCCAAAGCTGCCCAAATCGGTTGTGCTCACCCCGGCAAAGTCTTGACTCGATCCGATGCCGCACGGAGTTCCCGTCTGGAATTGGGTTTGACCGACGATATCCCAACCGCCCAGAAGCTTGCCTGCCAAGGTGCTTTCGTTCTTGAAGAATGGCAGGTGGTACTGGTAATTGATGATCAAGATATGGCGCGTGTCGTATTCCGACGGCCCCCACAAATTGCTTGTGTTGTAGGTGTCCGGAACGATGTCGCGATAGTTGGAACCGTTATCCATGCTCTTGGAGTATGTGTAGCTTAAGCCGAACATAAATCCATTCGCATAGCGCCGGTTCCAGGAAAGCTGGAGACCGTTGTACATCGAATTCACGGTGCTCTCTTCTTCCTGGATGGCTGCGTAGCCCCTGTAAGGGCGCAGTAAGTTGATGTTAGTCCCGGATGGGGCGTTCGTCAGTGCGCCGACCTGCGCTTGGTTGATGTCGTACACCTGCCAGGCATGATAGCCGCGATGTCCAACATAGGCGAGCGAGAGAACCGACTTAAGGGGCATCTGGGCTTCCATCGTGAAGTTCCAGTTCCAAGCGGTGGGTTGTCTCAGGTTCGGATTGAGCGTCGTGGCTGTAATGCTGGCGGCGGTTGTGGACGACAACGAAGCGCCCGGATTATCAACCTTCACGTTGTTGATGGTCACGAACGGTTGGAATGGCGAATTGCCGCCGGGAAAGATGTTATCCAAAAGCGCCATGGCAGTTGTAAACTCACCAGCGCCGGCGCGCAACACTACCTTGTCGTTCACTTGATAAGCAAGTCCAACGCGGGGTTGCGGAAGATTCGTCGGTTTGATGTAGCTTTGACGAATACTCGGATCGAAGAGGCTAGAGCAAGACGCGCCGTCGCAGATGTTCTGGCTGGCAGCGCCCACGCGGCCCAGTGCCGCACTCGGGAAAGAGCTCAAGCCCGGAATAACCATACCGTTGTAAGGATTCCCGGTGCCAAGAATCACGTTACCGGCGGCGTTCAAAGACACCGCCTGCGCCGGATTGTAGAGTCCTCCGTTAAAGTAATCGGCGTTGCCCCACAGCGGGTGAAAGCCAAATATCGTGGTCATACGGACGCCGTAATCGATGTGCAGCTTCGAATTGACCTTCCAGGAATCTTGCGCAAACTCTTCATACAGGGGCCGCCGCCAAATCGTCAGTGCTCGCGGACCAATTTCCGTATAGCTGTCGGCGTTACCAAACAACAGATTGGCAATACCGGCGCCAGAGGTTAAAGTGCCCCCGTTGACACCTGCATCGGAAAAGATGAAGTTGCCGTTCTGATTGCTCGCTCCACCAGGTACCGTGGAAACGTTGATTTGATCGCCGTCGTTCTCTCCGGCATATTCAAAAAACATGCCGAACTTGAACGTGTGATTGCCCCAAACCTTAGTCAAACTGTCTGATGCCGTGAAAATCGGGCCAGACGAGTGGGACGGATAGGGACCAGCCGCCAGATTATAAAAGCCGTCGTTGATGTTGGCGTTCGGAATCTTGTTCGGAATGTCTTTTCCGGCAAACAGATAAGGGTAGGTAATCGGCAGCGCCAGATCTTGACGGTTAAAGCCAATGTCCGAAGTCTTGACCGGAATATAAACATCGTCCAAGCTGTAGGTCGCGCGCAGTTCGTTTACCGTTGTCGGATTGATGGTATATGTCCATGCCGCCGTATTCGTTTGGTTCGGACGGTTGAAATATTTCTGCGTGAAGTTGGTTCCCTGGTCAAAGGGATCAAATTCGTTGTAAGCCAGACCCGAGCGTCTCAATTCGATGTGATTGTTGTTGTTCGGAATGATATCCAGATTCCAGATGTCTTTCCGCTGATTTTCAGGCTGTGAAGCCTGAGCGATCCAGTTTGTCGCGCCGTTTACATAACCAGGCGTTGCCGTTGGATAAGCGTTCAGAATCGCTAGACCATTGGGGCTCATCGAACTGGCCGGAATGATGTTGCCCTGAATCGCCGTGCAGTTAGAACCGGCCGCCGGCACGTACGAACTGGTCAATTTGCAGTTGGCGCTTGGATAATAGAGCTGGCGGCCGCTTGGAGATCCACGGGTTGCCTGCCGGCAGCAGCTGGCTGAAGTCGCCCGTGCGCATCTGGTTAGTCGGCACAGCCTGGGTCTGCGTTTGGGTGTTTCCGATAACGAATCCAATCCTGCGCCACAAAGAAAAACAATTTGTCGCGCAGTTTCTCGAATTTTCCGGGGATCGCGGCCGGTCCGCCAATCGTGTAACCGAAGTTGTTGAAGCGGAAGGGCGACGCAAAGTTGGTCGTGGTGCTGAGATTTCGGCCCCAGGTATTAGCGTTCAAATCGGAGTTACGGAAGTACTCATACGCACTCCCGTGAAAATCGTGCGTACCGGACTTGGTCACCATGCGGATCTGTCCGCCAGCGGCCTGCCCGTATTCAGCGGCGTAATCGGCCGTCAACACTTGAATTTCCGCCGTCGCATCAACGTCGCCGACGCCGATCACAGCGCCATTGGCTCGGGTCCGCATCGCCGGCGCGCCGTCCACCGTTACGAGCGTATCTTGTGAACGCGTACCGTTAATGGCGAACGGATTGCCGCCTAAGCCAGTTCCGTTAAAATCACCCAGCGTGCCGCCGCTGCGGACGCCTGGCAACAGTTGCGCCGAATAAAGCGGGCTGCGGCCATTCAATTCCTGATCTTGAATCTGTTTGCCGTTGACTTCGGCCTGGACCGCGCTCGACTCAGTCTGTAAAACTTCGGCGCTCGCCGAAACTTCCACGCGTTCCGTGTTCTGGCCCACCTGAAGGTTTCCGTCCAACTCAATCGTAGAATTGGCTTCCAGCCGATTGTTCTTGCTGAAGAACTCCTTGAAACCCGGTGCCGTCGCGGTCAGCGAGTACAAACCAGGCAGCAAACTGGGAACCGTATAGTGACCCGCACCGTCAGTTGTAACAGCATGTTCTTCGCCAGTGGCTTCGCTTTTGACAACCACTTTCGCGGCGGGAACAACAGCGCCTGACGGGTCTTTGACGAAGCCGGTAATAGTGCCGACGTCGGATTGTGCGAATGCGGAAGCGCAGACGCAAAGTAGAAAAGCAAGCACGGTGCAAACGTGTGCAAGCCTTGTTGAAATTGTTTTACTCATAGAATCCTCGAACTTTGAGATCAAACACACCCCTGTGTTTTTTGAAACGTTAAAACAGTACCTTCGCTAGTATATTCTGCCCACCGAGTACACGCAATAACAGCCAGGTTAATTTCTTCGCTGTAGCTTTAGTACCTGTTAGTTCTTCGTATTGCTCTATCCACTCTGCGCGAAAGTGTTTCGCATCACGGTACGTATTGGTTCAAGTAGCGCTTGGCCATGATGAAACCCATTTTGAAATCTTCCGAAAAATCGGGTCCCGGATTATCGTCACCACCATACAGTGGATCTTCCTGCTCAATCGACATAGCGCCGGTGTAGCCAACGTCCTGCAACACGCTGAAAAATTCGCGCCAGTTCATCGAACCCATGCCTGGAATGCGATACCGCCACCATTGCACATGATTCTCGTTGTAGATCCCTGTGGAACGCAGCACTGGCCAAAGAATCTCGGTGTCCTTCAAATGCACATCGTATATCTTGTCCACAAACTCGCGCGCCGTCTCAATCGGGTCCATGAACTGCCGGATCAAGTGCGACGGATCATACTGTAAGCCAACGTACGGTGAATCACCGAAGCCTTTAAACAGCGCTGAAAAGCCGGCCGGACTGGTAGCCAAGTTCTCACCGTCGGGCCAGGGCTCCCACAGAATCCGCACTTTGGCCCGTTCGCAGACGGGGAAAAACTGCTCGTTGTAAACCTTCACGATCGCATCAATCTGCTTCTGAAACGGCAAACTGCGGTCGCGGCCCGATTGCGTGCCGATATAAGGAACCCCCAGTTTACCGGCCAACTCAATCGCTTTCACGAAATAATCGTTCGAACGGGCGCGGCGCGTTAAGTCGGGATTGATGCTATCGCCGCCAACCTGCAATGCGGAAACATGCATCTGGTTGTTACTGAGGACGCTTTTGACCTCGGCAATTTGCGCGTCTGTGATGGTGTTGGCATCCAAAGTAGAATGCGGCCCCGATCCCAGAATCATGTTGGTGAAGCCTTGCGCTTTGGCGAAAGCCACGTTGTTGGGCGTATACGTCCCAAGAACGCCAATCAGCGGCTTCCATTCGTGGTGTTCCGGGCGCTGCCGGCGTTGAGCGTTCAAAGCGCGTTGGGCCGCGGCCATAGCGACGGAACCAACAAGGGTACGGCGGGTCATGCTGAACAGTGTATAAGAGTCATCAGCAAATCGGGCAAGGGGCCTCATTCTTGACCGCATAAGAAGCCACTCGCTCAAAACCGTAACCGCTCCAAACCGCTTGCAGGCCGCACCCTAGAGCCCGCACGATGCGGTATGGACTGTCTTTCAGTTCCACAGGAGTGATATCGGCCAGCGCAATGCGGTAACCGGCGTCCAAAACCGCGAGGCCGTCCGGACCCTGCAGCCAGCGTTCAAATTCCGCGCGATGCGCTAAGTCGCAGTAATACAGCGCGTGATCTTGCAGCGTTGTGACGTCCTCTCGCGTTTTCGGCAGAGGCACTTCAGCCCTGCGCCACAGCCGCGCTAGATAAGGTCCCGTTTGCCCCAATTCGAGAATGGCCTTCTCTGCCGCAGCGGCCACACTTCGCCCCGCACCAAGCCCCAGCGTGAACGCCGGCCAATCCACGCCATTGCCAATCGCCACCGCCGCAACCACCGGCACAGGCGCATCGCTTAGCAAATAAATTTCCGTCCGCGCACCGCGCTCACTCAGATGCGCCAGAATGCCGTTCGCTTCGTCCACCGCAATGTTGCGTTTCGGCAGCAGCCCCATCCATGACCGCAAGAAAGCATCGCGCTCATGTAATTCTAAAACCGCCTGTTCAACCGCAGCCGCCAGCGAATGCCCCGCCCCTAAACCATTGGAAGTAACTTGGCACAGCGCCTCGCTCGCAAATTGGTGCGAAAGGTAAACGGCAAATGCCGGCAGATAGACGCGCTCGCCCGTATCCAGCCAGCGTCCTTCCACCCAATGCAACTTCGTGTGCGGATCGAACCGGCGAAATGGGAACCCGGCGCGCGCATATTGTTCGGCGCTGTAGAGCCCCAGCCAACGTGGATCAAACGCCCGCGCACTACCGAGATCGGCAAACGTACTGCAAAGCAGCCTCTGCTCCACACGCCGCGCCGCCACTTGTTCCAACGCTTCGCCCACCGCCGATGCTAAAGCTTGCGACTGCGTGTGACCTTTGCCATAACCCCGCAGAGCGCCGGCTACCGCTACCGCGCAAACGGGCGGACCTTCAACCTCCGCATCGGCGGAGCCAAACAGCACTCCGTCAATCAGCGGCGTCTGGCTCACCCAAGTGGCGATCGCAGTAGCGGCGGCGCTCATCTACGTTGCTTACGCCTTAGCGGCCACGGCAGCTTTCACCTGTGTTTCCAGCGTGTCGCGCAAGCCCTTCAGCGCCACTGCCTGCTGGTTCATCGTTTCGATAATTTGCCGCGCTAACGCCACGTCCTGCAACGTAGTCCAGCCCGGTTGATGAATGATTCGGTAGAGATCGGAAGTTTCGGAGTTTGTGGTTTGACCAACGAAAGCTAGATTTTTTTGGAGCAGCGTCACTTGCTGCTGTAGATCTTTCGTGTCAATAGACGGTTGTGGTTTCATGGGGGAACTCCTTTTGGGTGAGCGGCGGATCGGAAATTCGTAAGGGCTACGAAGGATCTTGTTGTCGGCAGACGCGCTGAAGCCGTGCTGAGACAGCCGCACTCGCAGTGTAACAGGCGTCCTGATGCCAAATCAAACGCCAATGTTGCCAGAGTCAACATCAAGATGTAAAGATGCTGGTATGGCAGTCGCGGCAAAGAAGGCGTATCATCACGGCAACCTGCGGGCGGTTTTGATAGAAGCCGGGTTGGCTTTGATTGCCGAAAAGGGCGTGCGCGCCCTCACGCTCCGCGAAATCGGCGCAAAAGTGGGCGTTTCGCGCATGGCCGCTTACCGTCATTTCGCCGATAAGTCGCAACTGCTCTTGGCCATTCGCGCCGCCGGTTTCGAAAAATTCGCCGCCGCATTAGAAGCGGAGCGCGCCGCTACCAGCAAAAATTGTAAAACCCGTTTAAATGGCATGGGCGTGGCCTATGTACGTTTCGCCCGTGAAAATCCCGCTTACTTCGAAGTCATGTTCGGCACCCCGCCGGATGAACAAGCGGAGGCTTGCGAAGCCGAGCAGCGCGCCTTCCAGATTCTGGAAGAGACCATCGCCGAAGGTCAGGCCAAACGCGAATTTCGCAAGGGCGACACGCACTTGATGGCCTGCGCCTTATGGTCTCTGGTGCACGGCATCAGCGCTCTCAAACTAGACCAATTGCCTTTCGCCGGAGGTATGGATCCCGATCAATTCGTCATCGCTCTCTCCGACGTCTTAAATGTGGGCGTCCGATCCACAAAAAAATAGGACACAATGAAGGCATGGGCAACATGTTTCGTGTCCTTGGATGTTTATTGGGTTGCGCCTGGCTGATGTCCGCGCAAGTCACCATCACCGATACCGGTTCAACCAATGTGCCCGGTATGAACGTGAAACTCGAAAATTCCGGACCAGAAGCCATGGCGGAGCCCCGCGGCGGAACGCCTCAAAAGATGACGATCCCCAAAGACTTGTGCAGCCGCCTGATGGACGATTTAAAAAACGCCGGACCGCTGAATGAGCTGCCCGTCGCGCATTGTATGAAGAGCGTTTCCTTCGGCACGTCTTTATTCATTGAATACAACGGCGCAAAATCGCCCGACCTCAGTTGCCGTCAAACTGATACGCGCACAGCAGCCCTTAAGAAGGACGCCATGGATATTATGGCGCTCGCTAAGGCGCACGTGCCGACTTCCAATAAGAAGTATTGAGCTGTGATCCAATAGACGGATGGCCGTAAGACACATACGCTGGGAAGATCTTCCCGTTGAAACATTAAACCCGCTGTTTTCACGCCAGTTTGTGGTGGGCACCCAGGTGATGGTTGCCAATATCATCATGAAAAAAGGCTGTAAAGTACCCGAACACAGCCATCACAATGAGCAGATCACCCAAGTACTTACCGGATCTATGCTCTTTCAGATCGAGGGCAAGGAGCTCGTTTTAAAGGCGGGAGAATTTTTGCTCATTCCCCCGCATGTGCCGCACTCGGCCGAAGCTCTGGAAGATAGCACCAGCATTGATACTTTTACGCCACCCCGCCAAGATTGGATTGACGGAACAGATCAATACTTTACGAAAATAGCGGCGGCGCAAAAGCAGCAGACCCGGCACGCCCAGTGCCAATAGCGCGAGTGACGCAGGCTCCGGCACAGATGACGTAGCCAGTGTGTAATTGATGGTGGTGTCCAAAGTTCGGCCATCAAAAACAGACGTGGCACCAAACAAGCCGTTCAAACCTTCACCCGCCGACAAAGTGACGTTACTATTCGAATAAGTATTGCTGCCGCGCGTATAAAGCAACTCTGGGCCGCTCAGGGCCGTGGTGAAGGTAACGTAAACTCCATAAGTTTGACCGGCCGCTAGCGAAAAAGGCGTCAGCGTCACATTGGTAGGAGTCGTGGCCCCGGCGCCGGTAGGAACCGCGGTCGTGGATACCAGCGTCCAAGCCGCCGGAGTCGTATCAAAGCCAACGTAACTCCCGGTCTTGATATACACATCCAGCGTCAGCGCCGAAGAAGCGTCATCAAGCACGCTAAGGCTATTCACCGTAATGCCGGTAGCGCCGATCGTTAAGTCGAACATGGCGCCCGAACCGCTGTCGTTCTGGCCGAATGTCGAGGTAATGGAAGCTGCAGCCAGAGGCAGCGTCAACGCCGCCGCGAGCGCGGTTGTTTGCAAAACGTATCGTATCTTCATTAGTAAGAAACTCCTCCAGATGGGCATGCGGACCTAGCAGAATCCGGCAGCTTAAGGCTAGAACGTTACGGAAGTTTAGAAGTTTACAGGTTGACGGCCGAAATTGCGGGAAAGTACTAGCGCGCGGCAAAAGAAGTACAGGAATGTTCGTACAATAACAGCACAAATATGAGTACGCCATTCAAACCGTTCGTGCCCGAGAACATGGAAATGAAGGAGTTAACTTTCCGCGCTCTTGCCTTGGGCCTTTGTATGACCGTGGTACTGGGCGCGGCGAACGCCTATCTCGGCCTGCGAGCTGGGGTCACCGTGGCCGCCACTTATCCAGCCGCCGTCATCAGCATGGCTTTCATGCGCGCATGGAAAGGATCGCTGCTCGAAGAGAACATCTCGCGAACCAGCGGCTCTATCGGCGAAGGAGTCGCCTCAGGCGCCATCTTCACCATCCCCGCATTCTTAATTGCTCACACCTGGAACTCGTTTGGGTTTGTCGATGCATATTGGAAAACATCGGTACTCATTTTGGTAGGCAGCGTATTGGGCGTCTTGTTTATTTCCCTGGTACGGCGCGTCATGGTGGAAGATCCCGAACTGCCCTTCCCCGAATCCGTAGCCGCTTCCGAAATTCACAAAGCGGGCCAGCGTGGAGCCGAAGCCGCTCGCTTCTTGTTCTGGAACATCGGCATCGGCGGGCTCATTTTTATGTTAGGTAAGTTACAGTTGTTCGGCGCGGACGCGGAGTTCCCAGTCAACATCGGCGAACTGGGCCGCAGCCGGGTCCGGCTGGGTGGCGCGGGTACAACCAATATTTTGCCAACGGGCGGTGTCAGCAGTTTTGCTGCGCCCAGCATCAGTCCTGCTTATTTTGGAGTTGGTTATGTCATCGGCCCGCGCTTGGCCGGCTTGCAATTTTCGGGCGGCGTTCTCGCCTGGGGCTTTCTGGTTCCGTTGCTCATTTATTTCATGGGCCCGCAGTTACACGCGTTCCTCCCCGCCGACGCAAAGCCCGACGCCTGGGGCACGATGGCCACTGCTGTCTGGAAGTATGTGGTGCGGCCCATTGCCGTAGGTAGCATGCTGGTAGGCGCAGGGTACACACTCTTCAAAATGCGCACGAATTTGGCGATTGGCATTAAACGAACAATCAGTGAAGCGCGGCAATCGGGTGACGGCGAGCAGCCATCACTGGAGCGCACACAACGCTATATGAGCACAAAGGTAGTGCTCAGCTTGATCGGCGTCGTGTTTGCCTTGATGATTGCGCTCTACATTTATTTCGCGGGCTACAACGTGGTGGCCGGTGTTGTGGCGGCGGTGGTGATGCTGATTCTCGGCTTCTTTTTCGCCACGGTATCGGGCAGCCTCTGCGGCCTCATAGGCTCATCGAATAATCCGGTATCAGGGCTCACCCTGTCAACTTTGCTCATTGCCGCGCTGTTAATGGTCTCGCTCGGCGTTTCGGGCCCCGGCGGCGTGGCAGCCGTCTTAGGCGTAGCAGCCGTGGTCTGCGTTTCGTCTGCCGTAGCCGGCGAATTGCTCCAGGATTTTAAAGTCGGCTACATCTTAGGTGGAACGCCGCGCAACATTCAGATTGCCGAGTTACTGGCCGTCGTCGTGGCCAGCTTAGTCATGTATTTCCCACTCGTGCTATTGCATGCCGGTAACATCAAAGCCGGCGGAACTGGCTTCGGCGATCGCCAATTACCTGCCCCGCAAGCCGGCTTGATGGCGCTTCTTGCCCAAGGCATTGTGGGCGGAGACATGCCCTGGCCTCTCGTGCTGGTTGGCATTCTGCTCGGCTTCGCCTTCATCGCCATGAACGTCAAAAGCCCCATGCTTGTGGCCGTAGGAATGTATCTGCCGTTTGAAACCACCGCCGCCATCTTCATCGGCGGCTTAATCCGCTGGTTAGGCGACACCATCGCCAAACGGCGCGGCTATAACGAGGCGCAACGCGCGCGCGTAGACAACGCAGGTGTTCTCACCGCCTCGGGCTTAATTGCCGGTGAAGCCATCTTGGGCTTAGTCTGGGCGGGCATGCAATTCCTTCCCAAACACATGCTCGATAGCTTGGCGATTTTTCACGATCCGTCATACCTGCTCGGCCTCGGCGTTATGCTGCTGCTCGGCTTCTTGATGATCCGCTGGCCCTTGGGCGCAGCCGGCAGCCCCGATGAACCCGCGCCCCCCACCGCTATGGTTTAGCAACGCGATCATTTGAAAATTGCTAACGGAATTCCATTCGCCATTGCCGCATAACCGGCAGGCGAAGGATGCAAGTGATCGCCTGAGTCGAACGCCGGAAGTAACCGGTCTGGATTCGCCGGATCGCGGGTAATCTTGTCGAAATCGATCACAGCATCGAAGTGCGCCCGTATCCACGCATTCACCGTTTGCCGGTCCTGCTCACTCAGCGGTCCAGGATGGTAATAATTCGAACCCACATACGGCAGTATGGTGGCTCCCATCACGCGCAGCCCATGCGCATGCGCCCGCGCAATGATTTGCTCATACGCCGCCAGTACGCGCTGCACGAAAGCCTCGTGTTCCTCGGCCGTCACTTCCTTAGTGCGCGCCAGCCCACCCAAATCATTCACGCCCTCCAATACAATCAAGTACCGCACGCCCGTCTGCGCCAGCACGTCCCGGTCAAAGCGCGCCAGCGCATTCGGACCAAGCCCATCGCTCAGCAAATGATTGCCGCCAATCCCCTGATTCAGCACCGACAAATGACGCAGCTTAGCCTCGCCCTGCAGCCGTCGCGCTAGAACATCCGTCCAACGGTCGTTTCCATTCGTCGTGGCGCCGTGGCCATCCGTTATCGAATCGCCTAACACCACAATCGACCCGGCAGCCGCCGTCGCAATGACGTCAACGCCGGAAAGCTGATACCAGTGATCGAATTTCTTAGCGTCGGGCAGATCTGCTCCGGAGACAAAATCGCCACGCGCCAAATACGACGTCGCGCGCGAGCCCGGGTGCCCCGTCTCGCCCTCGGGAGGGTTGTTGAAGTGCATGCTGATGGCAACATCGCTTCCAAACTTCACCTCGTAAGCAAGCGGGTCCGACACAAACTCGGCCCCGGCCGGCACCGTCACGTCGCTCTGGCCATGGAACAGCAACGGCCTATCGCTCGCTGGATCAATCGCGGAGGAAGCAGTGCTCAGCGGCCGGGCAATATGAACCGAGCTCAGATGTAGGGGAGCAGTCCCAAAGGCGTTCGACACGTGTACGCGCACGCAGCTGCCTCCCATTGACAGATGCACCACTTCGCGGAGCGTGGCATCCCGCATGTCATCCAGCGGTAGCGAATTTTGGGGCTCGGGAATCTGCTGCGAGCACGCCCATGCTCCCACCCAGGAAGCAACCCGCTGCGCTGGCAAACATCGCAACGGCGAAATGAAAACCAAGCTAGTAATGAGGAAAGTTCGCATAGAGAACGAGGCCGCCGAATCGCGCCGACAAATGAAAGTATCATAGGAGGCGCATGATTCAGCCTCCTCACTTGCTCTTGCTCGCGCTTCTCTGCGCTGCATCTCCAGCAATTGCGCAAACGCCCGGCGCGCCGCCATACACTGCCGAGCAGGATCACCAAAACATGATGAACCAGCTTGGGATCAAAGCGCTGCGTCCCGGCCCCAGCGGCGATGAAAAAGCACCCAATCATGCCAATTACGACGAGCAACTCGCCAACCCCTATCCGAATTTGCCACCCATTCTCACCTTGAAAAACGGCCAGCCGGTCACAACTGCGGAAGCTTGGTGGAAACAGCGACGGCCTGAGATCGTGGAAGATATGGAACGCGAAGTCTATGGCCGCTTGCCCGCTTCGATTCCGAAAGTCACTTGGACCGTCGCGATCACTGATCGCGAATTCGTCGGCTTTACGCCGGTCATCGCTAAGAAGCTCATCGGGCACGTTGATAACTCATCGTTCCCGTCCATCGAAGTGAACATTTCCATGGTAGTGGTCACTCCCGCGAACGCAAAAAAGCCGGTGCCGCTGTTGATGATGTTCGGCCGCGCCGCTCTCCCCGCACCTGCCCAGCCCCCACAAGAAGATCTCGACAAAATTAATGCGGCCGTCAAAGCGCTGCTTCTCAAACAAGACCCTTCGCTGCAGGCAATCTTTGACCGTTATCCCGCCTATAGCGTTAATGCCTCCGTACCTCCTCCGTCATTTGGCATGCGCCCTCCCGCCGGCGATCCGCCCACCGCGCAGCAACTCATTTCCGATGGCTGGGGTTATGCCATGATCGATCCCGCCAGCATTCAAGCCGACAACGGCGCGGGTCTCGTCAAAGGCATTATCGGTTTGGTCAATCAAGGCCAGCCGCGCAAACCCGATCAGTGGGGAGCCTTGCGCGCGTGGTCATGGGGCGCCGCGCGCGGTTTAGACTATCTCGAAACCGATCCCGCCGTAGACGCCAAGCATGTCGGAATCGAAGGCGTTTCGCGTTATGGCAAAGCCGCGCTGGTCACACTCGCTTTCGAACCGCGTTTTGCCATGGGTCTGATTGGCTCTTCTGGTGAAGGCGGCGCCAAGCTGAATCGCCGCAATTTCGGCGAAGCGGTAGAAAGCCTCACCGGCGGCGAGTATTACTGGATGGCCGGCAACTTTATGAAGTACGGCGCGTCGGAAGCCACCTTCGGCAGCAAAAACGCCGGCGATATTCCCGTCGATTCGCACGAATTAATCGCCCTGTGCGCCCCTCGTTTGACATTCATCAGCTACGGCATCCCCGAGCAAGGCGACGCAAAATGGCTCGACCAAAAGGGCAGTTTCATGGCCACCGTCGCCGCCGGCGAAGTGTTTAAACTCTTAGGCGTGCAAGATCTCGGCGTTTCGAACGATTACCGCACAGCACAAATGCCGCCCGTCAACTCTGGTCTGCTCAAGGGCCAACTCGCCTGGCGTCAACATGACGGCGGCCACACCGACGCGCCCAACGTAAAGTACTTCATTCAGTGGGCCGACAGATTTATGGGCAGGACAAAGACAGATTAAGCCCCATTATGGGCGATCACAAACCTTACAAAAAATCTTATAACCCAGTAACTTTCTTCTTGTCAGCCACTTACCGCCTTCTTGTCCAGTGAGTCCGAGATAGCCTCGATGGGCATTCGGCTAGTCTTGGAGCGCAAGTAACGATTTCGGACATAGCAAGCAGATAGCAAAACAACGCACACGGTCCGATTTCGCCGGATAAGGCATCGCTTCTCTTTGCTTCTGCTGCGCAACATTCGGCGATTCTTCGCTTCCGCTCGCCAAAATTTGCCGTTTCTTCGCCTCTGTGGCCGTAATTCCGCTCAAACCGAAAGGCTGCAAGCATCCGCTCCCAGGCACCGACTAAGTGGCCTTTTCGCCGCCTAGTCGATGAAGATCAGCCTTCGCATTTTACGGTCACAAAAGATCGATATTTATTTTTAAGCTCTTCCTAAGTCGCGCAAGTCCCTCAAAATCAATGCGCTACACGCCAACAGCCCACCAATTCCTCATCGCAAAAATCTGAAAACGCAAACAGGTCGGGGGTCCGTCCGCGCTAATTTCAGATCGCTAGAAGAAAGTGCGACAGCGAGTAGATGAGCCCCTAAAGCTTCTGCTGAGAGGTTGGCGCAGCACCACCTGGTGAGACCTAGAGAGTTTTTAAGAAGGGTATAAATGCGAACGAACACCGTTTTGGGGCGGAACAACAAGCGCCCTGTTCAGCCAGAAGAGTCAGACGGATTGGCTTCTCGTCTTACTGAATTGCTTGTCGGCCAACCGGAAGCGATTGAAACGATAATTCCATATGTCCAAATGCATCAAGCTGGACTATCTCCCGACGGCCGTCCTATGGGCGTTGTCCTGCTGCTGGGGCCCACCGGCACAGGTAAGACACGCACGGTCGAAGCGCTCGCTGAAGTTTTGCACGGCAGCAGCAAGAACTTGCTTAAGATTGATTGCGGCGAATTTCAGATGGAACATGAAGTGGCCAAACTCATCGGCGCTCCGCCCGGTTATTTGGGGCACCGCGAAACGCAGCCTATGTTAAGCCAAGCCAAAGTAAATGGCGTCAGCAGTGAAAATAGCGACGTTTCGCTTATCCTGTTCGACGAAATTGAGAAAGCGGCGCCGTCTATGACTCGGCTCCTGCTTGGCATTCTGGATAAGGCGGCTTTGCGGCTGGGCGACAACTCCACCGTGAACTTTGAACGCTGTATGATTTTCCTCACCAGTAATTTGGGGGCCAAATCCATCCAGCGCGCCAACCGGCCAGATTTTGGGTTTGAAGCCATGGTGCCCGTGGTCAATCCCAACGAACATAACCGCCTGCAAAGCATCGGTATGTCAGCGGTCCGGCGCAAGTTTTCGCCGGAGTTTGTCAACCGTATCGATTCGGTTATCACGTACAAGCCGCTCGACCGGCCGGCTTGCGAAGAGATTCTCGACCACATCATGATGGACTTCTCGCGCTTGATTCAGGCGCGCTTAGGCTTGCGCGCGTTTCGCTTGCAATGCACGCCCGCGGCCCGCGGCCAGCTACTCGATTTGGGCGTCAGCCTTGATTTCGGAGCGCGTGAATTGAAGCGCACCGTTCAGCGCAATTTCATTCAGCCGGTAGCCTCGCTGGTTTCGCAAGGGCAGATTCCACCGGGCAGCACGGTCCTGCTCGATGCCAGCAACAAGACCGGCGAATTCAACATCCTGTTGAGGCAATAGCAGGCGACGCTGCTATTGCCCCATCCAATCAAAGGTCTGCGGCGGAAGTTTCGCGTCTGGCGACTCCAACACCACAGATATATTCACTTTATTGGCTTGATGTTGATAATCCACCTCGCCCAGACGCAGCTCGTCTGGGCCGAGGTGGATCTCTCTACGGCTCTGGCCGTCGGCTATCGTCAGCAGCGCGCCCCTGGCATGCGTCACAAACGGCGCACTGTGGTCCCAGGAAATTTGCAATACGTTACCGCCGTTGGTGGTCACCGCCAAATCCAGCTTGTTCGAAGCTGGCCTGAACAGACGCGACAGACCTCCGGCAAAGGCTCCCAAGATCAACAGAATCGCCATGGCGGCGATGCTCGCCACCGCCAGCCAGCGATATTTCAAATCGGTCGTGCCCTGAATCTGCAGCAGCTCATCGTGACTAGGTTCGACATCTTCACCCGCCACTTCCGGCAGGAACTTGAATTCCGCGGCATCGAAAAAGAACTTCCGTACCGACGGCTCGTCCGGCAATTGCCCTTGCGAAGAAACAAAGAAGCAGGCCGTACGCGGATCACGGCTTTGAATGAGCAGGAAAGCGAAAAGTCCTTGCCCGAATTGCTCGGCCATCAACGCCTTGTCGGCCACCGAAGGCTGCAGCGGTCCTGGCCTCAAGTGGCTGCGGAAGAAACCCACCGGCACCCGGCCTTGGCTTTTGGCGTGTTCACGAATCTCAGCAAACCGCTGGTGCTGGCCTGGCTCCAGCATGTAAATGGCGCCATCTTCGAAGCGCCGGCCAATCATGGCTACCTCGTCAATGCGCAGCGTCGCCGAGTCCGATCCGGGCAGCGTGCCTAACAGCATGCCGCCAATCTCAATGCCCAAGCCCTCTGCGTGCGTGAGTGCCGCGCTAAGCTGCGCGACTAAATCTAAGCGCAGCTCAACGGCGTGCGGCGAACGATCAGGATTCCACCGGACATAGAGCGGAACCTGCTCCCTGACAGTCAAGGAAGTTGAGTCTTGCATCTACTTACTTTCAAGTCTACAAGCTTCAGGCCAGACCCCGCCAAACGGTACACTTTGAAGTACTTGCCTGGAACTCTTTACTTAATCGCCACGCCCATCGGCAATTTGGAAGACATCACGCTCCGCGCTCTCCGCATTTTGCGCGATGAAGTGGCTACCGTGGCCTGCGAGGATACGCGCCAAACTCAGAAACTGCTGCATCACTTTGAAATTCGCAAGCCGACTCTCGCCTGTCATGAACATAACGAGCACGCACGAGCCAAAGAGATTGTCGAAATTTTGCAGCGCGGCGATTCAGTCGCCTTAGTCAGCGACGCCGGTACGCCGCTCATTTCCGACCCCGGTTATCGCGTAGTAACCGCAGTAATCGAAGCAGGCTTAAATGTGGTTCCACTGCCGGGTGCCTCGGCGGCACTGGCCGCGCTGGCTGCGTCCGGTCTGCCCACCAATGAGTTTCGTTTCGTCGGTTTTCTACCGCCTAAACAGACCGCACGCCGCAAGGTGCTGGCGGCGCTGGCCGATGAGCAAGCCACGTTGATCGTGTATGAGAGTCCGCATCGAATTCTGGAATCGCTGCAAGATATCGAGGCGGAGATGGGCGATCGGCCCATGGCGTTGGCGCGCGAACTCACTAAGCTTCACGAAGAGTTCTTACGGGGTTCGGCCGCGCAGATCCACGCCATTTTGAGCGCGCGCGATTCGGTAAAGGGCGAGATTACTCTGGTCATCGGTCAAGCGGCAGCCGAGGTTAGCAACGCCGATCCACTAGAAGAGGTCGCGTCGTTGGAAGCGCAAGGCATGCCACGCATGGACGCTATTAAGACGGCCGCGAAGCGCTTGGGCTTGCCGAAGCGGGAGGTCTACCGGCTCGCTGCGGAGCGGGGCAACAATCCTGCGGGCAAACGTCGTGATTAGCTGGGTATAAGCCCATCGCCAATTTGGGTTCGTTTGGTAAGAGACGCTCCGCAATGATTTGGCGCAACATGCCGATGAAAACCGGATGCGTGCCCACCGTGCCCGCACGCACCATCTTCATGTCTAGCTTTTGAGCAAGCTCTTGCGCTTCCGTATCCAGATCGAAGAGCACTTCCAGATGATCCGAAATGAAGCCGAGCGGCGCCACCAGCACGTTACGGATGCCTCGGCCATGCAGGTTCTTGAGATGGTCGAGAATGTCCGGTTCTAGCCACGGCTGATGAGGCGGTCCGCTGCGGCTTTGATACACCAAGTCCCATTCGGGAAACTTCAACTCCTCGGCCACCAGCCTCGTGGTCTCGAGCAACTGCTTTTCGTAATCGCAGGTCTGTGCCGAGGATGTCGGAATGCTGTGGGACGTCGCCACAAAGTGAACGGTCGCCCGCTCTTCTTCCGGCCACTGCGCCAGCGCCTCCTTCACACGAGCCACGGACGCTTCAATGAAGCCCGGGTGGTTATAGTAGACGCGCAGCTTATCAACGGCTGGCGCGCCCGCACCCACCTCGGCCTGCGCCGCCGCGACGTTTTCGCGGTACTGCCGGCAACCCGAATAGGAGCTGTACGCGGCGGTCACCAAGCCCAAAGCTTGTTTAACTCCATCAGCCTGCATTTGGCGCATTGTGTCGACCAAGTATGGATCCCAATTGCGGTTCCCCCAATAAATGGGCAACTTGATGCTATGGGCCTCAAGCTCGGGTCGAAGCGCCGCGATGAGTTCTCGGCATTGATCGTTGATCGGGCTCTTGCCGCCGAAGTGATAGTAGTGCTCGGCCACTTCCAATAACCGCTCGTGCGGGATGCCTCGGCCGCGCGTCACGTTCTCCAGAAACGGCATGACGTCTTCGCGCTTTTCGGGACCGCCAAAAGAGATCAACAGAATTGCGTCGTACATTCTTCTTGCTTTACCTGATGCCCGAGACGCGATGCAGCTTCAACATATTCGTCGAACCACGCAGACCCACCGGCTGTCCGGCAACGAAGACAATGTTATCGCCCGGCTTCACTCTGCTGCTCGAGACAAGCGCTTGCTCCATTTCCATCAGCATGTGATCGGTCGAATCCATATCAGTAGTGATGACTGCTTCGACGCCATAGATGATGGAAAGCTGCCGAGCCACCGTTTCGCTGGAGGTAAACGCAAAGATGGGCACCGGAGGCCGGTAGCGCGCCAGCAAGCGCGCCGAAGCGCCGGAAGTGGTTCCCACTGCGAGCGCCACCACACCCGCCGTGCGTGCACAATGGTAAGCCGCGTCGGCGATAATTTCGGGCATGGATCGCTCGGGCGAATTCTCCCAAGCTCCCGGAAACCCTTGCCGCTGAATCGATGATTCGGTCTCGCAAGCAATCCTCGCCATCAGCTTCACCGCTTCAATCGGATGCTTACCCGCAGACGTTTCAGCCGAAAGCATAATCGCGCTGGTACCGTCGTGAATGGCGTTCGCCACGTCGCTCACTTCAGCGCGCGTCGGAAGCGGATTCTCAATCATGGACTCCAGCATCTGCGTCGCGGTGATCACAAAGCGCCCGCGCGCCCGCGCCTTCTCGATAATCGTCTTCTGAATGGCGGGCACTTTTTCCAGCGCCATTTCGACGCCAAGATCGCCGCGCGCCACCATCACGCCCTCGCATTCCTCAAGAATGGAATCTAGATTCTGCCAGCCTTCCGGCTTTTCAATCTTCGCAATAATGGGCTGTTTGGCGTCCACTTCTTCCAACAAGTGGCGCAGGCGCAGCACGTCGCGCGCTTGCCGCACAAACGAAAGCGCCAGAAAATCGACGCCATGCTCCACGCCAAAGTGCGCGTCGGCCACATCCTTCTTCGAAAGTGAAGGCGTGCTCACGTTCACGCCTGGCAGGTTGATCCCTTTTCGATCACTGATCATTCCGCCGTTCACCACCCGGCACCGGGCAGCGATACCGTTACTTTCCAGCACCTGAAGATGTAAGGCGCCATCGGCCAGCAATACCGAGTCGCCCGGCTTCACGTCGCGCGCAAAATCCGGGTAGGTTGTCGATGCCATCTCCGCCGTGCCGGCAACGACTTCTGTCGTGATAGTAAAGATGGCGTCGTTCGCTAAAAACTGTGGTCCGTCTTTAAAGGTGCCAAGCCGTATCTTCGGACCTTGCAGATCCAGCAAGATACCGGGGTGGGTCTTAAATTCAGCGGAGAGTTCGCGAACCTTCTTGATTCGGCGGGCATGATCGCCTTGCGTTCCATGCGAAGCGTTCAGGCGAAAGACATCGACCCCCGCTTCGAAAAGAGATCGCATGACAGCGTCGGAATCGGTGGAGGGCCCAAGGGTGGCAACAATCTTAGTAGCGCGCATTAAAAAGTGTTTTGGCAAAACGGCGAGTTACGCTACGATAGCGAAAGCTCACAACAAAAAGGAAAACTACTTACAAACTCAATTATGCCCTTATACCAGGCAATTGTCCTCGCGATCATTCAAGGATTTACTGAATTTTTACCCGTGAGCAGCTCTGCTCATCTGATTGTCATCCCAGCGTTGCTCGGCTGGAAAGATCCGGGGCTCTCGTTTGACGTGGCGCTGCATCTTGGAACGCTGGTCGCAGTCCTAGTGTACTTCTTTCGCGATTGGGTTCAAGTGATTTTGAATGGTTTGGCATCTCTTATCGCGGTGCTCACGGCCCGATGAGAATTCCCGCTCGTTGTTGTGGCTGTTGGTCTCGGCACGATTCCCGCGGACGTGGCCGGATTGAAGTTTGAGAAGCAAGCCGAAGAAGCCTGGCGATCGCCTTACATTATCGGCGGCAATGATGATCGTTTTTGGCATGTTAATGGGCGTGGCCGACCGTTTGGCAGCGAAGCGCGTAAAGATTTAGATAAAATGACTGGTTTCGATGCCATCACAGTTGGATCGCGCAGGCCCTAGCCATTATTCCCGGCGCCTCGCGCAGCGGGCACCACTCGACCATGGCGCGTTTCCGCGACTTTAGCCGTGAAGCGGCCGCGCGCTTTTCCTTTCTGCTTTCAACCCCCGTCATTGCCGCGCGCGGCCGCCAAGAAGGGTTGGGAATTGCATAAAGAAGGCGGGTTGCCAGACGACATGAGCCTGCCCTATATGGTGGGAATCGTCGTCAGCGGCCTGGTTGGCTTGCTGGTCATTGCCTTCTTTATGAAGTATCTCAGGAACAACAGTTTGAGCCTGTTCGTGTGGTATCGAATCATTTTTGGCATAATAGTAATCGCTCTGGCGTTCTTCCGCGTTATTGGCGGATGAGTTTCCTATCTCCAACCCGCTATACCCGGCTCAATGAGGCGGTCGGGTTTCTTTTGCTTCTTCTCAGCTTGGCCATTTGGCTGAGTTTGCTGTCCTATTCCTCAACAGACCCCTCGTGGAACACGGCGGCCGAAACGCTGCGAGTCCACAATTGTTAGGTCGCAACGGCGCAATCTGGTCTGACTTCCTGTTGCAGATTTTTGGCGTCAGCATTTTCCTGCTGCCCATCCATCTGGGCCTGCTGGGCTGGAAGTGGGTGCGCAATGCGCCGGTTCATGCTGCGTGGTTCCGGATCTTCGGGAGCCTGGCGCTCTGGTTTTGTCTGGCCACCGCTTGCGGCCTTGGTCACCCGGCACTGGTTGATCGGCGGCGCGGTTCGCCCCAGCGGCATTATCGGACTGGTCATTGCGGACTATCTGCGTTCGCGTTTCGAATTTGCAGGCGCGGCGATCATAACCGCGGCTGCAGGCATCGTCGCTCTTTACTTTGCGACCACCTTTGAGGTGGCCATCCTCACGCGGCTATTCGGTGGAACGATCGCCAAGATGCGCGCGCGTTGGGAAGCGTGGCGCGTGGCCCGGGCCGAACAGCGAGCCCGCTCGCTGGAAAAGGCAAAAGCGAAAGCGGCCGAACGCGCCGCAAAACGAAACGAGAAGCGCCCTGCCGCGACGCCTATCACCGGCTATTGCGCCCGAATGCGGCCGCAAAGACTCGCTTGGAACCGTCCATCGTCGAAGAAGTCACACCTTCTAAGAAGGCGCGCGCAGCGGCCGCGGCAGCTGCGGCAGAGGACGAACCGCCTTTCGATATGCCCGAGCCCGTCAACGACGCCGAGCCGGAGCCCGAACCCGAAGAAGAAGACATTCCGATTCGCCAATTGGTGGATCAATCTGTCGTTCCAAACGCAGCCTGCACCGCCCCAGCCGGGACGCGTGCTGCCCTTTGCGCCGCCGCAACCCAAAACTTCGCGGCGTAGAACGTATGAACTGCCTTCGACCGATCTGCTGAACGAAGCCCCGCCGGCAATGGCTACGACAGTTTCGAGCTCAAAGAAGTGGCGGGCAAGATCAAGTCGAAGCTGGAAGAATTCAACGTGCGCGGATCGGTGGTGCAGATCAATCCCGGCCCAGTGGTAACAACGTTCGAATACAAGCCGGAAGCCGGCGTCAAATATAGCCGCATCACCACACTGATGGAAGATTTATGCCTCGGCCTGCAAGCCGAGTCGGTGCTGATTGAGCGGCTTCCCGGCAAATCGACAGTCGGCATTGAAGTTCCAAATTCCCGGCGCGAAGTGATCAGCTTCCGCGCGATTTTGGAATCGGGCGAATTCAATGACGCTTCATCGCGCTTAACGATCGCGCTCGGCAAAGATATCAACGGCCGCATCAAAGTGGCCTCGCTCGAAAGCATGCCTCACTTACTGATTGCCGGTTCAACCGGTTCCGGTAAGAGCGTCATGCTCAACGCCATGATCATGTCGTTCCTTTATAAGGCGACGCCTGACGAAGTCAAGATGATCATGGTTGATCCGAAGCGCGTCGAACTGGGGATTTACGAAGGTATCCCCCACTTGCTTACGCCAGTAATCACCGAGCCCAAAAAAGCCACCTACGCGTTGCGCAACGCCGTTTTGGAGATGGAACGACGCCTCAAACTACTCGCCGGGCAAGGGTCCGCAACATTGATCAGTACAACCGCAAGATGGCGCAGTTACGTGCCGAGCCGCGTAGTTTGTTCGACGAAGCAGAGGAAGATGAGAACCTGCGAAACCTTCCTTACATCCTGATCCTGATTGACGAATTGGCCGACTTGATGATGCTCGAACGAGCCAATGTGGAAGAGTGCATCACGCGCTTGGCGCAGATGGCGCGCGCGGTGGGCATGCACTTGGTGCTGGCAACACAGCGCCCGAGCGTCGATGTGATCACCGGCCTGATCAAGGCGAATTTCCCTTCGCGCATCAGCTTCCGCGTGGCTACTCGCGTGGACTCGCGCACAGTTTTGGACAGCATGGGTGCGGAACATTTGCTTGGGAAAGGCGACATGTTGTTCCTGCCGCCGGGTTCTTCGCGATTGACCCGCGTCCACGGGGCGTATGTTTCTGAACAGGAAACCACGCGCGTTGTCGATTTCTGGAAGAGCCAAGGGCAACCTGAATATGAAGATGACTTCCTGAAGGCGCCTCCCTCTGAGGAAGAACTAGAAGCTGCGGGAACGGCCGAGAGAGGAATTCAGCGGCGAGCAAGATCCGATGTATGAAGACGCGGTGCGCGTAGTGGTGGAAATGGGCAAAGCGTCCACGTCAACTTTGCAGCGCAGGCTGAAACTGGGCTACGGTCGAGCCGCGAGAATTCTAGATATGATGCAGCGCGATGGCATCATCGGTCCGCCCGATGGACCGCGGCCCAGAGAAGTCCTGAAACGGCCTGACTGGTTAAAAGAAGTCGAACTGCGGTAGAGCGCGCATTTTTAGCGATTCTTTAGTAACGAGCAGATCGAACATACGGCCTAAGGTCTCAACGGTCTCCTTCGCGGAGATCCGTTTGGGGTCGTAGGCATGCTCCAGCACAAGTCCGGTGAGCACGATCTCGAGAAGAATTTTATCGAGCTCGGTGCGAAACGCTTCCGGCGCGGGCGGCAGCAATTTTGTGAGCGCCTCATAATTGAACGAGGCGCGAATGCGGCGGTGGGCCGCGGCCATACGAGCACGCAATTTCGGGTGCCTTAGGGCGAAGAGTTTAAACTCCAGCGTCAGGAGCATGGATTGCCGGTCAGTGGCTCGCTCCAGATAAAACTTCCGAATCGTGCGCAGACGCTCGGCGTCGCTTTCATGCTTCTCAAGACGCTGCCGCAGATCTTCCAGCCGTTCGCTGGCGTTCTGTTCTAAGAGAGCGAAGAATAAATCCTCTTTGGTATCGAAATTAGCGTAGAAGGCGCCGCGGGTGTGGCCGGATTCCTTAGCGATGTCTTCCAAGCGGGCTGCCTGAAAACCATCACGGGCGAAAACGCGCAGCGCGGCGTCCAGAAGCTTGCGGCGCGTCGCCTCGGATTTCTGCTGGTGCTTGTTGACTGCCATGGATCAATTTAATTATATACACAGATGTATGCAATATGATACATTCGTGTATGAACTATTCCTCATGAGACGCGCTCTCGTTTTTTCCTTTGTCCTTCTTAGCTGCAGCGGACTCCGCGCGACGGCTCAATCCGCCGGCGGCGGCGCGGCGCCGGGCTCGCGGGCAGTGCCGCTGCCGATGTCCGCGCAAACCGGTCAGAGTTCGGCGGTGGGGACGCAGCAAACGCCGGTAGCCGGCAGCGGTCCGGCCACCATTAACAGCAGCGTGCAAGTCGGCGGCAATTTTGCCGGCAGCGCGGCCGTAAAGCAATGGCCTGCGGGGCCCGTCACGCTTACTCTGGCGGACGCCGTGAAATTCGGACTGCACGGCAAACTTGGGTCCGATCACCGCGGACAATTCTTCGCGCGCCGCAAGAGCCGCCCGAATCCAGGCGCTCAGCGCCCTATTGCCGAACCTGGCCGCCAATGCCAGCGACACAGTCACGCAAGCGGATTTGGCGGCATACGGCTTCCAGTTCAAAGTTCCCGGCTTCGCTAGGCTTCTCAATTCCGTCGGTGGTTGGGCCATACAACTATTCGCAGTTACAAGGAACGCTGAGCCAATCGGTTTTTGACCAAGTGGCAAGGCGGAATTGGCAGGAGGCCAAGGAATCGGAAAAAGTGAACCAGTTGAACGCCAAAGATGCGCGGGAACTGGTGGTTCTGGCGGTAGCCGGAAGCTATCTGCAAACCGTTGCCACTGCCGCGAGGGTAGATTCGCAGCGCGCGCAAGTGAAAAATGCCGACGCCATTAACCGGCAAGCGGAAGTACGCAGGGAAGCGGGCACGAATGCGCGCATTGACGTAACGCGCAGTACGGTTGAATTACAAACGGAACAGCAACGCTTGAGCACGCTCGAAGCGGAGTTACAGAAGGAAAAGATAGCGTTGGCCCGATTGATCGGCTTGCCGCAGGATCGCGAACTCATTCTGGCGGACCCACTAGGGGCGCAGGATACGACGTTACCTGAAACAAATCACGCTATTGAAATGGCGTGGCAGCGGCGTTCCGACCTGAAAGCCTTGGAATCGGGCGTAAAGGCGGCAGAGATTGCGCTCTCGGCGGCACGCGGCGAGTTGTTGCCGTCCGCCTCTGTCAATGGATACTACGGCGTGATTGGCCCGAATCCGAGCACAATGCATGGGGTGTTCGGAGTGACGGGGACGGTGAACGTTCCTATCTGGCAAGGTGGCCGAGTGAAGGGCGATATTCTGCAAGCAGAGGCCACGCTCGACCAGCGCCGGGCCGAACTGGCGAATGAGCGCGGCAAGGTGGAACAGGATGTGCGCACGGCGCTGATTGATTTAGCGGCGGCGCAGGGCCAAGTGAAACTGGCCGAATCGAGCCGCAATTTAGCGAACGACACATTGACACAGGCGCGCGACCGTTTTGGCGCGGGGGTGGCCACCACGGTGGAAGTAGTGCAGGCTCAGCAGCAAGTGGCGAGCGCTGAAAGCGACTCGATTTCGAGCCTCTTTTCATTTCAGTTAGCAAAGTTGGCGCTGGCACGCGCCATGGGTGAAGCGGAAGACAGTTTAAATGAGCGAAGGTCACAAATGAGCAGCCTATTACAGAAAGATCCAGAAGCGCAATCCGGCGGAGGCGCGACCCCAACGCAAGAGACGGCTGCACCGACACCGCCGTCGGCAACCAAAGGGCGCGGCAAAGCCTTCGCCATTTTCTTCATCGTGTTAGCGGTTTTGGCCGTGGCCGGCACTTTGTATTGGATGCATATCCGCCAATTCGAAAGTACCGACGACGCCGAAGTGGATGGGCATTTGAATACCATCAGTCCGCGCGTGGAAGGTACGGTTTTGAAAGTATATGTGGACGATAACCAAATCGTAAAAGCCGGCGATCCGCTGGTTGACCTCGATCCGCGCGACTATCAGGTTGCCGTAGATCAAGCCCAAGCGCAATTGGCGCAAGCCCAGACCATGGTTTCGGCGCAACAGCCGAACATACCTATCACCGCGGTTCAGAACAGCACAAACATTTCAGGCGGCGAGGCCGATTTAGCGAATGCGCAGGCAGCCCTCGCTACGGCCCAACAAGATGTAGACACAGCCAAGGCGCGCTTATCGGAAGCCCAGGCGAACAACGAAAAGGCGCAATCGGACTTGGCACGCTATAAAACCCTGATTGCCAAAGAGGAAGTTTCTAAGCAGGAATATGACTCGGCGGTTTCGGCGGCAAAAGCGCAAGCCGCTGCCATGAGTGCCGCGCAGTCAACAGTGGAAGCGGACCTGCAAATTGTGAATCAAAAACGCGCCATGGTGGCGCAGGCACAAAGCCGGCTCCAGCAGTATCAACGCAACGCGCCGGAACAATTGGCCGTCAAACGCGCGGCTGTGGTTTCCGAGCAGGCCGCGGCGAAGACCAATGAAGTACAGCTTGAGCGCGCAAAATTAAATCTGGAATACACAAAGATAACCGCACCGGTGAGCGGCATTGTCATGAAGCGGACGGCCGAAGTGGGAGCACATGTGGCTGTCGGGCAGCAATTACTTATCATTGCGCAAACGGACGATTTGTGGGTAACGGCGAATTTTAAAGAAACCCAATTGCGCAACATTCGCCCGAAACAGACCGCGGTATTACACGTAGACGCGTTGAACCAGGATTTTCAAGGCTACGTAGATGACGTTGGCGGCGCTACGGGAGCGATCACCAGCGTTCTGCCACCGGAGAATGCGACCGGCAACTTCGTAAAAGTTGTGCAGCGCATCCCCATCCGCCTGCGGTTTAACAAGAATCAGCCGGGGTTGGATCGCTTGCGTCCAGGCATGTCGGTTGAACCCGAAATTCGCGTGATGGATTAAAAGACGCATGGCATTATCGGCGCCTCCGCAATATCGCAATTGGAAACCCGCACACAATCCATGGATTGTGGCCATGACCGTAACGCTGGCCACGTTCATGGAAGTGTTGGATTCGTCCATCGCCAACGTGGCATTGAACAAAATCGCCGGATCGCTAGGCGCGACGTACGAAGAGGCGACATGGGTGCTGACCAGCTACCTGGTTTCAGCCGCGATCATCCTGCCCATCTCTGGCTGGCTTTCCACGGTGATGGGCCGCAAGCGCTTCTACATGCTTTGCGTCTTGCTCTTCACCGGAAGCTCATTTCTATGCGGCATTGCACCAAGTCTGCCGATTCTCATTTTTGCTCGCATCCTGCAAGGCGCGGGCGGCGGCGGTTTGCAGCCTTCAGAACAAGCGATCCTGGCCGACACGTTTCCCATTGAGAAACGGGGCCAGGCGTTTGCGATGTATGGCATGGCCGTGGTAGTGGCACCCGCTATCGGACCAACACTCGGCGGCTGGATTACCGATAACTTCAACTGGCATTGGATCTTTTTCATCAACATTCCCGTCGGCATCCTGTCGCTCTTTCTCACTTCGCGTTTGGTGGAAGATCCGCCATGGCTCAAAGATGAAAAGAAGTCGGGCATTCGGGTTGACTATATCGGCTTGGGCTTGATCGTCATCGGCCTTGGTTGCTTGCAAATGGTGCTGGACAAAGGCCAGGAAGACGATTGGTTCTCATCGCACTTCATCACCACGCTCTTCTGCATTGCCATTCCGGTACTGGCCGCGTTCTTTCTATGGGAGTGGTATCACGATAATCCGATTGTGGACGTGCGCCTACTCTACAACCGAAACTTTGGCACCGCTGTTTTTCTCTCGTTTGTCTTGGGTATGGTGCTGTTCGGATCCACGGTGCTCATTCCGCAGTTTCTGCAAAGCAGTCTCGGCTACACCGCTGAAAGGGCGGGCATGGCTTTGTCGCCCGCCGGCATGGTGCTGGTGGTGATGATGCCCGTGGTGGGTATGTTGCTTTCCACAAAGATAGATCCGCGCCTGCTTGTCTCTATTGGCTTCCTAGGAACGGCGGCGACGCTGCGTTTGATGACGGTGATCAATTTGCAGATCCCGTTTGAAACCATGATGCATCTGCGCATGGTGCAAGTGATTTTCATGCCGTTCATCTTTATCCCCATCAGCACACTGAATTACGTGGGCGTGCCAAGGGAGAAGAGCAATCAGATTTCCGGCATGTCGAACTTCGCGCGCAATCTAGGCGGCAGTATCGGCACGTCCATGCTGGCCACTTATCTATCGCGGCAAAGTCAGACCAACCTCAACAATATGGGTAGCCATACCGACCTCAGCAACGGCAATTTCAAGCGGATGCTGGACGGCTTGGTGGCCACCTTCATGTCGCAAGGCTACGACGCAGTGACGGCTTCGAAGAAAGCGCTGGCTATGATGTATCAAATTGTAGAGGCGCAGGCGGGCGTTATCGGCTTTATGAATGTGTTCTGGCTGATGTCACTGGTGGTTGCTTGTCTCGCGCCGCTGCCTTGGCTGATGCGGAGAGCGAAGGCCGGCGAAGGAAAGCCGGCGATGGACGCGGCACACTAATTTGCCGTGCCATACTCGATTGAGAACTGATGGCGATCAAGCGGATTATTGTTGCAATTGACGGCCCGGCGGGCGTTGGAAAAAGTACACTGGCAAAGCGCATTGCGGATAAGCTGGGTTTCGTCTACATCAATACCGGAGCGATGTACCGCGCAGTCGCACTGTGGGCTTTACGCTTGAGCGTGGAAACGAGCGATATGCATCGTTTGGAGCAGTTGGCGAACGAAGCCAAGATTGAGTTGCTGCCGGGTGAAGATCACCGTGTGCTTTTGAATGGCGAAGACGTTACGGAAGCAATTCGCGAATTGCCAGTGTCGCAGGCGGCTTCTAAAATTTCGCAGGTTCCCGCTGTGCGGCGGGCTCTTCTGAAAGTGCAACGCGATGCCGCGCAAAAGGGCAGCGTCGTGATGGAAGGGCGTGATATCGGCACGGTGGTGTTTCCCGACGCGCAGGTCAAAATTTTTCTGGATGCCGACCCCATTGAACGCGCCAAACGGCGCGCCCTTGAACTGCACGGCCACGACGGCGAAGTGGAGAGCATAGCCAAAGAACTGCACAAGCGCGACCAGCGCGACCGCACGCGAACCGAAGCGCCGCTGATGCAGGCGCCCGATGCGCAGTTAGTGGACACCACTGGAAAATCGCTTGATGAAGTGGAAGAGATTGTGCTGAAACTGGTGCGGGCGCGAGTTTCCAATGGTAAGGCTGCAACGATCTAAGCGGCGGAAGATTGGGTGAACGTCTTTCGTCAGAGCAAGGCCTTCCACAAATCATCCCTCCGAACGCCGTCTACCGTCCCAATCCAAGCTCGATGGACCTTACCGCTCTGATCCGTAAGCAGAAGCGTGGGAGTGCCAAGAACACCAAGTTGCTCAAAATCCGCTGCCAACACTTCATCGGGCTTGAAGCCACTTTGGGCTAAGTAGCGCTTCGTTGGTTCAAGCTCGCGGCCCACGGCAATGATCCGAAATCTGCGCGGCGATTTGGCAGTCAGTGACCGGTAGAGTTCCATGTTCGCCGTGCAGGCATGGCATCCAGGGCGGACAAACAGGAACAAATTATTGCCGCTTGCGCGAGACTGGGGAGACAGGGAAATTTTCTTGCCGAGCAACATCCTTTCGTCGTCTGAGACGTAAGAACCAGCTTGGTTTTGATTCGACAAGTGCCGAACGATTCGATCATAGACCCATCCCCCACTGACAAGCAGACATGTGAGAGTAAGCACTACATACGATAGTCTTTCTAGCTTGGACATGGCACCCTCTTTCGTAGATTAGCTTGAAATTCAATGGGGCGACTGGACTAACTTTTTGTAGATTGTTTCCCCAGCATGTACATCGACTGCCGTTCCCTCTGAATGGCTCAGAAGCATTGGATCCTGCCCGCGGTCATAGTCGATTCCCACCCAGCTATAGAGAAGGTAAGGCCCAGGGGCCAGACCACGGAAGCTAAATGCACCTTCAGAGTCGGACAGCTTCGTACTCATCAAACCCAGTTCTGGCCGACTAGGCACTAGGGTGATCGTCGCCGACGGAATGGGAGCGTTCTGGTCGTCTCTAACCTCGCCAGTGATGGCGGCTGCAGGCGAGGAAATCGTGATTTCCAACTCTGTGCCGCCGGTGTCGTTTGTAAGCATCAGAAGGGGACTTATGCACGGCCCATGAGTTACACTTATGCACTTGATGTAGGAAGACTGTGGTAGACCGTTCACCTTGACAATGGATCTTCCCGGCGTCAGATTCCGTACCGTGAACCGACCATCTGCCGACGGCACGACCTTCGGGGGCATTGGCATCATAATTTCGAAGCTCGTGATGTTTATCCCAAGCTTCGTCACGTCGATGGGAACGGCCGAGTTTGAACCGGGGTCTACCTTCACCCCCCCAGCCACAACAAGTCCATCGCCAACGTGCAGATGCACATTGGCGACGTCCGACTCTGATACGTTGATGTTTCGCTCTGCTAGAACCGATTGTTCTGGCCAAGCGACGACAAGAAGAGTATAGGGTCCTTTCGGTACTTGATCGAACTGAAAGCGTGTCGTTGCCGGTGTTGATAATTCTTGGTCGGCAATGATAGGGCCAGTCAGCAAATCGTAACTAGCTGCGCGAAGCTGAACGCTGACCGTCCGGCGTTCAACGTCTGCGGCGATAACGTCGCCCGACACCCGAAAGCCCTGCGTCTCGTCGAGCGTGATGTCCGCTCCTGCCATATTTGCGCCCGAGATGACACTAAGAGCAACTGCATCTTCAAACGGGCCGCCCGTGGGATAAAAGCCCGCTTTGGGTATTCTCCATTGAGTCTTCGGAGAGCCGTTCTGATGGCTGTCCCTGACAAGCGGCCTTGCGAAGAGTACATACTCATCGGGAGCCATTCCGTCAAATGAATACTCGCCGTAGGCGTTGGTCGTCGTGCTGCCGGTTGGGATGAGCGCAGGAATACCTTGGCCAAAGCGTTTTCTGAACAAAAGCACATCGGCTGCCGCCAGCGGAACTCCGCTACGAGTTTTAACTTTTCCAGAAACTGTGATACCACGGTCCAGGTATATCACCACGTCTAAATCTTTAGCGCCGGACGTATTAGATATCTTTATATGGGACACCCACGTTAGATTTGGGTTGGAGTTGTAGAAACCCTGAGAGTAGCCAGACTTTTTTGCGGTCAAGATATATTCGCCCGGTGTAAGTCCTGGAAATTCAAATCTGCCCTCAGCGGTTGTCTTAACGACTGGTGAAGCTGAACTAGGCCCACGCGTAAATTTCATCAGCGTAACGTCGGCCCCGGGAACGGGAAGCTTAGTGATCCGGTCGAGAACGACGCCCGCCAGCGCGACTGAGTTTGGTGGGGACTGAAGGCCTCCGCTCGGGGGGATAACGTCTTGCCCCAGCGAGAGTTGAGCGCAGCCGCAGACAAAGAGCGTGGCTAATATCGAACGAATAAGCCGAGAATCAATCAGTCCACGTCGCATGAGGGGAATCAATACTACAAGTAGTGGGTAGCTAATGAGCACAGTCCGGGTCTAATTGACAGCGCGTCGCTACTGTGCTCTGGCAACTCCCCAATGGCGGCGGTGCCGATCCCGACCACGAACAAACCACATCGTTGCACATGTACAGGTATCCACCGGGTCCGCTTACACAGCGCGGGGAATCGACACAAAGACAAACTCCGGTAGGGATATTCGCCGAGCCTTGCCGCAGGGATAACCCTAAGATCAAGACGACCGCTGAAATAGCTAAATTTCTTGATGTTACTCTACGAGCGATGTTAGTCATGTGAGTGAGGTTATCACCCCCAGGAAAGATGTCAAGAAGAAAACGCTCATTGAGCTATGGCCCCACGCCAATTATGTTAGCTACCTTACAGATAATGGGTTCCAAACGCTAAAACTCGCTCAAGGAACATCTTCTTCCACCCACCAAGTCTTAAGAACGGTTTCCCCCAGCCCAGTTCACAGGCTATGTAGTATCCTACTCTCATGCTCGAAGTACGGTCTCTTACCAAGACCTACAGCACGATTCCCGTCCTGGAGAACGTCAGCTTCGCCATTGCGCCTGGCCAGGTGCTCGGCTACCTCGGCCCAAATGGCTCGGGCAAGAGCACCACTGTCAAAATCATCACCGGGTTGCTCGAACCCACCACCGGCAGCGTCTTCTTTAATGGCCGAAATATCAGGGAAGATTTGGCGGCGTACAAACGCATCGTCGGTTACGTGCCGGAAGAGGCGAATCTGTATCCGTTTCTCACGGGCTTGGAGTACCTTGAACTGCTCGGGCGCCTGCGAGGCATGAAAGGCAGCGTCATTCGCCGACGCACAAGCGAAATGCTGGAGATATTCTCTATGACTCCGCATCGCCATTCCACCATTGGCACCTATTCCAAGGGGATGCGACAGCGCATTTTGCTGATCGCCGCGCTGATGCACAATCCGGAATTGATTATCTTCGATGAGCCGCTCTCAGGGCTGGATGTAACATCAGCGCTCATCTTTCGCGAATTGATTAAGGCGTTGAGCCAAGCCGGGAAAGCAATCTTTTACTGCTCACACGTATTGGAAGTGGTGGAGCGGGTGTGCTCGCACATCATCATCTTGCAGAACGGCAAGCAACTGGCCAGCGGAACTGTGGAAGACCTCAAAACTTTTCAGCAAATGCCTTCGTTAGAAGCGGCCTTCGCGCACCTTGTGCAAGAACGCAATGCCCCCGAAGCAGCAGCGGCATTAGTAGCGGCGGTGAGCCAGTGAATCCAGAACTACTATCGCCGTTTTCCTGGCTCCCGCGCACGCCGTTTGGAACCCTGGTCGCCTATTTCATCAAGCGCATCTTCGCCTCCGAAGATGAACAAAACGACGAGGAAATGAGCCTGGGCTTGGGCGTCGTCGTAGCCTTGCTCGCCTCACCCGGCGCGTTCGCCTCCATCTTCTTGCTCACCAAATATTCCACTCTTCTGCAATGGATTCGCGGTGAGCGCCACTTCGATTTTCTGCGCGCTTCCGCCGGCGATGAATATTTTTTCGTGGTCCTTTCTATGACCATCACCGGGTTGGTCATGTTGATGCGCTGGAACAAACTTTTTCCCGATCGGCGCGACTTTGCCAATCTGGCGCCGCTGCCTATTCCTATCAGCCACGTCTTCTTCGCGAATTTCGCCGCGTTGGGCGGCTTGGCCCTGGTCTTCGCTATCGACGTCAACTTGTTCTCATGCTTCATCTTCCCTGCCTTCGTCACAGCGAGCGATGGAACCTTGGCGGCTCTGTTGTTAGTCGGCGCAGCCCATGTGGCTAGCGTTTTCAGCGCCACCCTCTTCAGCTTCTGCTCGCTATTCGCCTTGGTGGGCCTGCTCACACTGCTCTTGCCATCGAAATGGCTGCGGCCGGTGTCGTTGGTTGTGCGCATTTTCCTGGCGGTCGTTTTAATGGTGGAATTCTTCTCGAATTTCTTTCTGCAATTATTCTCCGGACACCTGCCGGCGTATGCCAGTGCCTATCTGAGATGGCTCCCGTCCTACTGGTTTATCGGAATTTACGAACAAGTCATAGGCATCGCAAATCCACTCATGCAGGCGATGGCTCAACGCGCATTGTCAGCTTTGGCGATATCGATCGCCGTCATGTTTGCCAGCTACGCCCTCTGTTACCGGCGGCACTTTCTGCGGCTCTCTGAATCGTTCGATAATCTAACCGGCACGCGCCATGGCGTCTATCTGCGAATGCCCGATTGGCTCGGCCGCGTTTTGTTCCGCTCGTCGTTCGAAGAAGCCGTCCTCCTCTTCGCCTTTCGCGTGATGACGAGAAGCGAACGGCATGTCATGTTCCTGGGCGGGTATCTGGGCGTTGGTCTGGTTATTGTGTCGCAAGCAGCGGAGAGTGATCTGACAAAGCTTCCGCTCTTACTCGCTTTCTTCCTCATTACGGGCTTGCGCTTGGTCTTTGACATTCCAGCAACCATGGGCGCCAATTGGGCCTTTCGCTTCTCCGCCAACAACATCACTCCTAACCCGAATTCCATTGGCCGCCGTCTTATGATGATGCTGGTCTTGCCCTGGCAACTTCTGCCGGTCGGCTCACCGCTTTTCATACCGCTCAATCTCGCGTTTAGCATTCTCGGCATCGAAGCTGTACTGCTGACCTCCGATTGCCTCCCCTTTACTTATCGCGTCCAAACCGATTCCCGTAAACTCGTCATCCGCTTCATCCTGGAGTTGTTTGGAATCTTATTCTTGGTCCCGGCTCTTGTTTGGATTGAGCATTGGGCACTCTCAGCCTGGTGGCGTTACGCCATTGTGGCCGTGGCCATTCTTGCCGCCTGGCTGGATCTACGCCGCCGGCGTCGCGCCAGCGAAACGAACAGTGGCGAACTTGCTTTCGAAGAACGCGCACCTAGCGATTTCGAACTGCTCAAATTGGCGTAGAATTCTATATAGGGTATATGAGCGATTTAGCTAAACTCTCACACACGGCGGCTTTGATTCTGCAAACGGTAGATCACGGCTGCAGCTATGGCTTCGACATCATGGACGAAACCGGCTTGCCTAGCGGAACGGTGTACCCAGGCGTTCGCCGCATGGAGAAAGAAGGCTTGATTTCGTCGCAGTGGGAGGCCGAAAAGAAAGCGTTGGCCGAACAACGGCCCGCGCGGAAATATTACCGTGTGACACGCATTGGAACACAGGTTCTGGAGCAGTCGCAAAAGCGCTACCCTTTATTGGGAAAGCTGAGTCAGAAAACTCGCCGCTAGGAGGCGAATCATGCCGGACGAACCCAAACTTCCCTGGGCGGTATCGATCAGTCAGATATTAGTGCGCGGCGCGGCGCCGTTGGTGCCCGCCGGCCAGAGAGAAGACTGGCTGCGCGAATGGAACGCCGAGATTTGGCACCGCTGGCAGTTTCTTTTTCACACGGGCGAGTGGAACCGCCGGGAAAGGCTGCTTCTTCTGCGCAACGCTTTCGGCGCCTACGCCGATGCCGCTTGGCTCATGGCTTCGCAGGAATCGGTTCGCACGCGAATCAGCGGTATTGCGCGCTCGCCGTTCACTTGCCTCGCTGCGCTCACCTCCGTTTTGCTCATCATCGCCTGGCTTAGTTCCGGCTTTCATGCCACCCGTGAAATGCTCTTCAGCCAAATGCCGAGCAAGGCGGGCAAGCTCACCTTTATCTGGCTGCACCGTCCCTTGGGCGGCGGCGACTACGGTCTTCCGGCCGACGTGGTGCCCGCTTGGGAACAAAGCAGCAAGCTTTTGAACGGCGTCGCCGGCGTGGAAGTGCGGCACGATCAGGTCGCGTGGAATGGCCACGTGATGGCCGACGATCCGCTCGTGATTGCGGCTAGTCCATCGCTATTCAAAGTGCTCGGAGTTGAACCCCAAGCCGGTCAATTCCCGGCGGAAGGCGGCGTGGTGCTGGATCACCGAGCCTGGACGGCTTTGGCGAATCGCAATGGCCACATCATTGGCTCCGATGTAAAGATAGGTAGACATGCCTATCGGATAGCGGCCGTGTTGCCCGCTAGCTTCGAATTTCTTTCCCATCAGCCCACCGTCTACATCATGGAGCGCTTGACGTATATTCAGAAGGCGTTTGTCGTGAGCCGCGTCAAACCTGGTGTGACCGATAGCGCGCTACGTAAGGAACTGAGCCGCATCGCCGAGGAAGTGACCGCTTACTTCAATTTGCAAAACCAGATGCGCTTTTCGACTTGGCGCGAGGCGTTGCTTTCTCCGCTATGGAGCTTCTTCCCGGCAACTTTCCTAGCCGGTCTGTTCGCCTGGCTGACGTTCCGCACCGGGTTCAAGCAAATGAAACGGGCCTTCGAACCCGAGAATCGAAAGGCTGCTGCGCGGCGCGTGCTTTTCTTTACCGCTAAAACTGGGCTCGCCTTAGCTTGCGTTTTCGTCGGCTGCCTGGAATGGACCCGCTCCGAATCATCCGTGTTGCTCGCCTCGCGCGATCCGGGAAGCGGGCCTTTTCTCCTTTGGCTCTATGTGTTGGGAAGTATGGGAGTCGTCTTCTGGTCGGTTGCCGATCAACGCGCACGCTGCCGCGTCTGCCAGCGCCTCATGGCGTTCCCAGTACGTATCGGCTGTCCTGGTTGTTTGCTGCTCGATTGGTCGGGTACCGAGCTTTTCTGCAGCGAAGGCCACGGTTTGCTGCATGTTCCGCTGATGGCGCCCAGTTGGGACGAGGAGGCCGACCGCTGGGTTTCGCTCGACGATTCCTGGAAAGGCCTGTTCGCGCACGACAAGTATAACTCCTAGCCATTTACCCCTGAACAAACTAGCAAAGATTTCAGTCTTAATTTATTAAGAGATTCTCATTTCTCAGGGTATGATGGCTCTTGAGTTGGCACTCTGTACTAGAAGTTTGAGTACTTTCCAATTTGAGATAGAGAGACAAGAGGGCTAGTGGCAACAAAGGTATTAACAATGGAATTCCCTCATCCGATTTTTCGGGAAGGGGCTTATACCCTCCCCAAAAGCGTCTCGGCAATACAAATATTGCCCACCGAAGATGGTGAGCGCACGCGGCTTGGGTTGATTACCCAGCTACCGGAGGGGGCCGAGATCGAGATTGGTGGACCCGGTTTTAGCGACCGGACCGTGAGAGTGCGATGTTCCGGCGCATCGTACTTCGTATTCGTAGATGATCTGGAAGCGGCTCGCAAGCACGCATCCATGGCGCACGCCTAGGCGGTGGCTTAAAAGCACCGCCGCTGGTGGAAAGCGCGCCAAGTGAATCGCAATTCTAGTTATATTTTTCAACAACTTAGAATTGGCAAACGGTTTGCAACTCAGGAGGGCAAGGAGAAGTTATGAAAACAAAAATTCTTGCCCTTCTATTGCTGGCTGGTAGCTGCGTTTTTGCCGGTCCTCGCGTTATCGTCGGAGTTGGCGTTGGCCTGCCGGGCTATGGCTACGGTTACTACGCTCCGGCACCACCAGCCGTTCCCTATGCCTATAGCTACGCCGCACCGGCCTATCCGGCTCCGGGCTATGGATATAGCTGGGTTCCCGGTTATTACGATTATGTTGGATCTAGTTACGCTTGGCGCGCTGGCTATTGGGCCTATCCGCCTTATCGTGGCGCGTACTGGTATGCTCCCCGCTATTACGGTGGGCGATACTATCGCGGCTATTGGGGCCGGCGTCGCTAACCTCAATCGTTTTTAGTCAAACTGAAAGGGATTCGCTCGTAACGAGTCCCTTTTTTCATTGCCTCAACGTTGCGCACGCCGCCATGAGCCGGGGGCGCATTCCAATTGCGAATTGTCCTCGCGCGTGTTCAATTCATAAAGTGGTATCGGCTGCATGGGAGAAATCACCTTCTTCGAAAGGTCGAGCGGATTCAAATGCACGCTAGACTGCTCAAACGCCGGTTTCTTCCCTGTCAACAAAACGCTGGCTAGAAACTCTTTCGAAAAACGCATTTCGTTCCCGTCCACCATTAACGTCAGTTGGTCGCTTGAAACGCCGAGCAGGGAACCCTTGAATTTACGCGCATCGACGGTGACGAGCATCAGCATGGAGTAATAGGGAGGCGATTGCAGCGCCTGGACGTCAGCCCAAGAACTGCGGGCGCTGTAAACCGTAGTGTGGACGTCGGGCGTCTCGCCACTGGAAATACGCAGAATTTCCGCTTTCGCAACGGGCTTCTCTCCGCCTTGATCAATCACAAATGAATTTTCCGTGACAGCCACAAAACTGCCCGTGAGACAAGAACCATCGCGGTTCAGGACGGTATAGACGTGCTTCTTGGATAAATGTCGTAGAGAGTCCCACGGCGTTTCAGGACTAGCGGCTGCCACAGGCAAGATCGCCATAAAAGAAATGAGCAGCACATTCACGGCCAGTTTCATGGTGTAACAACCTTGAGAAACAAAGTGAGGGGTAACAACAACCCTCTGTGTAAGGTTACAACATGTTAGTTCATTCAGACGGGGGAGGCGCCGTCGATTGACGAACGACTAAATGCGTACTGAGGCGGTATTCGCGCCCCTTTAGCTCTGGATCGGCCAGCATCGCCCAAAGCGCTTCGAAAGCCGTTTTACCCACGTCGGCGCGGGGAACGACCACCGTGGTGAGCGCCGGCTGCGTATATTCCGCGAACAAAATATCGTCAAAACCGACAACTGATAAGTCTTCCGGAACGCGCAAATGAGCATCGTAAGCGCAATGCAGAATGCCAATCGCCGTTAGATCGTTCCCGGCGACGATCGCGGTAGGTCTGTTTGGCTCGGCTAACAACTTAGAGCAGGCGACATAGGCGCCCTTCACTGAAAAATCCGAGTCGAGCACTATGTTCGTTTCACTAACTCCCAAGCGCGCGGCATTCAACTTGAAGGCCTTTTTGCGCCTCAGAACAGAGTGTAGTTTGTCGGGTCCACCAATGTAGCCAATTCGTTCATGCCCTAGCCCCGCCAAATGCTCCATCGCCTGCGCGATACCGCCTTCATAATCGAGCACAATATTGCTAACGGCGTGGGACACCGTCCCCAGATCCAGATAAACCGCCGCCACCCGGCGTTCCGCCAGAATGCTCACGATGGATGGGTCGATCTGTGACGTGAAAACTGCCACGCCGGGCACCTGCAGCCCCAGCAATCGTCGCACCGAGTGCAGCGTCCGCTGCGAATCGTAATTGGTGTTCAACATGATGGCATCCATGTCGTGCGCCAGCGCTTGGTCCTGGAAAGCGGCAGTAATTTCCGGGAAAAACGGATTGCGGACGTCTGAAACGATAAGGCCCAAAATTGAGCTAGTGCCCCGGGCCAGGTTACGCGCGGCTTGGTTCTGCGAATAGCCCAGTTCGCGCACGGCTGCCAGTACACGCTCGCGCGTGCGGGGTCGCGTGACTCTCGTGCCATTCAGAACGTGAGAAACAGTCGCAATGGATACAGCCGCCTTTGCAGCGACATCTTTAATGCTAACGGCCAAAATTGTGCCTTCCAGGGCGCATAGAAAGCCGTCCGTCAGGTTTCTTCTGACAATAAGTTTAAACGTTTACCGTTATTGGTTCAACAAGTATTTAGCGCTAAACGGTTAGTCAGTCGAAGCGGTGATCCGCCGAATCGTCTCAAAAAAACTCGTCCGTTCGATAATCTAAAGAACACAATTATATGAAAAGCCTTCTCCTTCCCCTTTTAAGCGCAGTCTTATTCGTCTCTTGCGCGCCTCCGCCGCCGACTGCTTCCTCCGGACCTGCCGCACAAACCTCGCAAATGACGCCGAGTTCGAACATCCCCCCGGCTTTGCGGGCCACCGGCGCTTTTGATTACTTCCTCCTCACTCTCTCGTGGGCGCCCGAATTTTGCCACAGCAAACCGAGCAGCCCGGAATGCGGCCAAGGCTTCGGCTTTATTGTCCACGGCTTGTGGCCGCAATATAATCGCGGCGGATACCCCGAAAACTGCAGCCAGCAACCCGGCCTCAGCAATCCTCAGCAAATGTTAGACCTCATGCCTGACCAACACTTGATTCAACATGAGTGGGTCACACACGGCACCTGTACCGGCTTATCCGCCGATAATTATTTCGCCCTGATTCGGAAAATCCGCAGATCTGTCAAAATTCCGCAAGACTTAGTAGCACCGCAAAGACAAATTACCGCCACACCGGCGTCGCTGAAGCAGGATTTCGAACAAGCAAATCCGGAACTCAAAGATTCGGAAATCGCCCTCAGCTGCGGCAGTGGCCCTTACTTAGTAGGCGTGGAAATCTGCTTCTCAAAAGACGGCAAACCCGTGCCCTGCGGAGGCGATATTCGCGATTGCAACCGTCCGGAAATTCGTATTCCGCGCGTTGAATAACGCAAGTCCCGCGCTACGGTTTTCCTTTCTGGTCTAATTGACTTTGAGAAGTACCCTTTTCGGTTCTGGAAACAGCCCGGCGTCGCAGAGCGCCCGAATCCCCGTACGCCTGGCTGGGCTGATCCTGGTGGCCGTTGCGTTGCTTGCCGAGCAATCCCTGGCGCCCTTAGCGGCCATCGCTAAAGTGGGATTGCCCGGCGTGCATGGCGCTCTCAATCATCTCGCCGCCGACTACTACCAAGGCCGCCTCTTTTTAGCCGCTGCCGGCAACGACTCGGTAGAAGTCATCGACGTTCGGACCAATTCCCTGCTGGCCAGTATTCATGAGGTGTCCGATCCGCAGAGCGTCGCTTACCTCAAAGCTTCAAACCAGCTCTTTGTCACCAACGCCGGAGACGGCTCGGTAAGAATCTTCGACGGATCAACGTTAAAACCTGCAGGCAGCGTGCATCTGGGCCAGAATCCAGGCGCCATTCGCGTAGATACGTTCCATGACCGGATCTACGTAGGTTATGGCGACGGCGCTATCGCTGTCTTGGATTCAACGGGCAAACATCTCTCCGACATTCCTCTGAAGTCGCACCCGGAGTCGTTTCAAATCGCCGAAAATCAGCCTCGGCTCTTTGTCAATATGCCCGATTCGCATGCCGTCGCCGTAGTAGATCTCAGTAACTCGCAAGTCATTGCCGAATGGCCGGTCAAAGAAGGTCAAGAGAACTTCTCCATGGCGATCGATGAAGAAAGCCGTCGCATCTTCGTAGCCACCCGGCGGCCCTCACGCCTGCTGGTTCTCGATATGGATTCCGGCCGGGTGGTGGCCCATCTTCCAACGGTGGGCGATGCCGACGATCTCTTCTTTGATCCCATCCACCAGCGCATCTACGTCAGCGGTGGCCGCGGCCAGATCGCCAGCTACTGGCAACAATCGTCCAATCAATACGTTCAGCTCGATTCCATTGCCACTGTGGCCGGCGCTCGCACCGCCCTGTTCGTGCCCCAGTGGAATCGTCTCTTCGTTGCCGTTCGCGACTTCGCCTCGCACACTGCCGAGATCCGGATCTACCAACCCCAATGATCCTCGTTGCTCGAAGGTTGAGTAATATGATTGAATGCTCGCTCGGTACCTCCTTGCCGCCGCCCTCGTCGGCTTGCCTATCAAATTACCCAAAAAACATGGCCCCGAAGTTCTCAAGCAGGTCAAAGACGTAACAGTGGCCAACATCGAAGGCGTCGTGCAACATATGGCTGCCGACATCAAAGGCAATCGAATCTTCCTGGCTGCCACCGGCAACAATACAATAGAAATTTTCGACTCTCAAACCCTCCAGCATCTCGGCAGTATTCAAGGACTATCGCAGCCCCAGGATGTTATCTTTCTTCCCGAAAGCGAGCATCTTTTGGTTTCAAACGCCGCCGACGGAACCTTGCGCACCTACGACACCAAAACGTTGAAGATGATTGACAGCAAGCCTATGGGCGGCGATGCGAACCGCATTCAGGTCACGCCGAATGGCAAGTTCATCATTGTCGGTTGGGGTGTGGGCGGCCTCGCCATCGTTGACACCCAGTCGGGTCATCGCAGCGACGTCCAACTGAAATCTCACCCCGAAGCGATTCAACTGGATTCGGCCGGCAACCGCATGTTCGTCAGCCTGCCGGGCGTGGGTGAGATCGCGGTCGTCGACCGCCGCAGCCAAACCGTCACTGAGTCTTGGCCCGTCCGTCAGCATGAGAATGCCGCCATGGCTCTTGATGAGTCCGATCGCCGCCTCTTTGTCGTTTGCCGCAGGCCCTCCAAGCTCCTCGTCGTCAACATTGAGGACGGCTCCATTATGGCCACGCTCTCTACCGCCGCGGATGCTGACGACGTTTTCTACGACCAGAAGCGCAAGCGCATCTATGTGGTCGGCGGCGAAGGTGAGATAGCCGTTTACAAACAGAACGGCCCCGACGAATATACGCCGATGTCACGCACCGACTCGATCGATCAAGGCCGCAACGGCCTGCTCGTTCCGGAGTGGAACCGTCTTTACGTGGTCGCGCGCAATCGTCCGCCAGGGTTTCCGCTGGAGCTCGCCAGCTTCACGATCTTAGACATCATCACACCGGCTCAGTAACTACGTCAGGGAATCATCACCAGAACTCGATGTATCGTCAAGGTCGCTGGAGTCGTCATAGTCAACATCCTGCGTCTGAGCGTCGTCGTCATTCTGATTGTTCGACGTGTCATCCGAGGTGTCGGTAAATCTTTGTTCATGGCGGCCTGCATCGCCCGGCGAATCGTAATAGTTGTTATTGATCACCGTTTCTTCCACGGGCATGCCGCCCCCACCCATGAAGCCCGTCTGACCGAACCCAAGACCGCTGCCCATACCGAAACCTGGATGCGAAAACAACGATCGAACGCCCTCGAAGGCTAACGCCCCAGCCGCTACACCGGCCGCCGTTTGCGCCGCACCTCTTAAAAAGCCCGGAGCGGCCGATTGTCCCATCGCTGGGGCTGCAGGGGCCGACGAGTAAGGCGGCAGAGGTTGCGGTGGCGCATATTGCGGAGGTTGTTGCGAATACTGCGGCGCTTGCCCCAGGAAGCTTCCGGTTCCTAGCGTCTGCGAGCCTCTGTCCTGCAGCTCCCGTATCTGCTGCTGCGCTTGCTGAATCGCCATATTCTGAATTAGCACCGTCTGTGTCATCAAGTAGAGCGCATCCGGCCGCGAACCAATGTTCTTGCGAATGAAATCCTCAGCTTCCGCATCGCGCTGCGGAGTTGGCGTCTGCGCAATTTTACCTGCTAAATCGGTTAAAAGGCGGCGTTCTTCTGGAGTCACGGTTCTATTCACCCTTCCTGAAAAGAAGACGATGGTTTGCCTGGTTTCGTTCCGAGTTCGCGTCTTGGATAGGGATAGGACGTACCGACTAACCCCGGAACATAAGCTGCTAGACAAGGCTGAGAGTCAACTCCCTTTTGCTGAAAAAACAATGACCTAGCGCGCTATTCCCCTGTCTGCTGACGAGCCGTATTGCCGGCTGGGAGCCATCAACCTATACCGCCCTTAAGCCTATAAAAACAGGGGGCTTATCCCCGTACTTAGGACGCCCGTATCACCTTGCCAGGAACAAGCCCTTGGCGCCAAACTCTGATCATGAGCTTCGCAGAAATCATTCTCCGCGGCTCTTTTAGAATTTAGCTCTCTCCGAGGAAAACTAACAAAAATGAAAAAATTAGCTCTCGCTCTCATGTTCTGCGGCGCTTCCGCATTCGCTGGCACCATCAACTACACCACAACTGGTTCGTTTGGTTCCGACGGTCTTCCTTCCGTTACCGTGGGCGCCGCCACCATCACCTTCACCGGTGAAAGCACCACCCAATACGCCGATGCAGCCGGCACCTACACGCAGGTTGGTCAGTTCACAGTGACCGGCGGCGCGACGGCCGCGTTCAGCGATAACTTCACGCTGGACATCATCCAAAGCTCACCTGCTGGCACTGGCAGCACTACCAGCCCGATCGTTGGTAACATCAGCAGCAATGGCAGCACCATCTCCATCAGCTTCGTCCCTTCCAGCCTCAACATCAACGGCGCGGAATGGACATTCTCTACCACCCCCATTAACCAGCCCTCTGTCAACGGCGGCGTTACGACCGTTGAAGAATTCGTCGCTGCACCGGAGCCGGCTTCGCTCGGTTTGATCGGTTCTTCCTTGGTCGGTCTCGGTCTGGCTTTCCGCCGTCGTTTCGCCAAGTAGTTTGCAGCAGTAATTTCAGGTCGGAAAAAGTTTCTCTACGCAAGATGGTCTTCGCACTCGCAAGGTGCGGAGACCATTTTCATTTACTTCGCGCCTTAAACCAGATTCGCGCCGCTAGCGGCATGTTAAGACTGTCAAAGGACGTGAATCATGATTTTGGAAGCGCCACCCACGCAGGCTGACCAAGAACTGAACCCCTGGCAATCGGCGGCTCATCGTTTCAATGAAGCAGCCGAACTACTAAAGCTCGACGACGGCATGCGCAAGGTTTTGCGGACGCCCAGCATGGAACTGACCGTCAATATTCCTGTCATGCTCGACGACGGCCGCATTGAGGTGTTCACCGGTTATCGCGTGCAACACTCCATCGCGCGCGGTCCGGCCAAGGGTGGTATCCGCTTTGCTCCTGATGTGTCGCTCGATGAAGTACGCGCCTTGGCCGCCTGGATGACTTGGAAGTGCGCGGTGGTCAACATCCCCTTCGGGGGCGGCAAAGGCGGCGTCATTTGCGAGCCGCACCTGCTCAGCGAGGGCGAACTGGAACGCATCACTCGCCGCTATACCGCCGAAATTTGCGAATTTATTGGGCCGGAGCGCGATGTGCCCGCGCCCGACGTGAACACCAATGAACAAACCATGGCCTGGATCATGGATACCTATTCCATGCACAAACGTCACACCGTCACTGCCGTCGTCACCGGCAAACCCCTGGCTCTGGGCGGATCGCTGGGGCGTCCCGAGGCCACCGGCCGCGGCTGCATGATTGTCACCATGCAGGCCTTGAAACGTTTCGGCTTGGCGCCTTATCAAACCCGCGTCATCATTCAAGGTTTTGGCAACGTCGGCGGCATGGCTGCTCGACTGATGGCGGAAAAAGGGTTTAAGGTCATCGGCATCGTGGAGTACGATGGCGCTGTCTTCAACGATAAGGGTCTCGATATCCCTAAGCTCATGGAACATCGCAAAGCCACCGGCTCCATCTGCGGTTTTACCGAAGGTGAAGACGTCGATAAGGATGAAGCCCTGCTGCGCGAATGCGAAGTGCTCATCCCCGCCGCCCGCGAAAATGTGATCACCTCCGCCAACGCCGGCAAAATCAAAGCCAAAATCCTCTGCGAAGGCGCTAACGGTCCCACTACTTTCGCCGCCGATTCAATCCTCTCCGAAAACAAAGTGTTCGTCATTCCCGACATTCTCGCCAATGCCGGCGGCGTGACCGTTTCCTACTTTGAATGGGTACAAGACCGTCAGGGTTATTTCTGGAATGAAAAGCTAGTGAATGAACGCTTGGAAGAAATCATGATCGGCAGTTTCTGGGACGTCGCCAATTTCGCCGACAAACACGCCGTTAACAATCGCACAGCCGCCTATATGTTGGCGCTCGACCGTGTTGCCGACGCCATTCGCCGCCGCGGCTTGTACGCTTAACCGCCCGTTCATTTAGAAAAGTGAGGCGGAAACGGCGTGTTCGTTTTCGCCTTTGTCCTAGGACAGTTCTCTCACCACACCTCAATCCTCCAAACACCTTAGTTATTACCACACCATGGGCTAGCCGCGCTCAAAACCGGCATCTACTCATTGTTTTCTTAGCTTTCAAGCACACACGGCACTCAATTGACAGCTTCTTCATCACCTTATACCGTATCGAGTAAGTAAGGATAAATGACTTAGCGAAGCATAAAGTCTTCTCAGTACGTACAGATCTCTTACCACCTTGCGAGCACCCTTCGTTCAACGCGAAACTCGATTCATGAGGTTCGCAGAAACATCCGCGAAATTCAGAGAAACCAAATCCTCTTAAGGGAAAACAAACATAAAATGAAAAAATTAGCTCTCGCTCTCATGTTTTGCGGCGCGTCCGCCTTTGCCGCCACCGTGAACTACACCACGACTGGCACGTTCGGTTCAGACGGAACCACCTCGATTAAGATTGGCGCGGCCACCATTACCTTCACAGGCGAAGCCACAACTCAGATGGCTGATGCCGCCGGCACCTTTACCCAGGTCGGCATCTTCAAAGTCACCGGCGGCAGCGTTACCGCTGATTTCAACGACACTTTCACCTTGATCATCGACCAGAGTTCACCGGTCGGCATCGGCGTGACCACTACCGCTATTGACGGCGACATCAGCAGCAACGGCAGCACCATTATGCTCAGTTTCCTACCTTCCAGCCTGAACGTCAACGGCGCGGAATGGAAATTCTACAACACTCCCATCAACCAGCCTTCCGTCAACGGCGGCACCACGACCCTCACGGAATTCGTTGCTGCTCCAGAACCGGCTTCTCTCGGTTTGATCGGTTCGTCTCTGGTTGGTCTCGGTCTGGCCTTCCGCCGCCGCTTCGCCAAGTAAGTTTCTCGACAACAGTGCTTCCAAGTTAGTCTTTCTCGACAAAATGGTCTCCGCACTCACAAGGTGCGGAGACCATTGTTTTGCCCCTCGCTTACCCTAAGAAGCGCCTCCTGCAGAACTACGTCATGAGGTCACTGTCAATTTTGCCTGCCCGGTAGAGAGCTTCCGCCTCACCTCCAATTGCCCCCATAAAAAACTTTGCTTTAACCTTTACGAATTCCTTATTCGTACCAAACAAGTAAGGTTTCGCCGTAAATCATTAGTGACGTTCAGCTTGAACGCGAAATTGACTGGCATGCCGACCGATTAGATCTAACTGAAAGAACCCTCAACGCACCGAAAGATTGATTGCGACCAGTCGGAACCCAACCCTATACTTTTTTCAAGACTCCCGCGTTGCTGTGGTCAGTCACTGTTTAGCATCACAGGCGAGGAGGCATTTTATTCCAGAAGTTGAATCAATACCGCGCCTAACAAAATCAATTGCGGGGCCGGAACATCAACGCATGACTACTAACGGAACAGCTCGCGATTTCAAGGCGCACTTACGATCTGTGAGATTGACTGTTTTGAATTTGAGTCGTCTTTTTCGCACAACTAGCGGCCGACAAGACGACAAGGCTCGAAAGATGCACGTTCCTAGTGTGCGTCGGCTGAAATATGGCGCACTTCTAATCGCAGTATTGCTCCCGCCCGCTGTCTTTGCTCAGACAGCGTTGACCTGGCAGCAGATAAAAGGAAGGTTCGAGGCTGCGAATCCAACCCTGAAAGCCGCTCAACTTAACATCGATGAGTCGCGGGCCGCTGAGATCACAGCTTTTCTTCGACCTAATCCGGATTTCGGGTTGTCGGCCGACGGCACGCAGCTCACTCGCTATTTGGGAGTCTGGCGGCCGTTTGCCGGTACGCAAATCTCACCCAGCATCAGTTATTTGCACGAGCGCCAGCACAAGCGAGAGTTGCGTCGCGACCAAGCGAAAGAGGCGACGGCTGTCGCGGAATCAACATATGTCGACAACGAGCGCAATCTGCTGTTCACCCTGCAGACCGCCTTCGTCAACGTTCTGCAAGCGAAAGCGTTTCTGCAGAACGCCAAAGAGAATCTCACTTACTGGGATAAGGAACTTGATATCAACCGCTTTCGCGTGAAGGCCGGCGACCTGGCTCAAATAGACATTGATCGTCTGGAACTGCAGCGTATTCAGTTTGAATCGGACTTTGAAACGGCGATGGTAAACCTTCGGACCGCCAAGATTCAACTTTTGATGCTATTAAATGACCGCACGCCTATTGAGCAGTTCGACGTAGCCGGGCCATTCGATTTCACCGATTCGCTAAAACCACTCGGGGAATACCGGGACATCGCAGTGGCCAGCCGGCCAGATTTGAGGGAAGCCACGCAGAATGTGGAGTTAGCGAAGATCACTTACAAACTTACCATTTCGAATGGTTCGACGGATCCGACCTATAGCGTGTGGTGGACCCATAACCCTTCGTTCAACAATCCGTATGACTACAACACAATTGGCGCTAGTGTCGGCATTCCCCTTCGAATATTTGACCGGAATCAAGGCCAGAAGGAACTGACTCGAATTGATATTGGCCGCAATGAGCGATTGCTGGATGCCAACAGGGCGCAAGTGTTCAGTGACGTGGACTCTGCCTACTGGACGCTTGTCCAGAACTTGAATCTGCTAAGGCCATACAAGGCGAAGTACCTCAAGCTGGCGAGTGATACTCGCGACAGAGTATCGTTTTCCTTCCAGCATGGCGGCTCGTCCTTGCTGGATTACTTGGATGCCGAGAAAGCCTATCGGGATATTCGATTGACCTATCTCACTCTGATTGGTTCCTACTTAACGGCGGCGGCGCAAATGGACATGCCGCCGGCCGAGAGGTTGTGCAATGAATCGTCTACCTATTTTTGAAGCTTCCGTCTTCTTAAGCCTAAGTCTTTGGGTCACAGGCTGCGATAAGAAGGTCGCCGCGCACGACACGGATACCGGCGCCGTCCCATCTGGCGTAGTGCCTGATTTCGATCCCAGTCACTTCAAGGTGGACAATCCGAGTCAGTTTAAGCTCACCACCACCGGAGAAATTCAACAGCGCCAGAACTGCACGTAACCGGCGCCGTGAATCCCGATGTTTCGCGGCAGGTGCCCGTCCCATCGTTGGCGACCGGGCGATTGTTGAGGTTGACGCCAAGCTTGGCGATCACGTGAAAAAAGGTCAGCTACTGTTCAAGGTGCGCAGCCCGACATATCCGGTGCATACTCCAACTACCTCCAGGCAGTGAAGAACGAGGAGTTAACGAAGCTCCAACTGGACCGCGCTAATTTGCTATTCGAGCATGGTGCGACGCCGAAGAGCGCCGTGGAAGTCGCGCAAAACGCGGAAGACGACAACGTCGTCCTCCTCAACGCGGCAAAAGAACAACTTGGCGTGTTGGGCGTAGATCCCCATCACCCTTCCGCGATTGTGTCGGTATTCGCTCCGACATCGGGGGTTATAACGGACCAGGAAATCACGAACCAATCTGGTGTACAGGCGCTGACCCACCCAACCCATTCACCATCTCCGACATGTCCCGCATCTGGATTATCTGCGACGTTTACGAAAACGATCTGTCGCAGGTTCGTTTGGGCGAGTTTGCGGATGTGCGTTTGAACGGTTATCCCGATCTGGTATTGAAAGCTCGGATCGGTAACATCGCAGCCCATTCTCGATCCTTCCATTCGTACCTCCAAGGTGAGGCTTGAATTGTCCAACCCCGGCTACATGCGGCTCGGCATGTTTGCCACCGCCACTTTCTATGGCCTGAAAAAACAGAATTTCACCACAATCCCGGCTACGGCTGTCCTGCACCTGCATGACCGCGATTGGGTCTTTACGCCTCAAGACGACGGCTACTTCCAGCGTGTGGCCGTAGTAACCGGCAACATTCTCCCTGGCAATGTCCAGCAAATCACTTCAGGAATTGCCCCGGGCACTCGCGTGGTATTGAACGCGCTCGATCTTGAAAATACGGTGAGTCAGTAATGATCGCCAAGATCGTCGACTACGCATTAGGAAACCGCTTTCTAGTAATTGCGGTCGCGCTGCTGCTCTTCGTTTGGGGTGCCGTCGCCTTTCATCAGCTGCCGGTTGAAGCCTACCCCGACGTAGCGAATAACTATGTCGACGTAATCGCACAGTGGCCTGGATACTCCGCTGAGCAGATCGAACAGCAGGTAACAGTTCCCCTCGAAATTGTCATGAATGGCATTCCGGGCGTCGCCCATGTGCGCTCCTGGTCGCTCTTCGGGCTTTCTACAGTGGAAATGGTTTTCGGCGAGGAAACGACCAACTTCGAGAACCGCGAACGAGTCCTTGAGCGGCTTTCGCAGGTGAATCTCCCGAACGGCGTCGTCGGGCAGATGGGAACCGATTGGAGCCCCGTCGGCCAAATCTATTTCTATACACTGCACAGTACAAACCCGGCTTACGACGTCATGAATTTGAAATCAGTCGAGGACTGGGTCGTTGAAAAACACCTCAAGTCCGTTCCCGGCGTTCCGGATACGAACCCCTTCGGTGGTCCTACGCGCGAGTATCAAGTTCGCATCGACCCCAACAAGCTAGTGGCTTACGGTCTCAGCATCGCTCAGGTGGAGCAACAACTGTCGAGCAACAATGCGAATGGTGGCGGCAGCTTCATCGAAGAGGGCCTGCAGCAGGTCAACGTCGTGGAAGTAGGTCTAAACAAAGATGTCCGCGATATCGAAAACACAGTCATCACCTCCAAGGGCGGCACAGCCATCCGTGTGAAGGATGTTGGTGTCGTTGAACAGGGCCCCAAAATCAGGTTGGGCCAGTTCGGCCATTCCATCCGGCGTCAGGACGGAAAGATCATTAACGACGACGACGTGGTTTCAGGTATTGCAGTTCTGCAGAAAGGCGCCGATGCCGAGCCAGTTCTAACGGGGATCGAGGAAAAAGTCAAAGAACTAAATGACCACATTTTGCCCGAAGGAGTAAAGATGATTCCTTTTATCGACAGAAGTGACCTGCTCCATTTCACCACTCATACCGTCCTGCACAACCTGACAGAAGGCATCATTCTCGTTGTCATCATCCTCCTACTCTTCCTCGGAAATATTCGCGGCGCCATCATTGTTGCTTTAACCATTCCCTTCGCGCTACTGTTCGCTTCTTCTTGTCTAAAGCTGAAAGGAATTCCGGCCAACCTCCTATCTCTCGGAGCTTTGGACTTTGGAATGGTAGTGGATGGAGCTGTGGTGATGGTCGAAAATATTGTTCGTCATCTCAGTCGGTCCGATGCTCGAAACAGAACGCCTAAAGAGAAAATCTCCGAAGCCGCGCATGAAGTACAGCGTCCGGTCTTTTATGCCATCGCCATCATTATTACCGCTTATCTGCCTATTTTCACCCTGCAAAGCGTAGAAGGGCGGCTCTTTAAACCCATGGCTTGGACCGTTGCTTTCGCTCTATTAGGCGCGTTACTTTTTTCCATGGTGATCGCGCCAGTCCTGGCCAGCGTTTTCTTTACCAAAGGGTACGCGCGAGTGGCATAACCCAGTGATGACTTGGCTGGTAAAGCGTATATCGCCAAGCGCTCCGGGTTGCCGTTCGGTTCCGCTGGGTCACTGTTGGAGTGGGCGTCGCCAGCCTGTGCGGCGCTATTTTCTCACAGTTGGTGGAATCATCGGCTCCGAGTTTCTTCCCGCATCTCGATGAAGGATCGCTGTGGGTTCGCGGGACGCTCGGGCAAAGCGCCGGCCCGAGTGAGGGTATTCGCGTCGCCAATGAGGCCCGAGTGAGGCTGTGCTCTTTTCCGGAAGCCACTGAATGCACCAGTCAAACGGGTCGGCCCGACGACGGCACCGACCATACGAGCTTTTTCAACACCGAGTTCTTCGTCGGTCTGAAGCCCAGAGATCAGTGGCGTCCCCGGGTTTCACGAGGACAAGGATGAGTTGATTGCCGCCATGACGCATGAGCTTGGAAAAAATGCCGGGCGTCCAGTGGGGCTTCTCTCAGCCCATCGCCGACAACATGGAAGAGGCTGTAAGCGGCGTTAAAGGACAACTCGCCACCAAGGTTTACGGAGACGATTTACACGTGCTGGAGGACAAAGCCGAGCAGATCGCCAACATTATGCGCCACATCGATGGAATCACCGACCTTGCCGTCTTCCAGGTGACTGGCCAGCCAGATCTTGAGTATGTGGTGGACCGCCAGCAGACGGCGCGTTACCAAATCAATGTTGCCGATGTGCAAGACGCCGTCCAGACCGCCGTTGGAGGCAATACTCTCACTGAGGTTTTGCAGGGCGAAGCGCACTATGACGAGGTGATGCGTTACCTCCCTAAATACCGCAGCACCGCCGAAGCGATTCAGGATGTTCGTTTGTTGTCGCCATCGGGCGAACGAGTTTCCTTGGCGCAGCTCTGCAAAATTCAGGTTAAAGACGAAGGTTCCGAAATCTATCGCGAGAATAATCAGCGCTACGTCGCCATCAAATATAGCGTGCGCGGCCGCGCACTCGGCGATGCTGTCAGAGAGGCTATCGAGAAGGTCGGCAAAGTCAAACTTCCGCGTGGTTATCACTTGGGCTGGGAGGGTGAATACCAGAGCGAACTACGTGCCGAAGCGCGGCTTCTCATCATCGTTCCCCTCACCGTGCTTCTCATTTTCATCATTCTGTATCTGATGTTCGGGTCGTTTAAGTGGGCGACTTTGATTCTTACAAACGTGATGCTGGCTCGCGTTGGAGGCCTGCTGGCGCTATTAATTACCGGCACACACTTTAGCGTTTCGTCCGGCGTAGGATTTCTTGCCCTTTTTGGCGTCTCAGTGCAAACAGGAGTCATCATGCTCGAATACATCAATCAGCTAAGAGCTCGCGGACATACGCCTGAAGACGCTGCCATTGAAGGAGCCGTCCTCCGCCTGCGTCCCATCATGATGACTATGCTGGTCGCCACTCTCGGTCTCCTTCCGGCAGCCATGTCTCACGGCATCGGCTCCGACTCGCAGCGACCTTTCGCCATCGTGATCGTGGGAGGTTTAATTTCAGACTTGGTCATGAGTATTTTCCTTCTTCCCACCCTTTACGTCTGGTTTGCGCGAGAACACGACAAACTGCCACAGGCAGATGGAGCGTTCCTCGAAGAATAAAGCGGTATCGCTATGAGCGCTAACGAAACTATCAAGCGCATCAAGGATCTCGGGATCATCCCGGCAATTCGAACCGCCCATCAAAGCGACGCCGTGAAATCGGCTGAAGCAATTCTTGCTGGGGGGATCTCCGTTATGGAGATCTCTTTAGCCCCAAAGAACGCTTTAGACGTTTTGAATGCGGTGGCAACGGCCCATGGCAAGTCCATGCTCATTGGCGCCGGCGCCGTAGTGGACGGCGAGGGTGCTCGACAGGCCGCTCTCGCGGGTGCCCGCTTCATCGTCACGCCTGGTTTTAACGCGGAAGCTGTGGCCGAAGCAAAAGAGTTTGGGCTGGCGATCCTGGCTGGAGCGCTCTCACCGACGGAGGTGCAACTCGCACAGGCGAGCGGTGCCGATGCCGTAAAACTATTTCCCTGCTTTGCCGCCGCGGGACCACGCTATTTGAAGGCTCTCTGCGCCCAATATCCCGCTATCGATTTTATTGCCTCCGGCGGTGTGACTCTTGAGAACTGTGTGGAATATATTCGCGCCGGGGCCCGAGCGATTGGCGTCGGCAGAGCCTTGGTGGATTCCGATTCGCTAGCGGCAGGAGACTACTGCGTTTTCACAGTTCGCGCCAAACGCTTGGTGGAGGCGGTGAAGGGTGTTCGTAACTTTCTGAAGAATTCCACTTTTCATGCGCAGGAGTGACGGCCGAGGCCTTCTACTGGTAAGCATTCGAAACAAGATGAGGCTCAAATGGCGAAGATTCATATATTGCTGTTAGACGACAACACCCTCTTTCGGGTGATGCTCATCGAATTCCTGGAAGCAGATCCCTCCTTTCAGGTCACTGCGGAATGTTCGTCTCCGGCGGAAGCTTTGAAGGCGCTGGCGCGCAAACGTGTTGACCTCGTGCTTCTCGACTATGATCTGGGCGAGGCGGGACGAAGCTTATCATTCATCCGGCAGGCCCGCCGTGCTGGCTACGGAGACCGAATCTTCCTGATGACCGGCAGGATCACCGCCGCAGACTGTGTCTCTGCCTTGGCAGAAGCGGTCTGCGGCATCTTCTTCAAACACAACCCGCCCGAACTCCTCGTGGAAGCTATTCATAAGGTGATGAGCGGACAAACCTGGATCGACCAACGCTGCATTCAGGTGTTGGCCGGCGCGATTGGCGACGGCCATCGCGACGTGCTACAGGTCACCTTGACCCAGCGAGAGATGCAAGTGCTGAAAGGCGTTTCAGGAGGCTTGAAAAATCGCCAGATTGGCGACCGGCTCAGCATTTCCGAGGCTTCGGTAAAGTCCGCGCTTCAGCAACTCTTTGTGAAAACGGGAGTGCGTAACCGTACTCAGTTGGTTCGCGTCGCCTTGCGGGAATTTGGCCCGGAGGTGGACCTTCAGTGCTAGGAAGCTTTCAAATCTGGACGGCTGTGCGAGCGCACGCGCCTTCCGCACTCGTCGCCATTTGATGGCGAATTCCACTGCAACGCTTTCGCCCCTTGAATCACTATCCCTCAGCGCTCCCATCATGGAACGCATTTCAAGAAAGGACTATAAATATGCCAGCTCAAGGTACTACGCTCGCGCCAAGTGTTAAGCCAACCGTCTCAGTACGGGTTGCTTCAAACGTTACGCCCGAGACACTCAGCAAGATCATCCAAGGGATTGGGGGCCGCTATGGCTGTCAAACCTGCGGAATTCTGGGTGTCGATGTTAGGCTATACGCCGCAGATCCAGTAGAATTCCAGGACATCGCCAAGATTCCAGGCGTCCAGTCCGTATACACGGAATAGATGATGGAGCAAGTCATGGCCAGCGTTTCGGCGAACACTTCAACCAAAGCTAGCCCAGCGCTGGCCACGACTTACGAGGGATACGATCGCGCACTGTGTGTCAGGATCGCGGAGTTGGTGGATTTCTTAGAACTGGCGCCCGACGGCATGTCAAAAACAAACGGCACGACGCACGATGTGCGGCCCGAGGTGATGGATGAAATTGCCACGGTCGCGCCTCCACTCCATCTCATTGCCCATGGCGTCGGCCTCTCAATCGGTTCTTTCGACAAATGGAACGAAGGCTATTTGCGCCTCTTGGATCAACTGTTTGAACGCTTTCCTTTGCATTGGCACAGTGAGCATTTGGGATACACCACAGTAGCTGGCGAAAACATCGGCACCATGCTGCCCCTCCCGCGCACCGAGGAATCACTGGATCTAGTCTGCGAGCGCGTTCGCCTTTTGCAGGATAGGTATAAGGTGCCCTTCCTGCTGGAGCACGTGATTCAGCTCTTGCCTGATGTGCCGGAGAGTTACTCAAACGCCGAGTTTCTCAACCAAATTGCTGCGCGCACGGGATGTGGGTTGATCTTAGACGCCTACAACTTGGAGTGCGACCGCCACAATCAGGGCCTGGACGTCGCAGCGTTCTTAGGCGAGCTCAACCTCGCGCCCGTCCGCGAGTTGCATGTCGCGGGAGGAACACAGCATCGCGGCTTTCAACTCGATATTCACTCGGGTCCGGCGTCGGAAGCCACTTTGGCCCTGTCGCTGGATATCATTGCGCGCGCACCTAACTTGTCCGTGGTGACGTTTGAATTCTTGAAAGAAGCGATCCCGGCACTCGGCCATGACGGCATCTGCGCTGAATTAGCGCGCGTGCGCAAGGCGATTTCCCAATGACCTCACTCGAGAAACATCAGCGCGGCCTGCTTGCTTTGATCAAGCATCGGGTGCTCGATTCCGATGACGCGTGGCTGCGCCAGATTACCGGCTCGCCGCAAATGGAAATGCTTGCTGAGATCGCGCTCTGGTGGCGTCTCTACCAGATCAAAGAGCAATGCCGCTACACGGCCCGCCTGCTGAAACGCTTCGGCTGGTACGAGCAAAGCGTGCAGTCCTTCTTCGAAGGGAATACCACTTCGCCGTACATCGAAAAGCTATCGCGCGATTTCTTGACCAGTCTCGCCGTGCATCCAGACACCCTGATCGCGGCCGTGGCCACCTTTGAACTGGCCTGTCTGGAAATGCCCATTTCCTCCAAAAGCTGGCGGATCGTTTGGGATCGAGAACCGACCTGCGTGATGCTTGCCCTGGATCAAGGGACAGCGATTCCACCCGCTGAGGCCGATTGCCATTACGTCATGCAAGTCGGCGCCGACGTCCCAGGCCGCGCGGTCTGCACTCGCTGCACTCTCGAATCCCGACCCCTCTAAAAAGTGAAAGAATCACAGAAGGAGATTCAGAACATGGCAAGAGACTGGCCCCTTCTTGCCGTCTTTTCCGTATCGCTTTTGACTCCTTGCACTCTCACCGCTGGGCAATCCGAAACCATCCCGCAAGCGCTCACTTCCGATCTCACTCTCTGCGCAAGCACCACGGCCGCTGCCGGTTTATGTACCGAGCGTCTGAAGAGCGACATCAAAGCATTGACAACAAAAGGCATGAAGCCTCTGGATCGACACACCGAAGAGGTCGCCATCTCACTTCGCAACGCGTTACTCGGAAAGAGATTGCGCGCGCCGGCGGCGCGATTGGTCATGCCGATTCTAGACATTCTCCACAGTTCCGATGCGCCGGCCGCTCGCATCCCAACTTGGTTTAAGGACGCGAAAGCGGCGCTAGACGAAATCAACATTTCCGCGGCGAGCAGTAGCGCAGTCATAGGCTCGCGAATCGTCATCAGCCAGGATATTCGCGGCCCCGAAGATTTGGGCGTACAAATCAGACAGCGCTAACGTTGGCTCTTCGGACTCCAGAGTGATTTTTTCTCGCCTTCCCTTGCAAAACGCGGGTCACTCGTGACAGTGTAAATAATGTCGAACGCCCTGGATTGTAAGCAATAGTGAGCGAAGAACCATCTACTCCATTAATGCGGCAATATCAAGCCGCCAAAAAGCAAGTGCCCGGCGCGTTGCTCTTTTTCCGCCTAGGCGACTTTTATGAACTCTTCCAAGAAGATGCCATAGCGGCCTCCGCCGTCCTCGAAATCACCCTCACCGCCCGCAACAAAGAAAAAGGCGAGCCCATCCCCATGTGTGGTGTGCCCTTTCATGCCGCCGAAGGCTACATCGCGCGACTCATTCAGCGCGGCTACCGCGTGGCCATCTGCGAACAAATGGAGGAAGCAGGCCCTGGCAAGAAACTCGTACGCCGCGAAGTCACTCGCATCGTTACCCCCGGCACCGCTACCGATTCGAACCTCCTGCGTTCTCACGAAAACAATTACTTGGGTGCTGTCTATAGCAAAGGCGATCGTTGCGGCGTCGCCTATGCCGACCTCTCCACTGGCGAGTTCCGCACCACCGAAATCTCTGTCAACGATTTGACCTCAACTCTGGAAACCCTCAATCTGCGTGAAGTCCTGCATCCGGAAGGCGCACCCATCGGCGCTTCGTGCTTGGAAACGCCACTCGACAGTTGGGTTTTCGGCGGCGATTATGCCGGCCGCCAGATCTTAGAGAACTTCAAACTTCTCTCGCTCGATGGTTGCGGTCTCAGCGACAAACCGCTCGCCACCGCCGCCGCCGGCGCAGTCCTGCATTATCTCCGCGATACCCAGAAATCGGCCCTTAGCCATGTCAATCTGCCTGTTTACTACCAACGTCACGACCACATGGTGCTGGATGGCGCTACCGTCCGCAACCTCGAACTCGTCGAACCGTTATTCGCCGGCGAAAGTCGCGAAGCCACCCTCATCCACGTTCTCGACAAGACCGCCACCGGCATGGGTGGCCGCTTACTCCGTCGCCGTCTGCTGAATCCTGCCTGCGAATTAGAAGAAATAGAAGCTCGCCTCGACGCCGTCGGCGAACTCGCCGGCAAAGTCATCGTTCGCGGCGATCTCCGCAAAATCCTTGCCGGCATTCAAGATTTGGAGCGCCTGCTCGCCAAAGTCACTCTGGGCTCCGCCTCTCCGCGCGACATGTTGGGCCTCGGCCGCTCCCTCGCTCAACTCGATCCTCTAGCCAAAATCGCCGGCCAACTCGAAACGCCCAGCCTCAACCGCCCGTTCGATCCGGTTTCCGACGTCCGCGAAAAAATCCTCGCCGCGATCGCCGAAGAACCACCCCCCAGCCTTTCCGACGGTGGCACCATCCGCGATGGGTTCGAAGCGCAATTAGACGAGTTGCGTGATATCAGCCGCAACAGCAAACAATATATCGCCGCCATCGAGACCCGCGAGCGCGCCGCCACCGGCATCCAATCGCTCAAAATCCGCTTCAACAACGTATTCGGCTATTACATCGAGATCTCAAAAGCCAACATGGCCCTCGTCCCCGCCAGCTACGAGCGCAAGCAGACTCTCGCCAATGCGGAGCGCTACACCACCCCGGAATTGAAAGAACTGGAAGGCAAGGTCCTCTCCGCCGAAGAAAAAATCCTCACTCTGGAGCGCGAGATATTCCAGCAGGTCCGCACCTTCGCCGCCGAACAGGCCCAACGCATCAAAGCCGCCGCCGCCGTTGTCGCCGAACTTGATGTCGCCGCCACCCTGGCTCACGTGGCCGTTGAAAACCGCTATCGCCGTCCTAAGTTCACCGATTCCGGCGAAATGCGTATTGATGCCGGCCGCCATCCGGTTATTGAAAAGCTTGCCGAAAAAGATGCCTCCAGGTTCATACCCAACGATTTGTATCTCCATTCTGGAGGGGACTACATTGCCGTGATCACCGGCCCCAACATGGGCGGCAAATCCACCTATTTGCGCCAAGCGGCTCTGATTTTGATCCTGGCGCAATTGGGTTCGTTTGTTCCTGCAGACTCCGCGCTGCTACCCGTAGTCGATCGCGTCTTCACCAGAATCGGCGCAGCCGATAATCTGGCTCGCGGCCGATCCACCTTCATGGTCGAAATGACGGAAGCCGCGGCCATTCTCAATACCGCGACGGCGAACAGCTTTATAGTCTTGGACGAGATCGGCCGCGGAACATCCACTTACGATGGCCTCGCCCTTGCTTGGGCCATCGTCGAGTTCGTAGACGCCAAAATCAGAGCGAAAACACTCTTCGCCACCCACTATCACGAGCTAACCGAGTTGGCCGACAAACTTTCGGGTGTAAGAAATTTGCACGTTGCGGTAAAGGAATCGAATGACCAGATCTTATTCATAAGAAAGGTCGAACCCGGTCCGGCCGATCGCAGTTATGGTATCGAGGTCGCCCGTTTGGCGGGGCTCCCGCTACAGGTCATCGAACGCGCGCGCTCCGTCCTGTTGCAACACGAAGCCAAGGAACAGTCGGTGCGCCAGAAACTCTCGCCCGATGCCGCCGACGTGCCTCTGCAAATCAAGTTGTTCGAGCCGGTGAATCAACTGTTCGCCGACCGGATTCGAGCTTTGGATATTGACGAACTGCGGCCAGTGGAAGCATTGCAGATTCTCCAGGAATTGCAACAAGAGCTTTTAAAAGATGGGAGTTAACGGCTTCACTGTTCTCTGCGCGCCGTAGCATTCATCTGCAAGTTTGATATAGCTTCTAGAAATATCGCTCATCGATAGCAATTGCGAGTGTCGGCCAATCCCCACCCGAAAGCGATGGAAACTGGACGGTCGGCGTTCAGAAGCCAAGCGCCACCCCGTGCATCCAGTGACTTTGAAACCATAACGCCCACCGATGGTAGCGATTGTCTTCGGCACTTTATGCAAAGGTTTCAGGCAATGCTTCGTTCATGAATTGAAAGACACCAATAGGCACATTGTCTTCTTTGCGTGGAAATGCTCTGTAGAGGAATACACATTTCGTTTGTCTTAGCCCCCGGGCCACCCTTGCTTACCGCTCGGAACGTCACGCTGCCATAGCTCTGGCAGCGACACTTACGGGCGAAAATTAGAATAAAAATACTATTTACCGTTGGGATTGCTAACCGGACGCGCTGGCAAATGAACTTTCTCAGGTAAGAAATTTACAGGCGGATGAACGCTCGGAAAAAGTGTCATCTCATTGATTCCAAATGACAAATACCAAAAATAGACCGAAGTTATGGTATTGAAATAGGCAGTTTGGCAGGACTTCTTATGCAACTAATCAAGCGCGGGAGGTCAGTTTTATTGCATCATGAAGTAAGGGAACATTCGGTACGCGAAAAACTGGCGCCGGATGCAGCTGACGCTCCCCTTCAAATTAAGTGATTCGAACCTGCTAACCACAGGTTCGCAGACCGGATTCGAGCTTTGAACATTAACGAGCTGCGGCCGGTTCAAGCATTGCAGATTCTGCAGGAATTGCAGCAAGAGTTGCTAAAGAGATGAGAATAGCAGGCATCATGAGCGGGACTTCGCTCGACGGTATCGATGTGGCAATCATCGATATCACCGGGTCGGGCTTCAAGGCGAAGATAAACGTCTTGACGAGCCATTCTGTCCCCTATCCAAGACAGATCCGTGAAGCGTTGCTGGCGGTGTCTAACACGAGCACGCAAACGGGAGATATTTCCAGGCTGAACTTTCTGCTGGGGGAACTCTACGTTGAGGCCTTAGAAGAAACGGCTGAACGGGCGCAGATACCGCTTAACACCATTAAGCTGATCGGCTGTCACGGGCAGACTATTTTTCATGAGGGTCAAGGCGCTCAGTATCTCGGCAAAAAGGTGGCGAGCACTTTTCAGATCGGTGAGTCCAGTGTCATTAGCGAACGGACTGGCATCGATGTGATATCCAATTTCCGCGAGCGGGACGTTGCCGCTGGTGGAAAAGGTGCTCCGCTCGTGCCTTATCTTGACTACTTGTTGATCCGTCACCGCGGCCGCGGCCGGGTAGCTGTGAACATTGGCGGCATTGCCAATCTCACCGCCATTCCGCCCAACACCAGTACGGATCGGGTGATCGCGTTTGATACCGGCCCAGGAAATATGGTCATCGACCAACTGGTAAGCCGCATCACGCAGGGTGGGCAGACGTACGACCGCGATGGCGCCATTGCCGCGTCAGGCCAAGTCGATCCGAAACTGCTAGCCAAACTGCTGCGCGACAAATACTTCCGTGCCAAGCCTCCCAAAACGGCGGGCCGCGAACAATACGGCGCCGAGTTCGTCTCGAAATTGCTGGACACCGAACTGAGCAGCGAAGACCTAATCGCTACGGCTACCGCTCTGACGGCTGAAAGCATCGCCCTCGGTGTTCGCAACTTTATCACGCCAGAAATGCGGGTCGATGAAGTGTTCGTCTCCGGCGGCGGCACTCACAACCCCACTCTAATGCGCATGCTCACCAAGGCCATGAACCCGATTCCTGTGAAGGAAAGTTCGGAAGTGGGCCTCGACGTGGACGCAAAAGAAGCTATCGCCTTCGCTGTGATGGCATACGAGACTGCGCATCAACGCCCCTCGAACGTTCCCATGGCCACCGGCGCGCGCCGCTCTGTGGTGCTCGGTAAACTGACACCCAACGGCAGCAGCAACGGATCCTCAGCAACGCCTATGAACGGTGTAGCTCACAAGGTCAAGGCTGGTCGGCCCACTAAAGTAAGCCGCACCCGCGTCGGGCCTAAAGTCAAAGCGGCCGCTCGTTAAATAACGATTAGTTCGTAGAAGCGGGGCTCCTGAACACGGTGCCCCGCTTTTTTGTGCGACGGGATACATATCTCCGTCAGTTAGCGGCGCACGTAGCGCCACAGCCGCCCATACAGCAGTCCCGCTCCAACCGGCAACAAAAGAAAGCCGGGCGGCTTTAACTGCCGTATTGTCGTCTTGGAATCCTACTGAAGTAATAGAACTTCCACCAGTAGCCGTGATCACCAGATAGCCGTTCTGTCCCAAGCCGGGTGTCCAAGTAGCTCCGGCCAAAGACTCGAGAGTCCCCTGATCCACACCGTTAATATAAAGGTCATGATCGGTGATCGGGAACACGGGAGAGTCGGGCGATTGAAAATTCGACAGACCGACGCCAAACTGAGTCGTACCCGCCCCATAGTTAAACGTAATCAGCGACGCAATGTTAGAGGGAGTGGTAACGCTGGTCAGGTGGTGGTGGCTACCCCTCCACTCATCGTAACTGTCAGTCCCGCGGTGAATGTCGTCGTTTCAAAATCGTCGATAATATCACCGCTAATACCCAACGTCGTGTTCATCAACCCCGTGTTTGTGCTGTAATCCGAGACCGGATAAATATTAATTACATATCCAGCCGATAGCGGCACAGTGGCCAGCAGGAATAGCACCCCGCAGGCGGCAAGAGGCTTTCCAAGTTGTCTGCCCTGATTTGACATTCTCAATGCTGCTCCGTTCTTTAGTTCTCGTCGATCGGACCAAGCGAACCTGACCGTACAATTAGATCTGCGTTTTTTACGGCAATCATCGACATTCATTATGCGCAGTCGAAGCGCCGCTCGTCGTTTAAGCAACCTTAAGCAAACGCCGGTAACAAAAATCGCCCAGCGCGTGCATCAACAAGATAAACGGAATCACCAGAACGGCGCCGCCCGCAAAATACCCCGCCAGTTCTCCTCTGGTCAGGACTCGGTCATCCAGCAATCTCTGAAACAGCAGCAACCCATAAGGCGCGATCAAAACCAACGAGGTCATCGCTCCAGGCACATAACGATTCAGAACCATTGCCTGAGCCATATGCCCAAAACAGTGCACAAAGAAAGCCGCGCTCGCCAGCAGAAACAAACCCTTCACGCTCTGATCCACCGCCAGATAAGCCGACAACGACACAATAACGAAGATCAGCAGAATCGGCAAAGCGAGTTCGCTCGTCGTCTTGCCCAAAACACTTTCAACCCGTCGTACCAAAAAACCAGGAAGACGGCCGCGAATTCTGCTCCGAATCTCATCAGCATTATTCCGGAGCCAGCGCTCGCCCAAAAGGATCTCCTCGAAATCGTGAAGCATGAAAACGATCGGGAACAACCAAATCAACGTTTCGGTGTGAACCGTCATCTCATGAATCATACGTCGGTGCGACCATAGTTTTATCCCAACCGTGACCCTATCTACCCTCTGGCTCTGGCTCTATGGCGTTTGGATCGCCTCCGAAATCCTCATCGCCGTCCTCACCCGCACCCGCCGCGGCAGTGCCGCCAACATTCACGACCGCGGCTCCATGCTCATTCTCTGGCTCGTCATTGCCTCGTCTATCACCGCCTGCCAGTGGATTGCCGCTACCCACTCACCCGACATGTTCGGCGGCACGCCCGTCCTGGAGACTATCGCCATTGCAATCATCGCCACCGGCCTCGCCATCCGCCTCACCGCCGTCTTCTCTCTCGGCAAAGCCTTTAGCGCCAACGTCGCCATTCGCGAATCGCAAGAGCTCAATCAATCCGGTCTCTATTCCGTCGTCCGCCATCCGTCTTATCTGGGCTTGCTGCTCATATTCTTGGCAGTGGGCGTTCACTCGCGCTACTGGCTTTCCTGCGCCTTCGCCGTCATCCCCACCACCGCCGCCCTCCTCTACCGCATCCACATTGAAGAAGCAGCCTTGCATCAAGCCTTTGGCGACGACTACGCCGCCTACTCCAAACGCACCAAACGCCTGATCCCTGGAGTACTATGAAGCTCTTTTTCGCCCACCGGCGTTGGTGATTGAAATCATCTCGCCCTCCAATATCAAGACACAACTTCGCGAGTATACCGCCCTGTGTCTAGCCAACGGCTGCGAGGAGTTTTGGGCCCTAGACCATAAGACCGAAACGGTCACAGTCACCACGAAGAACGGACACTCCGTAAGCCATTCGACTGGCATCGAAATGCCCATCAACTTGCTGGGCGGCACAGCCATTTCTGTCAATCAGATCTTTAGCTAAACCATTTATCGCCCTACGGATGCTCGGTAAACTCACCCACCAAGAACCCCTGCGGCACCGCGCTGATACAACCGATTCCCGCTCTGCATAACTCTCCGCCGATTGATACGCCCCGCCCACCGGCTCGCGATGCACAAGCAAGCTCCGTTCATTCCCATCGAGTACCCAATATTCGGCAATACCCGCGCGAGCATAAAGCAGCGTCTTCTTTTGGGAATCAAAATCCACGTGGTGTCCGAAACTTCTACCAACAGCCGGATATCCTTCGCCGTTGGATTCGCCGCAAACTCCCAACTCGGCTTCGTCAGCACAATCAGGTCCGGCTCAGGTTCGCTAGTGGGTTGTCTTCCGGCGCAACATCGATGATCCAACCGCGGACCAACATCAACGCGATTGTGTGCCGCCGCCCCTTACCCATCTTGTTGTAGAGTTCGCCATCAATGAGCTCGAAGTGCTGCCCGTCCCACAGCCCAGACTCTTCCAGAAGTTTGCATTCGGCGCGAGTCCACTGTTTGCGCGGCGGCCCTTCCCTGGTGATTGGTATCTCTGCACCGATGGCGACGGTTGACATGCAGCTCCTTCCCCCATTATCCAGCGGCCACCCCTCCCGCGTGATAACCTTAATTTCCTTCGCTAATATGGCAGATCAGAAGTTACAAATCATCCCAATAGGCGGTTTGGGCGAATTTGGGATGAATTCCATGGCATTGCGCTATGGCGATGACATCATCGTCGTTGACGCCGGCATGATGTTCCCCGATTCCGAACTGCTCGGCGTAGACATCGTCACCCCCGACTTCGCCTACCTCGAACAGCACGCCAAAATGGTTCGCGGCCTCATCCTCACCCATGGCCATGAAGATCACATCGGTGGCGTCCCGTTCCTTCTCTCCACCCTCAACATCCCCGTCTACGGCACCGAATTCACCCTCGCCTTAGTCGAGCGCCGCCTTGACGAGCACGAGATGCTCGACGACGTCAAACTAAACAAAGTCAAAGCCGGCGACCGCATCAAACTTGGCCCCTTTGAGATTGAGTTCATCCGCGTTACTCACTCCATCGTCAGTTGCGTCGCCCTCGCCATCACAACTCCTCTCGGCGTCGTCATCCACACCGGCGATTTCAAAGTCGATCCCACCCCCACCGACAACGAACTCTTCGATCTCCATACATTCGCCGAGTACGGCAAGCGCGGCGTCCTGCTGCTGATGTCCGATTCCACCAACGTCGATCGTCCCGGCTACACCGAAAGCGAACGCGCCGTCCGTCCGCGCCTGGAAGAACTCTTCTCCCGCAGCGAACGCCGCCTCGTCATTTCGTGCTTCAGCAGTTCCATCCACCGCCTGCAACAAATTCTCGATCTCGCCGCTGAATATGGCCGCAAGGTCGCGTTCTTAGGCCGCAGCATGTTGAGCGTCACCGAAATTGCGCACAGCATGGGTCTGCTCACCATTCCAGATTCCACGCTCCTACGTCCGCAAGACATCATGCAGATGCCGCCAGAAAAGGTGGCTGTAGTGGTTTCCGGCACCCAGGGCGAGCCCATGTCAGCTCTTTCGCGCGTGGCGGTCGATAACCACAAGCATCTTTATCTCCAACCCGGCGACACCGTCGTCCTCAGTTCGCGCATCATCCCCGGCAACGAGAAATCCATCTACCGCATGATGAACCACATCGCACGCCGCGGCGCCGAACTAGTGTATGGCAACATGAAGCCGCCCGTGCACGTGTCCGGACACGCCAGCGAGGAAGAACTCAAACTCATCCTCAACCTGGTCCGGCCCGCGCTACTTCGTCCCGGTTCACGGCGAATACCGCCAGCTCTCTAAACACGCCCATCTTGCCCAGCATCTGCGTTTCGCGGGCTTGGAAGAAAGCTTTGTCCTTGAAACCGGCGACACATTAGAGATCGACAAACGCGGCGCGCGCCGTGGCGACAAGATCACCGTTGGCCGCGTCTGCATTGATTCCGGCTCGCTCGATGATGTTGTCGAAGACATGGTCATCCGCGACCGCCGCCATCTTTCTGAAGATGGCTTCGTCCTGCCCATCATCGCCATCAACAAGCACACCGGAAAGAGCGAGGGCCTTCCCGAAATCGTCAGCCGCGGCTTCGTCACTGGTGAAAATAACGCCATTCTACAAGAAGCCCGCAACGTCGTCCGCCGCACCCTCGACAGCTCCAGTTCCGAAGAACGCGGCGATTGGGGCGTTATGCAGGAAAAGATCCGCGCCGATCTCAAACGCTATCTCAGTAAGCAAACCCAACGCCGCCCGCTCATCATGCCTGTCATTTTAGAAGTTTGAGAACCGGCCTAGAGCTTCCTGCGAATCTCTTTCTCCCGGTCGCGCCACGCGGCCACGCGATTCCTCCCATCGGGGGTCGCGTCGATAAGCTTTTCCAAATTGACTACATAATTAGCGCCCCACTGCGTCCGCAACTCGCTGAGAAACGGCTCAATCTTCGAAAAAACGCTAATATGCTCGCCATTGGTGTCGTTAAACATTTCCAGGCTGATGGCGCCATTGTTCACCAGTGCCGCCGCCATATCCCAATAGCTGATCACCATGCGCATGAAGCCACTGTATGGCCCAAACAGGGCATCGTTATAGTCAGACATGGATTCCGGGTGAAATTGCCCAAAATACCAATCGCGCGCCTTGCGCATCGTATCCTCGCGGCGGAGTTCATACAGCTTCAGGATCAACCCTGCTTCGTCTTGCTTTGACATAGAGCTAAAGCAGTATTTTAGACGACTCACATCGCCCTCGTAAAATCCCCCGCCTCGCGTTCTCCCTATTTTCGAGTAGAATAGGGTACAACTCTAGAAGGAGTACTGATAAATGAAAAAACTCGTTATAGCTTCCCTCTTCGTTGCCTCTTTGGGTTCTCTGACCCTGATGGCCGAAGAAATGACCGGCTACGTCTCCGATGCTATGTGTGGCGCCAAGCATCACGAAGTCAGTGAGAAGAATACTCAGTGCGTTACCAAGTGCACCCAGCATGGTGATGCCGTCTTGGTTGTCGGCGACAAAGTCATCAAGTTGGATGCCGATTCGTCTGCCAAGGCAAAAGCGTTTGCCGGACAAAACGTTAAGGTTACGGGCACGACCGACGGCGATGTATTGAAAATCGACAATATCGCTAAAGCGGAGTAATTTTTTAGTGTTCGAAATCGAGGTTCAGCTTGCCTGCTGGGCCTCGATAGAGAACAGCCATATCCTTCAGCTTGTGTTTCCCGCTCAGGCGGAAATACAACAACCCCTCTAAAGGCTCACTCGTTTCTTTATCCGGAAGTTGCCTCTTCGTCAGCGCCTCCAACAACTTCGGGTTCCCCGGACTCTTATCGTCAATCTTCGTGTTCAGCGTCACGGGCTGCGGATTTCCCGGCGATGCCATCCCGTTCCCGCCTCCGCCGCCTCCGCCCATCATAATTCCGCCTAAACCGCCGGTCGTAGACGTCTTGTCTTTCTTTGTTTGCTTCGCTTGCGGCGCGTCGGAAACGATCAGCGCGCCCTGCCCCGCAATCTCATGTGGCGTGAACGGCTTGCTGCGTTGCCCATCGTTGTGAGCCAATAGAATGAAGTCGTCAGCCGCCACCTGCACCGGCTTGTCCGTTTTCGGAATCACGCGCACTTTCAGAATCGCAATATCCGGCCCCGGATCCATACCCAGCTCTTTTGTCGCGTCTTCTTCCGTCATGAAAATAGTAGCCACAATATCCACATCTTCGTTACCCGCGCTGGTATCGGGCGAAATTGCTTTTTTTTCTTTCGTACGGCCTGGTGCCGGAACGAGGACAAGAAGACCGAGAGCTATGACCGTAAACACGCGCATAATTTTTTGCCTGCTGCTACTTAAAAACTAACACGCATTCCGTCATGCGGTGCGATCATATCCAATAGTGGACGCGAGACAGATCTTTGCGCAGGCTTCGCACATCAAGGTGCAATCGGCAAGACCCCAGTGGACCCAGCTTCTGTTACCCGCCACCACCGACGCCCGCAACATCGTTATGGGCTATGTACGCTGTGAGATTTCTGACCTCAGCACCGAACTAAGCGAACAACTTGTGCTGGCTGTCGATGAACTCCTGCGCAACGCCATCGAACATGGCGGCGACGCGCACAGCAACTCCGAGTGCATGGTGCAATTTAGCTATCTGCGCACGTCCCGCATGATCCAGTTTCAGATCAAAGACACTGGCCCCGGCTTCTCTATGGATACCGCGAAACACGCGGCTATCAACAATCCGCCGGAAGAACCGCTGCGCCACGCTCATTACCGCACCGAAAAAGGCATGCGCCCCGGCGGCTTCGGCATTATGTTAGTGAAACAGATTGCGGACGAGTTAATTTACAACGAATCCGGCAATGAGGTAATTCTAGTTAAGTACTTGAAAGAACCGGTTAGCGCCTGAAATCCATCGGCGTCACCGATATCTGTATATCGCTGCTGACCGCCTGCGCCGACGTCATCACACTCGGAATATCCGGCACTTCAATGTTCTGATGCTGCAAACTCGCCGGGTCGCCTTGCACAGACCTTGACGAATTGCGGAACGCATAGTCGGTAATCCGACCGTTTCCATCCAAACTCATGTTCAGCACGATGCCCGAGCGCAACTCGACCGGCACCAAATTCGCGTCAATATGATTGCTCGAATACATCAACGGTACTTCATACGCCAGGCCGCGCGTCGTGTTGCCGATCGTAAACGCCAGCGAGCCAAACAATAACAACGCCGAACACAAGCCGCCCGTCGCCGGAATCGTCAACGGCCGCATCATTTGATCCATCCGGAATTTCCACTCATTCCACAACAACAACAGGCGCGAACCGTCCGCTTCCAAAATAAGCTTTCGCTCCTGCGACGCAATCACCCGCAACTGTGTCCGCAAGCTCCGCGGAGACTTCACTTCCGGCAGCTCTCGCAAACTCATACGCACCGCACCCAAATCCTGCAACTGCATTTCACACTTGGAACAACGACGCAAGTGCGCTTCCACTTTCGCCAATTCGGCGCCGCGCAAGCGGCCGTCTACGTAGGCGGTAGTTCGGCGATGTACACTCCAGCAAGTCATGCACGTTCCATTCTTAGTGCCATTGTCTTAAGCCATTGCTTCGGCCAAACCTTGGTCGGGCCGCTGCGTCAACTCACGCCGCAATGCCTCCCTGCCGCGCAAAATTCGCGACTTGACGGTTCCCAAAGAGACCTGCAAAATCTCTGCGATCTCTTCATAACTCAAATTCTGTACGTCCCGTAAAACCACCGCCGTCCGAAACACCGGGTTAATCTTCGTCAGCGCACGCTCAATCATGCCCCGCGCCTCGCTATCCACCGCCAGTTCAAACGGCGAGCGCCCCGGATCAGGCGTCAAATCCAGACAATTCGGATGCTCCGGTCCGTGCTCTTCTATCGGCACTTCCATGCGGCAGTGGCGCGCAAACCAGCGGCGATGGTTATAAGCTTCATGCACTGCTATCCGGTAAATCCAAGTCCGCAGACTGCTCTGCTCCCGGAAAGAAGTCACTCCCCGAAACACCTTCAGAAACACTTCCTGAACCACGTCGCTCGCGTCGGACTGATTGCCCAACAAGCGATACACCATACCGAAGACCTGCTGCTCATATCTCTCAATGAGCTCTTCGTAGGCGCCTTCGATTCCAGATCTCAATCCCCGGAGTATGCGGGCGTCTTCCTCGGAAATGCCCGTTTGGGCACCTGCCAGAATGGAAAGCTTTCCCGTGTTTGTAAAAAACGGATGCGCCATTGCTTTGAATTCTACCGCTATCGGGACTCGAAGACCAGTCAAATAGATAGACACCACGGACTGCGAGGAAGTTCCAGCCGTTTTACCACTATTCCTTACTTGCCTGCCCCACACACCTGTTTATAGTAGGCCTCGTACTTCGGAATGATCAGGTCCGTGCAGAATCGCGTTTGCGCCGTCTGCCGCGCCGCCGTCGCCAGCCGGTCATGCAGCCCCTCATCTGTCAAAATTGCCGATCAATCGCGCTGCTTGCGCATCCGTATCGCCCACCGGCTCCATATAGCCGTCCTGCGCCCTGCGTAATCAGGTCGGGCACGCCGCCGGTCAGCGTGGCCACCGGCGGCACTCCACACGCCATCGCTTCCAGCGCCGCCAAGCCAAAGGCCTCCGTCTCACTCGGCAGATGCAGCGCGTGCATGCGCGGAATCAGCCGCTCCATATGGTCCTGCTTCCCCAAAAAGCGCACATGCTCCGCCACGCCCAAATCGCGCGCCAGTTGTTCCGCCGGACCACGGTCCGGCCCATCGCCCGCCATCACCAGTTCCGCATCCACCGCGGCTCGCACCTTCGCAAACGCCTGTACGCAATCGTTCACCCGTTTCACCGGACGGAAATTGGAAATGTGCAAAATGCGTTTGCGCCCTTTGGCGCGCGCTTCGAGGATCGGGCTTATAAAGCGTGCAATTCACGAAATTGTGAATCACCTCAATGGGCTGCCGTGATGCCAAAGAACTCTTCCGTGCGCTTCCGCATGAACTCGCTGATCGTCGTCACGCCGTTCGAACGTTCGATCGAAAACTTAGTAATCGGGAAATAAGAACGGTCGGTGCCCACCAGCGTGATGTCCGTTCCATGCAGCGTCGTGATGAACGGCAGAAAACGGCTCGTCGTCATCTGTTGGGCCAGCAGCGCAGAGATCGAATGCGGAATCGCATAATGCACATGCAGCAGATCGAGCTTCTGCCGCTCCGCCACTTCATACATGCGCGACGCCAGCGCTAGCGAATAGGGCGGATAAACGAACAGCGGATAATTCGAAACTTCCACTTCGTGATAAAAAATGTTCGGCGTATCGGGGTCGAGCCGGATCGGATTCGCATAGCTGATGAAGTGAACTTCGTGCCCGCGCAGCGCCAGTTCCATGCCCAGTTCCGTAGCCACAATCCCGCTGCCGCCATACGTCGGATAGCAGGTAATGCCAATGCGCATAGCTTCAGTATGCACGGCAATCTGTATAGTGGTGAATATTTGGCTCGTCACATGAACAAACCTACCCGCCGCCGTTTCGGCAAATCTCTGGCCGCTGCTCCGCTCGCCGCCAGCGCCTTCCCCACTCGTTCAGCCGCTCAATCCCCTACGCCCAACCGTCTCAGCTTTCCGCCCGGCTTCAAATGGGGTTGCGCCACCGCCGCCTATCAAATTGAAGGCGCTGCGAGTGAAGACGGCCGCGGCCCCTCTGTTTGGGACAACTTCTCGCACACGCCCGGCAAAACCTTCCAGGGCGAAACGGGCGACGTGGCCGACGATTCCTATCACCTCTACAAAGAAGATGTACGCCTGCTCAAGAACACCGGCGCTACCGTCTACCGCATGTCGATCTCCTGGTCGCGTGTTTTTCCCGATGGCATCGGCAAACCGAATGCCAAGGGCCTCGATTACTATAACCGCGTCATCGATGAACTCCGCAATAATGGCATCGACCCCTACGTCACGCTCTTCCATTGGGATCTGCCTGCGTCGCTCCCACACGGCTGGCAATCGCGCGACACGTCAAAAGCCTTCGCCGATTACGCCGCATACATCGGACGCGAACTGTCCGATCGCGTCCACCATTTCTTCACCACCAACGAATTCGTCTGCTTCACCGATCTCAGCTACAAAATCGGCCAATTCGCGCCCGGTCTGAAACTCGACGCCGCCAGCGTCAATCAAGTCCGCCACCACGCTATCCTCGCTCACGGCCTCGCGGTGCAGGCGCTCCGCGCCAACGCGCGTCCCGGCACGCAAGTCGGCTTGGCCGAGAACGCCACCGTCTTCGCGCCCGTCATTGAAGAAAAGCAGCACGTGGAAGCCGCTCTAAAAGCGACGCGCCAAGGCAATGCGCCCTTCCTCACAGCCGTGCTAGAAGGCCGCTATACCGACGAATATCTGGCGCGCGAAGGCGCCAACGCTCCTAAAGTTGAAGCGGGCGACATGAAAATCATCGGCAGTCCGCTTGATTTCGTCGGCCTCAATGTCTACACGCCCGAATACGTCCGCGCCGATGATTCACCCGCCGGCTACGCTGTTGTTCCGCGCCAAGCGTCCTTCCCCCACATGCCTTCGCCCTGGCTCTTCGTTGGTCCCGAAGTCATTTACTGGGCCGTGCGCAACGTCTCCACTCTTTGGAATCCCAAAGAAATCTATATCACTGAAAACGGTTGCTCCGCTGACGACGTCGTGCGTCCCGATGGCCGCATCAATGACACCGACCGCGTCATGTATTTGCGCAACCACCTGATGCATCTGCAGCGCGCCGCCGCCGAAGGCTATCCAGTGAGAGGTTATTTCCTCTGGAGCCTGCTCGACAACTACGAATGGGCCGACGGCTATAGCAAACGTTTCGGCATTCACTACGTTGATTTCAAAACGCAAAAGCGCACGCCCAAACTCAGTGCCGAATGGTACAAAGCCACCATCGCCGGCAATTCGGTTGCTTAAGTCATGCCCCAACTTACTGGTAAAACCGCTCTCATCGTCGGCGCCAGCCGCGGCATCGGCCTCGCCATCGCCAAAGAAATCGCACGCTCCGGCTCGCACGCCATCCTCGCCTCGCGCAACATCGAGGCATTGCAAACGGAAGCCGCGGCCTTAGTCAAAGAAGGCCACCAAGCCTCAGCCCTGCAACTCGACGTGAACGCGCCCGAGCCCGCCCAACTGCCCGACATCGACATCCTGGTCAATGTCACCGGCACCAACATCCGCAAGCGTTTCGAGCAGTACACCAAAGAAGAAATCGATTACTTACTTCAAACCAATCTAACCGGGCTCACTCAACTTACGCAGAAAGTGGGCGCTCGCATGATCGAACGCGGCGCGGGCGGCAAAATCGTCTTCATCGGCAGCCTCATGTCACTTCTGGGCCTGCCTTATCTCAGCGTCTATGCCATGACGAAAAGCGCCCTCGCTGGACTCACCCGCGTCCTGGCCGCCGAATGGGGCCGCCACAATATCCAGGTCAATTGCATTGCCCCGGGCTTCATCCTTACTGATCTCAACCGTCAAATGTGGCAGAACCCGGAGTTGAAGAATTGGTTAGCCGGGGCGCAAGCCAACCCTCGCATGGGTACACCCGAAGACATCGCTCCTATGGCCGCGTTCCTTTGTGGCCCCGGCGCCGATTACATCACCGGCCAAGTCATCGCGATCGATGGCGGCTACACAACCACCGCCAATTGGCCCTTTCAAGGATAGGCCATCAAAATGGATCCAAGCCGCAGACGATTTATCGGCGTTTCCAGCGCCGCCGCGCTTTCCTCTCTCAGCCTCGCGGCCAGCGACACAGACGATCCTCTCGGGGTCCGCAAGGATTTTCCCGCCACACGCGATTACACTTTCCTCAACACTGCCTATATCGGCCTCACACCACAGCCCGTCGCCGACGCGGCCCGTGATTGGATCGACGCGCGCGTCCGCCACACTTACACCGTCGGCCAGATGGAGGCCAAGAAACGTGAAGCCCGCAGCCTCTTCGCCGAAATGGTCGGTGCCCATCCAGACGAAATCGCCTTCCTCTTTTCCACTTCCGAAGGTGAAAACGTCATCGTCAATTCGCTCGACTTCAAACCGGGCGATAACGTTGTCATAGACGATCTCGTCTATCCGTCCACCACCGTCATCTATCGACGCCTCCAAGAAACGCACGGCGTCGAAATGCGCATCGTCAAAAATCGTGAGGGCGCTACCAGCGTCGAAGACTTCGCCAAACTGGTTGACAACCGCACCCGGATCATCTCTGTCGCCTGGATCTCGAACACCAGCGGCCATCTCCACGACATCAAAGGCCTGGCTGATCTAGCACATGCTCACGGCGCTTATCTTTACGCCGACGCCGCCCAATTCATCGGCACCGCTCCCGTCGATGTCCACGCTCTCGGCATCGACTTCTTCACGACCGGCGCTTACAAATGGCTCATGGCTGGTTTTGGCATCGCACCGTTTTACGTGCGCCGCGAACTGCTCGATCGCATCACGGCGCCGAACGTCGGCTGGATGGTCGAAAAAACTCTTCCCGATTATCACTACCAGCCTTACCGCAACGCTCGTAAGTTCGAGTTTTCCTCACCCGCTTATGCCCAGTTTTACGATTTCGCCGCGGCTCTGACTTACTTGAAAGGTATCGGCTTGGATAAGATCGAAGCGCAGTCGGTGGGCCTTGCACGGCAGCTTCACAAAGGTCTCGCCGAGCGCGGTTTCCGTCTCTTCACACCCGCAGCCAACCGTGCGCCGATCGTGACTTTCTACGTCAACAAATCGCAGAAAGAAGTGCAAGCGATCCTAGATGCTGAACTCATCAAAGTAAGCCTTCACGATGAAGACGGTGTGAGAATCCGCGTCGCTCCGGCTTTCTTCAACAACGCGTCGGAAGTGAAACGCTTTCTCGCTGTTTCCGAAAAACTCAGCTAAACCTAAGCACTCAATAGCATCTTCTTCAAAAACTCAAGCTGCCCCAGATGATACGAATTATGCGCCGCCAGCACTAGCGCCTCTCTCAACAAGGTCTGCCCTTGCCCACCCGCAATCGCTTTATAAAGATTCAGCTCTAAATCCTGAATCAACCCATCCATCGCCTTCGCTTCTTTTTTAAACGCCGCCACACTCACCTTCCAAGCCTTCTCATCGACCGGCGCGTCCTTCTCGGGCCAATACCCCTCCGGCCATTTCGGTGATTGATGCTTCGGATTACGCGAGAACTCCAAAATGTCATGCTGGGCAATCCGCATATGCTCCAGCAACTCCCAAGCCGTATGCGGCACGCCCTTCGGCCGCTTCCCCGCTAACGCAAAGGGAAAGCCTTTGACCACCGCATCGAAGGTAATGTGCGCTTGATCGCCGCGCATGGCCGTCACTAATTGTTCGCGCAAAACCGCATTTTGCGAAGTACTCATACTCGTAACGCCTCTTCCACTCCTACGCCATTCATTTCTTTCACAATCTCCCCCACCCGCCGGTAAGAGTCTAACCGGTCTGTATGCTCATACGTGTCTGTCACCACGATCACTTCATTCGCGCCGGTTCTCTCCACTAGCCTCTGCAAACCAGCCTTTACCGTCGCGCTCGATCCCACAATCGCTTCTCGCAACTTACTCTCAACGGCCCTCTGCTCCAGCGAATTCCAAAGGCCGTCCATGGAATCCACCGGTGCTACCAGTTCCACTGCCTGATTGCGAACCAGCCGCAAAAACCGCTGCTGCGCCGAGGTGAATAAGCGGCGCGCCTTCTCATCCCGTCTCCGCCGCAATCACCGGCACCGCCACCATCAGGTGCGGCTCTCGCAGCGTCGCACTCGGCTCAAAGCCGCCGCGATAGAGCTGCGACGCCAGCGACAAATAGTCGGGTGCAAAATGCGCCGCAAAGGCAAACGGCAAGCCACGCGCGGCCGCTAACTGCGCACTAAATTCGCTCGACCCCAATAGCGTAATCGGCACGCAACTCCCTTGCCCTGGAATCGCCCGCACCGCCTGCCCTGGCTTGGCCGGTGCCAGATAGCTTTGCAGTTCATCCAGCAGCAGCGGAAAATCTTCGCCACTCTGCTGCAAGTCTCTCCGCAACGCGCGCATTGTGTGAAAATCGCCGCCCGGCGCACGGCCCAATCCCAAATCAATTCTCTCCGGGTAAATCGCCGCCAGCGTCCCAAACTCTTCCGCCACCACTAGCGGAGCGTGGTTCGGCAACATCACGCCGCCGCTGCCCACTCGGATCGTCTTCGTCGCCCCCGCCACATGCCCAATCAGGACCGGCGTCGCGGAACAAGCCAGACCCGGAATCGAATGATGCTCCGCCATCCAAAAACGCCGGTACCCAAACCGCTCGACATGCTGCGCCAGATCCACCGATCGCGCCACCGCCGAGCCGACACTCTCGCCGGTGCGCATGCCCACTAGGTCTAATACAGATACGGTTAACTGATCGCTCATACCCAATTCTTTAGATGATTTAATCAGACGAACGGCTCAAGTCTCCGCCATTCCACTGACTTCGCGGTTTGGTTTATCCGATGACCTCGCCCAAATGATTAAGAACCTGCATGTGCGGCATGAAGCCGCCGAGAAAGCCGTTGGCGTCCTTTTTGGTGGCAGCGCACAGGAATTTGGCCCAGGCGATGGTGATGCCATGATGCTTTCCGGAGTTGGCCAAGGCCGCGAATTTTTGGAGAGCTGCGAATTTTGCGCGGATGACGGCTTTTTCGATGACGTCGCCAAAGACGGCGATGAGGACGCTGATGTGAATGCCGAGAGACACGGCGATTTCGTCGGACGACATGCCGAGTTCGGCCATGGCGATGATGCGGGCGCGTTTGGCCCAAGAATGAGTTTGTTGTTGTTCCATGATGAAATGTTCGTTTTACGGAAGGAAATGAGCCACGGATAACGGACTAGAAATGACAATTAGCCACGGATAAACACGGATGAACACGGATAAGAAAAGATAAAAATACGTTTTTCGGGCATGGCTCCGCCATGTCCAGCTCTTTTCGGATTTGACTATGCGGCGTCTGGGTCTTAGTTATTCGTTGTTCGTGATTTGCTGCCACTCTTCGAAGGTTAGAGGTTTGTCGATTTCCTGGTAATCCAGGGTGTGTTGCTGAGGAGTGGTCAGGAGCCAGTGATACTGTGCGGGCACGAGGCCTTTGAAGTGGTATGTGCGGACGACTTTGGCCGGTGGTGCCGGTAGCCGGCGAATGGTGTCGTTTTTGGGAGACGCTTCGAACGCGATGGTCTTGCCGGATTCGTCGAAGGCGGCGTAGACGGCTTGTGCCACTTCGGATTCGTTGCCGGTTGGTTCCTGATTTTCGGCCATGAATGCGGCGGTTTTGGGATCGCTTTGTAAGTGCTCTTTCTGCGCGGCGAGTTGGAGTTGCCAGCGTTCGGTATCGTGCTCCATCTTTTTGATGAGTTGGAGATCTTTGAGACAGCGCGTGAAATGGCGGTGCGCGGCGGTTTTGTAACGATCGATGAGATTGATTTCGTGTAAGTCGCTGTTGGGGAGTAAGTATTTGCCGTGCGGTTTGCGCTCGTACAGAGCAGTTTCAAACTCGGCGGCGATGCGTTCGCGGCGCATGAAGATCCAGTTAGCCTGGACGGAGCGGGTGACCAGAATGGCGTCTTGGTCAAACGCGGGTTGATGTTGCTCGAAGGCGTTTTCGAGGAGAGAGAAGAACTCGTCAGGATTTTCTCCCTTGATGAATAACGATTCGGCGCACGCTGAATGCTTCAAACGATTCATGCAGGACGCTAATTTACCGGAGATAGTGGTGGGTCCGGTTTGATTAGGCATGTAAGCCTCACTTTCGGTTCAGTGTGGCTTGGGGGCCGTCCGGCTGAGCGCCGGAATTTGATGGAAGTTGTTGAGGGGAAAGGGAGATAAAAAATCAGGCTCGGCTGTGACTCAATTTTCAAAAAGATTTTTAGCCGCAGATGAGCACCGATAAACACTGATAAAAGAGGACGAAGTCTGATAGGCCTTGGGAAGAGTGACTACTCCTTCTTCCAGGATCACCGTCGAGCAGGGAAGCGAGCGGGCAGCCTTGTATTCGCGGGCTGCGGATCACGGTTTGGGACGTTCTTGGCTGGTTGGCGGCGGGAATGGCGGGAGGCGATCCGGATCACGGAGTTCACTCCGGCCTTCATCGCAGACGCAATCATCACGTAGTCGATGTCCGTCCTTCCACGGACGAAGTCGTCGTATTGTGCGAGAGTCACCTCTCCAGCCCGAACGTTCCTATTCACCAAAACAATTTTGAATCGCGCGAGATGCGCCTTGATACCCGGTAGATTGTCCTCACGGGAGATCAACCGGCAAAAGGCGATCAGTTGGGTTGTTAAAGCGAGCCCGCCAGTACCGTCGTACTGCCCCATGAGCACGTCGGTACCCACAAAAGGCGAAACAAAAGCGAATCAACAGCTTACAAGAGTTTTCCTAGCAAATTTCTCTTGCAATTGTTGCCGCCTGCATGTGACTATCAGTTTGTGGTCTAAATTGGACCAAATTGGATTGCAGTGGAAGAAAACGGCAAAATCGTCCCCGCTGGCGCCCCTAATGGCGTCTTCGCCGTAACTGTGGACGATAAAGGTCGTCTGAAACTTCCCGCTCCCATGCTGGCGTATTTGGAAAGTTTTAAAGAAGAAAGAAAAGTGTTTATCACCACGTTCGACGAGTCCGAAGCTCGAATATACCCTATTTCGATCTGGCGCGAAACAGCAAAAAAGCTGCAAGAGCCTGGTGATGATTTTGAAGCGTTAGATGCGTTGGCGCGGATTGCCGATCATTACGGCAAAGACGTGGATGTGGATGCGCAGGGCCGTCTCACCTTGCCCGACACGTTGCGCAAGACGTTGGGTTTGGAAAAAGACGAAGTGCGGATGCGCTGTTTTCAAAACCGCATCAACCTTTTGAGCAGTGCGGAATACGAAGCACGTTTCGCCGCGGCCAAGAGCGGTTTGGCCGACAAGGTAAAAGTTTTGCAAAGGAAGGCGCTGTGATCGCGGAAGTGAAACCGTATGCAACCAGCTGCGAACGACCGCGAACCTTCGCGCCACTATTCGGTGCTTCTCAAAGAATCGCTCGAGTATCTCGCGATTCGGCCGGAAGGGTTGTACTCGGATGTGACCGCTGGACTTGGGGGTCATACCGGAGCTATCGCTCAGCGGCTTTCGTCGGGTTTGGTTATTGCGTGCGACCGGGATGCCGAGTCGCTCGAAATGGCGCGTGCCAACACAGCCCTATGGGCTGGGCGCATTCGTTATTTTCACGGAGCTTTTTCGATGTGGCCGCAAGCCCTCGCAAGCTTTGGCGTTTCGAAGGTGGATGGTGTGCTCGCTGACCTGGGAGTCAGCCGCTATCAGTTCACGGCAGCGGAGAGAGGTTTTTCGATTATGGAAGACGGGCCCTTGGATATGCGCATGGATCGCAGCCAGGGTGCGCCGGCCGCGGATTTTGTAAATGAACTGCCTGAAAAGGCGCTCGCCGATCTTATCTATGAGTACGGCGAAGAAAGGAGGTCGCGAAGAATCTCCAGAGCAATCGTTCGCGCGCGGCCCATACACACGACCGGCCGTTTGGCTCAAGTGGTTGAGCAAGCCGTGCCGCGAACGGGGAGACTCCACCCGGCCACGCAAACCTTTATGGCGTTGCGGCTGAAGGTGAATGAAGAATTTGAAGAGCTTGAGGCGTTGCTTCGCTCTGTGCCGGGACATTTAAATGCCGGCGGCCGTTTTGTAGTGCTCACCTTCATGTCTTTGGAAGATCGGAAGGTGAAGCGGGCGTTTAAAGAGCTCGCCGCCTCTGGGCAGGCAAAGATTTTGACCAAACATGTGGTCCCGCCCAGTGATGAAGAAATTGCCGAGAATCCGCCCTCGCGCAGCGCGAAGCTGCGGGCGCTGGAGTGGCTCTGAATTGGTTGGAATTGAATTTTTAGAAGGGACAAATTGATATGTCTTCCATTGCTACATTTGTAAATCGTTTCGTCGGAGCCAGAGAGCTCGCCGATGCTCCCTCCACCGCTTGGACACGCAGTGACGCTCCTCGTCTGCGTCCGCTCGCCAACGAAGATGTCTATCTTTTCGTAAAGCGCATAGATAACAGCCCGGTGATCCGCGCCAGCGATCCGGCCGCGCAGGCCGCGCGCAGCAAGAGCATGGCTACCGGTTTTGCCGCCGCCGTCCTCGTCATTGCGGGCCTGGTGCCTACCGCTTATAACGTCACCGCCGGTTTCACGCTTCAGCAGTTGCGTGGCGAACAGGTGCAATTGCAGCGCCAGCGCGCCATCCTGGAAACACAGGAAGCGCAATTGGTGAGCCCGGATCGCCTGCGCCAGCTTGCGAAAAATCTCAAGATGACGGAGCCTGAGCCGCAGCAAGTGCAAACGCTCGGCGGGTCGTCACGTCTTGATTCGCCTGCTGAAGCGCGCATCACGCTGCCGTTTTCATCCGCTGTCAGCGTTCGCTAAAGTTGACTCTTCCGCACGGGAGCTTCGCCCGTCCCTGCGAAGTCTTGTGCGGAGGAGGAAGATGCAGCCAATTTTCAAGATGAATCAGCCATGGAAATACCACCGCTCTCCAGTCTGAGCAAAACTCAGGAACGCGCGTTGTTCGCAGGGCTCATCCTTCTAGGGTGGGCCCTCGTTGTTCTTGCACGCTCGTTTACGCTGCAGGTTTTGGAGCACGATTCGCTCTCGCAAAAGGCGCGCCACCAACAAGAGCATTTGGAAACCATTGACGCGCCGCGCGGCACCATCTATGACCGCAACGGCGCCATTCTGGCCATCAGCTCTAACTCTCACATGGCGGTGGTCAACCCAAAGCGCATTCCGAAAAACCAATCGGATCTAGCCGCGGCCATGCTCGCGGGCATCCTGCAGCAAGATGCCGGCCAGTTGCAAGCCAGCTTTGAAAAAGCGTCCGCTTCGCGCAGTCGCGGCGGCTATCTGGTAGTCAATGATCACCTCACCGACGAACAAGCCGCCAGTCTCGAGGCCATGCATCTCGATTGGCTGGAGATTCGGCAATCGAGCGTCAGAACCTATCCGAACAACGACGTGGCCGCCCACGTCATCGGCAATGTCGATTGGCAAGGCAAAGGCATCGCGGGCATTGAACGAAAGCTCGACAAAGACCTTGCCGGCATTCCCGGCGAGCGCCGTGCGGAACGCGATGGCAAAGAGGTCGCCTACGATAGCGAAATCGTCAAGCCGCCGATTATGGGCAAGAGCATCGGCCTCACCATCGACCGCGAACTTCAGTTCATCGCCAAAGAAGCGATCAAGCAAGCTGTCAAAGAGAATGGCGCCGATTACGCCAGCGTCGTGGCGATGAACCCGCGCACGGGGGAAGTGCTCGCGCTTGAGAACTACCCGACGTATGATCCCAACGTGCGCCTCATGGCCGGCGAGAAAGATCTGGGCCGCCGGAATCTGGCCGTGGGCACACCGTTTGAACCGGGTTCCGTTTTCAAAGTCGTCACCCTCTCCGCGGCGCTTGAGACGACCAACCTGCGCCCCAGTTCGCTCATCGATTGCGAAAACGGCGTCATGCATTTGTTCACGCGCGTCATTCACGATTCGCACCGCAGCGGCGTGCTCTCTATGGAAGACGTCCTGGCCCGTTCGAGCAACATTGGCGCCATCAAGATTGGCATGCAAGTGGGCAACGAAAATCTTTACAACTACATCCGCCGCTTCGGCTTTGGCACACGTACCGGCATTGAGTTACCCGGTGAAGCGCCGGGTATTGTGCGCTCTTTGAAGCGCTGGCAGCCCACCACTATCGGCTCCATTCCCATGGGTCACGAAATTGGCGTCACCTCTCTGCAACTTGCGCAAATGGGCAGCGTCATTGCGAACGGTGGCTTCGTTGTTGCTCCTCACTTAGTTGCTTGGGAACAAGAGCCCGATGGCCCACGCACCGCGCCCGTTCACCCTGCCCCCGTCCAAGTCTTGCGGCCAGAAACCGTGATGACCATGCGCTCCATGATGCGCCGCGTGGTCACAGACGAACATGGCACCGGCCACCATTTACACGTCATCGGCTATTCGCTCGCCGGCAAGACCGGCACCGCGCAGATCTACGATTACGAGCACAAGGTTTACACCCACCGCTATAACGCCTCTTTTCTGGGCTTTGCTCCGGCCAACAATCCCGCCATCGTCATCGTCGTCACTGTGAGTGGCACGTCCGGCGCTGCCGGCTATGGTGGCTCCGCAGCCGGCCCCGCCTTCGTCAAGCTCATGCAGTCTTCTCTCAACCGCCTCGGCATTGTCCGCGACGTGCCGGAAGAGATCGACGAACTCATGGCGAAAAAGGCTCCTAAGATGAAAAAGGTAGCGACTGACGAAGACTCCGATGCCGATACCGTGGCTGAGTTAACCACTCCTTTTAGCGCTGAAGAAATGAAGTTAGCCACCGACCAAGACGAAGTTCTTGCTATAACTGACGGCACTGCCCCCAAAGCTCCAAACTTTGTAGGTAAAACTGTAAGAGACGTTATGCAGGAAGCCACAGCTACTGGAATTGAAGTTGACATGTTAGGCGAAGGCTTGGCGCGCGCGCAGACTCCGCCCGCCGGCACCCTTTTGAACCCCGGGGAACACATCCGGGTGAGGTTTGCACGATGAACCTGTCTCAGGTTCTTTCAGGCGTTACCCTGCTCCGCACTTCTGCTCCGCTCCCCGCGGTGGAAGTGCGCGGCATTGCTTATGACAGCCGCAAGGTCGAACCTGGTTTCCTGTTCTTTGCCTTCGCCGGAGCCAAGACCGATGGCGCGCAGTTCGCCGCCACGGCCTTGCAGAAAGGAGCTGTCGCCGTTGTCGGAGATCGTCCCGTGCCTGGCGGCTTTTCTGGCCTCTGGCTGCAAGTCCCACACGGCCGTGAAGCCCTCGCTCTCGCCGCGCGCAATTTCTACAACAAGCCCGACGAACGTTTAGCCATCACCGCCATCACCGGCACCAACGGCAAAACCACCACCAGCACGCTTATCGACGCCATGCTGCGCGCCGCCGGCAAAACCACTGCGCTCATCGGCACCATTGAATATCATTTGGCCGGCAAGGTTCTTCCCGCCGTCAACACTACGCCCGAATCGCTCGATTTATTCGCTATGTGCGCTGAACTGGAGAAGCTCGGTGGCACACACGTGACGTTCGAAGCCTCCTCGCATGCGCTCGATCTCGGCCGCATTTTCGCGATGAACGTGCATACGGCCGGCTTCACGAATTTCACTCGCGACCATCTGGATTACCACCACACCATGGAAGCGTACTTCGCCGCTAAGCAATTGTTGTTTAAGCCGCGAAGCGGTCCTCCCCCCCGCTTCGCGGTGCTCAATGCGGATGACGAATGGGTCCGCAAGATTGAACTGGCGCCGGAAACCCACGCCTTCTGGTACAGCCTCAAGCAGGAACCGCCCGCCGGTAACGGTTCAAAAACAACGTGGATCCGCCCGGCCAGTCTGGAAATGTCCTTCAACGGCCTGCGCTTTACCGTCGTCGCCGGCGACCGCAAGTTCCCCATTGAGTCTCAGTTAGTGGGCCACATCAACGCCTACAACATTCTTCTTGCTTGCGGCTGTGCCATATCTCTCGGCCTGACCGACGCCCAAATCCAAAAAGGTTTGCACGATATGCCACGCGTGCCCGGCCGCTTCGAACGCGTGGAAGAAGGGCAACCGTTCATGGTGGTTGTCGATTACGCTCACACGGACGATGCTTTGCGCAACGTCATTTCTGTTGCGCGCGCCATGAATCCGAAGCGTATCATTACTTTGTTTGGTTGCGGCGGCGACCGCGACCGCGCTAAACGGCCTTTAATGGGTATGGCTGCGGCCGAACTCAGCGATTACGTTGTCCTTACTTCAGACAATCCGCGCAGCGAAGACCCGCTCGCCATCATGAACGACGCCAGCGTCGGTATCGGCCGTTTCGATAAACCCAACCTCGCAGAGCCGGACCGCGAACGCGCGATTAAGAAGGCCATCGAGATGGCTGAACCGGGAGACGTCGTCATCCTGGCCGGCAAAGGTCACGAAACCTATCAGATTCTGAAGGACGGCCCGATTCCGTTCGATGATCGCGAAGTCGCTCGCCGCGTCTTGCGTGGCTTCGGTTATAACCGCAAGAAGAACGGATCAGCCTGAGCTATGCAGCTTTCACTCGCGCAGGTCCAGGCCGCGACCGGGGCGCAACTCATAGGGACCGTCTCTAGTCCCATCAACTTTTCAACCTGGTCTATCGATTCCCGCACCGTCACGCCGGGTGATCTGTTCTTCGCCATCAAAGGCGAACGGCTCGATGGCCATGCTTTCGTCAACGCTGTCTTAACCCAAGGCGCAGCGGCCGCGTTGTCAGCGAACCCATTCCCGACGCGAAGGGCCCGCTGCTTTTAGTGAAGGATACGCTCGTAGCCCTGCAAGCACTAGCGCACCAAGCGAGACGTGACTGGGCCAAGCCGATTATCGCTGTTACCGGTAGCGCAGGCAAAACCAGCACCAAAGACATCATCGCCGCCCTGCTGGCTGTTCGCTACAAGGTAGGCAAAACCGTAGGCAACTTTAACAACCACATCGGCCTGCCGCTTTCTATTCTGCGGCTTCCGCAAGATTGCGAAGTGGCCGTGCTCGAGATGGGCATGAATCATGCAGGGGAAATCCGCGATCTCGTCCGCATCGCCGAACCCAATCACGGCGTGGTCACCAATGTCGGCTACGCGCACGTGGAGAACTTCGCCTCTATCGAAGGTGTGGCCGCTGCTAAGCGCGAACTCATCGAAGGCCTGCCGCCCAGTGGTGTCGCCATCCTGAACGCTGATGATCCCCGGGTCGCCGCTTTCGCCCAAAGCCACAAAGGCCGCACGATCACTTACGGCTTCTCGCCCAACGCCGACATCCGCGCTGAAGACGATAGCTTCACCGTGCAAGGCGTCCATTTTCAAACCACGCTTTCTGGCCGCCACAGTATTTTGAACATCCTGGCCGGCATTGCCGTCGCCAGCGTCTTCGGCATTCAGCCTCATGAACTGGTCTCTGGCGTTGCCGCCCTCACTCCCGGCAAGATGCGTGGTGAGAGAAAAGTCTGGCGCGGGGCCACTGTTCTCAATGATTCCTACAATTCAAACCCCGAAGCTGCCCGCAACATGCTTGACGTCCTGCGCTCCGAACCGGCCAGCCGCCGCATCGCCGTTCTGGGCGAGATGCGCGAGCTAGGACAAATGTCGGAACAGTTACATCGCCAGCTAGGTGAATATGCCGTAAAATCGGGCGTTGATGTGATCATTGGCATCCATGGCGATGCCCAATTCATTGTCGAGAGCGCTCAAAAAGCGGCTTCAGCCGATGTTTTTCGACACGCCCGAGTCCGCCGGCGATTTCCTCAAAAACTTCGCCAAGCCCGGTGATGCCATCTTATTTAAAGGTTCGCGCGGAACTCAAGTCGAAACCGCGTTGGCCAGAATGGAGTCCTAATCGCACATGCTCTACTGGCTTCTCTTTATGGTTCTGCGCAAATGGGTCCCAGTTTTTCGGATCTTCGGCTATATCACCGTCCGCACCGCGCTCGCCAGCCTCACGGCGCTGGCCATCGGCCTCCTCTGCGGCCCTTGGTTCATTAACAAGCTGCGCGAACTGAGTTTCGGCCAGCATATCCGCGAAGAAGGCCCGCAATCGCACCGTAAGAAAGCCGGCACGCCCACGATGGGCGGCTTGCTCATCGTTGCCTCAATCGTGATTCCCACTCTGCTATGGGCGGATTTACGCAATCCTTTTATCTGGCTCGCCTTGCTTGGTTTAGTAGGCTTTGGCGTGATTGGCTTTTTCGATGATTGGGCCAAAGTCACCAAAAAACGGAATCTCGGCCTCACCTCTTGGCAGAAGTTCTGGGCGCAAGTCGTCGTCGCTATGCTCATCAGTTTCTGTCTGCTGGTGCTGCATTCGCACCAGTCTTATTCCACCGCCATCAACGTGCCGTTCTTCAAACAGTTCAAGCCGGACTTGCTCATCGAAGGCTGGACCAAGAACTTCTGGACCTATCCGCTCGCCTTCGTTTTCTTTTACGGCTTCATCGTCTTTATTATGGTGGGCTCTTCCAACGCTGTAAACCTGACCGACGGCCTCGATGGTCTCGCCATCGGCCTCATGATCATAGCGTCCGGCGCGATGACGATCCTGACTTATCTTTCGAGCCACGCTGCTTTCTCGCAATATTTAGGTTTGGCACGTCTGCCTCGATCCCAGGAACTCACCATTTTTTGCGCGTCCATGGTCGGCGCCAGTCTGGCATTTCTTTGGTATAACTCCCACCCGGCCCAGGTGTTCATGGGCGACGTTGGCTCGCTTGCGCTCGGTGGCGGTTTGGGTATTGTGGCTGTGCTTATCAAGCAGGAAGTACTCCTGGCGTTCATCGGCGGCGTCTATGTAATCGAAGCGCTCTCCGTCATTTTGCAGGTGGGCAGTTACAAACTGCGCAACGGCAAACGAATTTTCAAGATGGCGCCTATCCACCACCACTTCGAAGCGCTCGGCTGGTCTGAATCGAAAGTCATTGTGCGTTTCTGGATTGTGGGTTTGGTGATGGCTCTTTTCGCGCTCACTACTTTGAAGTTGAGGTAACAAACGCTGCCAACAAGATTCGCCGGTCAAGACATTCTCGTTATCGGAACCAAGCGCTCTGGGCTGGCTGCGATCGATCTTTTGCTGAAATACGGCGCAAAAGTCCGCGCTATGGATTCGTCTGCACTAACAGTCGAAGAGCACGCCGCATTTCCGGCATCTGCACGTCCCCGTGGTGCCGCAAGAAGAAATCTATATTGGCGCGGCCACCATGATTGTTCTTTCGCCCGCCGTTCCATACGATCTGCCCATGCTCGTTGCGGCCCGCGAACGCGGCATTCCCACAATCGGCGAGGTGGAACTGTCGTCGTTTTTTCTAAAAGGCCCCGTGCTTGGCATTACTGGCTCTAACGGCAAAACTACGACCACCGCGCTTACCGGTCACGTCCTGAAACATGCCGGCATCAGGTGCCAAGTCGGCGGCAATATCGGCACCGCCGTCACCTCGCTGATTGAATCGTCCGACCCGCATCACTGGAATGTGCTGGAATTATCCAGTTTTCAGCTTGAATCCATTAATAATTTCCGCGCCCAAGTGGCCGCCGTTCTGAACGTCACGCCCGATCATCTCGACCGGCATCACACCTTCGAGATTTACGCTGCCGCCAAAGCGCGCCTGCTCGAGACCCAGAAGGAGACCGATTCTGCCGTTCTGAATTACGATGACGCCACTTGTCGCGACTTCGTCTCGCGCACCAAAGGCAAAGTAATCTGGTTCAGCGCTACGCAGCCTGTGCCCAACGGCGTCTCGCTCGAGCGGCGATCAACTCATGTGGGACGGCGCGCCGTTCATGCAGCGCGCGCAAATCAAGCTACGCGGTTTGCACAATGTGGAAAACGTGATGGCCGCCGCCGCACTGGCGCATCTTGCCGGCGCACCGCTCGCCGCCATCGGGCCCGCAGTTGCGGCATTTCCCGGTGTTGAACATCGCATCGAATTCGTACGCACTTTGGACGGCGTAGAGTATTTCAACGACTCGAAAGCCACCAACGTGGATGCAACGCTCAAAGCCATTGATGCCTTCCCGCAAGGACTCTGGATCATCCTCGGTGGCAAAGATAAAGGCAGCGATTATGCACCCCTGCGCGAACCGCTGCACCAGCGCGCTAAAGGCGTTCTCTTAATCGGCGCAGAGCCGCCATACGCCTACGCTGCGGCCCCGATCCTTCGCAAAGCGCTCGCGGGCGCGGTTCCGCTGATCGATTGCGGCGACATGAAAGGCGCTTTGGCATACGCCCGCGCTCACGCCGAACCGGGCGACACGGTATTGCTTTCCCCCGCCTGCGCCAGTTTTGACCAGTTCAACAACTACGAAGAACGCGGAAAACACTTTAAACATTTAGTGACACAATTGTTGTAAGCAAATAATGGCCCAACGACTCAAAACCGACTGGATTCTCTTTCTCGCGGTCCTCACCATGGTCTGCTTCGGCTTGGTGATGGTTTACAGTTCCTCTTCCAGCGTGGCTGTTTTGAAATACCACTGGGACAGCACCCACTTCTTTTGGCGCCAGCTCGGCTGGGCCATCGTCTCGTTTCTCATTCTGCTGTATTGCATGAAGCGCGACTATCGCCATTGGAACGCGCCCAAATATGCATTCTCCGCGCTGGGCATTGTTGTCCTGCTTCTGCTGGTTGTGTATGTCACCGATAGCGGCAGCCATCGCTGGCTACGCGGCGGACCGCTCTCGCTGCAGCCTTCCGAACTGGCCAAACCCGCGCTGGCCTTATTCCTGGCATTCTTCCTCTGCCGCCGCATGGGAGCGGTGAACGACCGCACCACTCTCGCACCCATCGCGATTTCTATTTCCGCTATGGCGCTCTTCGTGGCCGTCGCCGATCTTGGCACCGCCATCGTCCTGGTACTCACCACTTTTATCGTCATCTTCGTTGCCGGCGTGAACCTTCGCTATCTGGCAATATGCGCCGCGCTCGGTCTCGTTCTTGTGGTCGCCTTTGTCGCTATGAAGCCTTACCGCCTTTCTCGCGTCATCGATTTCGTTGATAAAAATCACTCGATTCTGAACAAGGTCGATCCCGGCGGCCACATTCTGGCCTATGCCCACAAGACCGCTTCCACCAGCGACCCTGGTTATCAACAAATGCAAGCGCGTCTGGCCCTTGGATCCGGTGGGTTTTTCGGTGCGGGTTTAATGGCAAGCAAGCAAAAGATGCTCTACCTTCCCGAAGCGTTTACCGATTTCATCTACGCCATTGTGGGCGAAGAAACCGGCTTCATCGGCGCCACCGCTCTGCTGGCGGGGTTCATCGTTATCTTGTGGCGCGGACTGCGCGTCTCGTTGCGCGCCAACGATCACTTTGGCCGCTATTTGGCTTTGAGCGTCACCGTTTGCGTAGTGGTGCAGGCGCTCATCAACATCAGCGTAGTGTTGGATTTGATCCCCAACAAGGGCATCCCTTTGCCGTTTATCAGCAACGGCGGCAGCTCTTTGCTGAGTACCTTACTGATGATGGGAATGCTCTTGAGCGTCAGCGAGAATACCCCCTAAGATGCCGCATTCCTTCGTTTTGACCGGCGGCGGCACTGGCGGGCATGTCTTCCCCGCCCTTGCCGTGGCGCGCGTTCTACAGTCTCGAAACCATAAGCTGCTCTTCATCGGCACGCAAGAGGGCATGGAATCGCGCCTGGTGCCCGACGCCGGCTTTGATATTCAATTCGTGAGAATCGGCGGCTTAAATCGCGTCGGCATGAGCCAGCAATTCCGCACCATGCTGCAGTTGCCCGCAGCGATCGTAGCCGCGGGCGGTTTGCTGCGTAAGTTCCGCGCTGAAGCGGTTTTCAGTATGGGCGGATTTGTCTCAGGCCCGGTGATGCTTGCCGCCACTCTGGCCGGCATCCCGTTAGTGGTGATGGAACCCAATTCCGTTCCTGGCTTTGCCAACCGCAAAATGGCAAACCGTGTGTATCGCGCGCTGCTCGGCTTTGAGAACACCCGCCGCTGGTTTCCCGCCGACCGCGCCGAAGTCACTGGGCTGCCCGTACGCCCGGAATTTTTCACCTTGCAGCACAAGCCCAGCGACCAGTTCACAATCTTAATCACCGGTGGCAGCCGCGGCGCGCGCACCTTGAACCGAGCTTCCCGGGAAAGCTGGCCGTATTTCCGCTCGAGCCAAATGCCCGTGCGCATCGTTCATCAAACCGGCACCGCTGAGCACGAAGCGCTGGCCCGTGAGTTTGCGTTTGCAGGAGTGAATGGCGAAGTGGTGCCTTTCATCAAGGACATGGCCGCCGCTTTCGGCGATGCCGATATCGTAGTAGGCCGCGCCGGCGCGGGCGGCGTCAATGAAATCGCCGCTGCCGGAATGGCGTCGATCCTGGTGCCGCTGCCCTTCGCCGCCGACGATCACCAGAAAGAAAATGCGAAAACGCTAGTTGATGCAGCCGCCGCCCGCATGATTTTAGACTCCGATATGAGCGGCGAGCGCCTGTTTCGCGAAGTAGAAGATTTACGCAGCAAACCTGATTCATTGGCGCGCATGCGTCAAAAAGTACGTCAGTTTGCCAAACCGGGCGCCGCCGAACGCGCCGCCATAGTACTGGAAGAAGCGGCCGAAAGCAAGCGCCGCTAATAAAAAACGAGGTTTTTATTTGACACGCGACCATAAAGCCGAAACAATAGTGGCAAGTAATGTTTTTTAAGCCCCAACACGTCCACTTCGTTGGCATCGGGGGCATTGGGATGAGCGCGATCGCTGAAGTTCTGCTCACTCTCGGATACCAGGTGTCTGGTTCCGACGCCAAACTGAGTCCGATCACGGAACGGCTCAGCAAACTGGGCGCAACCGTCCAGGTGGGTCATCGCGCCGAAAATGTCGCCGGTGCTAAAGCGGTGGTTGTTACGTCCGCGCTCGACCCGGCCAATCCGGAAATGGCCGAGGCGCGCCGTCTGCAAATCCCCGTGATCCCGCGCGGCGAGCTTCTGGCCGAGCTCATGCGCTTAAAGTTCGGCATCGCCATTGCCGGAAGCCACGGGAAAACGACCACCACGTCCATGGTGGCATCTATCTTAAACGCCGCGAATCTGGACCCGACCGTAGTCGTCGGCGGGCGGGTAGCCGCCATGCAAGGCTCGAACGCACGCGTGGGCAAGAGCAGCTTCCTGGTGGTGGAATCGGACGAAAGCGACGGATCGTTCCTGAAGCTCGCGCCTATTCTCGCCGTCGTAACCAATATTGACCGCGAGCACTTGGATCACTACGCCTCGCTCGAAGAAATTCAGGCCGCGTTCACGGAATTTGTGAACAAGGTGCCCTTCTACGGGGCCGCGGTTTTGTGCATGGAAGACGCCAATATTCAGAAGATCTTCCCAAACATTCGCCGCCGCACCATTACTTATGGCCGTTCCGCCCAGGTGGATCTGGAAATTTTGAACATCAAGCTTGGCCCGAACAGTAGTGACTTTTCGCTGCGCCGTCACGGTTCTGTTCTGGGCGATTTCCACCTGAATGTGCCCGGCCTGCATAACGTTTTGAACGCTACCGCTGCGGTAGGCGTCGGTTTAGAACTCGACATCACGGTGCCACTGCTCAAAGAGGGCGTGGCCGCCTTTAGCGGTGTTGACCGTCGCTTCTCCGTGCGCGGTGTGGAAAAAGGCGTGACAGTTGTGGATGACTACGGTCACCATCCGACCGAAGTAAAAGCCACGCTGGCTGCTGCGCGTTTGGGTCCGTACAAGAAGATCCACGTGCTCTTCCAGCCGCATCGTTTTTCGCGCACCAAGTTCCTGATGGACGATTTCGCCGGCGCCTTCAATCAAGCCGACAACCTCTACTTGCTGGATATCTACGCCGCCTCGGAAGCAGCCATTGAAGGCGTCAACGCCAAAGCGCTGGTCGAAAAAATCCGCTCCTTCGGACATCGCGGCGCGAACTACGTGGCGAATATGGATGAAGGCATCGCCGCCATATCAGCAGTGGCCGCGCCGGGAGACTTAATCATCACCCTCGGCGCCGGCAGCGTTTCCCAGGCCGCTGACAAGATTTTGGAAAAACTGCGGGGTGCAGCATAGTTGGCGCGCCGCAAACCTATCATCGACAACGCCAACGCGCGCCCCAGCCTGTTCGCAGGCCTGCATTGGGGCCGCTTGGCGTTTTGGCTGTTCAGCGGAATTGTTTTGATGGTAGGAACGTTATTCGCTTGGCATCTAACGGAAGAGTTTTTGATCAAAGACGACCGCTTTCGAGTAGCGGAAGCGGAAGAGTTGGCAGGTAAAAGTCCAAATCTGGTGGTGGAGGGAGTTCATTATGCGTCAGCTTCCCAAGTCCGTCATGTCTTCGCGCAAGACTTCGGGCGGAGTCTTTATTTGGTTCCGATACAAGCCCGGCGGGAGCAATTGCTCTCGATCGATTGGGTGCAGGATGCGTCTGTTTCGAAGATATGGCCGGACACGCTGAGAGTTTCCATCCACGAGCGCGAGCCGGTGGCCTTTGTCCGCCTCTCGCAGACTCGCGGAGACGATGGCGTGGCAAAGCTGGCTTTGATCGACCGCTACGGCCACATTCTCCGTCCGCGCGTGGCCGCCAAGTTTACGCTGCCGGTTATTTCCGGCTTGCGTGAGACCGAGTCCGTAGAAAGCCGGCGCGCCCGCGTGATGCGCGCGACTGCCCTTTTGAACGAGATTGGACCGCTGGGCGCACAGGTTTCGGAAGTGGACGCGTCCGATCCGAACAACCTGATTGTGGCCGAGCATGTTGGCAATGAAGTAGTGAATTTGATGCTGGGAGAAGAAAATTATGCCGAGAGGCTTCGCAACTTCTTGGCGAACTATAACGAGATCAAAGAGAAGCGTCCCGACGCCAAGACGCTTGATCTGCGGGTAGATGGCGTAATCACAGCTGTAGGGGATAAGAAATTTGGGCAGTAAAACCAAACTAGCCGTTGGTCTGGATCTGGGCAGCAGCAGCACGCGCGTTGTTATCTGCGCGTTGGAAGATTTCACCACGCGCTTTTTGGGCTATGGTGAAGCTCCTGTTCAGGCGTGGACCAAGGCACGTTTAGGAGACCAGGAAGCGCTGGCCGAAAGCGTTCGACTCGCTCTGCGCGAAGCAGAGAAGAAAGCGCAGGCGTCTCCCGATTCGGCTTTGATCGGCGTTGGCGGCTGCGTGGCCGGCGTCAACAGCCGCGGTGTCTATGAATTTGGCCGCCGCCGCGAAATTGAGCCGGAAGACTTAAAATACGCGGTGGAACTGGCCGCGCGCGTGCGCCTGGAAGACGACCGCGAAATTCTGCAGATCTGTCCGCAGGATTTCACGCTCGATGGCCGCGCCGGTTATCGCAACCCAAAGGGCATCTTAGGCGCGCGCTTGGAAGCCAATATCCTCGTGGTCACCGTTTCGCTGCACGAGCATCAGGCCATTGTCTCGGCAGTGCATCGGTCGCATTTAGCGGTGGAAGAATCCGTTTTCGAAGGCGTCGCCGCGGCGTATGCAGCGGTGCTGCCGGAAGATCGTGCACGGGGCGCGGCCATTGTCGATATTGGCGCGCAGTCAACTGAATTGGTGATCTACGATGGCGACTCTTTGCTGCTCGCCACCAGCATCCCGATCGGCGCTGATCACTTCACGCGCGACGTGGCCCGGCTTTTCAAAGTGAACGTCGATTTCGCCGAAGGCTTGAAGCGCGAGTTCGGTTCAGCCGTAGCGGAAACAACGCCGGAGAATAGACTGGTAGAGTTACCCTCAGCCGATGGGCGCGGCGTCCGTGAAGCCAGTGGCCGGCATTTGAACGAAATTCTGGAAGCGCGCGCCGAACAGATTTTTGAACGCGTGTACGAAGAAGTATTGCGCCTGGGCATGGAAGAAAATCTGCTCGAAGGCGTTGTCATTACAGGCGGCGGCGCTTTGTTGCCCGGCATGTGCGATGTGGCCGAGCGCATGATGCACTGCCAGGCGCGCAAAGGTTTAGCTCTGGGAATTGAAGGCTGGCCCACGGAACTGGATAACCCAACCTGGACGACCGCCGGCGGCTTAGCAATGTACTCGGGCCGCTTGAAATTAAAACGTGATTGGAAACGATCTTCAACCAGCGTATCTGGTTCGGCAGTAAAGTAACGTGACGAAGTGAAGCAGTAAGGGAGTGTATGAATATGGCAGACGATCTGAAATTCCTCATGGCTGAGGAAGTAAATCTTGGCACACGCATCAAGGTTGTAGGCGTGGGCGGCGGCGGGTCTAACGCGGTCGGCCGGATGCTGCAGGAAGGTCTCAGCGGCATTGAGTTCTACATTCTCAATACGGACAAGCAAGCACTGGCGGCCTCGCCGGTGGCAAATAAATTGGCGGTGGGTAAGAAACTCACCAGCGGCTTGGGCGCGGGCGCCGATCCCGCTGTGGGCCGGCAAGCGGCGCTTGAAGATACCGAGCAAATTATCGAGATTTTAGAAGGCGCGGACATGGTATTCGTCACCGCCGGACTTGGCGGCGGCACCGGCACGGGCGCTGCGCCGGTGGTGGCTTCGCTCGCGAAAGAATTGAACGCTCTCACCGTTGCCGTTGTGACCAAGCCGTTTTCGTTTGAAGGCCCGCGCCGCATGCGTCAGGCCGAACGGGGGCTGGCTGAGCTGGCTGGTTGCTGCGATACCGTCATCAGCATTCCGAACGAAAAATTGCTCGGCTTGGTGCCGAAGGGCGCAAAGTTCATGGATGCGTTCCGCATGGCCGATGATGTGTTGCGGCAAGCTGTGCAAGGCATCGCCGATATCATCACCACGCCTGGCATCATCAATCGCGATTTCTCCGACATTCGCACCATCATGCTGGGTATGGGTTACGCCATGATGGGTACCGCCATCGCTTCCGGCGAAAATGCCCCGGTCGAGGCGGCGCAAAAGGCGATCAATAGCCCGCTGATGGAAGAAGGCGGCGTGCTGGGTGCGCGCGGCGTGCTGATCAACATCACTGCTTCGAGCGAACTTGGTATTCACGACGTAAACGAGGCCTGCAACCTGATCCGCGCGGCCACCAAGAACGAAGATGTACAAATCAACTTTGGCGTCGTGATGGACGAGCGCATGGGGAACGACGTGAAGGTGACGGTGATTGCTACCGGCTTCCAACGCGATTCGCTGCCTGAGATTGACCGGCGTGGTTCGCACTTCCCCTTCAGCCCGACCATTGGCGCGGAAGTCTCTACGATGCCTCCGCCCCCACCGCCGCAGCCCGAGCCCGCGTATGTGCCCGAGGCGGAACCATTCCTTCCGGCAGCAGCCGCAACGGAAGCGGAGCCGGAGGCTGCGCAGCAAGATCTGCTGGCCGATGACGATTACGAAATGCCCGCGCTGACTCGGAAGCAGCGGCGTGCGGCTGGAGCCTAAATCGATGAAAAAGTTTTGGGGCAGTGTGGCCGCAGCGGCGGTTCTCCTTCTTGCCAGCGGTGGCGCAGCCGTACCGCCTGCCGGGGGCACACAACGCATTGAGCAGTTTGAAAACGCCGACGTGCATGTGTGGAAAGCCATCATCACCCCAAACGCCCCGCTCACGATGCACCGCCATGATCATCCGCGCGTGCTGGTGGCGCTTGATGGCGGCAACGTCAACATCGTCCAACAAGCCGGCGGCAGCGAATTGATTCATTGGGAAACCGGCAACGCGTATTGGCTCCCCGCCAGCAAACCCGGCACCATGCACACAGATTCTGTAGTGGGCCGGAAGCCGCTCACGGTGATGGTGGTTGAACTCAAGAACGCGCAGTAGTCTATGCAAGACAAGATCAATCTTGCGAATAAGCTGGCCGCGTTCTCCGATTACTGGTCGCCGCGCACCATCGCCCAGTTGAACGATTCAGACGTGATGCTCGTCAAGGTTAAGGGCGAGTTCGTGTGGCACAAGCACGACGATACCGACGACTTCTTTTTGGTGCTGAAGGGCATTCTAGATATTCAAATGCGCGACCGTACCGTGACGCTAGGGCCTGGAGAAATGTACATTGTGCCCAAAGGCGTTGAGCATTGCCCCGTGGCCAAAGAAGAAGTGCATTTGCTCTTAATTGAGCCCACAGGCACGCCAAACACCGGCGATAAAAACACCGCCGCGCCACGCAAGACAATTTAGACGCCCTCCCGTGTAGTAAGTTAGGAACACGCTACACAAGATCGGAGGATCTTTCTTGAATCGTTTCTGCATCGCTGCGCTGCTGCTAGCCTCATTTGTTCCGACGGTTTTCTCGGCAGACCCATCTACACCCGAAGAACGCGCCCGCATCGTTAACCTGGCGAAATCGTTGGAGGCCAATCCGGTAGATCCGAACTTATTGAAAGAGCGGGCCTGGGCGGTGAAGCTTCTCACCGATTCGCCGGACATCAAAGTGGTGCTTTCTACCTGCGCCATCGAGTTCATCATGAAGAAGAAGCATTACAAGTATGGCCCTGATTGATGGCTCTAGATTTGATCGAAGGCGGCCGGTTTAATATGAACATCCGCACCATACTGATACGGAGCAGAGCATAGCAATGGTGGCAGGTGTATTGAAGGCTACGATTCGCTCGTGAAGATCGACGAAGGCATCCTTCAAAAGAAGCGGACGAGTGGCCAAGCGCGATGCCGGACAACTCGCCGCCTTTCTCACCGAGAATTGCGAGAAGAAAAATAATTGCAAAACGGTTTGGGGAGAATCAGGGCGGCGGCTCTGCTGTTTTGCCTGGGCGCAGTTGCTTCATTAGCGCAGGATCCACTTAAGGTTCTCCCCAGAAACTATCGGTTGGTCTACGAAAACGATTCGGTGCGGGTGATTCACGTTCACTATGGCCCGCATGAGAAACTGCCCGTGCACGATCATCCGGCCCGCCCAACAATCTACGTTTACTTGAGCGGTGCCGGTCCCGTTCAATTCAGCCATGTGGAACAGCATGCTTTCAAAGTGGTGCGGCCGCCCGTAAGAACAGGCGCTTTCCGTATCAGCCCTGGCCGGATCGAAAAGCACAGTATTGAAAGCCTTAGCGCTCTGCCCAGCGACTTTCTGCGCGTCGAGCTGAAGGCAATCCCGCTGGGGAAAAACGAACTGGCCTTCCGAGGCAATAAGCCGATCAACAAAACAAAAGAGGGAGTCAAAGTTGAATTCGACTCCCCATTATTGATGGTGAAGCGGATTACTACGGTTGGCGGAAATAGAACAAGCAGACACTACATGGGACGATCAGCTGGTTTGCTGATCGCTTTTGTGCCCGTCCGTAACCTAACGGACAAGCTAACCATGAAGGCAGGGGACGTGGCTTGGGTGCCGGCCAGCTTTGATCTTCAACCAGCAGAACAAGATGCCCATCTGCTCTGGATTACGACGAAATAGTCACGGGCAGACGCAGCCGGATCTTTGCCGGCACTTCCTCGGGAGACAGGGCGACCACCACCACACGCAGCCCCTCTGGCAGTCTCTGCAGCAAAACCGTTTCGCCATCAGGCAAGCGAAGGGCGTCGCGATACGCGTAGCTTCGTTCGGAGAGCTGCGCAAATTGCACTGTCTCTAACGCCAGTTCCTTAAGACTCGGCGGCGCGGCTTTGGGCGCTTCAGAAACCATCAAGCGCGCACCTGGCGGCACACAGACGGCCGTGAGCCCGCACCGCTTACGAGGAAACAGCCAGCTCACAAAGCTCGACCAGCCACGCGCGAGCGCACTCCGGTTCATTTCCTGCTGCAGCTCATCCGCCGCGCAGAACCCAAGGCTGCCGGTATCAAACCGGTGCAGAACCAGATCGTCCGATTCGCAGGCTAGCCTATTTTTGACAGTGTAGAGGGAATAGTCGCACATGTGAAAGAGAACACTTGCTCCTTGCTTCAATAAGTGGTTGCGCCTGGGAGGAAGTCTCAACGCTACGTTGCAGAAGTTCGCGAATTTTACTTTTGCCGCGCCACTAGCAATTAGCGAGACATGCCGATCACTTTTGTTCCAAATGCGGGAGACGTGCTGATGTGCGACTTCACAACCGGCTTTCAGCCCCCTGAAATGGTGAAGGTGCGAAAGGTCGTGGTGCTGTCGGCCCGATCCAGAAAGACGATGCCTAACACCTATTTGGTCGTCCCTTTAAGTAAGACAGTACCCGCTCCACCCGAAGGCTGCCATTATCGAGTTTAGGCCCAGAAGCTACAATTTTTTCGATGAGATTGAATCGGTTTGGGCTAAGGCCGACATGGTTACCTGTGTGGGAAAGCAGCGACTTGATCGCGTAAAGTTGAACGGGCAGTACACTAGACTTGCGATTCGTAGGAATGATCTGATGGCGATTCGAAGAGCGGTTCTGCATGCAATGGGCATGCAAAATTGGCGGGAAGTAGAAGAAACTAAAACAATTAGCGCCAAGGAGCCTACCATTGCCTTTTCGTCAGGCGACTGACGAACCGCCATTGACAAAGGCGCGCCTAATGCCGATAATGAGAGTGTAGCCCGTAACCATCGGGAATGTGAATTCTTAGCCCGTCAATCGGGAATGAGAGAACCCGGACGCAAAAGCGCCCGGGTTCTTGCTTTTACAGCTTTATTTCGAATCGATGTAGTCGATCAGGGTGTTTATCTCATCCTGCGTCAGGCGCTTGCCGAACGCGGGCATAATCGCTCCGCCAAATTTGATCCGGACTTCCACATACTGGCGGCTTGGCTTGCCATGGCTCATCGGCAAAGTCTCGTTCTTAAAAAGATCAGCCCGTTGGCCAATCGCTCGGCAGAGAACTGGTGCCGGTTCGTGGGCGGACGCATCGGCGCCGAAGCGGTCAAAGTGTTGCTCAGCATGGAGCCCGGGCACGCTGCGCCCGTCAAGTCGGAGAGCAAGCTGCTGCATATCAAACGCCGCCCGCCCAGCTCGCAGCGAGTTGCGCAGGCGCTGGAAATCGTCGCTCAGGATCCCAAGAAGGTCGATGCCACACAGTGGACGTTTGCCAAGGAAATCGTGCTGCTCAATGTTTCGCTCTCGAAAGAACCGGTGGCCGACGTCGAAGTGCAAGCCGTGCAGGTGGGTCCGGCGGTGTTCCTCACGGATCCGGCCGAATACTTCTGCCAGTTCGGCCTCGACATCAAAGCCGGCAGCAAGTTCCCCTTCACGTTTCCGGTTGAATTGGCCAACGGCTGCGTGGGCTACGTGCCCACCGAGGAAGCGCTGGGGCCGCGCGGCGGCGGTTACGAAACGCGTCTGACCAGCTACAGCAACCTGGAGCCCACGGCCGGACGTCAAATAGCCGACGCGGCCATCGAACTGGCTGCAAAGCTACAGCCCGGCACCGTCCCCGCACGTCCGCCAAGCGCCGCCCTTTCGCAAAGGGCCCTGGAGCTACGGCACTGTTCCGCCAGAATTGAACTGAGGGTTCAACTGTCGGCGGCGACCTGCGGAACACCAAGCTGCCCCAGCCACAACACCAGCACGAAATAAGAAATTTCGCGTCGCGACCAGACAGCCCGCGCCAGAGGAATCAGCCGCGGATCTTCCTCGGGCTGCAGCTTGTCGACCAGGCCGAAATAAGTGCAAGGGAAAACCAGCGTCGTCAAAATCGCGACGCTGATTACGCCGCCGATCAACCAGGGCCAGCTTCGGCCCTGGGCGGGAAGCACGTCTGCCGCGACCAGCAATACCAGGGGCAACGCCCAAACGAAATACTGCGGCGACAACACCGGCGACAAAGCCACGGCCCCCAGCACCACCCACACGGCACAGCGCCAGGCTCGCTCGCGATCGAAGCCGCGCCCTTGCCGCACGCACCATAGGCCGGCCCTGCTAACAGCCCACCCAGCAGCACGCTGGCCAGCATCTTCATGGCTGGAGCCCAAGTGCTGGAAAGCTCATCGGCGCCATGCGTGTAGACAACTTTGGACTCGACTCCGAACCAGAGACAGCGCGGTAAGCAACGTGGCATAGATCGTTTCGACTTGAATGCCGCGTTGGCCGTGATACTCGATGAACCGTAGCGGCGTGAAACCAGCTCTGGGGAAGAGCACCAGGAAAGGAATCGCTACGGCGGCTGCAAACGCCAGCAGGCCCGACCAGACCTTCATTCGTGGTTTGGCCTGTCGATCGGCCAGCAATAAAAAGGGCAGCATTAAAATGGGGATCACTTTGAAGGCCACGCTCAGCCCCAGCACCGCATAGGAACTCAGCCGCCAGGCCGCAGCCCCATCGATCGAACGCAGCCAAGTGAATGTCCATGCCAACAGCAAGACCAAAAGCCCCAAATCGAGCCGGTCGTAGAGCAGATACAGACTGCTGGTCGAGGCAATCACATAAGCCAGGCACAACGATCCCAGCCGAGCGGGCCAATGCCGCCAGGCGATTCCCCAAACCAACCCCAGACAGACCAGGTCGAGGGCGAACATCCGCCACGAAACATGCGGCGATAACCTTCGCGGAAAAGGGCCAGTTCTTTTTCCGAGGCGGCCGGCAAACAGCGCTCGGCCGCTAGCAACCGCGGCGCACGCAATCAGGCCCCAAGCCAGCGGCGGATATTCGATCGTGAAATCGCGATACGCTATCTGCCCAAAATCGACTCCTCGCAAGGCGTAGTTGCAATACAGCTTCATATCCGAAAGGTCGGGCAGGGGCCGACGAAGACGATGATTCGTGAAATCACGAACAACACGCCAGCCGCGATGCCCAGCCGGCGGCCGCTCGGCTGAATCGGATTCTCACGGCCAATTGCCCTCATAGATTCCTGACCCGAGCGATGATCCGTAGACTTATCCCTTTTCGGCCATTGGCTTCGGCCGATTGCTCGCTCATCAGAACAGAAAACCAGCCCGCCGAAAAGACTTATGGGCTATCGGGATTGCGGGTTCGGATCATTGTCGGTTATCTTTGCCGCCAAAGCCCGGCGGAAGCAAAAACAGGTCGCGGTCAACGAGTGGTTCTGCTCAACAGGGGTGATTCGATGTCCGGAACGTCAGTCGGGGTTCGCTTAAGTCGGGATGCTGAAACTCTGGATGCTGGCTGCCCTGGCCTGGTGCGGCGGAGCATGGCCGAGCTCAGGGCGAGCCCATCGTTCCAGGCACCGGCGATAAGGCCGAAAACATCGGCGACGATTTTGAAGATCCCAAGTGGAACTACATTCCCAGCTTTCCCAAGAGCAGTAAGAATATCGACGGGCAGACGCGCTTGCCCGCCGGTCGTTCGATCAACAATCGCTGGTTCGAGAGCACGTACCGAGGCGAGCCCGACATTCTCAAGCGAGTCGAGACTCCCGAGGGTGGATTGCCCGGCAGCCAAGGCTCGATGCTGATGCGCACGCTCTACAGTGGCATTCCCAACCAGGTGGACGGCGAGAGGCAGCAGGACGATTTGATCGGCAACACCAGTTCAGGAATCGGCGGCTTTGTTCCCGTTTCCTGGCGGCCCAGCGTCGTGGTACGGGTTTATTTGCCGCCGTTCGACAATGGGAAAAGCGAACCGGAACTTCGTTCGCCTTGCGGGCCGATTGCCGCGGACGGAAGAAGCCGGAAAGATGAGCTCGAAGCGTATTGGCCAGGCATCTTCATCCAGTTCATGTACAACGAACCACGCAAGCAGCCTAACGCGGCCTTGCTGGTGATCCGCGGTCGTGACAGCGGGCACGATTTCAGCGGCCCTATGATCAAAGAGCCGGGCTGGTGGACGCTGGGCATGTCGTTTTCGCCCGATGGGCAGGTCCACTACTACGCCCATGCCGGCGTCGGATGATTTGCAGTCGGAAGATCGGATCGCTTCGCACTATCCCTACTATTTCAGTTGCGAGCGATTCCAGAACTTCTTCTTCAACGTCTCGAACGCCAACAACGGGCGGTCATGGTCAACCTCTTGGATCATCGACGATCCAGCGGTTTATTTCGCCAGCCGTCCGCGGGCCTCAGTCCGAGCTGCTAATCGCCCGCGCTAAAGATCGAACGCAGAATAACTCCTCCATTGTCCCCTTGCCCCTTGTGGGAGAGATTGAGTCAGGGGGGATTGGAAACCTGGAAGTTATCATTCGGTCGATTCTAAGGCGTCGTAAATAGACTGACGACTTGCCGCGCCGCGGCCCGCTTCGCGGGTTCGATTCGGAGTTCGACCGCCGATCGCCTTTGGGCGTCCGCTAACGGGCCGGTTTTGGCGCCCGCGGCGTGAACGAAAGATTCAATGCAGAATTGCCGCCGATTCGTTGGCCAGCATCGCCTGCCGCGTCGTCTCCGACTTTCGCCATGTGCATTGCCTCGTGAACGGCGGCGACAACTTTCGGCTGGGCAGTCGTAATAGAGGGACAAAGGGAAGAGGGACAAAGGAGAGGGACAAAGGGGACGCGAGGACACATCCCCTTTGTCCCTCGCGGATCTGCCTGGCAATATCGTTCCGCGCTGATTCGCGCATCCAACCTACTTGTCACGGTATCGGAGATTTCACCTCAGGGGACACCATTCCCGGTCCCATGTGCGTAAAGACTGTCATTGCCTTGTACCGGGAATCGAGAGGCGGGTGATGAATGGAGGGTTCGTCTGGACCATTGTCTTTGCACACCTCTGCTTCCGGGAACAGCCGCCGCACATGATCTACCGGGGTCGCAGACGATTCTGGCAGGTGCAGCCAGAGAACTCCAACCTCGCCAAACAACCAAAGCCCATAGGGGCCGCCCTCGCGCCGACATGGTAATCGTGCGTGCAGTAGTCGGTCATGGCGTCACGGCTGAGCAGCGCCGTGCCGCTCGCGAACCCAGTTTAGCGAATGCCCGATCCAAGCCAGGGCGGCACAAAGCGGAACGACCGCCAGGAGCATTGCTCTTGCGAAAACCGTGCCCGCTTGGCTGCTGTCAACAACATTCTTGCCACCGGCCCGAGTTGATCCGTGACCTGGCTTTATTCTCCAAGCCATCCGCGTTCACTTCAATAGCAAACTCCAAGGGCTGATGTCGTTTGGGTTTCCCACGTTTCCTTTAGCTAAAAGTGCGCCAATCATGTCGCCCCACCTTTTATTGGCCGCGAACTGTGTTACCGTCCCCGCGTCTACGTCGAATCCGCCATGCACACGGCTGGATTCCCTGACGACCGTTGTCCAGCGTTGCAACGCAAATGTCCGTAATAGTTGCTGACCACGAGCGCCACCGTCATCGATTCCGGCCTGGCCGTCGAGTTTTATCTGGACGACAGCTAGATAGGTCTTCATCTCCGCCTTCAGCGAACGGGCAACGAGTTCTCCAATATCTAGATGCAGTTGTTCGTGAGCGAGTGCAGCGGGATTCAATTTCGGACTATTCATGACCTCCAGGTATTTAATATTTCCTTTGTTGATAAATGATTCTTTTGAATCGAATCTTGATTCGGTCTGAATCGACGCGGAGTTGATTCTGACGACAAGCCAGCTGGTATTGGCATCGGCTTTTGAGTTTCCCTTCGCCGGAGGAAAGCGGAGTTTCTGACGGACAATTCGCAAGGTTCCTTCTGGATCGCTTTTACCATTGAAGCCGATCAGCCGCGCTTGGCGAGAAGGTCGTCGATTTTCTCGCCTGTCGTCATCTGGTCGTTAAACTTAAATCCGGGGACACTCGCGTCAGTAATTGTAACCGTAGTTGCTATTCGCGGGTTCCCGGGTTCGTTTTCAATTCTCGCGAAGTCCGTCCATTGAAGCTTATGGGCCGACCACTTGAAATCATTTGCACCCGCACCGGCTGGCGCCTGAGGCTGCCCTTGTTGGGCAAGAATTGGCGGTGTTGCTGCAACTGGCGGCTTTGGATCAGTGCCCGCGGCGGCCTGGAACGGAACAGCCTCGATCCCCAGAACCTGCCAGTTCCGCACGGCCGTGATCCACTGCACGAAGTGCTCCCGCACTTCGTCCGGAGCGCGATGAACTTGAGCACGTTCTTGGCCGCCGTTACCCAAAGCCGTAGGGTGGGCCAGCCACGCACAACGAGGCGTGGGAGCGGGAAGCACGGCGACAGTTGAGCGGAGCATGGCGGGGCGGATTGGCTCGCGGCCCACCGTTTCGCAAGGTTCCAGGGCGAGGTGGGCCGACATGTCAGTCGAAACGCAACGCTTCAACGGAACTGGTTTGGCTCATATGCCTCTAAGCGTCCGAGTCGAAATATCCGCGGCGGAAAACGGCTATGCCGTCAACTGTCGAAGCCGGCGCGAAAATCGAGAAGCCTTGTTCGCCAAAAACACACCCCATATCAACGTCCCTTCCGAAATACCCTTTTTGATTCAATTCCTGAACGACTTCGGCCCTGTCACGGCCCACTAACTGAACCCCAGCAAACCATAATGTTGCTGGTGCAAATACTTCGATGCACTCTAGTTGGCCTGCTCGGTCGTAGTGGAAATGCAACCCCAACTCATCATACGCGTCCGACGAGGGCTCGGAACGAGCTTTCTGAAATGGCACAAACCCATTGCCCGCTATAGATCGGACCTCTGTGCGGAGCATGTCGAAGCAAATGCTTCCAATCCCGACAAACGGAGATACTTCCCAGTCCATAGCGTCCTCATTCTGTGAAACCTTCGCGTTTTAACATCTGCCGAATTTGCTCGTCATATTTGCGTCCGAACTTCGCGCGGATGTCGTCAATATCCATTTGGATAGCAGCGCGCAGTCCTACCTTCCTTAATAAGTTCTTGCTGACGCGCTCGGTATGCCTGCGCAGCCTTTGAACTGCCCCAACTCGCAGTTCTACGGTGGTCCGCTGTCTCCATCCAGACAGAAGGTCCATCGGAGTGCGCGTAGGGGCTCACGGATTTTGCCGGCGTATGATGAACTTCTCCACCACGATTACTTTGCCGCACGTCGCGATATTTACCTCCCTTTGCCTCCGCTGGGCTCGGCGGCGACTCGCCTTCTGTCCCGGCACCGGCAGTCCCGGCTCTGGACGCGGGGGCGCTGCTGCCCAGCTGTTGGCTCCCCTTCTTGTACTCGTCCTCAAGCCCGTCGGCAATCTCCTTAGCTTCACGTTTGGCCACTGCGTCCGTCTCGCGGTTGGCCAACTTGCGCAGCTCGTCGGCGACTTCGGACAGCTCCTTCTCCAAAATTGTCTTGGTCTGCTTCTTGCTTCGCTTGGACAACGCCTTCAAACGCTTTTGCAGGGCCGCGTAGGATTTGCGCAGTGCCGGAGAGGCGATCTTTGCAATCCGCGCTGCCGCCTCGCCGAATAGCAGCCCCAAGATCAACTCAGGTGCCTGCTCGGCCGTGAATTTGGCAAAGGCCTCGCCGACGCCCTGGGACGCCAGATCCTTCAAAAGCTGTGTATGGCCGGCCGGCCCGTAGCTATCCTGATAGTGCCGGAGGATGATTTCCCAGCCGTCATCAGTAATCCAGCCGTCGTTGCCCAACAGCTGGCGTTGGATAAAAGTTGGCTCAAACTTGACGGCGCCACGAAGATCGTAGACTTCGTCGTTGTGGTACTTCACTTTTTTGGCCGGTACCTTCCACCACTGCGAGTTCACCTCGTAATAAAGGATCCCCTCACTTTCCATGTACGTGTCGAAATTCACGTAGGGGAGATCGTCGGCGCTTTCATCGCCGGAGTTGGTCGCCGCGACCCCGCCGGCTTTCGGTGCCGTGCTGTCCGGCTGGCCCTCCGGTTCTGCTGCTTCGGATGTTGGCCCGGATTGGCCTGGGGGAGCGTTGCCGTCTGATGCGGAGGTGTCTGTTGCGGCAGCGTTGTTCGCTGGCTCATCGGCCGCGGCGAATTGGCGCGCTGTTCCGCGGCCATCCAGGCGCGGAACTTCGCACCCATGCCTTCGGCAAAGCGCCAACTCGAAAGCACGTCGTCGGCCACGAACAGCCAGCGCTCGATCGGATGCCGTCGCATGATGCCGTGACCCAGTTCCCGCACGCCAGCCGGTAGCAGGGCTTCCTCAGGCGACGTGGGCTCGCCCAATTGCATTGGGCCAGGATGGTCCTGGCGATCTTTGATATGGCGTTGCCAGCACTCCCGCATGGCCCGCAATTCGTCCGCAGGAACGTGCTTCTCGCGCAGTCCGCCCAACAGCTTGAAAAGTTTCCGGCACTCCTTCTCGTCGACCAGGATGCCGCGCTGCCGCCAATCGTGCAGAAACCCTTGCAGCGAGGCTTCCCAGCACAAAGCCCTTTCGGGTTTCAGGCCGTTGAGGAAGTCCCGCAATTCGCGGCCGAAGTCGTCGGCCAGGGTTTGCAGCTTTTCGACGAGCTGTTCGTAGAAGTTCTGCCACATCGCTCATTCCTTTCTCTTGCACTCAGCGCTCCCCAAAGAGCCATGAACTGGTGCCGACCATCGGCAGGCGCGTTCGAGCCGGGCCTATCGCCATCTGCCCGACCCTTTCAGTTGCGTCGCATACATGTGCTCGCGGGTATCGACAATGCGCTCCGCTTCCAACCTGGCGAGAAGCTTCAACTCTGCGACCAGCTTGCGGACGTCGAACTGCACGGTGATTTGAATTGCACCGGGGTTGGCGGAAGCCTTTTCGGCGGTTCGCGCGTTGGGGCCGGGTGGCGGCTCCGCACATCGCTTAGCGAAACTGGGCACGTAGGGCGGAGTGCCCGCTGCCGCGGATCGGTTGCGCCGGTAGCCTGCGCGGGGCCGCGGGGCCCGTTCGGGATTCCTTCCGGGTACAGGGCATTGAGCACGCCGCTGATGTTCACCGTCGATCCGCCTGCCTTGAGTATCCGTTTGGCCTCCTCCCAGCCGGTCCGCGTCGGCGCATTTGCCGGCGAAGGGCCGGACTGGTTCGTCGGGGGTATCGGCGCGGAACCGGACTGCGCCATGTCGACAAGAGATTCAAGAGGCGATGAACCGGCGGCTGATTCGTTCGGTAATGAGCCGCCATTGGATGACGACGCAAGACAATCGAGGAACGAATCCACCGCGGGTGTTGCCGGAGTTCGGACGTCTTCGTTCGGTGACGGCTGGGGATAACCGGGCACGGGCGTGCCGGCCAAAAAGTTCTCCAGCCAGCCGTCGGGCAGCGGATCGCGATTGGGGAGCAGGTTCGCCAGCAGATCGGCCGACTGAGGGCCTGAGTCGAGCGCCGCCAGACGCAGGCCGAGCAATTCGGCAATGGCCAAGGTCCAAGGAGATTGCGGAATCGGAGTCATCGCGCGGTTCCTTTCGTACACAAGAGATAGAGTTGTCGGGCCGTTTCGGCCGCATCGGCTTGCCGCAGCGCGGCATGCACCAGGCCCAAGTCGCGATGCAGAATCGGCTCGGCCCGCTCGGCCGGAGTGAGACAGCGCCTCCGGTGCCAACGACTTCGTGATAGCGCCGCACCAGCCGCATGAAGTAAGGGACGGAGTGATCGAAACGCTCGCCGTCCGTTGGGTTCTTTTTCACGCAGGTGATGCAGGGTGTGGGCGCACCGGCAGGGCGAGCCACCGGCTGGCCGTGACGCATGAGCCGGCGATATTGGCTATCGAAGACCCACTGACGGCACAGGTCGCAGGTTTGCTGCACGATGCGGGGATGGGCCAGCAGCAAGCCCATCCCCTGGATCAGTTTTTTTCGTGGCGCTCCAGGCGGACTTCGCCGACCGTCTTGCCTGCGGCTTCCGCTTCACGCGCGTCGGCGGCAAATTCTTCCTGCTGTTTGGCCGGCCACTCCGGATCGACGTCCGAAGGGCTGTAGCCGAGCACGACACGGTACAACTTCAGAAACAGTTCGGGTTGCAGGCGATCAATCGCCTCGCGGGCAATGCCGACGGCATTGCCGTCCGGATCGGCGAGGTCCCAATCAATGAGCCTTTCGGCCAGCAGTTCGCGAGCCTGCTGATCGAACTGAACGGCGCGTAGAGCGTTCGGCCGCTTCAATAAGCGCGCTGTGTTGAGACGAAAGCACAGGCCGGTAGCGGAAGCGCAGGGCGTTGTGCAACCGCTCGACCGGCTGGATGTAACCTGTCTGGGTGTAGCCGTCGGCAATGAAGTTGACGCAAGGCATCGTGGAAGTCCTCCTGGTCGGAAACTGCGGGCGACCGAGCATTGCCAATCAATGCTCTAAGTTATGTTCAGAAATATGAACACAATAAGCGTCCACGAGCAAGAGGCGTTCAGGCCAATTGGAAAAACGTGGGCCGAAGGAGATCCGCCGGAGGCACTGGGGAGAAACCCCCGACAACCGGCGATTATGCGGGGCACTGGGGGCAATGCCGTCGGTTCGAGTGACGAGCCCCCACGATAGGATCGACGGAATAATAACTTCTCCGCGGTCCCAAGCCCCTTGCGGGAGAGAAAAGGGGGGAAACCGAAACTGGAAGTTATTCTTCGGTCGATCCCTAAGATCCCGCCGATCCGTTTTCTTCGCAGGGCCCTGACGGAGCGATTCTCCGCCGCGCTCCGTTCGCACGGGCTCCTCACCTGACCTGTTGGATTTTTTGGTTTACTTCCGGCAGTGCGCAGGTCAAACTATTGGGGGCTCCGAAGGCAGTTTTTGTCTCGACCGCCGGTCCACTGGCCGGCAAGCCGTGGCGCAATTCGCCCGCCCCCCCCACCTATAGATCTAGATCTGCGGAGTAATTCGATGCGAAGTCTGACCTGGTTCTGCTTGTCCGTTCTGATTCCTCTGGCTGCCGTCGCCAGCCTTCCGGGCTGCGATTCGCCGGCCATCAAGAAGGCTGAAAAGGAGTTGGAAAAAGCCACCGAGGCCGCCGCCAAGCCGGTCGAACCCTCGGCCGATGGCTGGTACAGCCTGTTCGACGGCAAGTCGCTCGACGGCTGGCGGATCAACGAGAACCCCGCGACGTTTGCCGTTCGCGACGGTGAAATCGTCGTCAACGGCGACCGCAGCCATCTGTTCTACGAAGGCTCGGTCAAGAACCACGATTTCAAGAATTTCGATTTCAAGGCCGAAGTGCTGACCAAGCCGGGTTCCAACTCGGGCATCTATTTCCATACCGAATTCGGTCCTGGCTGGCCCGCCAAGGGGTATGAGGTGCAGGTCAACAACACCCACAAAGACCCGAAGAAAACCGGTGGGCTGTACGGAATTAAGGATGTCTTCGAGGCCGCCGCCAAAGACAACGAGTGGTTCACCGAAGAAATCGTCGTCCGCGGCAAGCACATTGTCGTCAAAGTCGGCGACAAAACGGTCGTCGACTGGACCGAGCCCGACGATTTTGACGCCACGGCCAAGGGTTTCCCGGGCCGCAAAGTCGACCACGGCACCTTCGCCCTGCAAGGTCACGATCCGAAGAGCGAAGTGCATTACCGCAATATCCAGGTCAAGCCGCTGCCGGACGATGCCCAATAACGGTGTCCAATAACCAGCCGGCCGGGCGGCTGCGGGCATTGAAATTGCCCCCCGCAGTAAATACGATGGATGGGTGCGGATGCGGCGTTTGCCAGGCGTTTGACGCCGCGGTTCAGCGCCGGACGCCGCTCCGAAGGCTTTTTTCGAACTTTCATGGAGCCTGCAATCATGTGGCGAACTGCGATCTGGGGTGGATGCTGTGCGGTGCTTCTGGCCGCGAGTTCGGCAGTGGCTCCGAATGCCGTGGCTCCGAATGCCGTGGCTCAGGATGCCGCGTTGGATCAAATCTACGGCACCGGCGTCGAGGCGTATTATTCCGGCAACTACGCCGCGGGCTTACAATTTGCTCTCCTCGGCCATCAGCTCCGGCAGCAATGCTGACCTGGTTTACGCTCGTCTATACGCTCGCCCATCTCATCGCTGATGGTGTCGCGGCTGCCGGTCTTCTCCGGTAAGCGCGTCGGCACCCGGGTACCGACGGAACTGGTCGGCCCGCTCATCGTGGTCGTGGTGTTGTCGATCGCGCTGTTGATCGCCTATCCGTGGGTTTTGCTGACCGCCGGAACGCTGGCCTATCTGGTCTTGCTGCCGTTCGGCTATCTGTCCTACCGCGCCCACGACCGGCGCTGGCGCGACAGCAAGCCCGAAATCGCGCCCGCGGCGTCGGCCGCGACGGCACCCGCCGGCGCCCTCCCGCCATGGTCGGCCTGGGCGACGTCCACTGACGGCGATCGCCCATCGCGCCTTAATTGATCGAGCGGGTAGCGCCGATAACGGGCGCCGGGGATTTGTGTCGATGCGCGTTGCCCGCCGCACCCTTTGGCCTCCATGCTCGCCGCGATCGCGGCGCCCGCCGTGCTGCGCTTGGCACGCGGCCGACGCGCCGACCGTGTTCAAGCTGCACCATTTCTTCTTGTCGGGGCATCCAGCCGCCACGACAAGTTCCGCGCGCCCTGAAGGCGCAACCTCAACAGCCATAGTCGAGGGCTGAAACCGCATCCTGATCTTTCCTTCTACGGGCAGCTCGGCGGCACGCCGGCGTAGCTGTTCCATCAGGCTCTCTACGGCACTTACGACCTCGCCTGGATCCGCGCGCCGAGCCTGACACCCGGACGGTTTCCGAATATCGAAATGTTCGAAGTGCCTTCTTGCCGGCGCGGCGGGCGCTGGTGACTAGAAGGCGCTCGAGGATTTCGCCGCGGCAGCCTCAAAGCCGAATTTCGCGAGGTCCATCCGATCTCGTTCTCGTGCAGCGATCGCGGCGTGCTGCATTCAGCCCAGCCGATCCGCACCGTCGAGGACGTCAAGGATGTGAAGCTGCACGTGCAGACGCGCTTCGCCGGCGAAGCGATGCGCGCGCTCGGCGCCCAGCCGGTGCCGATGCCGCTCGGTCAATTGCCGATCGCGATCACCGCGCATGTCGTCGACGGCTGCGTCGATCCTTGGCACCTGGTGCCGCCGCTGCGGCTCAACGACACGCTCAAAATGCACACCGAGTTTTCCGATTTTTCGGTGAGCAGCACGACATTCGTGCTGGTGATGAACCAAGGCGTCTACGATCATTTGCCGCGCGAGCTCAAGGCCGTGTTCGACAATAATTCGGGTCAGCCGGTGGCGGGGCTGGCGGGAGCAATGTGGGATCTGCAGGCCTCAGCCGTTGCCGACATGGCGGGACAAAGCGGCGACACCATCGTCACGCTGTTGCCGGACGCGGTCGCGCATTGGCGCAAAGCCACCGGCTCCGTCGTCGACATCTGGCTGAAGGAAATGAAGGAGCAGAAAGTCGACGGCAATAAGCTTCTGACCAGCGCGCGCGGGCTATTGGCGAAATATGCGACCCTGCCGGAGCCGCAGCCTGCACAGACACCGGCGCCGGCCGAGCAGCAGGCCGTCACCGATCAGCAGCCGCATCCGGAAGCAAAACCCGCCGCGCCGACCCGCGCCGCGCCGCCCCTGCCGCGCCCGCCGCAAAACCTGCGCCGGCACCTTCGGTACCAGCTCCGCGGGTCGCGACCCATCCGCCGCCGGCAGCAACGCCAGCGCCGCCGGCCCCGGCCCCGGCTGCACCTGTTGCGAAGCCCGTCACGGCGCCGCCGAAGTCACCCGCGGTCGCGGCAGCGCCGCCCGCGCCCGCCGTTGCGACCCCATCACCGCCGCCGCCAGTCGCGCCGCCCGTAGCAGCACCGCACCCGCCCGCGCCAGCGGCTCCGGCAGCAAAGCCGGCGGCGAAGGTCCTCGATATTCCATTGTAGTTTGCAGCTTACAGCACGGGCGGGTAGCCCGGCATCAGATCATAGGGGTGCGCCCAGCCAGGCAGCGCCTTCATGCGATCGAGCCACGCGGCAATGTTTGTGTGCATAGCGGCGATATCGAAGCCGAACTCCTCGGCCGGATAATACAAATAAGCACAACAGGAAATGTCGGCGATGGTAGGCCGGCTGCCGAGGACGAACGGCGCCTTCGCAAGCCGCTTGTCGAGGATGGCGAGGCTCGCGTCAATGCGCCCTTTCAGAAACGCCATCACCGCCGGATCGCCCGGCGGGCGTGCAAAATTCTTGAGGAAACGAAACGGCCCCAAAAAGCCGTTGAGCTTCTGGTTGTCGAAAATGATCCAGCGCAGCGCCTCGAGCTGTTCCTCCTCGCCCTCCGGCTTGAACTTGCCGCTGCGGTTTGAGAGATAGGTCAGAATGACGCCGGACTGGCTGAGTTTTTTGTCGCCATGCACGAGGACCGGCGCTTCGCCCATTTCATTGACTTCGGCGCGATATTTCGGCGTCCGCGTCTCACCGCCCTTGAAGAAATCGACATAGACCGGCTTCCAGTCGGCGCCGATCAGATTGAGCATCAGCGCCGCCCGATAGGCGTTGCCCGACTGGGCGAAACAATAAAGCTGATATTCGGGCATCGTTGCTCCTAATGCGTGAGAGTAATGGCGGCGCCGTTTGCGCCTTGTCCTTGAAAGCGGCCGTCGGCGAAGGACAGTTCGACCAGCGCCGTCCCTTTGTGATCGCGCAGGATCAGTTTGTCGTGCTCGAACGTCCATTTGCGGCTGGTAAAGAAATTACCGGGACAGCCGCCGGCGGGAGCGATCGTGCCGTCGACGGCGCCGGCTGAGTTGCCGAACGTCATCACGCAGGCGCCGCCGCCCGCCATGGCAAACTTCCATTTGCCGGCGAGATCGACCGGAGGCGGTTGCGGGGGCGGCGGCGGTGCCGGTGGTGGTGGCGGCGGCGGCGTGGCCGCCGCTTGGTCCGGTTGGCTGCCGCCGAGCCGTGCGGTCGAGGTACAGGCGGCGAGCATCGCAAGCGCGAGTAAAAGCGCCACGGCGGCAACCGCCGTCGCGCCCGTTGCCGAACGATGTCTCATCGGTGTCGCGCCGATCATGTCCACCAAACCGGCGCCGCCTTACTTCATTGTCGGGATGACGAACTCGGCGCCTTCTTTGGTGCCGGAGGGCCAGCGCGCGGTCACGGTCTTGGTCTTGGTGTAGAAGCGCACCAAGTCCGGTCCGTGCTGGTTGAGATCGCCAAAACCCGATCGCTTCCAACCGCCGAAGGTATAATAAGCGAGCGGCACCGGAATGGCGAAGTTGACGCCGACCATGCCGACCTGCACGCGGTTGGTGAAATCGCGCGCGGTGTCGCCGTCGCGGGTGAAGATGGCAACGCCGTTGCCGTATTCGTGCTCCGACGGCAGCCGCACCGCTTCTTCGTAATCCTTGGCGCGCACCACCGACAGCACCGGCCCAAAGATCTCTTCTTTGTAGATTTTCATGTTCGGCGTGACCTCGTCGAACAGGCAGCCGCCGATGAAATTGCCGTTCTCGTAGCCCTGGAGCTTGAAGTCGCGGCCGTCGACGACGAGCTTGGCGCCTTCCTGCACGCCCGAGTCGATATAACCTTTGACCTTGTTGAGAAGCTCGCGCGTGACCATCGGGCCGTAATCGACCTGGGCGTCGCTCGCCGGGCCGATCTTGAGGCTTTCGACGCGCGGAATGAGCTTTTGCACGAGTACGTCCGCCGTCTTCTTGCCGACCGGCACCGCGACCGAGACCGCCATGCAGCGCTCGCCGGCGGAGCCGTAACCGGCGCCGATCAGCGCGTCGACGGCCTGATCCATGTCGGCGTCGGGCATCACGATCATGTGGTTCTTGGCGCCGCCGAAGCATTGCACGCGTTTGCCATGCGCGGTTCCGGTCGCATAAATATATTCGGCGATCGAGGACGAACCGACAAAGCCGATGGCCTTGACGCGCGCGTCGGTCAGCAGCGTATCGACGGCTTCTTTGTCGCCGTTGACGACATTGAGCACGCCCGCGGGCAGCCCCGCCTTGAGGAAAAGCTCGGCGATGCGCATCGGCACCGACGGATCGCGCTCCGACGGCTTCAGGATGAAGGCATTGCCGCAGGCGATCGCCGGCGCGCATTTCCACAGCGGGATCATCGCCGGGAAATTGAACGGCGTGATGCCGGCGACGACGCCGAGCGGCTGGTGCATCGAATAGAGGTCGATGCCCGGGCCGGCGCCTTCGGTGTATTCGCCTTTGAGCAGTTGCGGGATGCCGCAAGCGAATTCGGCCACTTCGAGCCCGCGCTGAATATCGCCCTTGGAGTCGGCGAAGGTCTTGCCGTGCTCGGAGGACAGAAGCCTGGCCAGATCGTCATATTCGTTCTGGATCAGCTCCAGAAACTTGAACATCACGCGGGCGCGGCGCTGCGGATTGGTGGCGGCCCAGGCCGGGAAGGCCGCCTGCGCATTGGCGATCGCCTGCTCGACCTCGATCTTGGCGGCGAGCGCAACCTTGGCCTGCACCTCGCCGGTATTGGGGTTGAAAACATCGCCAAAGCGCCCCGACGCGCCCTTCACCTCTTTGCCGCCGATGAAGTGCCCGATCTCGCGCATGGTTTTCTCCCTGGGTATTGAACGGCTTAGACATTGGACGGCGTGGACGCCGAGCGCCTTGTTGCCGTCTCATCACCCCATTGTGCCGCGTTTTCCCGCAGCGGTCACGGGCCGCCGACGGATTAACATATTATGGGCTTTTGCATCGGTCGAAGCCGCTGCGCGCCCGGCAAAAAGTTCCTCCGGTAACCGTCCCTTAAGCGCAACGGCCGTACCTATAAGGCCATTGCGAAGGGCTCGCCGTCGCGGGTTGGGTACGGTTTCATGGATGTAGCAACGGGCCTAGGCCTGCTGGCCGGCGTGGCCGTGATCATGACTGTCATGCTCATGGGCGGCGGCCTGTCCATGTTCTTCAGCGACCACGCCGTCATCATTATTTTCGGCGGCTCGTTCGCGGCGACCTTGATCCGCTTCCCGCTGTCGTCGATTTTCCACGGCCTGCCGCTCGGCATGAAATTCGTCTTCAGCATGCGCCGCGTCTCGCAGCGCGAACTGGTCGACGAGATCGCGGGACTTGCCGAAATTGCCCGCAAACAGGGCCCGATGGGACTCGAAAAAGTCGAGATCGAGGATCCGTTCTTGGCCAAGGGCATCCGCTTCGTCGCCGACGGCTACGACGCCGAATTCATCCGCGACAATCTCGAGCGCGATCGCGATAATTTTCTGTGCCATCTCGACGAAGGCCAGAAAATCTACCGTGCGATCGGCGACTGCGCGCCCGCCTTCGGCATGATCGGCACGCTGATCGGCATGGTGCAAATGTTCGCCAATATGACCGATCCGTCGAAGCTCGGCCCGTTCATGGCGACGGCCCTGTTGGCGACCTTGTACGGCGCCGTGGTGGCCAATCTCTTGACGCTGCCGCTCGCCGATAAATTGCATCTCAAACTGGTCGATGAAGAGATCAACCGCACTTTGATCATCGACGGCATCCTCATGATCCGCGAGTCGAAAAGCCCGACGCTCGTGCGTGAGATGCTGATCGCCTATCTGCCGGAAAAGCACCGCGGCGAGGCCGAGCCGGAGCCGGTCCCGGCCTGAGGCCGAAAAGGCGAGAAGTCTGTGGGCGCGATCAGTCAGGCGTAACGACGTATGGCACGGCGCAAGGAAGCACACGGCGGCGGTCACGGCTGGTTCGTCACCTTTGCCGATCTGATGGGGCTTCTGGTCAGCTTCTTCGTCATGCTGGTCGCGTTCTCCAACCAGGACCAGCAAAAGCTGCAAATCGTCGCCGGCTCGATGCGCGATGCCTTCGGCGTGCAGACCAATGTGCGCTATTCGGGCATCATCGAGGTCGACGGCTTGCCGACCCGGCCAAAGCTGAAAAACGCGGCGCATATCCAGCCCGACGACGCGTCGGCGACGCCGACGCCCGACCAGGGCGATCACAATCGCGATTACGGCGGCAAGTTCAAGCAGGATCAGGCCTTCGCCATGGCGGCCGCCTCGCTGCGCCAGGCGCTGCAGGATATGCCGGAACTGACCGAAGCCAGTAAGCACATCATGATCGAGGAGAGCAGGGAGGGGCTGAATATCGAGATCGTCGATCAGGAAGGCCGCTCGATGTTCCCGGAGGGTTCCAAAGAGCCCTACGAACGCACCCGGCGGATCATTCAGAAAATCGCCGGGCCGCTGAAGGAAATGCCGTACCGGGTTTCGATCACCGGCCATACGTCAGCGTCGCAGACCGCGCCGCAGCCCGACTATGGGCCGTGGAATCTTTCGGTCGACCGAGCCAATGCGGTCCGGCAGATCCTTGAGCAGCAAGGTCTCGCCTCGAATAATATTTTCGAGGTGGCCGGCAAGGCCGATACCGATCCATTGTTCCCGGATGACCCCTTTATCGCCGCCAATCGGCGCGTGACCATTACCCTGATGCGGGAAGCGCCTCCGGTACCACCCGACATGCAGCCCTGAGCGGCGCGTCGGCCAGTGGCGCCTTTCTGGGCGCCGGCTAAGCGATTGATCCAGTATAACTAAATCGAATGCCGCCGGACTTGACTGAAAATAATGCGGTCATGCCTGGCCGTTACCATCCGTTCTCCGGATGGGTGCCTTGAGGCCGGCGCGCAGATAAGCGTTCGAGTTGCTCATGACTCTGCAGTGCGAAGGGTGTATAGGCGCGACCCTGCGTCTCTTGCAGCAGCAGGAGCAGGCGACGTCCTGTTTCAAAATTCATGACAGATAGCGTAAGCGCTCCCGCCGGGAGCGATGTGCCGGCCGCCGGCAGCGGCGAAGCTCGTTCGCATGCCGGCCTCTGGGGCCTCGCGGTCGGCAGCATCGGCGTCGTCTATGGCGATATTGGCACGAGCCCGCTGTATGCCTTACGCGAAGCGATCATCGCCGCCGCCGGCACGCATAACCCGGTCGACCGCGCGACGGTGCTGGGCGTGGTGTCGCTCATCCTCTGGGCGCTGTTCATCATCGTGACGCTGAAATATGTGGTGATCCTGCTGCGCGCCGATAACAATGGCGAGGGCGGCACACTCACTTTGATGGCGCTGGCGTCGCGCGCGGTCGGACGCATGAACCGAGCCGCGGGCGTCGTGGCGCTCCTCGGCATTGTCAGCGCGGCGCTGTTTTACGGCGACGCGGTGATCACGCCGGCGCTGTCGGTGTTGTCGGCCGTCGAGGGCATCGACGTCGCCACGCCTGCGTTTCACTCCTATGTCGTGCCGCTGACCATCGTGATCCTGATCGTGTTGTTTGCCGCGCAGTCCTATGGCACGGCCAAAGTCGCCGCCCTGTTCGGTCCGATCATGGTGATCTGGTTCGTGGCAATCGCCATCCCGGGCCTGACGTGGATCGTGCGCGACCCTGGCATCTTATGGGCGCTCAGCCCGTATTACGGCATCGCTTTCCTCTTGCATCATGGCGTGATCGGCCTTTACACGCTCGGCGCCGTGTTTCTCGCCGTCACCGGGGCCGAGGCGCTCTATGCCGATCTCGGACATTTCGGCCGCGGGCCGATCCAAGTGGCGTGGCTCGCCCTGGTGCTGCCGTCGCTGACGCTCAACTATCTCGGGCAGGGGGCGCTCGTTTTCGCCGAACCCCAGGCCATCGAGAATCCGTTCTTCCTGCTTTATCCCGACTGGGCGCTCATCCCGATGGTCGTATTGGCGACCGTGGCGACCGTCATCGCGAGCCAGGCCGTCATCACTGGGGCCTATTCGCTGTCGAGCCAGGCGATTCAGCTTGGGCTGTTGCCGCGGCTCGAGGTGCGCCACACCTCGGCGCAGCAAGCCGGCCAGATCTACATGCCGCGCGTCAACGGACTGCTGTTGGTCGGCGTCATCCTTCTGGTCGCGCTGTTCCGGTCCTCGAGCGCACTGGCGTCGGCCTACGGCATCGCCGTTACCGGCACCATGGTGGTCACCTGCATGATGGCATTCATCGTGATCTGGCGGATGTGGCGGTGGTCGCCCTTCGCCGCGGCGGCGCTGATGGCGCCATTCCTGGTGATCGACCTGACGTTCCTGTCGGCCAATATGCTCAAGGTGATCGAAGGCGGCTGGGTACCGCTGGCGCTCGGCGGCCTTGTCATGCTGGTAATGTATACGTGGCGGCGCGGCACCCGGATCCTGTTCGCCAAGACCCGCAAACTGGAAACCCCGCTCGACGATCTCGTGCGTATCCTGGAAAAAAAGCCGCCACAGCGGGTTCCGGGCACGGCGGTGTTCCTGACCAGCGACCCAAAAAGCGCGCCGACGGCGCTGATGCACAGCCTGAAGCACTACAAGGTGCTGCACGAGAAGAACGTCATCCTCAGTGTCGAGACCACGCATACGCCGCGGGTCGAAGCCGAGAAGCGCGTCAGCATCGAGCCGGTCGGCACCACCTTCATGCGGGTGATCTTGCGCTTCGGTTACATGGAATCGCCGAACGTTCCCCGGGCGCTGGCGATCGCGCGCAAGCTCGGCTGGCAGTTCGACATCATGTCGACCTCGTTCTTCTTGTCGCGGCGTTCGCTGCGGCCGGCGCCGCATTCGGGCATGCCGCGCTGGCAAGACCGGCTGTTCATCACGCTCGCGCGTTCGGCGAACGACGCGACCGATTACTTTCAGATTCCGACCGATCGGGTGGTCGAGGTCGGCACGCAGGTGACGGTCTAGAGGTCTCGTTCAAGCATGATCTGTTCCGAAAAACGGTAGACACTTTTCGGGATCATGCCGGAGCCTCTTCACGTTGGTGCCGCGAGGCCGTAATCTGTCATCCGCCCAGGAGGCCTTCGATGCCGGAACCATCCCCCACTGTACGCGATCTGACGCCGGAGGAAGTCGCGCGCGGCTTGCAGGAGGGCCGCGTCGTGCTGGTCGACGTCCGCGAGCCCAACGAGACGGCGCTCGAGCGCTTCCCCGACTTGGTTCTGGTGCCGCTCTCGGCATTCGATCCGGCCGAGATCCCCGACCCGGCCGGGCGCGAGGTGGTGTTTGCTTGCCGCTCCGGCCGCCGCTCAGTGACGGCGTCGCTCGCCGCGCAGGAGCAGGGTTTTGCCTATGGCTCCCACCTGGCCGGCGGTATATTGGCCTGGAAAGCCGCAGGCCTGCCGACCGAAACGTGAAAACTCCCGGCATCCGCTTTTCTCTTTTTCTCGCGCTTGCGAGCGCGGCGCTGCTCGTTGTTGCTCGGCCGGCGCTGCCGAAAGAGCGCGTCGTCAATTACTATAATTGGTCGGACTATCAGGACCCGTCGGTGCTCGATGCCTTCACCAAGGAAACCGGCATCACGGTGCGCTTCGACACTTATGATTTAAACGATACGCTGGAAGCAAAACTCTTGGCCGGTCGATCCGGCTATGATGTCGTCGTGCCGAGCGCCTATTTCCTGGCGCGCCAGATTTCGGCCGGCATTTTCCAAAAGCTCGACAAGTCGAAACTGCCGAACCTCGCTTATGCCTGGCCGGAGATCGCCAAAAAGCTTGCCGCCTACGATCCGGGCAACCAATACGCCGCCGACTATATGTGGGGCACGACCGGCATCGGCTATAACGTGAAAAACGTAAAGGCGCTGTTCGGTCCCGATGCCGCGATCGACACGTGGGACTACGTCTTCAATCCCGACAAGATCTCGAAATTCAAGAACTGCGGCATTCACCTTTTGGATTCGTCAGACGACATCGTGCCGGCGGCGCTGCATTATCTGCACCTCGACCCGAACAGCAGCGATCCGGCCGATCTCGACAAGGCCACCCAGTTGTTGCTGAAGATCCGGCCTTATGTCCGCAAGTTTCATTCCTCGGAATATCTCAACGCACTTGCCACCGGCGAGATTTGCTTCGTCGTCGGCTTCTCCGGCGACGTGATCCAGGCCAAAAAACGCGCGGCCGAGGCCAAAGGCGGCATCGAGATCGGCTATTCGATCCCGAAAGAGGGCGCGCAATTATGGTTCGACAATCTGGCGATTCCGAAAGACGCCCCGCACCCGCAAGAAGCGCACGAACTGATCAACTATCTGCTCAAGCCCGAAGTGGCGGCGAAGAACACCAATTACGTGTCTTATGCCAATGGCGACGCGCCGAGCCAATTCATCGACAAGGCGATCCTCGACGACCGCACCATCTATCCGGACGCCGCCACCATGGCAAAACTCTACACCATCACCGCCCATGACCCGAAAACGCAGCGGGCGATCAACCGGATGTGGACCCGGATCAAGACCGGCGAGTAGCGGCAGGCCGGCAAAGCGGCGGCGGCCAAAAGGGGGGGACTATGAGAAAATTCATCACACGAGCGGCGTCACGGCGCGGTGTCATCAAGGGCGCTGCCGCGATCGCCGCGGGCGTGGCGGCGCCGGCGCTGCTTCGGGTCTCACAGGCCTATGCCGACTATCCCGACCGCACGGTTAAGATCGTCGTCGCCAATACGCCGGGCGGCCCGTCCGACATCGTCGGCCGCATCGTCGCGGCGGCCTTGCAGCAATCGACTGGCAAGACCTTCATCATCGAGAATCACGGCGGCGCCGGCGGCAATATCGGCATGGAATATGCGGCGCGTTCCGAACCCGACGGCTACACGATTCTGCTCGCGACCAACGCCTATTCGATCAATTACGGCCTTTACAACAAGGTGCCCTACGATCCCTACAAGGACTTTGTCGCGATTTGCGAACTGGGTGGCTCGCCCAACATCTTCGTGGTCAAGTCCGATCTGCCGGCGAAGTCGATGAAGGAATTCGTCGCCTTCGCGCGCAGCAATCCGGAAAAGGTCAATGCCTCGACCTCGCCGATCGGCACGACGCCGCAACTGCAATTGGAAGTGCTCAAAAGCCGCGAAAATCTGCCCAATCTGGAAAGTGTGGTGTTCAAGGGCGGCGGCGACGCCATCGAGGCGCTGTTGGCCGGGACCGTCCAGCTCTGCTCCGGCTCGCTGGCGCCGTCGCAGCCGCACATCAAGGCCGGATCGCTGCGCGGCTTGGCCATTTGCGCGGAAGCGCGCTGGCCGGATATTCCGGACGTGCCCACCATGGCGGAAGCCGGGTATCCCGACTTCGTCTTTGCCGTCGATGCCTTGCTGATGGCGCCGGCGAAGACGCCGCCCGCCGTCGTCAAATGGATGGAGGCGGAGACGCTCAAGGTCCTCGCCACGCCGGAGATCAAAGACAAATTCTATCAGGCCGGCTTTTTCGTGCGCGCCAAGGGCGCGGATGCGGCCTGGACGCGCGTGACCAAGGAGATCACCGAGTTCAAGGACATCATCGACAAGGCCGGCATCAAGAAGCTGTAAGCCGGTTCCGAGGGAACTTCGATGCGCTCCAAGGGTTCTCTTAGCGAACCGAAACAGGAGCGTCACATGGTTGATAAGGATCGCGTCGCAGGCTCGGCCAATCAGGCCGCCGGCAAGGTCAAGGAATGGGCCGGCAAGGTCACCGGCGACAGCAAGACCGAAGCCGAAGGCAAAGCCGATCAGGTCAAGGGCAAGATTTCAGAACGCCGTCGGCGGGCTCAAAGACGCCGTGCGCGGGAAATAATCGCCGGGATAGATTCGTCGTTCAGTGGCGTGGCTCACCGCCAGCGGCGGTGCAGCCACAGCCATTGTTCTGGATTCTGGCGTATCCAGCCTTCGATCACCGTTGTGATCGCCTGCATCGTACCTTTGATATCGACGCGGCCAGTGGCGTCGCGCACCGGCTCGACCGGGTCGGAGACCTCGCCCCAAAAGCTGTTGAGGTCCGGATTGCGCACCACCCGCATGCCGTAGATCGGCAATTCGGTCTGGCGGGCGAGCATCGCGATCAGCGGATTGGCAAGGCAGGTCCGGCCGAAGAAAATCACTTCGACGCCCTTGCTGTAATGCTGGTCGGCGAGCATGCCGACATGGGTGCCCGACTGTAACAGCCGGGCCAGTTTTACCGGCGCGTCGAGCCCGGTTGGGATCAATTGGCCCATCAAGGGTTCGCGCAATTTGATGATGACATCGCTGACGGCGCCGATATTCGGCCGCCGGAACAGCACGGCCGATTTGGCGCCGATCAACTTGGCGCCGACGCCGGGCAATTCCCAATTGGCGAGGTGCGCGGCGAAGCCGATCGTGGCGCGGCCGCTATGCATGATCCAGTCGTAACGCTCCTTCGACTTCGGCGGGTAGGTTATGACGTCCGGCGTCTGCCGGCCAAAACCCTCGACGCAGAATTCGTCGAGATGGGCGAATTCGATGGCGATGCGTCCGAGATTGTCCCAGACGCCGCCCAGGATTGTCTCGATCTCGGTATCGGATTTTTCCGGGAACGCCGCGCGCAATTGCGCCCGGCCGATGCGGTGCTCCTTGAACAGCGGGCCGATCTTGCGCATGAAAGTGCCGGCGACATTCGCCATGCGCTTGCGGTCGGTGTGCTTGATCGCGTTCAAGAGGCCGACGGTCAGCGAGCCCGCCGTCGCATCGAGAAGCGGCTTGAAGCGCCCGTCCGCCATCAGAACATGACGATGATCTTGCCGAACACCTGCCGGCTTTCGAGCCGCGCCAGCCCGCGCTCGAACTCGGCGAGCGGCACTTCGGTGTCGATGACAGGCGTGAGCCCGCCCGCCATCTTGGCGAGGCTCTCGCGGATATTGCGCATCGAGCAGCCGAACGAACCGAAGATGCGGTACTGCTGCAGATAAAGCTGAAACAGATTCATGGTGATCGACTGGCCCGTGGTCGAGCCGCAGGTCACGAGCCTGCCGCCGCGCTTGAGACAGAGCAGCGAGCCGTTGAAGGTGTCGGGACCGACATGCTCGAAGGCGACATCGACGCCCTTTTTACCGGTGAGCTTGCGGGTAATGCTCTCAAAGCGCTCGGTCCGGTAATTGATGACGTGGTCGGCGCCCAGCGCCTTCGCTTTTTCCGCCTTGGCGTCGTCGCCCACGGTGGTGATGACCGTGGCGCCAATCGCCTTTGCCATTTTGATAGCGGTCGAGCCGATGCCGGAGCCGCCGGCCTGCACCAGAATGGTTTCGCCCGGTTCGAGCTTGGCATTGTCGAACAGCATGTGCTGCACGGTGCCGAAGGCGACCGGCGCGCAGGCGGCGTCGCGGAAACTTACGCCCGTCGGGAATAGGTACGACGAGGCCGCGCCGGCATGTTGATCGAGGTCGCGGGCGAAGCCGTCGACATGGAAACCCATGATGCTGCCGACGTTTTCGCAGAGGTTATCGCGGCCCTCGCGGCACGCCTTGCAGGTGCCGCAGGTGAGCGCCCCATAGGCGACGACGCGGTCGCCGACTTTGGACGAGGAAACATCCGGACCGACGGCCTCGATTTCGCCGGCCGCTTCGACGCCGACGATCAGCGGCAGCTTGCGTTTGGCAAAGGCCATGCCGCGCCAGCCCCAGACGTCGATATGATTGAGCCCGATCGCCTTGATGCCGATCTGCACTTCACCGCGGCCCGGCGCGGGCGGGGCGGGGATGTCGAGCAGTTCGATCTTGCGGTCGCCGACGAGCGTCAGCGCGCGCATCGTCCGCGCCGGGGCCGCGCTCGATTGCTTGTCCAGGATACTGCCGCCGCGTCGGTCACGCCGGCTCCCGCGTCAGCACCAGCGAAACATTCTGGCCGCCGAAGCCGAACGAGTTGGAGATGACGCGGGTGACTTTGGCATCGCGCGCCACATTCGGCACCACGTCGAGCGGAATGCCGGGATCCGGAATACTGTGATTGATGGTCGGCGGAATACGCTGATTGTCGAGTGTGAGCAAGCTGATCACCGCCTCGACCGCGCCCGCCGCGGTCAGCGTATGTCCGATCATCGATTTGTTCGAGGACATCGGAATGCTGCGGATGCGCTCGCCAAAAACGGTGGAGACGCCGAGGCATTCCATCTTGTCGTTTTCCGGCGTCGAGGTGCCGTGGGCGTTGATGTAGTCGACATCCTCGGGTCCAACTCCGGCATCGGCGAGCGCATTGCGCATGCAGGCGATCACCGGCTTGCCGTCGGGGCTCGATCGGGTGCGGTGGAAGGAATCCGATTTCTCGCCGCAGCCTTCGAGAATGCCGAGAATTTTTGCGCCGCGCGCCACGGCGTAGTCGTAGTCTTCGAGCACCAAGGCGCCTGCGCCTTCGGCCAGCACGAAACCGTCGCGGTTCTTGGAGAACGGCTTCGACGCTTGCGCCGGCGGATCGTTCTGCGTCGACAAAGCCGACAGCAGCGAGAACCGCACCAGCGATTCCGGCGTGATCGAGCCGTCGGCGCCGAGCGCCAGCGCCGCTTTGCATTCGCCGCGCCGGATCGCCTCGACCCCGAGCTGAATTGCGGTCGCGCCCGAGGCGCAGGCCGTGGTCAGCGAGATCGGCGAGCCTTCGGTGCCGAAATGCTCGGCGAGATGTTCGCCGATGATGCCGTATTTCAAGGTCTCGTAGATCGGCGAGAATTGCGGCTCGTGCGCCACCCGCATCAAGTCGGGATAGCCGGCGTCGGTATCGGGCGCTGCCTTCTCGGCCATCTGAATGCGGTAGTGCCACTCGATTTCGAGCGGCGGCAAAGCCAGAAACAGCGGACCGGGAAAGCGGCCTTTGCTGCCGATGCCCGATTGGGCGACCGCCTCGTCGCCGGCCAGCAGCGCGATGCGCTCGGAGAGCTCGGCGGGCGGCATATAGTCCTTGTAGACGTCGTCGACCGTGCCGGCGATCGTGGTCCGCAATGAATCAAGCGGGAAACGCGAAATGCGGCGGATGCCGGATTGGCCGGCGGTCAGTTTCGCCCAGTTGTCGGCTTTGCCGACGCCGAGCGACGTGACGACGCCCATCCCGGTGACCGCAATCACGGGGCGCCCGGCTCGGTCGCGATGCGCGCTGGCGGTGGGACGTGCCGATGTCATGACTGTTTCCCTCCATTCACCCGTTCGAGGAGCGCAAGGCCTTCGCCGCGCCAATTGCCAACGCTGGTCACGACGACTTGAGACAGCTCCGAGGGGCTTTCGCCGGTATCTCCCGTCCCCGTCGGGGCGAACAACTTGCCGTGCTCGATCGCCGCGCAGCCGATGCCCAGATTGGCCATGAACTGGGTATCGACTCCATGCCCGATATACGTACCGGTGTTGCGGACCGGAAGACCGATGTCCGCTAGAACATGACGCTCGGCCGAAGTCGCCGGCTCGAGGCCGGCGGCGCCGGAGATGACGGCCGCGTGCGTCCGGTCGATTTGCGGCGCCACCGCATCCCAGTGCCGGCGCAAGGAGGCTTCGGTTTCGCCCGGTTTGCGCGGGTTCCGGTCGGAAAAGACCTTGGAAATCCGGGCCCGGGGGCGCGCCCCGCGGGCTTTGGCGTGATCGGAGCTTTCCAGCACCAGAAAGGCGCCCATGGTGGCGAAAGCGATGCCGCCGTCGGGGCCGCGATCCCAGACCGGCGCGAATTTGTCCTTGAGCACGACGCCGCCGAGCTCGAACGCCAATAATACGTCCCAGCGCGTGCCGTTATAGGCGCCGCCGACCAGCGTCAGCTCGCTTTGTCCGGCGGCGATGCGGGCCTGGGCGACGCGCACCGCGTCGACGCCGGCCGGTTCCTCGCCCATGAAGGTGCGCGAGGAGCCGACGATGCCATGGACCAGCGAGATATTCCCGGCGAGCAGATTGGGCAGCTGCGCGAGAAACAAAGTCGGCCGCAGATCGCTCATCAGCCGTTCGTTGAGAAAGGCGCCGGGCGTGTTGGTCTTGCGCACGCCGGCCAAGATCGCGGTGTCGACCGCAACGTCGCGCTCGCCGCCACCGGCGGCGACGATCATATCGGTGTGGTCGAGGATTTCGCTGTTGCCGGCGATCCCGGCGTCGGTCAGCGCCATACCGGCGGAATAAACGCCGACCCGCTGCCAGGTCTCCATCTGGCGCTGATCGCTCTTTTTCGGGATCTGCTTGTCGTAACTCATCGGCTTAAGCTGATGCACGATGTAGGGCGCAAAGCTCTTGTCGTCGTAGGACGGCGGATCGCCGTGCTCGAGATGCGTCCAGGCGGCGTCCAGGCCCTCGCCGAGGCAAGTCAGCAGACCGACGCCGGTGATCCACACCTCGCGGCGCTCGGTCACTTCGCAAACTCCTTCGCCGGGAAGTTGATCCGTTCCGCCCACTCCCAGAGCCCGGCGCGCAATTCCGGGCTCGGATAGGGAATGATGCGATAGGTCAGCTGGGCATCGCAGATCGCGGCGCCCTTGCAGCGTATTTTGGCCTCGCCAATGGCGTAACCGGATCCTTCGTGCACAACCCTGCCTTCGACTTCGAGTACGTCGCCCGGGAATACGGCGGCGCGGATCTTGGCTTCCTTGACGCCGGCGAGCGCCGGCAGGCCCGTGAAGCCCGTGAGCGCGCTCACCAGCCAGCCGGTCGTCTGCGCCATGCATTCGATCAAGAGCACGCCGGGCATCAGCGGATAGCCGGGAAAGTGACCCTCGAAAACGGTACTCTCTTTCGGCACGGTGCAGATGGCTCGCGCGACGCGTTCGCCGGCGTTCACCTCGACGAAGCGATCCACCATCTGAAAATATTCAAGCCGCATCCCCGGCGCCTCAGGCGCCTTTGGCAGCGATCAGCTCGTCGATGCGCTCGCACAGGTTCTTCAACACGAAGTACTGGTCGGTCGTCGCCTTGCCGTCGTTGACTTCCTGAGTCCACTGCTCGAGCGGCAGCTTGATACCGAAGGCCTTGTCGATGGCGAAAGCAATGTCGAGGAAATCGAGGCTGTCGATTTCGAGGTCGTTAATGGCGTGACTTTCGGGCTTGATATTTTCACGCGGGATATCGCAAGTTTCCGCAATGATTTCAGCCACTTTATCGAACGTGGTGGACATCGGGCGTGCTCTTTAGGTCTTTAGAGGAATGAGCGCCGGCCCAGCCCGGCGCGAGCAAGCCCGTTTCGTCGGGCCCCTCAATTGTGAACGCCCCGTATAGCGAAGGATGCTGCGAAGTTCAACGGCGGCGGCCCTATCCGGTATCGTGCTAGGTCGGTGCCGGATAACGCCGATTCGGTCCTGTGCCCAAGAGCTTATCGCGGCCGGTCCGGTGGCGGCGCATCCGGGCGCCGCTTGATCGGCCGGGCCATATTACCTAATGAACCCGCCGAGAGGTCCCGCGATGCCCAACGCGCTGGTGCGCAAACGTTGCTTCGTGCAGATGACAGGCTACGAGCCGGTCGGGCCGGAACACCAGCATCGTCGTTTTATCCGTGAAATGGCGCGCTATCGCAAAGCCTGGAACGTCGAGGCCCAAGTATCGGCGCTTAGCCTTGCGCCTGACGGCGCGGTGGCGAACTGGTCGGTCGAGACTTGGGGGCCGAACTGGCGGGTCGTCACCGATTTTCATCAGTTCCGCTGGGACGATTTCATCGTCGCGGACGCGGCCGAAAGCGATTGGCTGCGGTTCCCGCTCGGCATCGCCGCCCTCATGGAATTCATCCTGACCGGAACGGTCGTGAAGTATTTCGTCCTGGCTTGGCGCTACGGCGGTTTCTTTCTTTCTCCCTTGGTCTACATCCTCGGCATGACGTGGTTGGCGATTGGCGTGACGCGATACGTGGCCGGTCACACCGGGCTGCCGTATCCCGCCGTGCTTGCGCCGCTAATTTGGCTCGCGATTTTCGTCGGCCTGCGCTTTTCCTTCGGCCGCATGATGCACATCCGCTACGCGCTCGACGATTGGTATTTCGCGCGCGACCTCGTCCATCGGCTGCGCCCGGAAGTCGAGACGCGGCTCGATCGTCTGGCGCTTGAGCTTGTGCGTCTCGTCCAGGATACCGACGCGGACGAAATCGTGTTCGACGGCCATAGTCTCGGCGCGCCGCTTTCGATCGCAGTGCTCGATCGCGCGCTCAAGCTCGACCCGCAACTCGGCAGCCGCGGCAAGCCGCTGCACCTGGTCTCGAGCGGCTCGTCGCTCTTGAAGGTTGCATTGCATCCGGCGGCCGGCTGGCTTCGCGAAGCGGTCGGCAGGGTCGCGAACGCGCCCGCCGTTTACTGGGTGGAATATCAAGCCCTCGTCGACATCATCAACGTGTACAAGGTCGATCCGGTCGCCGCCTTGGGGATGGCGCCGACCGGCAAACCGATCGTCAAGATCATCCGTATTCGCATGATGGTGGAAGAGCACACTTACCGGCGCTTCCGCCTCAATTTCCTGAGGATCCACCGTCAGGCAGTGATGGGCAATGAACGGCGCTATTTCTACGACTATTACATGCTGTGTTGCGGGCCGCTGCCGCTTGCCGAACGCGTCGCGAACCCCGACTGGGCGGTCGCCGCCTTTGCGCTCGACGGCAGTCTTTCGGAGCATGGCGCCGGGGACGGGCGCG